>DAOUJS010000130.1:0-7006 GCA_034422355.1 Dehalococcoidia bacterium | reverse complement strand
CGCCCGGTGTCCCGCCAGTGGCGGCGGGGCCTGCTGGAACGCCTGGACGCCGTGGCCGTCGTCTACCGCCTGGCCTGCGCCGTCGCCCAGGTGTTTCACCCCCTGGTATTCCGTTGGTATCGGGCCATGCCCCTGGACGCCGCCGTCGCCTTGCCCGACGGCAGGACGCTGGCGGTGGTGCGCCAGGGCAATACCGCCGACCGCACCGGCTTCGCCAAGCGCCTCTGGCGGCTGGGTCAGGGCGAACAGACCAGCGCCGCGCTGATGCTGCTGCCCGACGAGGTGCGGCTGCGCCAGGCCCGGCGGCTGGCGGCGGCGTTGCCCGGCCCGGTGTTCCTGGCCCTGGAGAGCGATGTGGCATCCGCCGGGGCCGGGGCCGCCGTCTGGCGCACCCCATCCGGTCCCGCGCCTCTGGCCCTGCAAACCGCGTTGGCCCACACCGGGCCGCCCCGGTCCTGGCCGCTGCGGAGGCCGCCCCAGCGGGCCGCGCCGCCCGATGCCCCGGACCCGGACGCCGACTGCCTGCTGCCGTCCTTGCTCAAGCCGGTGGAGAAGCGGGCCGCGGACCTGCTTTCCGACTGGCCCTGGCTGGCGCCGGCCCACCTGGGCGCGTTGCTGGGCGTGAAGCGTTCCCGCCTGTCCCAGGTGACGCAGCGGTTGGCTGAGTTACACCTGCTGGTTGACGTTGCCGTGGACGGCCAGCGCCGCCTGGCCCTGTCCGATAGGGGGCTGGTAATGTTGGCCCGCCGCGACCGCACGTCGCCGGGTGACGCGAAGCGGAGATGGAGCGCCCGGCCCACCGACCCCGAAGCGTCCCTGGACTGGCGCAACGTGGCCGGGACCCGGACCCGCCAGTTGCTCCGCAACGTCGAGCACACCGCCGCCGTCCACGCCTTCGCCGCCGCCCTGGCGAGACAGGCCCGTTCCCGCTCCCGGGAGATCGTCCAGCTTGACCCGCCCCGGCGGGCATCCCGCTACTTCCGCCACCAGGGAAAGCTGCGCTCGGTCCATCCCGACGCCTTCGGCATCCTGCGCCGGGGCGAAAACGCCTGGCCTTTCTTCCTGGAGTGGGAGCGCCGCGCCGTGCGGCCCGCCACCATGGCCGCCCGGGTCGCCCCCTACCTGCGCTACTACGCCACCGCCAGGCCCACCGACGACCACGGCGCCCAGCCCCTGGTCCTGGTCGTCTTCGACGACCCCATCGCCCTGACCCACTTCCTAGAGGTCGCCGCCCGCGAGATGGCACGCGCCCGGGTTCGTGTTCCCCTGCTGGCCTCCCACCGGGAGCTGGTGATGAGGGCCGGGCCCCTGGGCCGGGCCTGGATTGCCCGCAGCGGCGATGCGCCGGACTACGCCTTTCAAACCCGATGAATTGTCACCCCCAACCAGCAAGGAGGAACCCATGAGAATCTACTACGTGATGGAAGCCCAGGGCCGCCGCTGCCACGTCCACACCGCCCTGGGCGTGGACGCCCCGGTCTGGAACCGGCTAGACCGCCGGGTCTGCGAATGGCGCCGCCAACTGGAACAACGCTACGGCATCCCCGCCGCCGCCGACCTCCGCCCCATCGACCCGATAAGGCCAGTCGCTGCCTGCGCCTGCGGTTACCACGGGCAACCAGCGTCGCCGCGAGGGGCCGACGTGGTGGCCCAGGGGCTGCGGGTCGTCGAGGACTTTGCTGTGGAGACCGGCGGCGTGCAGGTGATCAACGTCTGCCTGGACCGGGACGACGTGCCGCATTGCCGCCAGGTTGCCCTGGACCGGCTCTTCAATCGCATCAACGCCACCGCCGCCTGGGAACGCGGCTACGCCTTCGTAATCTTCGGGCAGGAACCCGAGGATATGGTGGTCCGCACCTGCGAGCGGCTGCGCAACTACAACCCCGTGCCAGTGCGCACCGTCGCCGCAGGCGACGGCTGGCACACCCGCAACATTCCCATCGACCGGGTGATCGCCGGCCCCGTCTTCCGCAGTCCCGACGCCGACTGCCTGCTCCAGATCACCAGCCTGATTGCTCACGCTTTGTTGTGGCGAGAGGAACCCGGCGCCGGTAACGACGGCAACGGTGTAGCCCACGTTTTCCCCATCCTGGACCGGGCTCTGAATCGCAGGGCGTCAAGGAACGACGTCCAGGGGGTGGTCAGGAGGTGAACCAGCGTCCGAACGGACAGGAACACGAGGAAAGCCGGACAAAAGGGACCGTCCGGCTTTCCTGCTTTCCGGCTGGATGACGCGCTGCCTCCGGTTATGCCATACTCTTCTTGAGGTGCGGCGTGATCAACTTTGCTGACAGGACCATCTGGGCCGCGGACGACCTGGATATTCTGCGGGGTCTCAATTCCGGCCTCGAATGATCCGTCAGAACCTGCATACGAGCCCGGTTGCGCCGGTGCTTACCAAGGAAGGCATGAGCGGATGGCGGTAAATAGCAATAGACCGGAAAGATGGAAGGAGGACATCGCCCAGTCGGTGGACATGTACAACGATTGGTTTTTGCGGTTCGCCCCGGATGCCTACCGGACAACCCGCGTTCAGACTACCGTCGATGTGGAGGCAACTCTCAATGCGACAGATAATCTGACGAACATCGGTGTCCAGTTACTCAGGTCCAACCCCGCCGTCCTGCCCACATTGCGTATGGCGACTTGCCCTCCCCTCGCCGTGGACCGTCTTATCGGGCTCGCCGGGGTTGCGCCGAATCTGGTCAAAACCATGGAAAAGGATGAAAGACTGCCGCCTCGAATGCCGAGACAGGATGCGGACGCGGCCCTAGCCAAAATTGCAGCCGTCATACAGAGAATGGCCGACCCGGACATATTTGTATGGCTTGCACGCCGTGACGCCCCGTCGGACCAAGAACGATACCGGGCTGCGACCATCGTAGCGGACCGTCTGTGCGGTTCGGTGGCGAATCCCATCATCCGCAATGCCCAAGAGGAAAGGCAACTGGCTGCCATCGCCACCTGGCTGGACGAGCGAAGGTACGCCAATCTTCCCGCCGGAGAACAGCGAAGTTACGATAATATGCAACCCGGCACCTATTCCTTCCGCATGAACGTACCAGCCGAGCAAGAAGGAACCGGTCGGCAGGTCAATATACCCGTCGATGCAGTGATTATGCCCAGGTCAGCGAGTCCAGGAGACTTGCCGCTATTGGTAGAGGCCAAGTCGGCAGGCGATTTCACCAATGTGAACAAGCGTCGCAAAGAGGAAGCGGCGAAGATGGCGCAATTGAGGCAGTCTTACGGGGAGAACGTGAGATTCGTCCTTTTCCTGTGCGGATACTTTGACAGCGGTTATCTGGGCTACGAGGCGGCCGAAGGTATCGACTGGGTATGGGAACATCGCATTGGAGACCTTGGGGAGTTCGGGCTTTAGATGATCAACCCTGTTGCCAAAATTGAAGAGCATCGAATTGCGGTCCAGGCTGAACTTGATTCGGCCAAGTGCCAGGCTGAACGCAACCGAATGGGCCAATTTGCCACGCCCACGGAACTGGCCAGTGAGATCCTCCATTACGCGAAGGAACAGTTACCCGATTCCGAGCCGGTGCGATTCATCGACCCGGCCATCGGGACTGGCTCGTTCTATTCCGCGCTGCTGGCGGCATTCCCCGCGAACCGCGTCAACGGCGCCGTCGGCTACGAAGTAGACGCCCATTACGGCGAGCCTGCCATCGGTCTTTGGAAGGGTACGACCCTGGACATCCGCATAGAGGATTTTACGCTTGCCAGCCCGCCATTCGACGCGGACAGGTTCAACCTGCTGATCTGCAACCCTCCTTACGTGCGCCATCACCACATCGACATCGCGGACAAGAAGCGTCTCAAGACCCATACCAAGAATGCCTGCGGTATGGACCTGAGCGGACTTGCCGGCCTTTATTGCTACTTCCTGGGTCTGTCTCATTCATGGATGGCGCAGGGTGGACTGGCAGGCTGGTTGATACCCAGCGAGTTCATGGACGTCAATTACGGCTCCGCTGTGAGACGCTACCTTCTGAACGAAGTGAGCTTGCTGCACATCCATCGTTTTGATCCCAACGAAGTGCAATTCGGGGACGCGCTGGTTTCCTCCTGTATAGTTTGGTTCCTCAAGGGCGAACCACCCTCCGATCACAACGTGCGGATGAGCTATGGCGGATCGCTGCGACAGCCCCGGATGGAACGACTCGTGCCCATCGAGACGCTTCGCCAGGACCCCAAATGGACGAGCTACCCCCGGAAGGACAGCCTTACAGAGCCGCCCTTGTTACAGCTTGCCGATTTTTTCGACATCAAGCGCGGGCTGGCAACCGGAAACAACAGATACTTCATCCTTTCGCTCGAAGAGATCAGGGATCGAGGTTTGCCCCTAGAGGCGTTCCGCCCCATTCTCCCCAGCCCACGCCACTTACCCGAAACCGAGATCGTCGAGGATGGAAATGGCAACCCTGTGTTGGAGAGCCCGCTATTCCTCATGGATTGTTCATTGTCTGAAAAAGAGATCAGCGAACAATTCCCCACGCTGGCAGCTTACCTTGAAGAGGGGAAAGCCCAAGGAATAGCAGACCGGTATCTCTGCCGGCATCGCTCCCCTTGGTATGCCCAGGAACACCGCCCCGCGGCGCCTTTCCTCTGCACGTATCTCGGAAGAAGTGATAAGAAGAACGGTCGCCCGTTCCGATTCATTCTCAACCACTCAAAAGCCACCGCCCCAAACGTCTATCTCATGCTCTACCCCAGGGAAAGTCTCCAGAAAATACTGAACGAGTCTCCCTCTTTGAAGCGAAAAGTATGGGAGTTCCTAAATAGCATCGACGCCGAGCAGATGTTAAGTGAGGGAAGGGTATATGGGGGTGGACTCCACAAGTTGGAGCCAAAGGAACTGGGCCGAGTTCCGGCGTCGGCGCTTGCAGAAGTTCTTTCCGCGACGCAGAAAGTGGAAAAGGGGCGGCAATTGGGGCTCTTTGACCCTACCAACACCGTTGCCGCATCCAACGCTCAAAGACCAATCACCTAGTTCGTGCCCTATGGATGCCATCCAACTTTCCCAACTCTGGACCGCCGGTGCGGTACTCGCTGGTTTCCATATGACCGCTCTCACCTGGCGCATCAGCCGGGAAGTTGCGATGGAGGCCGAAGACGAAGAGACTTGGACGACCCTGGCTGACGGAATAGTAGCCGCGTCGTTCTTGATCTTGGTAATCGGCGTGTTTATTGCTCCCCTTTCGGGAACAGCATCAACCGTGATGGCCGCCAAGCTGTTGGCTATTTCCCTGATGGTGTTTGCTTGTGCTCCCTTCGTGCTGGCTGGACACTATAACTTGTACTGTGCCTGGGGCAAGTGCGCCATCCGGTCCCGCGTAACCAAGCAGGAGTGCGCGTCGGTCGTGATTTCCACAGTCGCGGTGGGATGTGGAACCTGGTGGATTCTGGGCTGATGGTCTCGCTGGCACATATCCAATATGAGGATGTTATAAGTATGAAAAAAGCCCCTCCGCCTTTCGCCATCGACAATCCCCAGGTGCCAGAATTCGCTTCGTGGCGAAGTTATCGCAAGTTTGAGGAAAGGGTAAAGCGGCACCGCCGCCACATCTGGGACCGTGCCATAAATTCTTTCCTGGAAACCGTAATGCAGACGCGGCAGGACCGGGACTTCGAAATACCTGAGGGTGCCATCCTGTGTCGCGCGCAACTTGGCGTTGACTACACACTCACCAGGGATGCAAGCGGCGAAGAATTGGTCGAGGTGCCGATGGGGTTTTCCGAAGATAGGATGAAGCCGACGGCCCAATTTGCCGGAGAGGGGCGCGCCAACTCATGGGGGATCCCTGTACTCTATTTGGCTTCGACCGAACAGACAGCCATTTCGGAGGTCCGGCCCTGGGTCGGGTCCGAGGTGTCGGTGGCCCAGTTCAAGGTAGTCCGCAATTTGAACGCCATCGACCTGACGCAGGGACACGGCGAGTCATCGTGGAGCGGTCTGACGCTGAAACAACTGTGGGGCGAGGAGGAACCGGATGCCCAGGCCAAACAAAGGGCTGTCTGGATCGACATTGATAACGCCTTTTCCCGGCCCGTAACACAGTCTGATGAAAGAGTAAACTACGTGCCTACGCGCATCTTGGCGGAACTATTTCAGGAGATTGGCTATGATGCCATTGTGTACCGAAGCCACTTCGGGCAAGAGGAAAAAGACGGCTACAACATTGCCATCTTCAATCTGGAAGACGCCGAGATACTGAACTGTGCTCCATATCGGGTGGACAGCATAAAGGTGGAATACAAGCAATTTGGCAATCGCTGGTTTGTAAAAGGCGATTCGTCCGAAGGAGACGACAACGACGGAGACGTTTAGTTCGTACCCAAGGAACCAGCCTCGGCCCAAGGCTAATCGGCGGCTTTCCGTAATCGAAACAGGGTGGGCAAAGGAAATCCCCAAGAGACTTCCAAGTGAAAGGCCGGACGGAACGAACCGTCTGGCCCTACGATGCCGTGGTGAACTATAACCGGCGTCAATTCTCCGGCGGGTCACCGCTGCCGTCCGGCTCTCCCAACTCCGGTAAAAGCAGGTGCAGCAGCCCCATTCCCGCGGCCAGGCTGAACAGGGACACCAGGTGACCGGAGCCTGGAGCGGCCCCGGCCTTCCAGCGGCGCACCGTGCGGGAGTTGACCTTGAGCTGGCGGGAGAGACCCCGCCAACTGAACCCGGCGGCCTGCCGGAAGGCGTCCAGCCTTTGGGGGAAGTCCGCCGGAAACTCCTCCGGCTCAATGTGATAGACCCACTGCTGGCGGCGGCCCATCGCCCTACTCCCGCACCGGCCAGGGCTGGGAGGAGTCCAATAGCAGCACGGCGACCCCGCCGGGCACGGTGCAGGCGAACCGCACGATGGCCCGCAGTTCGTCCTCGCTGGGAGGCCGGCCGATGCGCCACAGCCGGGCGTGGTTGACGGGCAGGCCGGCGGACAGGGCCACCTCCTCCAGGGAGGTCCCCGACCGGTCCTCCAGCCGCCCCAGCCGGACG
>DAOUJS010000129.1:0-2167 GCA_034422355.1 Dehalococcoidia bacterium | reverse complement strand
CTGGCGGGTACGGCCACGATGGCCGAAAGCAGCAGCGCCGCCAGCAGCGTCAACCGGCGTATGGGCCGGGGACTCGATTTCAGGGTCAACTCGTTCACCTCCCTGCGGTTTGTCGGCGCCGGGCCGTTTCGCCAGCGCCGCCGGAAAGTGTGAACAACCCAGGCCCCCGGCATAACCGCCTGTAGGGGCGTTCATATGAGGGGGCCTACAGGCCCTTATGCCGGAGGACCCTTTCGTGATGTCATTGGGGTGTACAGGAATCGGACGCCAGCGACATTGTTGCCGGTGGGGTGTTTTCCTAGCTGTTTCGTAGCTGAAAGGGCGGGAAATCGCCCCCTATAGGACCCCGGGAGTGAACACCTGGACTTGCGGGCATTTTCCAGACCGGAGTGGCAAAGTCCGTAGCTGGGAGCGGCATTTTTGCCGGTGGCCGGGTCCGGGGCGAGCGACATCTCTCAGCTTGGAAATCGGCATTTTTGTCGGTGGGCGCAGAGGAGGCGCGGAAGATGAATTCAAGGCAACCGGGCATCGGAAAGAGCCGCCGGGTGGAGGACGTGAAGCGCCTGCAACTGCTGACGCTGCTGGACGAGATGGTGCGGGACCGGGGAGTGATGCGGGCGGCCGGCGAGCTGAACGTGGACCGGCGAACGCTGAACGCCGCGCTCAAGGAAGGGCACCTGTCCCGGCGGATGCGGGGCGCGCTGGAGAAAGCGCTCCTGGAGGGCGGCGGCTCTCCGGCGGCGCAGCAGCGGGCGCGGAACGACGAGTTGGCCGGGCGGGTGGAAACGGTGGAGGCGCAGGTGAAGGCGGTGGGTGAGAACGCTGACCAGGGCCTGGCCGAGGTGCGGGAGGAGGTGCAGGCGCTCAGGAACGACTACAGCCGTGATTTGCAGCGCGTTGAATCAAGGCTGGCCAGGGTGGAGGGGTGCGGGGAATGCAAGGAGGAAGAGGGAGATGGGGATGGTGATTCCGGCGCCGGCGGGCGGTCTTCGGCCCGACCCAGGCGGCGGCGGGAGTTCCCCGAGCTGGCGACTCTGGAGCCCGCCGGTGACGACCAGGAAGTGTTCGGCGACGCCTGGGCACTGGTCCAGGAGTGGCGGAAGCTGAAGGAGAGCCACCCCAGCCGGGGCAAGGGCCTGGAATGGCTGCGGGAGGAGGAACGGCTGCTCGCGGTGGAGCTGGCCTTGTTGGAAGACCACGGGCTGACCCTGCCGCCGGAGACCTACCCGCTCAGGGGCCTGGACCGGGGCGCCCAGGTCAACTGGCGCCAGAAGACGCTGGACGACACCCGGCGCAAGCTGACCAGGCGGGAACTGCTGCACCGGATGCGCCAGTTGCTGACCTTCGGACGCTGGCGGAAGTAGCCGGAACGGGCGTGGGCCAGGGCATCAGTTAACTTTTGTGAACTTTATTGAAATAGACTGAACACTTTGGTCTCCGGGGCCGCCAAACCCTTTATTTCCGTCATGGGGCGGGTTGATAATAATTGCGTTGTCAGGCTTTCCCAGTGTTTCCCGCCATAGAAACCTGGGGGCATCCCTCACCATTGCCCGGGTCTTTCCTGAAAAAGGTCAGCCCAAGAGGGAACGCTGCCGCTGCGGATTTGACGTAGCTCTCCGCAAGCAGCATGGGCCGGATTGACGGGGTGTTAAGTCCCTCGTTCCCGGTCCGGTCCCAGGGGTTGGAGTGTTTAAGTCCTTCTCCCCTGGGGCGGTCCGGCGGTTGGAGTGTCAAGCCCTTCTCCCGCCGGGCGCCGTTCAGCGGTCCGGGGCTGATCCCTCCGGTCGCTGGGCACCCGTCCTGGTGTTGCAGTTGATCGCTGCCGCTCCTGGGCGGAGGGGACGGAGCGTTTAGCGGCGCTTTGTCCTCACCCAAGCTGAGGCGTTCGCGGGTTTCCCTCGCGGCGCCCCAGCCGGAAACAATACCCAACGGAGCGCAGGGTCGCGCTTCCAACGGCATCCAACCCACGGCGCGGCATCCCAGCCCAAGGCGTATCACAATTGCAACGGAGGTGAAAGACAGAAACAGGGCGGCATCCCGGATTCTCTCACCCTTCGGGTTTCACCAAGCGGAGCGGCTGAAACGCTTCGCAATCCTCACCCTGCGGCTGGAGCGAGCACATAGCTCCGGCTGCTCCTTCAAGCCTGCGGCGTAGCTGTTGAACACC
>DAOUJS010000128.1:0-35260 GCA_034422355.1 Dehalococcoidia bacterium | reverse complement strand
CCCCCCCCCCCGACTTTCCCCCTCCTGAAAAACGCGGGAGGTCCGGTATGATGCGGGCCTCCTTCTTCCGCTTCCCCCCGATCCTGCTGCTGGCCGCCGCCCTGTTGGCCCTGGCCGTGGTGCCGTCCGGCGCGGCGGCCCATCATGGCGGCACGACGCCGGCCGCAAACGACCCTTCGGTAGTCTGGGCGGCGACGCTCACTGGCGGTTCGACCTTGTCTGATAACAGTTTCACGCGTGGCGATGTGGATTTCCGTGTCACGGGCGTGCGGGGCGGCAATGCCCCGATGCTGAGGCTGGACCGCCACCCGGGGCAGGTGGGCGGCTTCACCCCTGATGAGCACTTCGAGGTCGCCTCCACGGCCTACCACGGCCATATCCGGTCGCGGCTGTTCTTCTGGTACGACGACGAGGCCTTCGCCTTCAGGGACGCCCGGATGAGCTGGGGTGGCGGCAACCCTACGGGCGACTACGGCGCCTACACTCTGCACTGGGACCGGCCCGACACCTCGCGTCGCACCACCGGCGCGGTGCCGGTGCGCCTGGCCCTCGCTCCGGCCGAACCCACCGCGGTGACCACCACCCCCCGCAACGGCGGCCTCACCATCTCCTGGACCGCGCCGGCAGGGCCGGTGACGGGCTACGACGTGCAGTACAAGGCCGCCAGCGCCAGCGCGTGGACCGGCGCGGGCCGCGCCACGACCGCGAGCAGGGTCATCCGCGGCCTGACCAACGCCGCCGTCTATGAGGTGCGGGTGCGGGCCCGCAACAACGGCGGCTGGAGCCGCTGGGCCCACAACGGCGCATGGGAGGCCGACTACACACCTACGGGCAACGACAATACCGCCGCAGCCAACAGGCAGGCCACTATCGGCTGCGCCGACTGGTACGCCATGGGACCCCTGTACATAGCCGCCCGGCCCGGCAAGGAGGCGGAGCGGATGCCTCAGTCGTTCTGCGAGCCCGAGCGACGGGTGCGGTACGAAATCAATAACATTGAGCAGTCGGCCACCAACCCCGGCGCGCTCAGCAACAACACCTTCACCGTAGCCGGCGAGACCTACACAGTGGTCCAGGTGGAGCAAGGGTCCTCTAATGCTGACCAAGACGCCACCGGCAATCAGGATATTGTCATCCGCGTTTCGCCTCAGCTCAGCGCCGAGGCCAAGACGACCATGACTTTTGAGGGATGGCGGCTGAGCATCGACGTGTTCGACGAGTCGTATGGTTGGGGCGGCCCTGACCCCGGCCGCACTTACTCCGGCGGCAACTACCAGAGCGCCCACCACTTCGACATCGACAACGACGCCGTGACCGTAAGCGGTGACGATTTTGTCCACGGGAACAGCGGCGCGGCTATCGCCACCTCCAAACTGGCGTGGCTGGTGGCGAACGCCTACCCGGTGTTCAGAGTGGGCGACCGGGTGCGGCTGCGGATGTGGAGTACCGGCTTGGCGACGCCCGACGCCAACCGGCCGGCTTCGCCGCCGCAGCAGGGACCCACCGCCGTGAGCCTGGCCCTGGATCAGGACCGGGTGAACGAAGACGCGGGCCAGGTGATGCTGACGGCCACCCTGGACCGGCCCGCCCCGGCCGGCGGCCTGGACCTCAGGCTGTACGCCGCCAACGAGAGCACGGCAACCAAGGGCGTGGACTACACCCTGCCGGCCAGCATCGCCATCCCGTACGGAGGACTGTCGGCATCAACGCGGATCCGGATCACTGACGACGCCCTGGACGAGTCCGACGAGACCGCGGTCATCGGCGTCATCGCCGATACCCTGGACGCCACCCTGACCGCCAGCATAACCCTGACCATCGTGGACGACGACGGTACACCGCAACAGCAGCAAGCGACGACGCAGACTAATTACGCCGACCTGATCGCGCAGATGTACGGGTGGCGCAAGGATTGGGACCGGGCGCTGCTGGCCCTCGGCGAGACGGTAGCCGACTCCACGCTGACGCCAATGACGGCTGCGGAGGCACAGGCTTTGGCCGACCAGAGTTGGGGCGCCCGCTGGGTGCCGGTGGCCAAGGCGCTGTGGGAGATCGAGAACCGTGCCCCCACGGTGGCCTCGGCCATCGCCGACGCCACCATCGTCAAGGAGACCGGCACGCACCAGGTATCCCTGTCCGGGGTGTTCAGCGACGCTGACAACGACGCGCTGACTGTCACCGCCGCATCCGGCGACACGGGCGTTGCCACTGTGACCGTAGCCGCCGACTACTCCAGCCTGACGGTGACGGCCCAGTCCCGGGGGACGGCGACCATCACGGTCACCGCCGCCGATGGCAAGGCCGGCACGGTTGCGGATGCCTTCACCGTAACGGTGAAGGCCGCGCCCACGGTGGCTTTGGCCCCGTCCGACTTGAGCGGCCTGGAAGTCGGAGCCACACGGGACGTGTCGCTGTCCGGAGTGTTCAGCGATGCCGACGGCGACGCCCTGACCGTCACCGCCTCCTCATCGGATGAAACCAAGGCCACGGTGTCAGTGGCCGCCGGCTACTCCAGCGTGACGGTGACGGCAGTGGCGGAAGGCACTGCGACAATTACGGTTACGGCCCAGGACGCCGACGGCAACACGGTCAGCCACGAGTTCGACGTGGCGGTGACGCCGGCCCCGCAGCAGCAGCAGGTCGTGGACCCGAACAACCAGGCCCCCACGGTGGCCAGCGCCATCGCCGACGCCACCATCGTCAACGAGACCGGCACTCACCAGGTCTCCCTGTCCGGGGTGTTCAGCGACGCCGACAACGACAGCCTGACCATCACCGCCGCGGCCTCCGACACGGCCAAGGCCACGGTGTCGGTGGCCGCCGACCAGTCGAGCCTGACGGTGACGGCCAAGGCCCGGGGGACGGCGACCATCACGGTGACGGCCAAGGACGGCCGGGACGGCTCGGTGTCGGACGCTTTCACCGTCAAGGTGAAGACTGCGCCGGCGGTGTCCTCGGCCCTGGCCGACCTGAGCCTGGCCGAATTCGAGACCAAGGACATCTCCCTGGAAGGCGTGTTCAGCGACGCCGACGGCGACGCCCTGGACGCCACCGCATCGTCTTCCAACGATTTCGTGGCAGCCGCCTTCGCCATCCGGGACTTGCTGACGGTAATGGGCGTGTCGGCCGGGACGGCCACCGTCACGGTGACGGCCCAAGACCCCGACGGCAACACGGTCAGCGACACCTTCGACGTGACGGTGGGCGCACCGCAACAGGACCCGCCGGCCAACCAGGCTCCCACGGTGTCCAGCGCCATTGCCGACGCCACCATCGTCAACGAGAGTGGGACCCACCGGGTGTCCCTGTCCGGGGTGTTCAGCGACGCCGACAATGATAGCCTGACCATCTCGGCGGGTTCGTCGAATGAAGCCGCGGCCACGGTGTCGGTGGCGGCCGGCTACGCCAGCCTGACGGTGAGCGCCCAGGCCCGGGGCACGGCGGCCATCACGGTCACGGCGGACGACGGCAACGGCGGCACGGTGGAGGATGTCTTCACCGTGACGGTGAAGGCCGCGCCGGTGGTGGCCTCGGCCCTGGCCGACGTGAGCGGCCTGGAGACGGGAGCCACCCGGGAGGTGTCGCTGTCCGGAGTGTTCAGCGACGCTGACGGCGACAGCCTGACCGTCACCGCCGGATCCTCCGCCAACGCCATCGCCACCGTAGCAGTGGCCGCGGGAGGGTCCAGGCTGACGCTTACCGGGGTGGCCGAGGGCACGGCGAACATCACGGTCACGGCCCAGGATTCAGACGGCAACCGGGTCAGCGATACGTTTGCCGTGTCCGTGGTCAAGGCCCCGGAGCCGGACGAACCGGAACCTGACTCGCCAACGGGTGCGCCCACGGTGGCCAGTCCGCTGCCCGACATCAGCCTGGAGGGGCCGGAGTACCGGGAGTTCGACCTATCCGGCGTGTTCTCCGACCCCGACGGCGACGACCTGACCTTCAGCGCGGTATCGTCCAAATACAACGTGGCGACCATGTGGCTGGAGGGCTCCACCCTGAAGGTGGTCGGAACAGGCACGGGAACGGCCACCATCACCGTCACGGCGGAGGACCCCGACGGCAACACGGTCAGCGACGCCTTCGAGGTGTCGGTGCGTCCACTCTCCTCGGAGGGATAGGGAGCAGTCCGGGCGGGGTTCCCGGGATACGGACCAATTAACGCGGGCGTCCGGCTTCGGTTGGACGCCCGTGTTTTGTTGCGCTAAACTTGGTTGGCAGGCCGGAAGGCCCACCATTCCCAACCGTTGCAGCAGGTCTGTCGATATTTCCCTGGCACTGCCGGATCTCCATAACCACAACCGTGGATTCCCGTGAAAACCGGAATCCATAACCTCCAAAAGCCCCGGATGCGGCAGGGCATCCGGGTCGTCACCGCAATGCTGCGGCGGACCGTCGGTTCGCTGCGCGACCTGGCCCCCATCATCCTGGTTATCGCCTTCTTCCAGGTCGTGGTGCTGCAACAGCCCTTTCCCGACATCTGGGGCGTCACCGTGGGCCTCCTGTGCGTGGTGGCCGGGTTGACCCTCTTCATCCAGGGACTGGAGAGCGGCCTGTTCCCCCTCGGCGAGGTGCTCGCCCAGGGCTTTGCCAGGAAGGGCAGCCTCATCGCGCTGCTGGCCTTCGCCTTCTGCCTGGGGTTCGGGACCACCGTCGCCGAGCCGGCCCTGATCGCCATCACCGCCGAGGCGGCGGATGTCGCGGCCGAGGCCGGGGCCATCGAGGCCACCCGCGCGGCCCGGACCGCCTACGCCTTCGAGCTGCGCATGGTGGTCGCCTTCTCGGTGGGCGTGGCCATCCTGCTGGGCGTGCTCCGCATCCTCCGGGGCTGGCCCATCCATCCGCTGATAATCGGGGGTTACGTGCTGGTCACGGCGATGACCGCCCTTGCTCCCGATGAGATCATCGGCGTGGCCTACGACTCCGGGGGCGTGACCACCAGCACCATCACCGTGCCGCTGGTTACCGCCCTGGGCGTCGGCCTGGCCACGTCGGTCCGGGGGCGAAACCCGATGGTGGACGGCTTCGGCCTCATCGCCTTTGCCAGCCTCACCCCGATGGTCTGCGTGATGGGCTACGGGATGCTCGCATGATCCTCGAGTTCGGCCTGCTGGACGCCCTGCTGTCCACCCTGCTGGACGTCGCGCCCATCGCCGGCATCCTGGTCGTGTTCCAGGTGGCCGTGCTGCGGCGCAGGCTCCCCAATCCGGGCCGGATGGCCATCGGGTTCCTGATGGTGCTGTTCGGACTGGCGCTCTTCCTCGTCGGGCTTGAGCAGGCCCTCTTCCCCATCGGCCGGACCATGGCGGAACAGCTCACCGCGCCGGAAACCATCGGACATCAGAACATGGCCGAAGGGGTGGACTGGCGCGATTACGGCCTGGTCTATGCCTTCGCCGCGGCCATCGGGTTTGCGACCACCGTGGCGGAACCGTCGCTGATCGCCGTGGCCCTCAAGGCCGAAGAGGTGTCCGGCGGGTCCGTCCGCGCCCTGGGCCTGCGGATTGCCGTGGCCGTCGGGGTCGCCGTGGGCGTATCCCTCGGCTGCTTCCGCATCGTCACCGGCACGCCTCTCCCCTGGTATATCATCGCCGCCTATGCCGTCGTGATTGTGCAGACCTTCCGCTCCAGGAAGGACATAGTGCCGCTGGCCTACGACAGCGGAGGGGTCACCACGTCGACCGTTACCGTGCCCGTGGTCGCCGCCCTGGGCCTGGGCCTGGCCTCGAGCATTCCGGGGCGCAGCCCGCTCATCGACGGGTTCGGACTCATTGCTTTCGCCAGCGTCTTCCCTATTATGTCAGTGTTGAGCTACGCAATCGCCGCCTCCTGGTGGGGCCGGCGGCGCAACTCCGGGCATTCTGCCAAGCAATCCGGGGATGAGGAGGTACTGAGCCATGAGAATGAAGCTGGTCATCGCCCTGGTCGCCGAGGATAATACCGATGCCGTGATCGACGCCGCCCGGGCCGGCGGGGCGACCGGCGCAACCGTGATCACCAACGTAAGAGGAGAAGGGCTGCGCCCGGAAAAGACCTTCTTCGGCCTGGGGCTGGAGTCCCGGCGCGACATCCTGCTGTTCCTGGTGGTCGAGACCCGGGCCCGGGACATCCTGGAGCGTATCCGCGACGCGGGACGCTTCGAGACGGAACACGGCGCGGGCATCGCCTTCCAGGTTGACATCGAGGATGCCGTCGGCCTCACCACCCAGCTGCCCACCATCCGGGAGGAACTGGAGAGCGGGATATGAACCGGAGAAGCCTTGTGACGGTGGGAGACCTGATGGTCTCCGAGCTGTACAGTGTTGACGGGCTGGCAACGGTGGCCGATGCCATGGCGATCATGCGTCAGCAGGGCGTCAACTCGCTGGCGGTCAACCGCCGCGACGATACGGACGAGGTGGGGTTGGTATCGGTCTCCGACATCGCCCGCGGCGTCATTGGACCGGACCGCTCGCCGGAGCGCGTGAACGTCTACGAGATCATGTCCAAGCCGGTGGTCACCCTGCCCCCGGATATGCTCGCCCGCTACGCGGTGCGCCTGCTGGTGCGGTTCGATATCTCCCGCGCCCTGGTGGTGGACAGGGACCGGGACCCCCTGGGCATTGTAACCATGCGCGACCTGGTGCTGGGGCAGGGCCCGGCGTGATGGCGGTATTGGCCGTGTTGGCCGCGACGGCCGGCAGTCCGCCCCCGGCTATGCGAGTATCTGGGAGAGGAAGAGCTTTGTCCTGTCCTCTTTCGGATCGTCGAAGAACTGCCCGGTTGTGCCCTCTTCGATGATCTTGCCGTAGTCGAACATCATGACCCGGTCGGCCACCTCCCGGGCGAACCCGATTTCGTGGGAAACCACGATCATGGTCATGCCCGAGCCGGCCAGTTCCCGCATCACGTCCAGGACTTCCTTGATCATCTCCGGGTCAAGGGCCGAGGTCGGCTCGTCGAACAGCATGATCTTGGGCTGCATGGCCAGGGCGCGGGCGATGGCTACCCGCTGCTGCTGCCCGCCGGATAGCTGGCCCGGGTACTTGGCGGCCTGCTCCGCAATGCCGACCCGCTCCAGGAGTTCTTCGGCGATTTCCTCGGCCTGGCGGGCGGGCAGCTTGCGCACCTTCATCGGGGCCAGGGTTATGTTGTTCATCACCGTCAGGTGGGGGAACAGGTTGAAGGACTGGAAGACCATGCCCACGTCCCGGCGGATGGCGTCGATGTTGCGCACGTCGTTGGTGAGCTCGATGCCGTCAACGATGATGTCCCCGCGCTGGTGTTCCTCCAGCCGGTTGATGGTGCGGATGAAGGTGGACTTGCCCGAGCCGGACGGCCCGAGGACGACCACCACCTCGCCCTTGCGTACCGAGGTGCTCACGCCGCGCAGGGCGTGAAAGTTGCCGTACCATTTGTGTATGTCTCGGCAAATGATGATGTCATCGGTCCCGTTGACGGGGCTGGCCGTTGCTTCGCTCGTTGCCATGACGCTCCTGCCTGCTACATGGGTTTTTCTGGGGCTTTCCGGGTTTTGCCGGGTTTTTCCCGGGTTTTCACCGGGTTTTCGATGTGGAATTTCAGGGAATCCGCCCGCGGGACAGCCCGGCGTTGCGCCCGCGGGCCTACCGCTGGCCCACCTGGAGATGCTCTTCGACCCTCCTGCTGGCGTAGGACATGGTGTAGCAAATGATCCAGAACACCAGCGCGATGAATAGCAGGAACTCCGGTGTGTCGGCCAGGTATTCCGGGTTGCCCTGGATGAACGCCCGGCCAAACTCCAGCACGTCCAGCATTCCGATTATGTACACCAGTGTCGTATCCTTGAACAGGGCGATGAACTGCCCCACGATGGCCGGGATGACGTTGCGGATGGCCTGGGGCAGGGAGATGAGCATGGTGGTCTGCCAGCCGGGCAGTCCCAGTGCCCGCGCCGCTTCCGCCTGGCCGGGGTGAAGCGCCTGCAGGCCTCCCCGGATGTTTTCCGCCATGTAGGCCGAGCTGAACAGGGTAATCACGACCCCGGCCCGGAACAGGGAGTTGGCGGGGAAGTCCTCCGGAAAGGCCAGGGGCACCAGCACCTGGGACATGAACAGCAGGGTTATCAGCGGCACTCCCCGGAATACCTCGATGAACACCACGCACAGCAGCTTGACCACCGGCAGGCGGCTGCGCCGCCCCAGGGCCAGGGCAATCCCGATGGGCAGGCTGAGGGTGATGCCGGTAGCCGCCAGCAGCAGGTTCAGCATCAGGCCGCCCCAGTAGATGACCGACACCGGTTGCAGGCCCGGAACGCCCGGCAGTCCCCGCAGCAGGACCAGCGTAACCAGGAAGGCCAGGACTCCAAGTATGGCAATCCAGCGAAGGGAGCCCAGCGGGGTGTAACGGGCCGCCGCCCATCCCGCCGCCACCGCGGGCAGGTTCGCAACCAGCAGCAGCCGCACGTCCAGTCCCACCTGCTCCAGGCTGTAGGGCAACAGGGCAAACGCCGCCGCCAGTGCCCCGGCGCCAACGGCGATGCGCCCGGCAACCTTGTCTCCTGATATGCCCCACGCCATTCCCAGCAGCGCCGACACCATCAGCAGCGAGACCTGCGGCCTCCAGAAGCAGTTCTGGCCGGCGCAGGCAAACTCGGTGTTGTACTGGCCGATCATGGACCGGCCTCCCAGGGTTGCGACGACCGTCCAATCGGCCTCCAGGAATATCCAGCCCAGCCCGAACCACAGGGCCAGGACCAGGATGGCGGCGAATATGAGGGTGAGGACGGTGTTGTACCAGGAGTTGAACAGGTTGGCGTAGGCCCAGCCCACGATGCCGCGCTCCGTGATGGGCGGCGGCAGGGCGCCGGACTGCGGTATGTCCGTGCCGGAGGCCATTCGCCTAGTTCCCCACCAGCCGGATGCGGCGGTTGTACAGGTTGCCGATCAGGGACCAGGTGAGGCTCATGGCAAGATAGGCGGCCATGAGCAGCAGGTAGATGGACACTGCCGGCGCGAGTTGCGTCATCGTCTTCCCCACGCTGGTCAGTTCCGAAAAGCCGATGGCCGCAGCCAGGCTGCTGTTCTTGGTCAGGTTCAGGCACTGGCTGATCAGCGGCGGTATGATGACCCGCAGCGCCTGCGGAAAGGTGACGTGGCGCAGCGCGGCCATGGGCGCAAGACCCAGGGACCGGGCCGCCTCGGTCTGGCCCCGCCCCACCGACTGGATGCCGGCCCGTACAATCTCCGCGATGAATGAGGCTGTATAGATCACCAGGCCGGTCAGCAGCGCCATCATCCCCCCGGAGATGGTGAACCCCCCGGCGATGCGCCCGAAGGTCCCATGCGGCGCCGGGACCGAGACCGCAAAGGGAGCATTCCCCGATGCCGCGCCGATGATCAGCCACCCCGCGGCGGCCGCCGCCACGGTCGTGATGCCGCCTGCGAGGAGCGGATAGGAGGGCCTTCCGGTAAGCTCCTCCCGCCTGGTCAATTTGCGGTGCAACACTGCCCCGGCAATGATGGAGGCCAGGGCGACGGCCATCCACACCAGGGCCGCGTTCCAGTCAGGCGGTGAGGGCCAGGGGATGGATATGCCGGCGTTGTTGGCGTATATGCCGTCAGCAAGGACGTACCCCTGGCGGACCGGCGGCAGCGTAAGCACTATGTAGAACCAGAAGAAGAGCTGCACCAGCAGGGGAACGTTGCGGAAGAATTCGATGTAGACCAGTGCGGTCCGGGACACCAGCCAGTTTCTTGAGATGCGGGCCACTCCCACCACCGTCCCCAGGACTATCGCCAGGATGACGCCCACTATGGAAACGATTAGGGTGTTGGTCGCGGCGACTCCGAAGGCGTAGAGGTAGGTGTCCGATGACTCATAGGGGATGAAGTGCTGGCCGATGGGGGTCTGGTACTCGCGGGAAAGGAAGCCGAAGCCATGGGGGATATTCCGGTCCTGGACGGCGTTGGTGATGTTGGCGAAGAAGGAGGCGACCAGGACCACCACCACGAAGCCGGAAACGATCTGCAACGCCCATTGTATGATTTGGGCGTGCCGCCAGACCGGCACGCCCTGGTAGTAAGCAAGTCCCGTGAGGAAAGACCCTGGCGCCCTGGCCATGGCGCGGGGTTACCTCAGGGGCGCGGAGTAGATTTGGCCGCCCTTGGGGCAGTCCATACAGGCAGCGTCGGCCCACAGGGCGTTGCGGCCGCCCTCGCGCGGCAGGTTGATGCCGCCCGGTCCGAGGTTGCGGTCGTAGATCTCGCCGTAGTTGCCCACGGAACCGACCACGTCCTGCGCCACCGTCTGGCTGAGTCCGAGGGTGTCCTGGCCGAAGGAGCCTTCCAGGCCGAAGAGACGGTCGACCTTGGTGTCCCCGGTGGCCGCGGACGGTACGTCGCCGGAGGTAACGCTGTACGCCTCAGAGTAGATGAGGATGGCCATGACGGCCTTCACGATGTCGTACCATTGCTCGTCGCCGTGGGGGACCACCGGGCCGAGGGGTTCCTCGGAGATGGTCTCGGGCAGGATTACGTGGTTGTCCCGGTTCTCGAAGGCGCTGCTGATCGCGGCCAACTGGGACCGGTCGTTGGTGAAGGCGTCGCACTGCTGGCTCTGGTAGGCGGCCACCACTGCGTCGGTGTCCTCAAAGGTCAGGGCTTCGATGTTCAGTCCGTTCTGGTTGGAGAAGTCCTGGAGGTTCAGCTCGGTGGTGGTGCCCTGGGTTACGCACACCGAGGCTCCCTGGAGTTCCAGCGCGCTGGAGATGCCCAGGTCCTTGTTCACGAGGAAACCCTGGCCGTCGTAGAACATGGTCTGGGTGTAGTTGCCCCACCCGGCGTCGCGGGAAGTGGTCCAGGTGACGGTGCGGACCAGCAGGTCCACCTCGCCGGACTGGATCGTGGGACCGCGCTCTGCCGCGGTTATCAGCCGTATCTCAAAGGCGTTGGCGTCGCCCAGCACTGCCGCGGCCACGGCCCGGCACAGGTCGATGTCGAAGCCGACGTTGTTGCCCGCGTCGTCCAGGAACCCGTAGCCCGGCACGTCGTTGCGGCTGGCGCAGATGAGGTTGCCCCGGTCCTTGACCGTCTGGAGACGGGAGCCCATCTCTTCCGGCATCATCGAACCCGACGTGTCGGGCATCGCGGCCATCTCATCGGTCATCTTCTTGACTTCTGCTTCCAACTCGGCAATCTTCGCGTCGCGGTCGTTTATCTGGCTCTGCATGGCTGCCGTGTCGCCGCTCTCGCAGCCGACGAGGGCCAGGGAAAGGGCTATTATGAGTCCTACCGGGAAAATCCACTTGAACACGGTAATCATCACCTCACCTGATTTGATTTTGTCAGTTAGGGATTATAGCACTTTCGCGGTGTATTCTCCCAGTTATTGACCGCAGTAGAAAATTGCAAAACCCCTAGTGGGGTTGACCAGCCAGAACCCTGGCAACCGGAAAGTGGCGGAATCGTTGATGATTCCGCCGTTGGCTGTCTTGGGCATACAGTAGAAGAAGTGACAAGCACTGGTCTGGATAGTGCTGGTGGACGGGTATAATTGAGGCCAGTACAACGGCATGTATGAGAAAGCGGATTTTGGCGACTTACGCCCTCTGATTGGTAGCTGGGAAGTTTGGTTCATCTCCCATGACAAAAGCCCTCGCCGTGTCAAGCGAGGGCTTGCTTTCAGACTACCAAAGGGCCTAGTTGGAAGTCTGGCCTTGGAAGCGGCTATTCAACTCCAACGACGCCGGGCTTCCCAGCCGCTCCAGTATGAGTTGACAAATCCTCAACCCCGGAGACAACTTGCACTCAAATGGCCCGTTGTTCAGGATTTCCAGCCTCAATTGCCCTCTGAACGTGGCATGAACAGTGGGGGCGGTCTGGTGGATGGACAAACCCAGCCTGGCGAATGAACTCCGTCCTTCAACTCGCGCTGACAAGTGTTCGGGAAGTTTGATGTATTCCTTGGTGTAAGCCAGAACGAAGCCCTTCGGCGGCAGGAGATAGTATCCCCCGTCTGCCATGGTTTTGTCTTTCCCGTACACCTTGGCGATTTCCTCTACGTCGGTCACCCCTTGGAGGTCAATGGTTGTACTGACCCCGCCTACGTCCGGCACGGCGAGTTCAGTGAATTTGTTGCCAAGCTGAAGGTCAATTGCAGAGGGCGAAATCTGGTCCTCTTCAACGGATGGGTCTATGACCAGTCTCCGACTCTGCAACTCCATCAAGATTTCTAGGTCACTAAGTACCATTCTTACCCCCGCCATTGAAATCCAGAACTTGGTCCTTCTCGTCCTCGAACACCAGTAGCCGACGACCAGAAGTCAGGGTTTCTTCAGGCAAGGCCAGCAAGACCCCCTTGTCTTGGACATCGGCGATGATTAGGGCATGGAGTTTCCGGTTCTCCGCGTCCACATACTGCTTCGGGACAAAGGAAGTGAAATTCCCCCTCTGGCACTCAAACTGTACTATGTACTCCTCCTCGTCAGGCATTACCTTAACCTGCGAGCAGTTGATGAGGACGGGTTCGGGTACTTCTCTCCACGCTGGTAGCGTCAGCAAAACATCACCTCGTATTTTCTCCGTATCCGGCACCAACAATGTGCCCTTTCGATTGTGGCAAGCCCAAAATGTCTTCACCACACCACCCTGTCAATACCTCTGGGTAGATAATTTGTTCCATTTTCCACAACTCATACTTCCGTTATAGCTTACGCGAACATTAGTTTCAATATGGTGGTGTCATCAATTTACATAAAAGAAGGTCCTCATTCGCCGGGGCCAACTGCTGCAAACAGTTGGCCCCACTGGTTCCCCGGTTCCTTCCCTGCGCCGCTTGGAGTGGGGCCATGAACTGCGCCGGGCGTATCCCCAAAGTGTCCGCAAGGATGTCTCCCGCCTTCCACCAACCGCACCGAAACCGACCTATGGCATTCGTCTCTCTGAACACCGCAATAAGTCAGGGCGAAATCCGTCATCGGGAGTTTCGCAATTCTCTCCCGCAGGTTACGGGCAACCACGTCCCATGAACGCCGCATGACCGCCCCATGACCGCGGTTTGCGGAGTTTCAAAGTTGATGAACCTTATCGGGTTCGTCCATAATGTGCTCCGTTGCCAGTATACTCATACTATGCACCAATCCCGGCACCAATCCCGGCACCAATCCCGGCACCAATCCCGGCGCCGGTCCCGCCGGTTGCCGCCCCCGCCGGAGGCCGTTCAGGTGGATGCTGCGCCCATATTGCCCATACTGGAAGTGCGCGACGTGGTCAGGGATTTTGGCGGCGTCCGCGCCGTGGACCACTGTTCCTTCGACGTAATGCCCGGCTCCATTACCGGGCTGATTGGTCCCAACGGGGCGGGCAAGACCACCATGTTCAACCTGGTTTCCGGCGCGATTTCCCCCACCGGCGGCCGGATAACCTTCTATCCCGAGGGTCGGCAGGGCCGCCGCGCGGGTTACGAAATCCGGGGCATGGGGATGCACCGGACCTTCGGCCTGGGGTTGATGCGCACCTTCCAGATTCCCCGGGAAATGAAGCGGATGACGGTGCTGGAAAACCTGATGCTGGTGCCCGCGCCCCAACTGGGGGAACGGCTCTGGGCGTCCTGGTTCATGCCCTGGATGGTGTCCCGCCAGGAGCGGCGCGTCGAGGCCAGGGCGCTGGAAGTGCTGGAGCTGGTGAACCTGTCTCACCTGGCCAATGAATACGCGGGGAACCTGTCCGGGGGTCAGAAGAAGCTGCTGGAGCTGGGCCGGACCCTGATGGCTGACCCCAGGCTGGTGCTGCTGGACGAGCCGGGAGCGGGGGTCAACCGCACCCTGCTCCGGGACCTGTCCGCGACTATATTGCGGGCCAGCGCCGAGCGGGACATCACTTTCGTCATCATCGAACACGACATGAGGTTCGTAATGTCGATGTGCGACCCGGTGATTGTCATGGCCAACGGAGCGGTGATTGCCCAGGGGGCTCCGGACCGTATTCAGCAGGACCCGGAGGTGCTGGAAGCCTATCTCCGCGGCCCCGGCTCCTCCACGTGGCAGGGGGCCGGAGCGGACGCCGGGGACCCGTCCCTCGCCGAGGACCCGCCCCTCGACAGCAGGCACCCCTGATGCCCCCTCGACCAGGCCGGGAGCAGGCAGGCCGGGGGCAGGCGCTGCTGGAGGCCGCGGACGTGGTTGCCGGGTACGGGCAGACGGAGATACTGCACGGGGTATCCATCTACGTCGCCCAGGGCGAGGTGGTCACCATCATCGGTCCCAACGGCTGCGGCAAGTCCACGCTGATGAAGGCCATCGTGGGCCTGGTGCGGGTCCGCGCCGGCAGCGTCACCTTCCGGGGAACGGACATATCCGGCTATCCGCCGGAGCGGATAGTCCGCGCCGGGCTGTGCTACGTTCCCCAGACCAACAACGTCTTCCCCTCGCTGACCATCCGGGAAAACCTGGAGATGGGGGCATTCCTCCGCACCGAAACCCGCACCCTCGGCGGCCTCATACCCGGAATGGGGCGGCGTTCCCGGAAGGATGATTACCGGAAGGATGATTACCGGGGCCGCATCGGGCAGATGTTCGACCTGTTTCCCGACCTGGCCGCGCATCCGGGCCGGAAGGCGGGCAGCCTCTCCGGGGGGCAGCGCCAGATGCTGGCGATTGCGCGGGCGTTGATGCTGGACCCGGTGATGCTGCTGTTGGACGAGCCTTCGGCGGGGTTGTCGCCGGCCATGATGCAGACGGTGCTCGACCGCATCCGCGAGATCAACGAGTCGGGGGTTGCCCTGCTGCTGGTCGAGCAGAACGCCAGGGATGCGCTGGAGATGTCCGACCGGGGGTACATCCTGGTGGCCGGGGAGAAGCGGCTGGAGGACACGGGCAGGGACCTGCTGAACAGTCCGGAGGTCGCCAGCCTGTATTTGGGAGGGTAGCCGGAGTTTTGCCCGGAAGCCGCCGTTCAATGCCCCATCCAGCCCCGGAGCCCTGGGCTGCCCGGTGAACGTCCTCCAGGACGCTGCGGGGCGGGTCAGGGTGGCCTGGACGCCGGCCCATACCTCGGTGGCCATCGTCGTGGTTGCCGTGGCCATCGGGTTTCTGCCCTTCGTGAAGATGGGGCTGGTGGTCAACGGCGTGTTCCTCGGGGCCATAATCGCCCTGGGCGCTGTCGGGTTGACCCTGGTCTACGGCATCCTGAACTTCGCCAATATCGCCCACGGCGACTACATGACCATGGGGGCCTACGCCGCCCTGTTCATCGTCGGCTACCTGCTGCCCAAGATCGGCATCGAGGGCAGCGGCCTCGGCCCCTTCACCTTCGGGTATCCGCTGTTGATCGCCCTGCCCGTGGCGGTGGCCGCCATCGCCGCCGGGGCGGTCATCGTGGACATGGCGGTCTATCGCAGGCTCCGGGACCGGGGAGTGAATACGGTGGTGGTGTCGATGGCCTCCCTCGGGGTGGCTATCGCGCTCCGCGGGCTGGTGCAGATAATCTGGGGCGGGGACATTGAGCGTTACCCGCGGGAGACGCGGCAGGTGTTTCACCTGCCAATGGACGTGCGCGTGCCGCCGGACGCGATTTTCATAACCGCCGTGGCTGTCATCCTGGTGGTAGCCCTGTACCTGGTCCTGGACCGGACCAGGATGGGAAAGGCGATGCGGGCCACGGCGGACAACCCGGACCTGGCCCTGGTCAGCGGGATAGACACCGGCAGCGTGGTCCGGTGGACCTGGGTCATGGGCGCTGCCCTGGCCGCCACCGCCGGAATCCTGTTGGCCGTGTACCAGGCGCATCTGCTGCCAATCATGGGGTGGAAGTTCCTGATCCCCCTCTTTGCCGCCGTGGTGCTGGGGGGCATCGGCAACCCATACGGGGCCCTGGTTGGGGCCTTTGTCATCGGAGTCACGTCGGAAGTTTCGACCCAGTGGATCAACCCGAGCTACAAACCCGCGGTGGCCTTCGCAATCATGATTGCCATGCTGCTGGTAAGGCCGCGGGGCATATTCGGAGGTGGGCGGAATTGATTTACTCCCAATCCTGGACCGGACGACGCTCGGGAGACTACAGCGCGCGACAAAAGGGACACGGGGCATGGACCTAGCGGGAATTGCGGGCTACCTGGTCGCATTCGCCATTATGGGAGGCATTTACGGGGTCTTCACCCTGGGGCTGAACGTGCATTGGGGGTTCACCGGCCTGTTCAACATCGGCATCGCCGGGTTCTTCGCCCTGGGGGCCTATACCTCGGCGCTGCTGACCACCTCACCGCCGGACCCGGCCCTGTTCGAGGACTTCAAGTTCGGCGGCAACTGGGCGAGCGTCGGGTTCCTGGACTGGGGGATCGACGCCTGGTTCTTCTTCGGGATGGCGGCGGCGGCACTGTGCTGCGGCGTTATCGCCCTGGTCATCGGGTACATAACGCTGCGGCTTAGGGACGACTACCTGGCAATCTCGACGTTGGGCATAGCCGAGACGGTGCGCTTCTTCTTCCTGAACGAAAAGTGGCTGGCCAACGGCTCGAAGGGACTGTACCGCATTCCCAAGTTCCTGGGCGACTGGATAGCGCCGGAGCACTACGGCTACCTGTACGTGGTGGTGGTGTTCCTTGTGCTGGCGGTCATATACCTGGCGTTGCAGCGGGCGGTGCATTCCCCCTGGGGGCGGGTGCTGCGGGCCATCCGGGAGGACGAGGTGACGGCGGAGGCCAGCGGAAAGGACGTTTTCAGGTTCAAGCTACAGGCGTTCATCCTGGGAGCGATGATCATGGGCATTGGGGGCGCATTGTATGCCCACCACATCCGGTTTCTCTCGCCGTTGACCTTTGACCCGATGCTGGCGACGTTCATCATCTGGGCGATGCTGATGGTGGGAGGTTCGGCCAACAACAAGGGGGCCGTTCTGGGCGCGCTGGTGGTGTGGGGTATCTGGGTTGCCACCCAGTCCCTGCCGGGCATACTGTCCGATCCCAGTTTCCGGCTGTTTATGATAGGGGTCCTTATCGTGGCGGTTATACTGCTGCGGCCCGGGGGAATCCTCGGCGAGGAGCGCCGGGTGACCCGGGTTGCCGGGCCGGAAGCGGGAGGCCGGTCCGGGACCGGGGTTAGAGAGTGATTTCGGGCGTTGGGATTAGCCGGTGGTTGGTGGTGTCGGCTAACAGGTCGAATATCTGGAGGGCAGACGCGCCCAGCAGGTAGCGGCCCTCAGGGCCAAAGAGCACCGGGCCGTGCATCTCCCGCCCCTCGATCCTGAACTTCGCCTCTCCCCGGCCGTAACGCCGCCTGGAGTTATCGGCTAACCTGACCGTCAGTTCCTCCTTTGGCGACAGGTGCAACGTTTGGGTCAGGAGAGATGCCGGCATCATCGAGTGGGCCGCGCCGGTATCGACCAGGGCGTTGACCCATTGGAACTCGCCGTTGGCCGGGTTTCCGACTTCAATCCATTGGTGGAACGTTCCCATTTTCCTGCTCCCCGAGAGGCAAGATGGGTATAAAGCGACACGCCTGCCGATCTAAGCCGGTGGCGTGTCGCATTTGCCCGGAACCGGGTTGGAGCCGTTGATGCGTCCGGGCTACTGGCCCAGGGTGACCGGGACCTGGCGGACGGAAACGATTTCGCCGCCTTCTATCTTCCAGACTTCGATGTGGCCGGAGATCACGTCGCCGTTTTCGTCCAGGTCCACCGACCCGGCTGCGCCCTCGTAGTTGACGTCCTGGCCCTCGGCAATGAGCCTCATGGCCTCCTTGATGCCCGCGACTCCGGGCCTTACCACCTCGCCGGGGGCGTTGGCCACGTCGCGCAGGGCGTCTCGGATGGCCGCCGAGTCGGTGGTGCTGCCCGCCTTGGCCGCGGCCAGGCCGATGAGGACCATTGCGTCGTATGTCTCGTTCATAAAGGGGTGTTCAGGCTCATTCCCGTATGTCTCATTGTAGGAGTCGATGAACGCCTGGGTGGACGGATTGGCCTCGAAACCCGGCCCGGTGCCGTGGCTGCCTTCCAGCAGGTCCCATCCGATGGCTTCAAAGGACTGGGGAATCTTGGTGCCGTCTACGAACATGAAGGTATCGGCGTAGCCGCCCTCTAGGGCCTCGCGGAGGTAGACCTCGGCCTGCTGGTAGCTCATGGCAAGCAGGACGTCGGGGTCTCCTTCGGTGGCCTTCTCCAGTTCGGAAACGTAGGTCGGCTGGCTGTCTTCGTGGGGCACCGATGCGGTCACCGTGCCGCCCATAGCCTTGAATGACTCGGTAAACTGGTTGGCCAGCCCCTCTCCGTAAGCGTTGTTGATGAACAGGATGCCGGCACTCTCGTAGCCCAAATCATCAGCCAGCTCGGCCAGCACCACGCCCTGGGATGCATCGGACAGCGCGGTGCGGAACAGGAAATCATTGTCCTCCAGCACCGTTATGCCCGGAGCGGTGGAGGAGCCGGAAATCTGCACCACTCCGTTGGGGGCGGTGACCGAGGTCGCAACCGGGATGGTGACGCCACTGGCCAGAGCGCCCACGATGGCCACCGCGCCCTGCACGTTGACCAGGTCCTCAGCGGCGGAGACACCCTGTACGGGGTTGACGCCAGTATCGCGGTGAACCAGGACCACGGAGCCTCCCTGGATGCCGCCAGCCCGGTTGATGTGGTCCGCCGCCAGGCTGATGCTGTTGGCGTGGGACTCGCCGAAGTAGGACAGGGATCCGGTGAAGGCGTTGAGGTGGCCGACAATCAGGGGTTCGAGCGCCTGCATCGGCACTTCGACCCTCTTTTCCACCTCTACCTCTTTGACGACTTCCCTGGTTACTTCTTTGGTGACGATTTTCTCTACGGGGACTTCCTGGGTGATGATCTTCTCTACTTCTATCTGCTTGACCACCTCATCCCGCACAACAACCTCTTTGGGCACCTCGACGGTCTGAATCACCCTCTCGGTGACCACTTTCTCCACGGGCACTTCCTTGACGACGGTTTCCGCAGGACCGCAGGCCATCACTGACACGGCCAGCATCGCAGCCAACATCATTGCGGCAGCACTGGACCATTTGAGTTTGAGCATGTATCCCTCCCAATTCCGCTATTATATTGACCGGCGGAGAGTGGTCAGCGGGGGACTCTTTCCTATCCACTGATTACTCTCGATTTACCTAAGCTCGAACCCCTCGTAGCCGTTGGCGGCCACCTCGGCGCGTTTGGCCCGCATCACCGGGGCCGTGTCAGGGGAGGTGAGAAGCGCCCGGGCCTTGCCGGGAATGTTCGCCCCGACGAACCACGAGTTGGCCTTCGACCGGAGGAGATTTGCGCCGTCCTCGTTGACGTGCCTCACCCATTCGTCCTCTGCTTCCAGGGTCGGGGCAATGGTCGCGTATTCGTTGTCGTGGACGTAGCGGATGCACTCGCTCACCCAGTCCACCAGAGGCTCAGCTGCCCGGACGAAGTTGCCCACCGAGGCGGCGTTGACGGTGAACAGGTTCGGGAAACCCGCGCTCTGGATGCCCATGTAGGTGCGCGGCCCGTTGGCGAACTTGTCCTTCAGGGACCTCCCATTTTCGCCGCGGATGTCGATCCGGTTCAGGGAGCCGGTGACGGCGTCGTAGCCCGTGGCGAAGATTATCACCTCCAACTCATACTCGCTGCCGTTTTCGAGCATGAGTCCCGTGGGGGTGATGTGCTTGATGGGCGCGCTGCGCACGTCCACCAGCAGCACGTTGTCCTGGTTGTATACCTCGTAGTAACCGCTCTCGCAGGGCAGGCGCTTGGAACCGAACATGTGGTCCTTGGGCGCCAGCATCTCGGCGACCACAGGGTCGTGGACCCGCTCGCGTATCTTGTTGCGGACGAACTCGGCGTAGTCCTCGTTGACCTCGCCGGGCATCATCACGTCGTAGAAATTGGAGAGCCATTTCTTGAATCCCGGCTCCTGCCAGAGCCGCTCGTATTGCTCCATCCGCTCTTCCTGGGACACTTCCAGGGCAGAGCGGGGGTCGAACTGGTGCATGAACGAGCCGGGGGTTTCCATGCACTTCTGGAATATCTCCGGGTAGCTGGCCTTGATCTCGGCCTGCATTTCGTCGTCGATTTCCTGGTTCCGGAGCGGCGCGCAGTAGTTGGCGGTGCGTTGGAACACGGTGAGGTGGCCGACTTCCTTTGCAATTTCGGTGATCAACTGGACGGCGGTGGCGCCGGTGCCGATGACGCCCACGCGCTTGCCAGCCAGGTCCATCCCTTCCTTGGGCCAACGCCCGGTGTGGCACCACCTGCCTTGATAAGTGTCCAGACCCTCGAAGTCGGGGACGTAATGCGCCGAAAGCAGGCCGACCGCGGTAATCAGGAACCGCCCCCGGGCGCGCCGGCCATCCACAGTCTCGATCTGCCAGGAACAGTCGCCTTCATCGTAGGTCGCGGACGCGATGCGGGAGTTCAATTGAATGAGGGGGCGCAGGTTGAACTTGTCGGCCACGTAGTTGAGATAGCGTTCGTTTTCGGGTTGGCCTGAGTAGAGTTCCTTCCAGTCCCATTCCTGGAGCAACTCCTCGGAGAAGGAGTAGCCGTAGGTATAGCTCTCGGAGTCGAAGCGGGCACCGGGATAGCGGTTCCAATACCAGGTGCCGCCCACGCCGCTGCCGTCCTCAAAAGACTGGACGGAGAAACCCATCTCCCGCAGGCGGTACAGGGCATATAAACCTGTAACACCCGCCCCGATGATCAATACGTCGAATGTGCCAATATACTTGTCCTGTCCGGCATCGCCGCTGGATGCCTGTTGCAGAGGACTTGTCATCTCACTCTCCTCACTGGCGTATTGGGGAGTCCTGTTCCGTTCGGGGAAATTGATACTGGTTGAATGGGCCTATTTTAACCACATTTCCCAATCAATTCACATCCCGGATTCGCAAAAGGCGAGTCCGGGATTCATTACTGGGTACGGGGTCCCGTTCAGCAACTGGACAAGATTTGCAAATCAAATCTGCCGATCATGGCTGCTAAGTCGCTATGACCGATTGTTGGCCCACTGTGCCAGGGCCTTCTCTGGCGATGTTATCTCCTCAAGGGAAGTGTAGTAATAGTCCTGCCAGCCATTCCGAGGAAGGCCGGTGAAGAGCATCAGGTTCAACGGGTACTCGCCGCTGTCGGTGGCGCGGCGGAAGTCGTCCCGGAACAGGAAGGTAGGCTTGCCCAGCGCGATGGCCATGCCCAGTTCCACCATCACCCCCTCATCGGGGGGGACCCCGTTGACCACGGCGAAGGTGGCGTCGGATGCCGCCACGTCCTGGAAGTCCCGCTGGCCTATCTCGTATGCCCATCTCTCTTGGGTAAAGTCCACCTGGTTGTTTCGGGCAAAGGGTTCCCAGACTTCCAGCCCCAGGGACTCCAGCGTCGCCACGATGGGCGGGAGCAGCGTCGCTTTCTGCTGCGCGGAAAACCCGTAGGGGTTGGCGAGGTAGACGGTCTTGGGCATATTGGGGCCTCCTGTGCGTTGTGATGCTCAGTGAGGGGCGGGCCTGCGGTAGCGCGGGGAAGGGGGTGCATGGATTAGTGGATTCCCGCGAAAGCGGAAATGACGGGTTGCTCTCATGGGACTCCGGCCGGTTGTGCCGGAAGGAGTATCGGCACGACAGTCCGTGGATTCCGCGCCGCCGGGCTGCGCAAACCCCAGCCGCCGCGGGCTAGAAGTTATGCGGCGTCCAGGGTTTTTGATTGGCCTCAAACATGCGGTCGGCCCGAAGCAGCGCACCCGGAGTATGCTCGTCCACCAGTCCGGCCCCGTAAAGAGTGCTGAAGCTGACCGCGCCCAGGTAGGTGGAGGCCAGCGCGGAAACGGTAATGCTCAGGTCCGGGGACAGGGTAGTGGGACGGCAAGCGGCCCCCTCCGGAGACCCCTCCAACTCGAACCGCCCGTCGTTCCAGGGGCATACCTCATCGCGGACCTCGATCACCAGGCGGCCGCTCTCCATGTAAACCCGCTGTTCGAGGGCGGCGCGGGCGTCCACCACCCGCAGCCACATCCCGTCCCGGGCCGACCTCTGCAACCGGCGCGGGTCGGCAAGCATCCACGGCAGCGGGTCGTCCACGGGGCGCTTCAACGCCTCGGTATTGGCGATCAGGTCCACGTCGAAGCAGTACCGCCACAACGCGGTGGCCGCTTCCCTGGTGGTTGCCATCAACTCATTGACGGTCAGGACCCCTCCGCCGGTGCGGTATGCGGCATAGCCGTCCAGACGCCCGTCTTCCTCGTAAACGACGTAGAATGTCCCTCCCCGGCCCCCTTGGCGGTGCTCCGGGTCCCGGGACTCCCGTTCCCAGCGGTACATAGGCTTCTCGAACACTCCGGGGCGCCCCTCGGTGCTGCGCCGGGACACCTCGGGAAGGTCTTTTGTAATGTCCTCGGGTTCCACGAATGTGAGCTGGCCACGGGCTTCATGCCGCCGGGCGTAGGCATTGTAGGGGCGCTCTATGGTCCATCGCTCATGGACCGAGCCGACACCGTAGCCGAACCTGCCGTAGATGACGCTTTCGGTGGCGAAAAGCGCGGCCAGTGGTTCGCCGCGCTCGTGGATGTCGTTCAACTGGTGGTGCATCATCCTGGTCAGGATCCCGCGCCGGGTGTGGGTCGGCAGCACGTAAACGTTGGCCACCCCAGCGACCGCGGACGCGCCTCCCGGTATGGACATCTCCAGCAGGTGGGAGTGGGAGCCGCCCACTATTTTGGGTGGTTGGTTCCCGTTGTCGAAGACGGCGATGGAGCGGTCCAGGTCGAAATGGGGCAGAAGCTCCGCCGGGTCGGCGTTCAGCCGGTTGCTGTGGGCGCGGGACTCCACCCGGCACCACTCGGCGAACTCCTCTGAGACCAGGCTCCTCATTTCCAGCATCGGGTTTACACTCCCAACCGTTCAATCGGTTTCCGTACTGGGGACGGGTCCTATCCGCCACGACTTCAGATCTGGGGTTTTCCGAACCCGTCCGGCCCAGGCAAGAGAGAGTATACCAATTTGAGGCGCGGCAGTGCGGATGCACCAAAGAGTTCGGCGACATTTCCCATCCCCCGTCGTCAGTGAACTGTACCTAAACTACCGGCCGCCCAATTGCAATCTACGGGAGACGGGTCCTGTCCGCCGTTCCCCGGCCGGAAGTTTGGTATGGGACGGTGTTCTCAGTACGCCGGCGAGCGGAATGATATGCCTGTCACCTTTGCTGGCTTAACTCCAAGTCTGGGGCTTGAATCCCAGGAGACCAGTTTCCAGCCCGTTCCCTTTGACTTGGGCAAGCACTTTGAAGCCGCCATACTCCTCCGGGTCCACCAGGGTCATCATGGCCATGCGGCTCAGTTCCATTCGGGCGGCGGATAAACCCCAGATCTGGGGGCCTTGCGTCTCGAGGGCCTCGAGGAACGAGGAGAAGCCAAGGTTCATCAGGAACTGGCTCTGCAGGGTGTAGCCCACCGTGGCCAGACCATGCCGGTCGCCCGCCCGCATAAGGGAGGTAAAGTCCACCTGGCAGGTAATGTCCTGTTGCCCGATGTTCCGGTACGGATCGCTGCTGATGACGTGCCGGTTGAAGCAGACCAGCGTACCCTGGGCATTCCGGGGCGAGTAGATGCCGGCGGCCGGTTGACCGTAATCGATAGTGAGAACAAACCCGCGGTCCAGGGACCTGGAAAGCTGGCCGGTCCAGTCCTCAATAGCCAGGTTCACCTCGCCCCTATACCCTTCAGCCAAGGATAAACCCAGGCTGGCCAGCCTCTTTTCGATGCAAGGCAAGGACGGCTCGTCCAGGACTTCGGTGAGATTCCCCCCCGCCAATGTGACGAAGACTTCCTTGACTCTTCCATCCTGGATGGCGAACCGGTGGACAGGGAAGTTGTCGACCAGTTCATTACACAAGATGCAGCCGACAACATTTCGGAAGGCCCGGACTCCTTCGGTTTTAACCCGTTGGATTCCGGAGACCGCGCCTTGCCCTCCTGGTGATGGTTGGTCTCCAGCCCCGTTCGCCCAGCCAATGGTGTGGGCAGGTGATTGGAGCAGTCCAGGCTCGTAGTCCGCAGCGACATAGCAAAGCGCCCGGGCGAACCCGGGGGCCGTCCGCCAACAGGCATCCACGATGGATTGGGCCAGGGCGCCGTCGCCGGAACCTGCCTCGATCACATGGAAAACGGGCGGGGATCCGAGGATGTGCCACATCTGCTCCAGTTGCCGTGCGATCAGGGCGCCGAAGACCGGGTGACTCGTGGCAGATGTCCCGAAGTGGGAGCTGATACTGTTGCCCCGGCGGGAATAAAAGCCTCCATTGGGCGAGTACAGGCAGACCTGCATGAACCGGGCGAATGTAATTCGCCCATTCTTCCGAATCAGGTCCCTGATCTCCTGCTCAACTGCTGAACGCAACGTCATACCCTGGGACCGCCAAGAGACTATCTCAAAGTGCGTTACGGCACCAAGCTGCCATTCCCGCGAAAGCGGGAATCCATATTCTTCAACCGATGAAAACGCGGACCCTCTACGCGGCGAATGGCCGGCACACTCGTAGAGGGTCCAGGTTTCAGCAGAGGAGCGGATTTAGGCAGTGCGGACTGGGTTTGAGATAGTTTCCAAGTCAACGGCATCTCGTTGCCGCGGACTGACTGTTATCCGCTATCCCCGCTGGTGGGTCTTGGTCTCCGCCCAGGCCACTATCTTGGGCAGCACGGCGTTCACGTCCCGCTGGTCCATGCCGCGGGCCACGTCGTCGGCATCGCAGCGCAGCAGCATGATGGGCAGCCGGTTTCTGATCTTGTCCAGCGTCCAGGCCAGTGGGTCCCCCTCGGCCGTGAAGTCCAGCTCCAGCCGGATGTTCTTGTTCATGGGTTTGTTGCGGTAATGGTAGTGGGGGTTGATGCGGAAACAGTCGAACCGGAGCAGCTCCTTGTCGTCCCCGGCAATCTCGTTCCCGTAGACGTGGATGCAGATACCTTCGTCATTCATGGCTCCGACATTGGTGCGGTATTCCAGTCCGAAGGTGACCGATCCCGCCGGGACCAGTTCCTCCGCGCCGCCAGTCTCCCCACCCATCTGGGCGTGCATCGCTTGCTGTGCCATTGCCCCATACCTCCTCATCGAATAGTGTGACAAGTCTCTGGAAACTCGTTTCGCCGTTAATGATTATAACCCTGGGCATGAATCTACTCAATCGGTTATACCTGGCGGTCATCTATAGAAAGACTGCACTCTACGGGATTCACAATAACTTGAATTCGTAGTCAAATCAGCGGTTTCATTATGGGCATAGTAGGTCTATAATAGATATTAGTCATTGGAAAACGCAATGACAGGCAAGTGATTCCAGACCAGATTTCGTCTCACACCCCCCTAACCCGCGGGGGATGAGTCCAGCCGGGATACATTTGCCGGAGGAGGTGGCAAGCATGGATATTCTCAACAGAATGGGCAAGGGGGGATACGAGGAGGTGCTGTTCTGTACCGACCCCGGAGTCGGCCTGCGGGCCATCATAGCCATCCACGACACGACCCTGGGGCCGGGCTGCGGCGGCGTGCGCATCTGGCCCTACGCCAGCGAGGCCGAGGCGCTGGACGATGCGCTTCGTCTCTCCCAGGCCATGACCTACAAGTCGGCGGCGGCGGATATCCCCCTAGGCGGCGGCAAGGCCGTGATTATCGCCGACTCCCGGGCGGACAAGACTGAGGCGTTGATGCGCTCCTACGGCAGGTTCGTCGAGACCCTGGGAGGCCGCTACCTGACTACCACCGACGTCGGCAGCACTTCCCGCGACCTGGAGTACATCCACCAGGAAACGGACTACGTGGTGGGACTCCCAACCACTGCTGGGGGCAGCGGCGACACTTCCATTATGACCGGCCTGGGCCTCTACATGGGCATGAAGGCTTGCGCCAAAGAGGTATGGGGTTCCGACTCCCTGGCGGGGAAGAAAATCGCCATGCAGGGGTTCGGCAAGGTCGCCACCAAAGCGGCCCATCACCTGCTTGAAGAGGACAGCCGGATCGTGGTCACGGACATCCACGAAGAAGCCCTGGACCGGGCAAGGGACATGGGCATCGACGTGGCGCCGCCCGATGACATCATCGACATGGACTGCGACATCTTCTCCCCGTGCGCTCTCGGCGGTGTCATCAACCCGGATTCCATTCCTCGCCTGAAGTCGCGGATCGTGGCGGGCGGGGCCAACAACCAGTTGCTCACCGAGGCCGACGGCGAGGAATTGCACCGGCGCGGCATCCTGTACGCGCCGGACTACGTGATCAACGCCGGGGGGATCATCAACGTGTCCGTGGAGTTGGGAGCGCCCTACAGCGAGGAGCGCGCCCGGGAGAAAACGGAGCGCATCTACGAGATAATGGGCCGCATCATAGCCATTTCCAGGGAGGAGGAAATCTCCACCGCCGCAGCCGCCGACCGGCTGGCCGAGGACCGGCTGGAATCGGTGCGCCGGGTCAGGAAGATGTACCGGCCAGGCTAGAGGAGACCCTCCTACACAACGAACAACAGGCCGGGGACAAACATCCCCGGCCTGTTCATGTGCCAAGGCCAATGCTCCCGGCCCGCTCCTGACCAATCAGGCCGGACGCTGGGACTTCCCGAGAACGCCGCCCCATAACACCTTACCAGCCGGGGAGCGGCGGATGGGACCCGTCCCTCGATGAGAGCTATGATTGGGCTACTTTGCCTCGCTGGCAGCCTCGAAGCCGCAGTCCCGGTGGGAACCGTCACAATAGGGTTTGTTCTCGGACGCCCCGCAGCGGCACAGGGAAACCCACTGACCATCGGGCAGGGTGTAGCTGTTGCCGCTCTGGTCCACGATCTCTATGGGACCGGTAACGCGGTTGGGGCCGTTTGCTCGCACTTCGATCCTGACGTCGGCCATTTTCTCCTCCTGTGTTTCGATTGTGCAACCGACGGCCCTCCCCAGAACCGTCGGCCGGTTTGGCGCCGTTAATCAGGCAACCGTGGGTTAGTCTGACACCCGCCGGAAATGGTGTCAAGCGATGCGTATCACGCCTACGGGGAAAGCTGCCACTTGACGGTCATCACCGTGTCGGTTAGATTCAGGTCAATACTTTTGTCCGCCGGATGCACAGAGTCAGACCATCCGGCCATACTTGATAAGGAAGATTGCACCATGCCGTTGTACGAATACTTCTGCCCGACCTGCGATCATAAATTCGACAAGCTCCAGCCAATGAGCGCCACCGGAGCGGATTGCCCCAACTGCGAACAGCCTGCCCGCCGCGCTCTGTCCGTGTTCGCCTCCATCACCCGGGGCGGCTCCGGCGAGATGGACTTCAGTCCCATGCCCCCCGTGGGCGGCGGCGGTTTCTGCGGGGCCGGAGGCTGCGGCTGCGGCCACTAGGCCCACCTGTCCCGGCAACTCGGCTGCTTGACGCCGGTCTTCCCTTCAGACCGCCTGAACGGGTCAACATGGGTGCCTGAATAGCAGGTGCCGCAGGACTCCCGTTGCTATTTTCCGGCGGCCCACCTTGCGAACATTCGATGGGCCGATATTGAGTCATTGCTGCTCGCCTACGGCGCGAGTATCAAGAGCGTGCGGGTCCAGGATAAAGATTGAGTTCAACGGCGCAGAGTCCCTTGTGCATAGACCTCGCCCAGTAGGAGAAGCTCCCAAGAGCGCCGTCGAGCGCGTGCGGAGCTTCCTGATTGAGGCAGGAATAGAGCCATGATGGAGTATAGGGGATACCAGGCTTCGTACAAGTTCGACGAAGAAGAAGGTGCGTTCATCGGCGATGTTGTGAACATCGCCGACATCATTTTCTTTTACGGCGACACTGTGGAGCAGCTTAATGAAGAGTTTCACTTCTCCATAGACGACTACCTGGCTGCGTGCGAGGAGAAGGGGCGGAAACCCGACAAGCCGTTCACCAGGGGCATCCGTATAGAGGCTGCCTGAGACTGTCTATAACACAGCCGAGGCCGCAGCGAAAGCCGACGGCAAGGGCCTCGATACGTGGCTCGCAGAAACTATTGAAAAAGCTGTATCGGCCAAACCACTATCCGGGAATCCGTCCCGCAGCATAGACGCCTAGAGCGCACCGCCGGACCGCCGCCGGTACACCAGGTATCCGCCCCCGCCCGCCACCAACAGCAGCGCCCCCGTCGCGGCGCGCAGCGCCACGGTCGCCGTGGCATCGAACCAGAACCCCAGGGGGAACAGGACCAACAGGTAGTCCGTGCGCGGGTCCAGTTGCCACAGGTCGTTGGTGAAGCTGATCTGGTGGAATAGGGTGAACAGCGCCGCAAACCCGGTCAGGGCAAACACCCCGAACAGCACGATAGCCGCAATGGTAGCCCCGCCGCCCCATACGCATCGTCGCGCCAGCCTTCGTAGTGCGTCCCCCTCGCCGGATGTCAAAACCCAGGCAATGCATCCGGCAAGGTAAAGCGCCGTCAGCACGGCTACGGCGTACACCCCCCAGACCAGCCGCTTCACGTCCCGCATGTGGTGGACTTCCCGGTCATTGAACAGCGCCCGGTCCTCCCCGTAGACCCCGGCCCGGATGTCCAACGGCTCCTCTAGAGAGTTGAAATAGTCGCGGAACCCGGCCCCTACCTCCCGCAGTTCTGCTTCCTCAATTCCGGAGGAGGCGGATACGTGGTACTTCTGAAAGCCTCGGTGGTACACTCCGGGGTCGTTGAACGCCCAGGCAACGCTGGCGCAAATCAGGAACAGGGGAACGCACAGCGCGAACAGCCCACCGGACACCAACGACGGAATGTTTCTCCGGCCACCTCTCATAGGCGGTCTAAGGTATCACCGCCTCTCTTGAGAAGCAATTCCCGGCCCGTCTATAATCCGCCCATGACCAATAACAACATCCCCGATATGGACATGACCAAGTTCCAGTCTCTGCTCGACATCGTTGAACGGCTCCGCGCCCCCGGCGGCTGCCCCTGGGACCGGGAGCAGACCCATGCCTCCCTGAAGCGCAACCTCCTGGAAGAGTGCTACGAGGTGCTGGAGGCCATCGACAGCAACGACCCTCAGGCCCTTGCCGAGGAGCTTGGCGACATTCTGGTGCAGGTGGCATTCCACGCCGACATCGCCCGGGAGAACGGCGAGTTCAGCGTTGAAGAGGTGCTGGCCCACATCAACGATAAGCTGGTGCGCCGCCACCCCCATGTGTTCGGCGGGGAAACCGCCGCGGATGCCCGGGAGGTGGAGCGCAAATGGGAGCGCATCAAGGAAGCCGAGCGCAAGAGCCAGGGCGGACAACGCTCTGTGGCCGATGGTATCCCGCGGGACCTCCCGGCCCTGACCTACGCTCAGCTTTTGCAGGACCGGGTGGGCCGCGCCGGATTCGAGTGGGACGACGTTTCGGGCGTGCTGGACAAGCTGGTTGAAGAAGTGGAGGAACTCCGCCGGGCCTCAAATCAGGACGAGCGCGTACACGAACTGGGCGACGTGATGTTCACCATAGTCAACCTGTCCCGCTGGATGGACGTCCACGCCGAGGACGCCCTGCGCCAGGCCAACGCCCGCTTCCGACGCCGGTATCTCTCGATGGAGCAACTGGCAGCCCGGCGCGGCCTCGACTTCGACAGCCTCCCGCTCATGGAAAAGGAAGCCCTCTGGCAGGAAGCCAAGAAACTGGAAACGCCCGCACCCTGACCCTCTCCCAGAGGGGGAAGGAGTATTGGACAGAGCCGGAAGAGGTTACCGGGCTAGTTGTCCCCTGCACATCTTCTGGCGGGCTACTCCTCCCTCACTACCCACATTGAGTATCGGGAGATGGGCACACGTTCACCGTCTATGACGCCCCACACGACGACGGTGTAGACTCCGCTCCCGTGCTCGCGGAGGACCCGTGAAATGTCTGCGGACATGGCGAATCCATCCTCTCCGGCGGTCCACAGGGACGCGGTAATCCAGGGAACGGTGATGCTTTGGGGTTCGATTTGGAAACTGGCGTCCCTTGCCTCGCGCCAGGCGTCGTGCGCTTCTGCAGGTGAGCCGGGAGCAGGCGTATCGGGTGAAACGTTATAGGGAGACGGGCATGGCGTGTAAGTGGTGCTGAATTCGTCCTCCGTGTACGTGTACCCTTCCTCCAGCGGCGTTCTGAAGGACGCGACATTGCGGCCATTATCGTAGCAATAGGTCCTGGCGAGTTGGCCCGGGGTGAGCGCGTGAGGCAAGGGATCGTGATTCAAGGATATTCTCAGGTCATATTCATCGGCAAGCTGCACTCCGTTCCTGGCTTGGCCCGAGAAAGACAGGACATCCCCCTCAATGGAGGGCAGGCGGTCATACTCGACATAGTCTCCCTCGAAATGCTGGACGACCATCATATTGTAGTCGTCCCATGCCAGGCCGATGTTCACCTTCCGGTGCCACTGGCGCAGGATGTTGCGGCGATGCCCTGGGCTGTCCATCAGGCCCGTCATGGCTCTGCGGATTCCCTCCCTGACGCCGGTAGTCTGGTAGCCGTCGCTCGGGGTGATGCAGTAGCTCAGGCCTGAGACGTTCTCCGGGTTGTACTGATACCCCCCGGCCAGGCTGTACCGCATGTACGGTTTCAGGCCGTCAACGCCCCAGTGGCCCGAGAAGCAGTTTTCCAGCATGGACTCGGCGTGGGTCTGGGCGGCAGTGTTGTCGCCGGGGGCAACGGGCGGGACTTCAGCCTTCATCCGCTCCTGGTTGATGAGCGCCAACATATACCCTTTCTCTGCGTTCGGGTCGATCAGGCCCCCGAACAGGTACAGGTTGATGATAGCTATCACGTCGGCCTTAGCGATGGAGCCATCGCCGAACAGGTAATCGTTGATCGCCGCGATGGCCTCGGACTTTTCGATCATGTTGTTGCCGTTGGCGTCGTAGCGGGCCGCGATCTGGGCCGAGCCGGAGGACGTGGGGGAAGGCCGGACGCCGGGATGGATGTCCAAGACGTCGGTCGCCGACGTGTCTGGCGCAGTGCCTCCCGCCAGGACCAGGGCGAAGGTCAGTACCAGGACGGCGACGTAGATGCGCTTCATGCTACTCCCCCGGATAGTCCCGGTCTTAGCCGCCGGTATAATCTCCCAGCAGGCAGGACGGCTCTATGTAGTAGATGCCTCCGGCCAGGAGCCGCGGCAGTTCCCCGGCCAAGGCCGTCCCCAACCCCTGGTTGTTCCCGAAACGCCCCATAAGCCGCTCCGAGAATGGACGGCGGGGGCGCACCCACACCGGCCTTGGAGTTACGCCCGCCATTCCGGCGGCAGCCTCGACGGCCTGGTCTAGCCCTCCGAATTCATCCACCAGCCCCAGGTCTTTCCCCCGGCTCGCCGTGAATACCTCGCCGGTGGCAAGTTCCAGGACCTGTTCCTTGTCGATGGAACGCCCGGAGGAGACCACCGCGATAAAGTTGGCGTACATGTCAGTCAGCAGGCCCTGGAACTTCTCCTCCTCCTCGTCGGTGGGACTACGCCAGAAGCCGGTCATGTCCTTGAGACGGCCCTCTTTGAACACCGAGAACTCGACGCCCATTTTGCCCAGCAGTTGCTGGAGGACCGGGCGCAGGTAGATGACGCCGATGGAGCCGACCAGGGCGCTGGGCAACGCAAAAACGCGGCTGGCGGCACAGCACAAGTAGTACCCCCCCGACGCGCCCATGCCCCGCACGTAGGCGACTACAGGCTTGGCCGCGGCGACTTTCCTGATGGCGTAGTACAGGACTTCCGACCCCGATGCGGACCCGCCGGGAGAGTCGATGTCCACTACCAGAGCGCCGTGGCGTTTGCTCTTGGCTATGGAGTCGAACAGGCGCTCATAGACGGGGATTCGGACTCTCGTGCCGATAACGCCGTGGACTTCAACCACGGCGACGCCGGGCCGTTTTCGCAGGGGCATGGGAAGACCTCTCGTATATCCGGTTGCGCCCATTATACCCCCGCCAACGGTGCGCGGTACGCCGGAGTGAGCGTACCTGGCAGGGATACCCTAATGGACCTGCCTGAGGGTTGGTTGAAGTGGGCACCAGGCCCCACACCGGCGTGGGAGTCAATATCAAGAGACCCTTCCCGTCATTGACCGGGAACATCCGGCTCCTTACTCTGAACGTGGCAGTCATTCATTAAACAAACGTAACCGAGATGTAACCGCCGGACCTTATCGTTGCAAGCCATATTGGCTGCGTGAACGGAGATTGTGTTGCAGAGAAGCAAGCACAGGCTCTACGTAGACGAATGCGGGATACAGGGAGACGTAATGGCGGAGTCGCGCGGGGGAAGTTCAAACGACCATTACCAACCCGGTCCATCATGCGACCCATCTTCCGGTTATACTTACTCCGACCCACACGCCGCCAGAAGAACAGCCCGGCCTGATGCCTGGATAATATCTGCATCCAACCCGTCATTCCCGCTTTCGCGGGAATCCCGTGCAATGGAGGAAATGCTATGACGATTCGCAACGGTCTTCCACCGGACATGCCCAGCGTAGTCCATGAGCAGTGGCATTCGGCGGGGCGCTTGACCCGCCATACGGTCCACACCATACCCGGTGAGACGGATAACGGCGTTCCCCTGATAGCCGTGGCCCTGGAAACGGACCGGTTTCCTTTCTCGGAGCACGGCTACCACGGGATAGTCGCCACACGGGAGGAACTGCTTGGATTGGCCAAAGGGATACTGGACTGTCTGGCAGAGTGAACCGGCGGCCCGGTCACTTCATTTGCCGCCAGGCCCAACCCGTGGAGCAGCAGGCTGCGGAAGGTAAACCCCTTCCACCCGGGACAGGTCCTACCCGCCGCTCCCCGTCCGGCACGCCGAACCTCCTTGAGGCAGCCGCCCGCCGCCCCGCGCGTATGCGATTGAGGCAGCCGGATGTTGGGCGGCGTTCTCAGTGGACTACCCCAGGCCGGTTATCGTGATATGGGACATGTAGGAATCGGCCGTTGCCCCGTGCCAGTGGTTCTCGCCGGGCAGAATCTGCACCACGTCGCCAACGCTGACTTCCAGCGTCTGCTCCTCGTTGGCCACTATGCCGTTGCCCTGGGTAATGACCAGTATCTGGTCGGTGGTGTGAGTATGCCAGCCCGTGGTGGCCCCCTTCTCAAAGTTGACCACGCTGCTGCTGAAGTGCTCGCTGGTTCCCTCGGGCAAGAGCGGCTGGCGGGTGCGGTGGACTTCGCCGCCGGTCCAGCCCTCGATGGGAGTGGCCGGCCCCAGGGGCACGTGTTCGATGGCCGAGATTCGCAGCAACTTCATGGCTACCTCCATCATCCCAAGTAGGTTAGGTCAATTTCGCAGGACCGCTTCCGGCCCAGCGATTCCTGTGCCCAACGATAATACACTCCGCCTGTTTTGGGAATAGGCCATGCCTGCTCAGGGGTCCTGCCGAAAATGCGGTGAGCTTGTCCATGCGCCCCACCCATTCCCACGCAAAGAAGGGGACACGCTGGTGTTTTAGGGGACGGCACTGGACGACTTAATCCAAGGCGTGGGCGGGCCAGGTTTCAGACCCTATTGGACCAAATTCGTAGCTGATTGGGGGTTGGCCGGTTTCCGTGAACCACTTTGGGGCCATTTCATTGTCCGCATGGCTTGGCCTGCTCCTGGGGAATGGGAGCCGGACTGTGGGAGTGCTGTTCGGGCCGGGGGGCGGGCCACCCTGGTATTGCTGGGACATCCACTCCTCCACGGCCGGGGGTATGGTCCCGCCGTCGGACAGTTCTACTGATGCCCAGGTCCCTATCTTGAAATTCCCAAAGTGGGTGATCTGACCTTCAATTTCACTTCCAGTTTCGATGCCTGTCGCAATCCACACATCTCCGGCACCGGTGTGCGTTCCCAAGGGAAACGCTTTGCTGCCGTCTTCCGTTGTTAGCGGTTGCCATTGAGATACACAATGGCAACCGCTCCGGCAGCGGCCACATAAAGGTAGCTGTACGACCCGATGCCGTGGCGGTGACTGGGTGCAGGCCCACTGGCTAGTACCGAGTCAAATCAAGAATGGCATGGGTAGAGACGGTGGAGTTTCCGTCTCGACTCAATGCTAGGCTGAAAGGGCGGCGGCGGCGTTTTCTATTTTTGCTGAACCCTCGGAAGTCAGCTCACCGATGGCCCTGACGATGTTGGGGTGCTGAAGGCCCGACACGAGGAAGGTCCATCGCCACGCCCGCTGAGTATGGGTGGTTATCTCCTCCTTCTCGGCGTCGGTGAAGGTCCGGCCGCTGGCTCTTTCGAGGGCCTCGATGTTCATTCCAATCTGCTGAAGCAGAAGGCCGTCGATGGCTCCGCCGAGTTCCAGGACCTCATCGACTGCCGCTTCCCGCTCTTCAAGGGTCAGGTTCTCGGCCTCTTCGCCGATCAGCAGGGTGTCCAGCTTGGCGTGCTGGGACTCTTCCAGCCAGTGGAACCTCAGGAGGTCCCGGAAGAGGCCGTCAAGGTCGGCGTCGTCCTGCACATGCTCTATGTAGTGGAGCTGGGTGAACCATTCGATGATGGCGGTCAGGATCATGACGGCCAGCTTGGACTTGCTACGGACCACCTCTGCCACCGCTTCACGACCGGGGATCAGATCGCACTCGGCGCCGAATCCCTGGCCGAAGAGTTCGACCGAGCGCCGGAACAGTTCCTGATGTTTCAGCTCTTCCTCGGCGAACCGCAACAGGGAGCGGGCCCTGATTTCATCCCCGTAGACGTCCTTCATGGCCTCTTCGGTTACGGTGGGGATGATGAACTCCTCCACGAAGGCGAAGAGGTGGCAGTAGCCGTTGCCCATTATCTGATTCAGGAGAAGCTTCTCGTTGTCGTTCAGACATCCGATCTCGTCGACGCCGGTCAACCTGTTGGGCAGAAAGCGTTTGGAGAAGTCGAAGTTCTTGCCGGCCAGGACATCGTCTTCCAGCCACGAGACCCTTTTGGAGATGTCCAGACATTCCTGGTACGTGTAGTTGTGGGTAAGCATGGGCATGGCCTCCTTCAACTGGGAATTTCGCCGGATGGATTCCTGCGAAAGCGGGAATGACGGTTTGGCTACTGTAACACGTTTTGAGATTGAGCCCTTCCGTCAGTCGACCGCGCCAGCCGGGACAGGCAGCAGGCACCGCAACGAGCATTGCGCTCGGGGATGGTTGCCGTGGCCCAATGGCGCCGGTGCCGGTCTACCGTTGGATCAGTGTACCGGCGCACGGTCTGCCGTTCCTTGGTGGTGGGCTTGCGGCTGCGGGGGTGGGGGCTACACTCCCTCGACGATGATGGTCGTGGAAGTGCTGCTCCTGTCCCGAATTTCGCCCAGCCGCCTGGATTCGGGGTCGCTGGCATAGGCCCGCGCCCGCTCGAGGTTTTCGAACTCTATCACCACCACCCGGTGAGGCGTCCGG
>DAOUJS010000127.1:0-2006 GCA_034422355.1 Dehalococcoidia bacterium | reverse complement strand
GTCAACCGAGAAATGATAGGTGGCGTAGTGGCACCCGCGATGGGGACGGCTTGATGATGGATCAGAGACATTTCGAAGAACCTCCGATTCCTGTGATGACTGAGTACTAGGCTCGCCTCCGGCAGGTGAAGATGTGCTGCCGGGCCTGCAAGACCGGCCTGGACATGGAGAGCCCTCGCCTCTGGTTCTGGGAAAACCGGCTCAGGCTGTTGCTCATGGTCAGCCTGTTCCACGCCTTCCTGCCGTCCTTGCCGGACCCCTGCGCTCAACCCCTGCTGCGAAACTGGCGCCATAAAACCGGGAAGCGGTACCGCGACGTCGCGGTACCGCTTCCTCGAATCAGGTCAGCTTTGAGCGCCCTCTGGCTCGCCTACCTGCCAACCCTCTCCTTCTGTACCCCAAATTCAGGACGACTCGTGTTTTGTTGTGAACGCGCTTGCCAAATCCGGGGGATATGCCTACCTAGACCAGTACCCCGAAACCGGACTTGGTGCAAAGCTCGATCCGGTTGCCGTCGGGGTCATTCAGGTAGCAGGCGCGCTGCCCGTCGTGACGGAGGCTGATGTCCGTGACCTCAACCCCCTTGCTTTCCATGTCGGCCTTGGCGGCCTCGATGTCGTCAACCTCAAAGGCGGTGTGGTGCGAGGGCGCCGATGGAGCGTCGGGATTCTCGATGATATGCACCATCGCCCCGCTGGGGAGCTGGAGCCAGTAGAGGTTGTCACTGTCCACCATCTTGGGAATCTGGCCCAGTCCCAAGACCTCGGTGTACCACTTGAGTGCGGCATCCTTGTTCTTGACGTTATAGGTGATGTGGTTGATGGCCTTGAGCCTGATGCTGTCGTCCGCCACGGCTGTCACCTCCTTAATATATTACGGGTTCCGGCATTGATTCCTGCCGGTTAACGCCGCCCTATGATAGCAGGATTCGGCCCGGTGTAGTATCGGGGACTGACGTTGAGCCGATGTCGGCAACACCGGGAACCGTTGGGAGATTAGGTGGTTTCATTTGCCCCTTGTATCTTGCATGGGGTTGGGCAAACATTCAATTGAGGGTGTCCGGGTGCGGCAGACCGGTTGCCTCCGGGTCATGGAAAGCCGCTGGAGAGCATGGGTCGCCGCGGCCTCATCCAAATCCGGTCAACGCGCCGGTCAGTCGGCAACGGACTACCAAACTTCGGAAAAGTGGGCGGATTTGGGCGGAAAAACAAAATTTTTCCGGTGCCGACCCCACCCGGCAGCGAGTGGGGATGTCCGGAAATGACCAGATCTGACAGGAAAAGCAAAATTTCCGCGTCGGCTCGCCTCCTGTTATTCGTACCACCTGAAATGGAACGCTACCCACGACTGCGGGCCGTTGACAGCCATATCGGCATGGCATATTATCGGGGCGAAACTACCCTCGCCGGACTGCGCCTTTCGCGGGCGGTGGGGTTGTTGAAGCTTTGGGACCAGAGCGATATAGAAGGAGGCTGTTGGATGTCTAACAAAGAGGACGTTGCCCTGCTGGCCCATCTCATGCGCCGCGCAGGGTTCGGCGCAACCAAGGAGGAGCTCGAACGCTACACTGCGATGGGCTACGAGGCCACGGTGGATGAACTGATCGATCCGCCGGAAGACCGGCAGTCGGGCAAGACTGCCATGCTGCTGCGCTACCTGCCGGGCTGTCTGCTCCCCGGCGGCACGCCCACCCCGGGCCAGTACAACTGGATGTACCACATGATCACCACCCAGCGGCCGCTGGAAGAGAAGGTGGCCCTCTTCTGGCACCACGTTTTCGCCACCGGCAACGCCAAGGTGGACAACTGCGACCAGATGCTGGAACAGTTGACCATGTTCCGCAAGTACGGAATGGGCAATTACCGGGAGATGCTGGTCCAGCTATCCAAGAACCCGGCCATGATCTTCTGGCTGGACAACAACGAGAACCACAGGGACGCCGTCAACGAGAACTGGGGCCGGGAACTGCTGGAGCTCTTCTCCATGGGCGTCAGCAACTACACCGA
>DAOUJS010000126.1:0-14583 GCA_034422355.1 Dehalococcoidia bacterium | reverse complement strand
TCAGTCATCACAGGAATCGGAGGTTCTTCGAAATGTCTCTGATCCATCATCAAGCCGTCCCCATCGCGGGTGCCACTACGCCACCTATCATTTCTCGGTTGACTGAGTACTAGCCTCAGCGGGGTCAGCATTGTAAGCAATTGTATATGTTGTTGCTTTGGCTGGTGCATAACCCCCGTGCGAATAGGGACTCCCTATTTGAGGTTCCGGTAGTTTGACCAGATGACCCTTGCTGGCCAAGCGTTCGATAGCAGTAGCAATGAGATAGTCGTTCAACTTCGGAGACAGCCGAGGTTGCTTCAATCGGTCTTCCATTGGGGAAAACACCCGTATACTTCGCATGGAGTCTTGGCTGGGAGCAAGAGCGTATTGATACTGAGTTATACTAACCCACCTGAGATCGAGGGATTCAAACCATCTCATTACGGGTTGTTGGGTACGCCAAATGCTGTAACGTCTCACCTGATTATGCAACGTTCTCTCTAGCCGATGGAAAGGTTGTCGGCATATCGGCTTTAACAAGGGAATCACAAACGTCTTACCACACCACCACGCAACAGTTAATCCCGCTAATACCGCCGCAATCCAACCTGCCAAGAAGCTGTGGTCCTTGAGCCACAGCATGATGTTATCGTCAATCGGAATCATGCTTCACTTGCGCATCCAAGGAAGTGCTTCTAGTCCTTGGCCGCGGGCTGTTGGTAGCCGTGTTCGGCTACGTGCATGGCGATCTGCTCGTTGGCAAACTCGACCGCCTCGTAGAGGTCTATCAACTCGCTCTTGTCGTTGACCCACAGCAGGCCGTTTAGCTCGTTGTGCTCCCGCAACTGCTCCAGGGTCAGCTTGTTGCGCTTGATGCCGTTGCAGGTGCGGTGGAGCAGGGCCAGGTTATAGAGTTCGTCGTTGCCCTGCTTGCCCTCGCTGGCCCGGCGGGCGCGGATGTGGTCCACCTCAAGCAGGGTATCGTCAAGGCTGCCGTTGGGACGGCGGGGCAGGTAGCCGCAGCCCCAGCAGACGGGGCCGAACCGGTCGATGAGCAGCTTCTTGGCGTCGTCCTTGGGGATGCGGCCGGACCAACCGGCGGTCTGGGCACTGGAGCGCCGGCCGCGGCGGGCCGGGCTCAGGTCGTGGTGGGGCGCCGGGTCCTCGTCGTCCCGCTCCGGAAGCTCGTTGGGGCCAATGGTGCGGGAAACCGCTTCCTGCAACTCGGTCTGGTGGACACCAAGGGCGTTGCGGGTGGCGTCGGTCATGCCGGCGAGGGCGTAGCCGTTGAGGTGGAAGCGGCGCTTGAGCATGGTCCAGGAACGGTAGGCCATGTCGCAGGCTATCCACCGGCGGCCCAGCTTCTCGGCGGCGACGGCGGTGGTGGCGCAGCCGGCGAAGATGTCCAGCACCACGTCGCCGGGGTTGCTGCTGGCCTGGATGATGCGCTCGTACAGTTCCAGGGGTTTCTGGGTAGCGTAGCCGGTGCGCTCCCTGGACTGGGACTGTATGGGATTGATGTCGGTCCACAGGTCTTGCAGCGGCACGCCGGGCATTTCGTCAAGATAACGTTTGTACCTGGGCATTCCGTTACGCGAATATACGAGTCTTCCCAGTTCAGCATACTCCCGCATATTTTCCTTGGAATAGGCCCAATAACGACCACTGTAAGGCGAGACGCTCCTATATTCCCAACCTGGGACAGGATTCTCCCATTCTTCTGAGAGGTCTGCTATCCATTCTCCATCGTCGGTACGCTTGATACGCCATTCGTATAACGTATCCCCGCCGGGTTTTGCGGCGGTAAGGTCACCCCTTTGGAATCTCCTGCCAGTATCAGATTCAGTATTGGTATAGAAACTCTCGATATACTCAGGGTCGTAGTCAGTGTAGACAGGGTTCCACGTCCATTGGTTCGACTTGGTGTAGAAGAGGAGGTTGTCGCTGATGCGCCCGTGCTGGCGGCGGCCCTGCCGGGTGTCGCTGTGGGCGCTGGAGCGTTTCCAGATGATTTGACTCCGGTAGTTCCCGGAGCCAAAGACAGCATCCATGAGCAGCCGGAGGTAGCTGTTGGCGTGGTCGTCGCAATGGAGATAGATGCTGCCGGTGGGCTTGAGGACCCTGTGACATTCTATCAGCCGGACGGCCATGAAGCAGATGTAGGCTGCTTCGTTCTCGGTGGCGGCGTCCTCGACCGCCTGGATGACGGAGAAGACCTTGGGATAGTCATCCTCGATGTTGGCCTTCCATGCCGGGTGGACGTTCGCGTCCCAGGTCCAGACGTCCTTGACCCGGGTGTTCCCGATGCCCTCGTCGTGGGGAACGCCGTGGGCCTCGGCCAGGGCCTTCTCCTCGGCGTATTCGTCGCCGGTGATGGGCGGCCTGGGCCTGCCGGTGAAGGTCTCGTTGGCGGCAAACGGCGGGTCAATGGCGATCAGGTCGATGCACTCGTTGTTGAGGGCGCGGAGGAACCGGAGGTTGTCCATGATGGCCAGTGTGCGGTTGGCCACGTTCAATTCTGTCATCTCCCGTCCTCCGGGCCGGGCCATTGTCCGCAAATTATAATGTCCTCCCGGAGAGTTCAACAACTTGCGATTGACACCTTGTGGCATCCCGTTCTACGCGGTCCGGCCAACTGACCACAAACCCCTGACACCCCGCCCATTGCCTGGCCCGGACGCACTTCTCTATCACGTCTTGCACCAGTCAGGCTCGGCCTGCCGCCTTGACCGGATTCCGGCCTGCTATCGAGGCTCGGGAATATCCATGCAAGTAAAACGCCGGACATGCTCCAATCCTACGGCAGGCCGAAATGTCCGGTTTTGTCCGGCTCTGTCCGCAAAAATGGAATTTCCCGCGGCAATCCGGCCCGCCAGCGAGAGGTCCCCATGACTCAAAGACCGGCCTCCCCAGGGACTCCCACAATGCGGGACAAGTTCCCCGTGTATCCCCCCAGGGACGACATGCAAAACCCCATCCACCTTCACGACCCGGGACACCAGGCGGTCCTGCGCCGCCATTTCGGAAACCCCGGCACAACCATCGTCTTGGGGGAAGTCCCCGTTGGCTGGAACCCCCGCCAGCGCCGGGGAGTCCGCATCCCCGACCTGCTCATCTCCTTCAACATCGACCGGCCGCAGATCATCGAGCAGCAGGGTTTTTCGATAGAGGAGTTCGGCAAGCCCCCGGACTTCGTGCTGGAGTTAGCCTCCCCTACCACCGGCAGGGATGACTACACGGTGAAGATGGGGTGGACTCGTTATCCTTCGGCCAACGCCATGAAAGCGCCTATGCCTGCGGTTACCAAGCCCAACGCCATGCTCCATCCGCCGACCAAGAGGATGGTTCCCGGTATATCCGTTCCTGTTATCGCTATAGCAACCATCAGGAAGAGGGGAATGAGGAACATGGCGCTGGCTATCGAGAGGATGATTCCGCTCATTGTTCTGCTCCCTCCTCCAAGGTCTTGGTTTCATGCGACACTTGGTGCGCTTCCCACAGCAGGTCGATCTGCTTGCTGTTGGATTCTATCCGGGTTGCGTTCTCCCTGGATGTTGCGAGCAACGCCGGTATGCTACCAGGATTCCGAATAGCGCTGCTATGGCAGCGCCTATAAGGAGCATCAAGACATCTCTGCGAAGATTAGTCATTTTGGTTCCAAGTTGACGGGCTGTCCCCAATCAAGTAACCAATTTGGAATATATCCCAACGCGATAACCCAAGCCAGCGGCCGTCCTTGAACGGCCGCTGGCGATTGTACGAAGGAAAAGGGTTCCCAGTTTATGGGCCAATCGCCCACCGCCTAGTCGTCGGCTATGCCGGCGGGTTCCTCCAGCTTGCGGGGGAAGTTGCCCTCGAAGAGGCCCTTGCCTTCCTGACGGTCCCACTGGGCGCTGGGAGCCTCGTAGTAGACCTCGATCTCGTTGTCGTCCGGGTCCAGCAGGTAGACGCCCAGGGACAGGCCGTGGTCCCCGATGCGCTGGATGCGGACGTTGTTCTCCTTGAGCCGGTCGTAAAGCTCCTGAAGGTCCTCGAAGGTCTCCATCTGCCATGCCATGTGGGCCTGTCCGACCTTGGAGTGGTCGGGGCCGCCGGCGTCCATGCCGATGGCGCGGATGGCCAGCTCGTGGGACTTCTCCGTGTCGGCGGACATGAATACGGTGCCGCTGGCGGTCCGCTCCATGATGGTCAAGCCCATGACGCGGGTATAGAAGTCCAGGGAACGGTCCAGGTCTCTGACGCGCATTACCAGGTGGCCCAGTCTCATCGGTGTGTAACCCATTGTCGTACCTCCAGCAATTTGGGGTTCCGGGAAAGTACTCCCGTTGGAGAGGGGGACATTACGGGAGTCCGCCTATCCCTACAGGTCCAGGAACTCGCGGACTCTCTGCTTGAAAGGCTCCTTGTCGTAGTTGGTGTACAGCGATATGGAGTTGCGGACAGGGTTGCCGCCGAACATCCGCTCGTAGAGCACCTGCCGCCCGCTGAATGCGCTGCAAGATGCGTCCCAGGCCAGGTGGAACAGCTTGGCCCGGTCGCGGGCCGTCGCGGTGTCGGTGGCCAGGTACTGGTTCACCTCGTCGGCGATGGGGGTGTCGAAATCTGCTTCGGAGGGCAGGGCCATCAGGCTGCTGGTGCCCAGCATCTGGACGATTTCCACCATTCGCGGATAGACGGAGCGTCCGAACAGGGTGCGGCCCGCCCTGATAGAGGAAACGGCGGGGCACATGACGCCCCACTGGTTGGGGGCGGCATCGGCCTCTGAAGCCCGGAGGCACGACCTCAGCATGTCCCGCTGGGTGATAAGCTCGGCCACCTGCTCCTGCACGTGGGGGATTGTGCCGGAGCCGAGGGTGTCCACTATCAGGTCGGCCAGCCCCAGCATGAACTCAGCCTTGACCACGCACCGGGTCAACACCTGGTGTCCCGTGTGAGTATCGGACTGTGTGCCGGCGGCATAGCCGTTGCAAAGCTCCACGTTGCCCAGCAGGAACACCCGCTCCCAGGGGACGAACACGTTGTCGAAGAACACCACCGAGTCCATCTCCTCGAACCGGGACCCCAGGGGATGGTTGAAGTGGGAGCGGCCCAGATCGAAGCTCTCCCGGCAGAGGAACTTCACGCCGGGAGTGTCGCAGGGTATTGAGAAGGAGAAGGACTGGCGCCAGTCGTTGTCGTCCAGGCGGTGGGCCGCGACCGGGTAGATGGCGATCTCGTCGGAGATGGGGCCGAGGGTGGCCAGGACGCGGCTGCCCCGGACGACGATGCCGGAGTCGCTTTCCTTGATCACGGTCAGCGCCACCTGGTCGCTGAGGGTATCGGCGGCGTTGGGGGTGCGGCGGCGCTGGAGGTTGACCAGGGCGTGAGTCAGGGCAATGTCGTTCTCCCGGATGAACTCGTGATAATTGAGCACGTTCCGCTCGAACTCGGGCCGGTCCTGGGCGAAGTAACCGGATGCTCCGGCCCAGGCGGAAAAGATGACGTTCAGGAAGTCCGGGGAGCGTCCCATCATCCCGCAACTGGCCCATGCCCAGTGGGTCATCATGTCGCGCCGTCGTTCCAGGTCCTCGATTGTTCGGGGGATGAGGTAGGACAGCCCGACGGGGTCGCCGGTAGTTGGAGAGGCGAAGGTCATTTCCTCACGCAGCGCGGCATCGTGCTGCATATCGTACAGGGCGGCGACGGACTTGACGCCGCCGCGAAAGGCCGGGTGGATGGTCACATCCTCCACGAGTTCCCCGTCAATCCAGACTTCGCGGGGGTGGTCGCGCAGTCCCTTTATGTATTCCTGTCCCGTGCGTGCTGGCATGGCCGTCCACCTCGACTTGCCGGATGCGCCGCTTGCAGGCGGGTCTGGCCGGTGGGGTTACTTGAACTCCGGCATTACCTCTTCCGTGAGGAGTTTCAAGCTCCGCTGCACGGCTTCCTTGGGGAGAAAGCCGCCGGGGTTCAACTCGGCAGTGATGCCGGTGATTCCAAGCATCTCCTGGAACTGGTGCAGCTTGTCCACCACACGCTCCGGGCTGCCGAAGACAACCCTGGTCTCCAACAGGTCCTCGTAAGTCGCATTGGCGAGGCGCTCGTAGCGGGCCTGGCGTCTTCCGGTGGTCTCGGTGCCCTCGCGTCCGTAGGAGTATTCGAAGAGTTCCCGTTGCCGCCTGAAGAACGCCTCAATGCTCTCCTTGGGTTCCTCGATTGCCTCGGAGTCGCTGGGAGCCAGATACATAGGGAAGCGGACGTTGATGTCCCCGCCTTCCCCGGGATGTCCCGCGGCCCGCCATTCCTCCCGGTACTCCATGAGATTGGTCTTCAGGTCCTCGACGTCCATCGCCCGCAGCCCCAGGAATATCGGGTAGCCCAGGCGACCGATGCGCCCGAAGCTGTCCTCGCTGCTGGCAGCGATGCGCACCTTGGGATGAGGTTTCTGGTATGGCAGGGGAGAGATGGAGGCGTTGGTAATGGTGTTGTACTTGCCCTCGTATGAGAAGGTCTCGCCGGACCACGCCTGGAGGATGATGTCCAGAGCTTCCTGGAACCGCTCCTTGCTCTCGCCGTAGTCGATGCCCATGATGTCGTAGGCGCGGACATTGCCGCTGCGCCCAACGCCGAACTCGAAACGGCCCTCGCTAATCTGGTCCACCGTCGCCGCTTCTTCGGCGATGCGGAGCGGGTGGATCATGGGCAGCACCTGCACCGCCATGCCGACCCTGAGCCGCCTGGTGCGGGTTGCGATGGAACTGGCAACGACTATAGGGGCGGACAGCACCGACCTTGCCGGGGCGAAGTGGGCCTCGCCCAGCCATACGGTATCCAAGCCCAGTTCTTCTGCCAGGTCAACCTCTTCCATTGCCTCGCGGAAGGCTTCCTGGTGGGATTCCGCGCGGCCCATCGTGAAGTCGCAGTTTATTCCAAAGTCCATTTTTCACCTCGTCATGCGCGAGCCTGTGAGATAGGGCGCGACACGGGATCTCGGGGCCAAGCCACCGGACCCTATTTCTCCACTCAACGGTAGATCATTTCCAGCCAAGGGTCAAGGGAGTTTGTATTATCGACAGATTGGGTAGAGATATGACCTGAATTCGTCGCACACAACACGCCAGGACGAGGATTGACAGGCATCGGCCTGCCTGGTGTATATTGCCTGCAATCTGCCGGGGAGCCTGGAGACCGGGACCCGACCCGGCGGCGCTATACAGACTCCAACCAGGGAGGTAAGGGAGATGCCAGGAAGCTATAGCATTCTTGTAGGCACGACCGGCGCAGGGCTGTTTCACAGCCCGGACTCGGGGAATAACTGGAGCCGGATAGGCAGCCCGATACCGGGCGAGTCCCAGGTCAGGGCGCTGGCAGTTGACCCGCAAAGTCCCAACGTGGTCTACGCGGGAGCCAATAACGGGATATACCGCAGCGAGGACTCCGGGAGCAGTTGGGCCAAGCTGGACTCGCCAATGGAAGGGATGAACATCTGGTCCATCGCCATCGACCCCGCCGACTCCGGCACCATCTTCGTGGGCACCAGCCCGCCGTTCCTGTTCCGGACGCGAGACGGCGGCAAGAACTGGGAGAAGCTACCGGCGGCCATTGCCCAGGAGTGCGCCATCGGCGATCCCCGGGTAACGGCTTTGCTGGTGGACCCGGTGGACCGGGGAACAGTGCTGGCCGGCGTTGAAATTGACGGGGTGTACCGAAGCCGGGACGGTGGGGACACCTGGGCGCACGTGGACTCGGGGATTACCAACCCGGACATACATGGGATGGCTTTCAGCGTGGGAGAGCAGAAGACCGTGCTGGTGAGCACGCCGCGGGAGATCTTCGCCAGCCAGGACGACGCCGAGACCTTCCAGTCGCTTGCGGCGACCTCGGCTTTCCCGATGCCCTACTGCCGGTGGGTGGCGGTGAAGGCAGACGACCCCCGCGTCCTGTTCGCGGCCAACGGAGACGCGGCCATAGGCAATACCGGAACTGTCCAGCGTTCCAGCGACGGCGGTCAGACCTGGGAGACCCGCCCCCTGCCGGTGGAACCCAACTCGCCGGTATGGAACTTTGCAACACACCCCGCAGACCCGGAGCTTATCCTGGCCAACAGCGTCTACGGGGAGCTGTACCGGAGCGCCGATGGCGGCGAGAATTGGGAGAAGCTGAAGAAGGAGTTCACCGAGGTCCGCGCCCTGGCCTGGACTCCCAACTGACCCCAGCCAACCGTGAACCAGTATGGACGGGGCAGACCTTATGGCCTGCCCCGTCTGCATGATGCCTGTGACCCTGATCAGAAATCCGAACCATTGAAGCGTAACGGGAAGCGCAACGGGAGATTGGAATGACGCAGGCGCAGAACGTTCTCGACCCGCGGGCGGCGGGAGGAAAGCGTTTGGAAGGCAAGATTGCCGTAGTTACGGGGGCCGGCCAGGGGCATGGGCGCGCCACCGCCAGGCGGTTCGTGGAAGAGGGAGCGGCGGTGATGATCGCGGACCGGCACCAACCCGGCGCGGAACGGGTGCGGGATGAGCTTGTGGCCTATGGCGGCACGGCGGAGACCTTTATAGGAGACATCTCCAGCCACGAGACCGCCGCGGCCTTGATCGAGGCCGCCAAAGACCGCTTCGGCAGGATCGACATCCTGGTGAACAACGTCGGCGGGGCTTTCCGGCTCCCCGGAAGCGGCGAGATGGGCTGGGAGAAGACGCCGGAAGACCTGATGGGCAACGTTCAGAACAACCTGTTCACCTGCCTGTGGTGCTGCTGGGCGGCGGCCCCGGTGATGATCGGGCAGAGGTCGGGTTCGATCATCAACTTTGGCTCCCACGCCGTCAGGGGGATGGGCCGGCTGGGTTACGCGGCGGCCAAGGGAGGAGTTTGGGCCATCACCACGAGTCTTGCCCTAGAGCTTGCGCCGTACAACGTGCGGATCAATCTCGTGGTGCCCCACTCCAGCACCCGGCCGGAAGGAGATACCCTGGTCACCCGCATACCGGGGGAGACTCCGCCGACCGGGGGGCGTGGGCCTGCGCCGGTCAGCGGGGCCAACCTGACGCCGATTCCGCTGAACCGTCCGGGCACACCGGAGGAAGTTGCCGCCGCGGTTACCTTTCTGGCCTCCGACGACGCATCCTTCACCACCGGGGAGTCCATCTGTGTCGGCGGCGGGGCGTTCTGCCGGTTGTAGGGGCTGCTACCAGCCCCACATCTCCCGCGCGGTCTCAACCACCAGCTCGATCTTGCGCCACTGCTGTTCCTCGGTGAGGAGGTTGCCCGCGGCAGTAGAAGCAAAGCCGCACTGGGGACTGAGAGCCAGGTAGTCCTCGGGTATGTAGCGGCAGGCTTCGTCTAGGCGGTCCAGAAGGCGTTCCTGGGACTCCAGTTGGGGGACCTTGGTGCTGACCAGGCCAAGGACGACCATCTTTCCCCTGGGAACGAAGCGGAGAGGCTCAAAATCCCCGGCGCGGTCGGTGTCGTATTCCAGCAGGAAACGGTCCACGTTGAGGCTGTTGAACAGCTTTTCGGCGATGGGGTCGTAGCCTCCCTCGGCGTACCACTTGCTTTCGTTGTTGCCCCGGCAGATGTGGATGGCGACCGTGGGGCCATGTAACCCCTGCGCGGCAATATCCGGCTCCCGCCCGCCGCCCCGCGCATCAATTTCTGACTCCCGCCCACCACCCCGCGCAGCAGCCGCGCCCCGCGCCGCCTCGGCGCACATGTTGTCGGCGGCGATGGCCTCGTCGAACATCCGGTCCGGGTCCTCGCCCATTTCCTCCAGCCTTCTGCGCCACCGGGGGTCGACGTAGTAGCTGTACCGCGGGGCGTCTATCTGGATGTACCGGACTCCCTCTTCCACTAGAGCCTGGACCTCCGACCTGATTATCTCCGCGATGTCCCAGAGCAGGTCGGAGCGGGTGGGATAAAACTGGTCGGTAAGACCGGGCTGATAGCTGATTGCCGGGAACTGGCTGGGGCTGGGGACTGTAATCTTGTACTGGCCGGGCACGTGACGGCGCATGAAGGCCGACTGATGCCCGGTCAGCCGCCGGACCTGTTTCAGCCTGCCGCCCACGACCTGCCGGGTTCCCTGCTCGCTGGGCTGCCCGCCGGGACCTTGCCATATCCGCACGTTGGCGGGCTGGTCGACGGTGACGTAGCCTTCGACGGACTCTATCAGGTCATTCTGGAACCCGGTGCGGCGATACTCGCCGTCGGTGAAGATGTCGATGTCCACGCGGCCCTGTCGATGGAGGGCGGCCACTATCGCCCGGTCCTCGACCTCCCGCAGTTGCGCTTCCTCCATCCTTCCCTGCTGGAAGGCGGCGCGCGCCGCTTTCACCTCGGGGGGGCGCAGCAGACTGCCCACGTGATCGGCACGGTAAACTTCCGGCATTCGTCTTCCTCCCGCTGAGACAGGCTGACACGCCAAGAATATCGTGCGGCGGGGATGCGGTGTCAAGACCGGCGGCCGGGACCACACGCAACATGGCTCGTTGACACCCGTCAGCCACTCCCCTACTATCCGTCCACTATATCCGTCCACCAGCCGCATTACTGACCGCCGGCCACCTTCGGACACTGGCAAGCGGACACCGGCAGGCGGCAGTCCAGAAGGGCCTATGAAAGCATCATATTTTGCCTGCATGGGATACGCGAGACGGGACGAATTTCCCCCGGACTGGCCTGTTGCGCCAGCGTACCAGGACTCCATGACAACCATGCGCAGCTACGGGGAGGGCATGGCCGAATGCGAACTGGCCGAGGAGGTGGGGTTCGACTGGTTGAGCCTGTCGGAACACCACTACTCGGGCAATCGCATGACGCCCAACCCGGCGGTGATGGCCGCGGCGGTGGCGCAACGGTGCAGCCGGGCCAGGATTGCGCTGCTGGGACAACTGCTGCCCATCATCAACCCCGTCCGGGCCGCCGAGGAGATCGGGATGCTGGACAACCTCACCGGGGGGAGGCTGGTGGTGGCGTTCATGCGCGGAGTGGTCAGCGAAGACCAGGTGTACGACCTGAACCCGGCGGAAGGACGGGAGAGGCTGGTCGAGGGGATGGACCTGGTGCTGAAGGCATTGACCGAACCCCAGCCGTTTTCCTGGGAGGGACGCTACTATCGTTACCGCACGGTCTCGGTGTGGCCGAAGCCCGTCCAGCAGCCCATTCCGCCGGTAATCGTGGCGACCCGGAGCGATGATGCCCTCCGGTATGCGGCGTCGAACCGCCTGGGGGTGGGAATCTCCTACGACCCGGTGGATGCGACGGCCAGGGTGACGGAGCGTTATGTTGAGCTTTGCCGCGAGGCAGGCTGGGAGCCGGGACCGGACCATATCGTCTACCGGGGCGGCATCTGCCTTGCCGAGACGGACCGGGAGGCGGAAGCCGTGATGGACGGCCTGGAGGCCAGGGGCGTGCAACGGGGGCTGGCCGTTGGCCCCACGCTGTCACGGGCGATTGCATCCGCCCGGGCCGGAGAAGCCTTTGACGGGCGGCGGATATTCGCCGCCGACGCCGGGACACCGGCAGGGCGCGGCCTGAGGGGGATGGTGGGGTTCGTGGGAAGCCCGGACACGGTGGCCTCGCAGCTAAGGGCGTTCCACGAGCGGGCCGGCGTGGGGGTTGTTGACCTGGCCTTCCAGCAGCCGGGGATTACCCATGAGCAGGTGATGAAGGGGATAGACCTGTTCGGGAGGGAAGTGCTTCCCCAGATGATAGAGTTCTAGCGACCGGGACGGTCCGTACGGTGATGCGCACCCGCGCTCGCGGGGCGGGGAAACACCAGATACGGGACACCGGACACGGGATACCAGACACGGGACTCAGGGAGGGATGATGGCTGATTTCAAGACCGGTTCCGTTCTTGCCAACGATATTGACTTTCACTACCTGGAGATGGGAGAGGGGCCCCTGGCGCTGTGCTTCCACGGATTTCCCGACCATGCCCACTCCTTCCGCCACCTGCTGCCCGACCTGGCCGGGGCCGGTTTCAGGGCAATTGCGCCGTTCATGCGCGGGTATGCGCCGACCCAGGCGCCGAAGGACGGGAAGTACCAGGCGGTCCTCATGTGCCGGGACGTGGTGGCCCTGATCGACGCGCTGGGGGACGGGGAAGCTTACCTGATCGGCAATGACTGGGGAGCGGGCGCGGTTACGGGGGCGTCGGTGCTCGCGCCGGAGAAGGTGCGGAAGCTGGTGATCATTGCCTCGGGGAGGGCCGACCGGGACCTCCAGATGACCTACCAGCACCTGAAGGGGACGTGGCACGGGTACTTCTTCCAGATGCCCCAGGCCGAGGAGGCGGTGGCCCATAACGACTATGCGTTTGTGGAGGAGTGGTGGCGGGACGCTTCGCCGGAGTGGGACATACCGGCGTCGGCCCTGGAGAGCATCCGGGAGACTTTCCGGAAGCCGGGCGTGGTGCAGGCCGCGCTGAGCTACTACCGGGCGAGATACCGGCCGGAGTTGCAGGACCCGTCGGCCAAGGAAGACCAGGACCGGGTAAACGCGGGTCCGGTGACGGTGCCCACGCTGGCGCTGCACGGCACCCGGGACCGTCCCAAGAGGCTGGAGGGGTTCGAGAGCGAGAACATGGACCGGTACTTCACGGGCGGGCTGGAGAAGGTGATCATCCCCGGCACCGGGCACTTCATGCACCAGGAGAAGCCGGAGGAAGTCAACCCGAGGATCATTGAGTTTCTGAAGCGGTGAGCGATGGCAGGCGGGTGATGGCTGTCCGGGTCCGCCGGAAACCCGGGAACGGACTTTCACCCGGTCAGGGCCTGCTCCAGGTCGGCAACCAGGTCGTCGGCGTTTTCCAGGCCGACGGACACCCGCAGCAGGTCCCCGGGGGTGGCGCTGCCGGGGCCTTCAATCGAGGCCCGGTGCTCAATGAGGCTTTCGTAGCTGCCCAGGCTCGTGGCCCGGGTGAAGAGGGAGGCCCGGGCAGCGACCCGGAACGCCGCATCGGGGCCGCCGCGGACGCGGAAGGACAGCATTCCTCCGAACATGCTCATCTGTCCGCGGGCTGTCTCATGCCCGGGGTGGCCGGACAGCCCCGGATAGAACACCTGCGAGACCCGGGGGTGGCCGGCGAGGAAGGCGGCCACCCTTTCCGCGTTTTCGGAGTGGGCCCGCATGCGGTAGGGGAGGGTGCGGATGCCCCGGAGGAGCAGCCAGCAATCGAAGGGGGACGGGACCGCGCCGCCATCCTGCTGGATTGCGCGCACTTCCGGGAAGAGGGCGCTGTCCTCTGCGGCGACCACGATGCCGCCGGTGACGTCACCGTGACCGCCCAGGTACTTGGTGGTGGAATGAACGGCCATGTCCGCGCCCAGTTCCAGGCATCTTTGCAGTACAGGGGTGGCCCAGGTGTTGTCGCAGACGCAGGCGATCCCATGCTCGCGGGCCAACTGGGCCACAGCGGCAATGCCGGTGATTTTGAGCAGGGGGTTTGAGGGAGTCTCGACCAGGACGAGCTTTGTGTTGGGGAGAATCGATTCGCGGACCCGGTCAATGCTGGTCATGTCCACAAAGGATGAGTGGAGACCCCAGCGGGACAGGCGCTCCCGCAGCAGGCGGGCGGTGCCGTGATAGAGGTCCTGGGGCACGATTACGTGGTCTCCGGTTGAGAGGGCCTGGAAGACGCTCATGATGGCTGCCATGCCGGAGGAGAAGGCGGCGGCGTCCGCTCCGCCCTCAAGGTCGCGGACGCATTCTTCGAGAAGGGCGCGGGTGGGGTTGCCGGAGCGCCCGTACACGAAGCCCTGGGGGTATGTGCCGTCTTCGGCGCGCTGGAACGTTGTTGACATGTGTACCGGCGGGGTCACTGCGCCGGTGGCAGGATCAACATCACGTCCGCTATGGACGGCCAGGGTCTCGATTTTCATGGTTTCTCCGGGTTGGCGGGTATGGGTATGCGGATGGTGTTGCGATTGTACCCGATGAATGGGCAGCCGATGAATGGATGGAAGGCGCCGTTAGGGTTCATTCGCCGGACTCAATAGCAGCGGAAGACCTGGGCATGCGTGGGCGGTCGATTCGGGTCCGTTGAGGCCAGGCCGGTAAGTCCGACTCACGCAGTGGCGTAACACGGCGTTGCTGATGGACTATTCCAGTCTTCCCGGGTGGACCTGGATGCGCGGCAGGCGGAACCGTCTTCGAGATGTGGTTGGCAACCCTGTGGACTCTGCGAGGCCGCCGAACTTCGGCGTCAGGCGTCGCAGGTCGCCTGGTCTATCGGAACCCAGGTCGTGCCCGGCGCTCCTCTGCACGCCGATGCCGCCGAAGCCCGGGTCCGGGAACTGGAGGAGCAGCTGCGCCGCCAGGGTTCCTGACCGCGACCGCTTCCAGGTCCCCTCCCCCTGCCGGGCTGCCCCGAGGACAATTTCGCTGCCCCGGACCTGTCCGATGGTCTTGCCCGGCAGTCTTGCCCGGTAGTGTAGAATGGCAATTGACTGAGAACGCCGCAGAGAGGCGGCCAGAACGCGGCCGCGCCGGCCCGGGAGCTTGTTGAAGGGCGGGACGGTGGGCCGCCAACTGCCAGGTGCGACATGAGCACATCCAACACCACATCCAGGACGGCCCAGGCCCCGGGCCGCTTCCGCTTGCCGGACCCGCCGGAAC
>DAOUJS010000125.1:0-6406 GCA_034422355.1 Dehalococcoidia bacterium | reverse complement strand
AGTGAAGGTTCAGTCCGCCGACCTGAACGTACTTGTCTACTGCGGTCCCGGTGCTTGTAGTCACAGCGCCTCCATTTGCCTTCCGTGACGGTCGTCCCGGTGGCAGTGCTGCTAAATTTTGCGAGTGATGGTCCTGCGATGGGCCTGCAATGATGCGCAGGAAATCGCTAGATGGGCAGCGGCTCCTCGGTGCGGTCTTCCGGCAGCTCGACTCCGAAAGCGTTGACGTTGAAGGCGAGCATGGAGTAGCAGCCCATGAGGGTCGTCAGCTCCGTGGTGCCGGGGACGCCGAACTGGGCCACCACGGCATCGAATGCCGCCTGGCTGACCCGCCGTGTACGGAAAAATTCCCGGCCGTAGGCCACAACCGCGGCCTCGTCGGCTGCCGGGGAGGGGAGGTCCTTCCGGTCGCGGAGGGCATCGACCAACTCGTCACGCAGCCCAGCGGCGCGGCCTGCCGGGGCGTGGGCGTTCCAGATGTACTGGCAGTCGTTCTCGCGGGCCGCGACCAGCATCGCCAGTTCCCTGATCCTGGGGGAGAGCGATGTATCGGAGCGCAGATATTGGGCCAGCCCCAGGGCGAGTTGGGCCGCCTGGGGAGCGTTGAGCATCACGGAGCCTGGTCCGCCGGTGGGAACGCTGCCTCTTTCCTGGACGTAGGCGTCGAAGGCTTCACGCTGGTTTTCCGGGACTGATTCACGGGTCACGGTGGGCGTTCTGGCCATGATTTCCTCCCTTGTGTTCGGATAGTATCCGGATGCGCCGGAAGGGCCTGGGGCAACCACAGGGGTTGCCCCTACACAACGCCGACATTCTACATCTAAACCCGCCCGCCGCCCACCGGCAACAGCCGTATTGTGAAACCCGCCCGCCGCCCACCGGCAACAGCCGTATCGTGCCAGGTATGAGATGCAAGCGCGGAAATCCGAATATCATTCCTATTGGGCAATCCTACGGGGCAAAGCTGGACCGGGCCTGCGCACCCCACCGGCCGCCGGTGAATACCATTATCCAGAGGGAACGAAAGGTCCCGATGGGACTGCCGTTACTGTCGCACCGGGTGAACTGGATGAGGACGTGGACCTTCTTCTCGGAAGTGTGCAGGACTTCCGTCGAGTCGAGGACTGTGTGGTCCCAATCAGGCCCGGCCCGGTCATAGAAGTCGCGCAGGTAGGTGGCCTCCAGTTCGGCGCGGTCAGCCCAGATGGCGACGCCGTTACCGGAGATGCGGACGTGGGGCACGTGGAGCAGGTCGTACAGAGCCGGGGCGTCGCGGGCGTTGAGCGCGGCCATGAACCTTTCAAGAGCCGCCAACGCACCGGCCTCGCTCTCCGGCCATGAGCCAGATGTCATGGAATTCTCCTTGATAACCTGACGGCTGCCAATCTCATTTGGCCGAGCTTGCGGCCGAGCTTATTCTACCACTGGAATGGCCAGTACACCGGGGCTGTCGTATTCCGGTGAAGTGAGAAACCCCTGGACGTGGTAGAATCCCCGGAAACGGGCCGAGTTGGTGACAATGAAGGATTCGAGAGGTGTGAAATGAGCAGCGCCAGAATCAACGGGATCGATCTCCATTACCAGAGCTACGGCGACGGAGACGCCATCATCTTTGCCCACGGCGCGGGCGGCAACCTGCTGAGTTGGTGGCAGCAAATACCGTTCTTCTCCCAGCGGTATCGCTGCGTTACATTCGACCACCGGGGTTTCGGTCACTCCCTGGACGTTCCCGCCGGTCCCGGGGCGGGTTCGTTCGTCGAAGACCTGCGAGGGTTGCTGGACCACCTGGGTATCGAGTCGGCGCACCTGGTGGCGCAGTCAATGGGCGGACGCACCATGCTGGGGTTTGCGGTAGCATACCCGGACCGGGTCAAGAGCCTGGTCATGGCTGATACCGTGGGCGGGATGGAAGTTCCCGAGGTGCTGGAGCAGCAACGGCTGTGGCGCGAGGCCCATCCTGACCCTGGTGAGATTGGCACCCGTGCCGTGTCGCCGCTGTTCGTGCAGCGGAACCCGAACCTGGCGAACCTGTACCTGCAAATCTCGCGCACCAACCCGCCGCGCCAAGACCCGCCCGGAGGGCAACCTGGAGGTCCGGGACCGAACGAACTGGCCCGGCTCAACGTCCCAACCCTCTTCTTCGTTGGGGAGGACGACCAGATTTCGCCGCCTCAGGTCATCGAGGCCGGGGCACGGACGATCCCCGGGGCGCGGCTGCTCCGGGTGCCGGAAGCGGGCCACTCCGTGTATTTCGAGAAGCCGGACATCTTCAACTTCGAGGTGTTGCGCTTCATCGAGAGCGCGGCAAGTGCGGAGGAAGCGCAACCGGCAGTTGCCGGGGCCGGCGTCTCAGACGACGCTTAGGACATGGGGGTTTTTCCCCTTCCGGAATAGGAGGAGCCGGCCGGTCCGGCTCGGACCTGACTCGCGAGCACGCCCGCTGCTTTTAAGTTAGCGGGCGTACTTGCATTGCAGGCCATGGGCGTAGACGGCCTGGCTGGGTCAGATGCAACCCTTTTGGTTGCTCTCCGGCAGCCTAGCCGCTCCAGGCGCGGGGAGCGATGCCGTCGATGTCAGTGGCCACGTCGACCACCGCCGGCTTGCCGGAGGCGAAAGCCTGCTCCAGGGCGCTCTGTATTTCTCCAGGCTGCTCAACGCGGATTCCGAAGCAGCCGATGGACTGGGCAATCTTGGAGAAGTCGATGTCCAGGAAGTGCCACAGCTCGTCGGGGTTGCCCGGCTCTCCGGCGTAGATACGCTCGTTGCTGTGTTTCTCCTGGTTGAGGGAGTGGTTGTTGTTCACGACTATGACGGCGTTGATGCCGTAGCGCAGGGCCGTCTCAAGCTCGGACATGTGGTACCAGAAACCGCCGTCTCCGGTGAACCCGATTACCGGGCGGTCGGGCACCGCGCACTTTGCCCCCAAGGCCCCGGGGAAACCCCAACCGAGGGAACCGGCGCAGCGGATGAAGCCCTGGCCGGGATCGTTGAGGTCCATCATGGTCCCGGTCCAGATTCCGGAGTGGCCGGTGTCGGATACAACGATGGCATCAGACGGCAGGTAGTCGGTCAATTCCTTGCACAGGCGCTCGGGGCGGATGGGCGCCGCATCGGAGTTGGCCAGTGGCGCGACCTCAGCCCGCCACTCGCTGACCAGTTGCTGGGCGCGCCCCACCCATTCGCTTCTCACGCCGATGGGTTCCATAACGTCCATCAGCTTTCGCATGGACGCGCGGGCATCACCCTGGATGGTTGCCTCTGCCGGATAGGAGCGGCCCAGTTCCGACGGGTCGATGTCAATCTGCACTACGGGAGTCCCCGGCGCGGGGACGGTCCATTCGTTGGTCACCTGGCTGCCGGTGTGGCTGCCGATGTACACCACCAGGTCGGCTTCGGACACCACGCGGTTGGCGCACCACCGGGAGTAGGACCCGACGACGCCGACTGACAGGGGATGATCGTCGGGGATAGTCCCCTTGGCGTTAAGGGAGGTGGCGACGGGGATTGACATCATTTCGGCCAGTTGCACCAGTTCCCGCTGAGCCTGGGAGGCAGTCACGCCGCCGCCTGCGACTATGACCGGCCTCTGGGCGGAGGTAATCACCCGCGCGGCCTGGCGCACCCTTTCGTCCTCGGGCTCGGGACGATATGCCGGATATTCCCGGTAAGCCTCCTCGACGATGACGTCGAAGTCGGCCTCGCCGTCGGAAATGTTGTTGCCGGACGTGCCCTCGAGGTCCAGGTGCACCGGGCCGGGAGCGCCGGTCATGGCTTCACGAAAAGCCTGGCGGAGCAGGAACTGGAACTGCTCTGGAGAATCCACGGGAACGCTGTACTTGGTCACCGGGTCAAAGGGCGGGAAGTGGTCGATCTCCTGGTAGGCGTTGCGGAACAGCCCTATCCGCGGACGGCGGCCGGTGATGGCCAGGACAGGGGAGCGGGCGAGGAAGGCATCCTGAAGGCCAGCGGCCAGGTTCGCCGCGCCCACGGACTGGGCCATGCAGACGCCGACGCCCCGGGATGCGCGGGCGTAACCGTCGGCCATGTAGGCTGCGGCCTTTTCACTGTGGGTCAGAATGCGCCGGATGCCCAGCTTCTCCATCTCCACCATTGCCCGCTGCACTATAACGGGAACGAAGAAAGCATGGGTGATACCGTAGCCGTGCATCGTTTCCGCAAGGAAACGGCCGCCTGTCATTCTGGGCATGACTTACCTCCGAATTGACGATTGAGTAGGCGTCGATGGTGTTCCCGGTGGGCGAAACGGAAGATGCGGGCAAAGTATGGAAAATATGCCTTGCCCGCTGTTCCATGTACAGTCAAGAGAGTAGCCGCGGAAGGTCTAGCGTTCCTCGAACACCTGCCGGGCAATGGGCGCGACGTTGGCGGCGCAAGGCCAACCGGCGTAGAAGGCGACGTGGGTGATGATCTCGCCGATCTCCTCCTTGGTTACGCCGTTGTCCAGAGCCCGGTTGATGTGCCCCGGAAGCTGGCCGGTGCGATAGAGAGCGGTCAGGACTGATACGGTAATAAGGCTGCGGTCCCTCTTTGAGAGGCCGGGCCGCTCCCACACGTCCCCAAACAATACGTTGGCAGTCAAATCGGCCAACTGTGGAGCCACATCCTGCATTGCGCTTCGAGGTGTAGTCATGTCGTCTCCTTACCCTTTTATGTTTGGGTCTCCAAATTGCCCTGGCAGCCTCGACCCTTCTCGGAGGTCTGCCGGCTAAGGGCGTGTTTCCCGGACCTGGTTGCCGGCGATGGGTCCCCATGTTTTGCCGAACTCGGCACGGGCCACGCGCTCGCCGGTGAGAGTGGCGGCGGTCTGGCCCGCGAGCCATACGGCGGAGGGGGCAATTTCGCCGGGTTGGACCATCGGTATGTGGGCCGTGCCGGGCCAGTCGCCGTTGCGGTTCATCCAGGTATCCACCCGTCCAGGCTCCAAGATATTGACCGCGATGTTGTGCGGACGGACCTCCTCGGCCAGGCTGAAGAAGGCGCGTTCCAGGGCCGCCTTGGTGGCCGAGTAAACCACGCGGCCGGGACGGTAGGCTCGCGCCGAACCGGAGGTTATGCAGAAGATTGAACCGCCATTGCCCGCCTCGATCATGGGTGCAAGGGCATACTTGCACAGCAGTAGAGGTCCGCGGAGGTTGACGGCTATGCAGCGGTCCAAAAGGTCAATGTCCAGGTCGGGGACGGGGGACTCGCAATCGATGCCTGCGTTGGCTACCAGAACGTCTATCCGGCCGTAGCGCTGCAGGGTCCTGTCCACCAATGACTGGACGTCGGAGGCATTGGCAATGTCGCACTCTATCGGGAGAGCGGAACCCCCCTGAGCCTCTATCCGTTGGACGGTCTCGCCGATGGTGCCGCTGGCATACTTCTCGAAGGTTGATCCCGCGGACTCGTCAACCACTGTTCTTGCAGCTACTACCACCCTGGCCCCGCGGCCGGCGAGTCCAAGGCAGATTGCCCGGCCTATCCCGCGGCTTCCGCCGGTTACGATGGCGACCTTACCGTCGAGATTCATGACGGGCCTGCCCGCCTCGGCAAACCGGCGAGGGTGAAACTCACTGGGAAGCGGGTCCAAATCGGCCATGCCGGCCGGGGAGCGGCGGATAGGAGCCGTCCCCATTCGGAACCTCCATGAATCTGGACCAAGTTCGTGTCCGTTGTGTCCAATATACAGGCTTCTAGGCGGGGCGGAACTTGGGGAGGGAAATCCTGTCGTCCAGGTCGTCGAAAACGACCTCGACTTCCATCCCAATCTTAATGACGGAAGGGTCCGGGTCCACGTCCACTAGGTTGGTGGGCATACGCGCGTCGCCTTCCAGTTGGACCATTGCCACGATGTATGGAGCGCGGTCGCGGAAGGCCGGTATGGGGCCGCGATGCACGATGGCGAAGGCGTGGAGGGTGCCCCGCCCGCTGCTCTGGACCCAGTCGGTGTCTCTGGAGAAGCAGCAGGGGCTAATGTCTCTGGGGTAGAAGTAGATGTCGTCACAGGTCTTGCAGTGACGCAGCCAAAGCTCGTGCTCCCTGCACTTTTCCCAGTAGAAATCGGACTCCGGCTGGGGCACTGGAGGCGTGATCGGGGGTAGATCTGTTTGCTGGGTCATCTGATGCTCCTGTTGGCAATCTGTGCCCGTATTGACAGGCCAAGGCCCCTAGAGAATAAGGAGAATTGTATGTATCGTCAAGTTGAACGCGGCATGGTAACTGTTCAGACTTGATGAGGGGAATTTACTGGGCGGACGGTTCTACGGTTCCGCTGAAAGACACTGGCATCTGCGGGCTGGTTGTGGCATAAAGGGACAATGGAAACAGGACTGGACCTGACCAAGGCAAGCCGGGAAACCCTGCTGGCAGTCATTGCCGAACAACAGGGGATCATCAGCGAACT
>DAOUJS010000124.1:0-88389 GCA_034422355.1 Dehalococcoidia bacterium | reverse complement strand
ACCGAACGAAATCAGGCTGCGGCAACCATCAGCTGGAGATTCTCCACCGCTGACGCCCGGCACAAGCTCCGGCGTATCTATCCATCGGTTTCACCCTGACACGGTACTAGCAGTTGTTGTCTTGTCCAACGAGAGCCAAGAGCCATAAGAATGTTACTCCCTGGTCTGCTTCGGATAGTGCTTTTGGTGAGAGCGGATTACCCTGGCTAAAGATCACTCAGATTAGTTGCCCAATAAGGAGCTTCCGGAGCCCAGTTAGAGCTGCCAGTCTCCCAGTAGCACGTGTATTGGTCGACCAGTTCAGCATAGCCGGAGGGTGATTCGACGTTGACTGGTCCCCAACCAGCCCCACTGGTTAGTATCGCAGTGTTGTCTGGGCCAGTATGTATCAGAGCGTTGTGGTTGTACCGGCTGGGTTCCACGTTCACGCGGCTTTGACCCAAGATTGCCCGCAGGCGGTCATCGGACCCTGCCGCGTTGTTACCGGAGACGATGTCCCTGTCAGGTGACAGTGGCAGACGGACCAAGTCCGATGCTGTGGAGTTTGATCCAAGTTCAGACAGGCTAAATTCCAACAAACCAGCTTCGGTGAAACCATATTTGGCTCGATAATAGGTCTGCTGTGCCCAGGAGAGATCGTCCCAATGCTCAACGGCGAACCTGATTGCAGCAGGTTGACCAGTGTGGTCGGCATACGTGATTTGCCAGCCGCGTTCAATCAACTCATCAACGGCGATACCCAATATTGGTTGAGCCATGTCACCACCTAAGCATTCGCTATTATAGTTGTCCAGTGAGCCACCCAATGGTTAGAAATCTCACACTGACTGTCTTGCTGACTCCATATGCGGAGTGTGAACAGGTAGTACCGGAATTCTAAAGGCCAATGTGGTTGCCTGGCCAAGTGTGGTGAGTTGGCTTATCTCCCGTGGCAGTGCTTGTACTCCCCGCCGTTGCCGCAGGGGCACTTTTCGTTTCTGCCTATCTTGCGGTCTTCGAGGCGGTGGACGGTGCGGTTGTCCTGGCATTGGGCGCAGGTGCAGGCCCGTCTGCCGGTTGAGCCGCTCCAGCGCGGCGGCGGCCAGCAGTGTCTTGCCTCCGCCGGTAGGAACTTTGAAACAGACGTGGGGAATGGGACGGTTAGCATCGTCAGTACGGTAAACGTAGGCGCCGGCGCTTTCCGCTACTCGGCCAGATTCGGCCAGATTCGGCCAGTTTCTGCCAGGCGGTCTTGGGATGATTGCGCAGGTCGTCAGGAATAGCGATGCCGGGGACATTTTGCAAGGCGGCAATGGCCGCATCCGATTGCGCCTTCGCCTCGGTCAGCGCGTCCAGCCAGCGTCCGAAGGACTCAAGGGCGCTCTTCTGGTAATCTTTCAGATCCATTATGGTTTCAACGCTCAAAATTCCAGGCTGCTTCCCAGACGCTCAGGGCGGGCAGCCGCAGCATTACAGCGCGACTTCCACCTGCTGGGGCTCTATGGTCAGAGGCAGACCCATTTCGGCGCGCACCTCGACACAGAGGGCGATGGCCTCCCGTATATTGGCAAGGGCTTCATCCTTGGTCTGCCCCTGGCCGACACAGCCCGGAATGCCCGGGCATTCCGCAACCCAAACGCCGTCTTCATCGCGGTCAATCGTTACCGTCATTTTCATCGCCTGGTCCTCGCGGCTGCTCTGTTCAACAGGCGGCAAGTTTCAGTTCCATGAGTCTGGCAGCGTCCTAGACCGAGGGCAAATCGTCCAGATCGATGCCCCTCTCCCGGAGCAACTCCTCCAACGTCTCGATACGAGCATTAAACTTCTTTTCGGCCTCAGCGCGGCCCTCTGCACGGCCCTCTGCACGGCCTTCAGCCAGGGCTGCGGCCCGCAACTGTTCCCGCTCCCGTTCGCGCTGTTCCTTCCATTCCCGCCTTTTTTGCAGTGCATAAAACATCAGATGAGTCCCTCCGTCCATAAGTACGGCGAACATGGCATACGCCACCGCTCCCATGTCCACCATCGCCGCCGCCAAGTCCCAACTTTCCCGCCCCCGCCACTGGCCTTGCTCCGCGAAGTACAACAGTAACGCAGTCGCCGCGGAAATCCCGAATGGCGCCAGCACGGCGTGCCGCCGAATCCATTGGATACCCTGCCGCTCACCCATCGCAACCTCAATTTACCATGCTTCCCGTCTTTACCCCGCGCGGTGCATTTCGTAAGGCAACTGGCAGAAGGTGATCCCCATATCCGTCAGGTCCCGCTGGCCAATGTATTTCCCCTCGCCGAACACAGTAGCCTTCCGGCCCTTCGGACGGTTGGCGTCCCTTATGCGCTTGGCAAGGAGGGTCGATGTAGATGCACTTGACGCGGCCAGCATAGCGGGGGAGCAGGGCCTTGAGCGCTTTGAGGTTGTCGCCGTGGATGATGAGGTTGTCGTCGGCCCCGGCGGGATTCAGCGACTTGGCGGGGTCGGAGACCAGCGGGCGGTAGGGGATGGTCAGATGGTGGGCGTATACAATCTGCTTGCCCTTGAATTCCAGATTGGGCATACTCCCTCTCGCCGGTCCGAATGTGGGGGATATACTACTCTATCCTGACAGAACTTTCACCGTAACATAACGAGGCGTCGTCCCAGTAAATTCGCCTCATCAAATCTGAGCAGTTGCAATCGAAGATATGGCTTGCAAACTGGTGGCAGGTTCCCCCATGTAAACGGAAGCCATCCGACCAGGCTTTTCACCGCTAACGGTATGGATGGCGCAAGAGCAGCCATGCTCACACACGGCCGACCGAAAACGAAAAGTTACCTGAGATGGACAAGCGTGAGAGACATTCGCGATAGCACTTCGCAGGTTCTCAATTCTACAGACCCTTTCATAGTTTACGCGCAAGTCCACGGAAACGTGCTCAGTGAAATGAGAAAGCTGCGAAACTTCTTGGCGCACAGGAGTACGAGGGCGAGCAAGACTACGGAGATGTAGTTCGAGCGGTCTACGGCGCCAATAGCAAGGTCAGAGTACAGGCGTTCTTAACCTCTCGCCGAAGACATCCCGTGGCCAAGTTGATGAATATCTCACTACGGCAAAAGTAATGATCTCAGACCTGGCCAGAGGCTGACAATTGAACCGCACGACGCGGGAGTCCCAGCGAGAGGTACTATCTGGTCCAATGATGGAATGAATGTCGGGGTTAGGGCTGGGAGTTACGTGACAACCCCCTCATCCCTAATTGTAGAGTGTCCCACTATCCCTGGCAGGTCCTTTAACCACCTTCCAGCCTCACCGCAAGGTGACTCCCTGCCCCGGCGACCAGTTGTAAATCCTGGCCAGCGTCCCGCCCATCAGGGTGGAGCGGTCCGAGTCGGAGAGGCGGTCGGTGACTCGGAAGGCTTCCACGCCCTGCTCGTAGGTCAGCAGGTCCACGGCGCGGGTCCAGTCGGTGCCCCACAGGCAGCGTTCCAGGCCGAAAGCGTCGAAAATGCGGCCCAGCGGCTCCCAGATGTCCGGGTAGGGGAAGGGTTGCCGGGACAGGGTGCAGGCCCCGGAAATCTTGATGGCCACGTTGTCCAGTTCCGCCAGGGAAAGCACGTTGGGCAGGTCGGCGAAGGGTTCCGGGGGCGCGGGCGGCACGAAGGGCTGCACCAGTCCCACGTGGTCTACCACCACCTGGGTATCGGGATTGCGCCGGGCCAGTTCGCGCATCAGGGGCAGCTTGGCCGCGCACATAACGTTCACCGGGACCCCGGCCCGTCCGCCAGCGGCGAGTATCCGGTTGACACCGGGGTGGTCGGCCTCGAATTCGCCGGAGTTGAGCATGATGCGGGCACCGACCACGCCCGTTGTGCCGGTCCACTGGGCCATGTCGTCCTCGATGGTCTCCGACTCGGGGTCGAAGGGCCGGATCAGACCGAACCTGGCCGGGTGTTTAGCGTATACCTCCAGGGCATAGCCGGCATCGTAGCGGTACATGGAGAAGGGCGAGACCAGCAGCGCGCCGTCAACGCCCACCGCGTCCATCGCAGCCACCATGTCGTCGCCGGTCACCTCGTCCGGTCCCTGGAGAAACCCGTGCCAGGGACGCTCGGGCCGGTTGCGCTCGTAGGCATGTACCTGTGAGTCGATTGTGGGAGTGCGCGTCACCATCGTCTTCCTCCTGGCCGTTGATGAATGCCGGGCCGGGGCTTGAGGCTCCCGCCCCAGGCTCTCCGGCACTGCCGGTTGGCTACTGTCAGTTTACACCCGTGCCGGGCATCCGCGACAGGCTGAGTCTTAATCTCAATAATGCCGCTTTTCGTCATTCATATAGCGTTTTCTATCCACCCGGTTGTTGGTATAGTTTCACCAGTACGTACATATTACGGGTTGCCCGGACAAGACCATGATTGAGGTGTGAATCTTGGCTGCGACATACGTGAACGACAACGTGCGCTACGAACCGGACGAGAATCCCCCCTCTCCGGTTGCTATCGGCGCGGGCGCACAGGCCGCCGCGATCATCCTTGCGCCGGTGGTAATCAGCGTCGTCATCGTGATGCGGATCGCGGGGCAGCCCAACGACTACATGGCATGGGCCGTCTTCGCCGCGCTGCTGGTCAGCGGAGTCACCACCATTCTCCAGGCCGTGCGGGTGGGGCGCATCGGCGCGGGGCACGTGCTCATCATGGGCACGTCGGGGGCCTTCATCGCGGTGTGCGTCGCGGCGCTGGTGGAAGCAGGCCCGGCGACGATGGCCAGCCTCATCGTCATATCGTCCCTGTTCCAGTTCGCGCTGGCGTTCCGGCTCTCGCTGCTGCGGCGGATATTCACTCCGGTCGTCTCCGGCACCGTGATCATGCTGATAGCGGCGACGGTGTTTCCCATCGTATTTGGCACCCTGACCGACGTGCCGGAAGGCACGGCGACGGGCGCGGCCCCGGCTGCGGCGCTGGCCACGATGGTCACCGTGGCGGGCCTTGTGCTGCGCGGCCCCTCGTCGCTCCGGTTGTGGTCGCCGGTAATCGGCATCGCGGTGGGATGCGCGGTGGCCGCGCCCTACGGGTTGTATGACGTGCAGCACATCCTGGACGCGCCCTGGGTCGGCGTCCCCATAGCCTCATGGCCGGGACTGGACGTGACTCCAGGGCACGAGTTCTGGGCGCTCCTGCCCGCCTTCGTGGTGGTTACCCTGGTGGGCGCGATAGAGACCGTGGGCGACGGGGTGGCCATCCAGAGGGTGTCCCGGCGCAGGCCGCGGGCCACCGATTTCCGGGTGGTGCAGGGCGCGCTCAACGCCGACGGCATGGGCAACCTGCTCTCCGGCCTTGGGGGGACGCTCCCCAACACCACCTACTCGACCAGCATTTCCCTGGCCGAAGTCACCGGGATCGCCGCCCGGCGCGTTGGTGTCATTCTCGGCGCGATTTTTGTCGTGCTGGCTTTCTTCCCCAAGATTGCGGCAGTGTTGATTGCGATACCCGGCCCCGTAGCGGCGGCCTACGTCACCGTTCTGCTGGGGCTGCTCTTCGTGCAGGGCATGAAGATAGTCGTCCAGGATGGGCTGGACCACCGCAAGGCGGTGGTTGCCGGACTGTCCTTCTGGATCGGAGTGGGATTCCAGAACCAGTGGATTTTCCCGGACCTGCTGGGAGAGGGGTTCCTGAGCGTACTGCTGGGCAACGGCATGACTTCGGGGGCCATCGTCGCGGTCATAATGATGGTGTTCCTGGAGCTGACGGCTCCCCGGCGCAGGCGTCTGTCAGTCCGATTCGATGAGAACGCGCTGCCCCGGTTGGGCGAGTTCCTCCGCGGGTTTGCGTCGAGGAACGGGTGGAACGACTCTTCGACGGAGCGGCTGGTGCTGGTGGGGGAGGAAACGCTGGCGAGCATGTCGGCGGGAGATGACGCAGTGGCAAACGGGAACAGGGCGCGCCGCCTGGTGGTGACCGCCCGCTCCGCAGGCGTCGGCGCGGAGCTGGAGTTCGTGTCAGCCGCAGAGGAGGGGGAGAACCTGGAAGACCACCTTGCTTACCTGGGAGAGACCCCCGAAATTCAGGACGGGCGGGAAATATCCTTCCGGCTCTTACGTCACTACGCCTCGGCGGTACACCACCAGAAATACCACGGCGTGGACATAGTCACGGTGAACGTGGAAGCGTCGCGCTAGCGCATCGCCGTTCCGGCATCTGCCGCGAGATACGGAGGTTTCCGTTCCAACAACGCTAACTGCTCTCCTGGCACAGGGGGGAGTTGACCCGGGAGTGCTGGCGCCTGCTGACTAGCCTGAGTTCTTCGCAATGCACACCAAAAGAGCTGCTCCAGGTGATTCGCAACCACTGGAGGGTCGGGAACAGCCTGCATCACGTGAAGGACCGCAGTTGGGATGAGAACGTCCATACGCTGCGCCGTCCGGGTCTGGGCGAGGTATACGCCAGCCTGGTCAATACGGCGCTGAATGCCCTGCGACTGGAAGGCTGGTTTCCCAAGGCAATGTCCATGCCTTTGAGAGCCAGGACCTGCGCCTTCCGCCCCAAACAGACCATCGTCCGCCTCTATGTCCAGGATCCCTGACTTTGCAATCGTCCTGGTACGCGGGAGCGCACTGTTGACACCGCATATCCCTGCACCCTACACTAGCTGGCAACAAACGAACACGCCAAAGGCTGTGAAGGGGAGTAGTAGGCTTCCAGCGAGGCCCAGAGAGCCGGAGCAGGTGGGAACCGGCGCCAGGCGCAGAAGCACGAATGGACCCCGGAGCCGCAGGCCGACCGCCCAGCAATGCCGGATACCATCCGGTGCCGGGGCGCTAGGCCGGGACGGTTGGGCGCCGTTATAGGTCCGCGGCACAGGGGGAACGTAGGCAGTACCCCTCCCGCCGGCAGAGAAGTTGGCCAAGCTCCGTCTACGCCATTGGAGTGCGGCCTGCAAACAGGGTGGCAACACGGGTGTGGCCCGTCCCTTGGAGGACGGGTCTTTTTTATTGGCCCCAACCCTGTACTTCGCCGGCAGCACCGGGCAAAGCAATAATCAAAACGGGAAAGGTAGCCCTATGTACCACCCAACTTTGGAAGAGGTCAAATCCCTGGCGGGACAGGGCAACCTGGTGCCCGTATATCGCTCCATTCACGCCGACCTGGAGACCCCGGTCTCGGCTTACCTCAAGGTAGCCTGTCCGCCCTACTCTTTCCTGCTGGAAAGCGTTGAAGGCGGGGAGAGGCTGGGCCGCTACAGCTTCATCGGCACCGACCCCTACCGCGTGTTCCATACCGGCGCTGGCCAACCCAAGGGCGAGGTGGACCCCCTGACATTGATCGAGCAGGAAATGGGCCAGTACAAACTCATCCCTGTCAGCGGTCTGCCCGTCTTCCACGGCGGGGCCGTCGGCTACCTGGCATACGACGCCATCCGGTACTTCGAGCCGAGGGTGCCGCCCATGCCGGCCGACCCCCAGGGCGTCCCTGAGTCGGTATTCATGTTTGCGGAAACGGTGCTGATCTTCGACCACCTGCGTCACGATATCAAGGTGGTCAGCCACGCCCGCCTGGACGACGGCGTAGAAAAAGCATACGCGGACGCCGTCGGACGCATCGACGAGATGGTCCGCCGTCTCTCCAGACCCCTGACGCTGCCACAGGAGTTGCAGGGTGGTGTCGCCGGTTACAACGGCCCTTCGCCAATCGAGTCCAACTTCACCCCGGAGAGGTATTCCGACGTTATCGAACGCTGCATCAAATACGTCTATGCCGGGGACATCATCCAGGTGGTCAACTCCCAGCGTTTCTCCCGCCGTACCGGCGCCCATCCCTTCCAGGTCTACAGGGCGCTTCGCGGGGTGAACCCCTCCCCTTATATGTACTATCTCGATCTGGACGGGTTCCAGATAGTCGGCGCGGCCATCGAAACTGTGGTCAAGGTTGAGGACGGCATCGCTGCCACCCATCCCATAGCGGGCACCAGGCCTCGGGGAATGACGCCGGGCGAGGACGAAGCCAATGAACTGGAGTTGAAAGCCAGCGAGAAGCAGCGGGCGGAACACATCATGCTCGTAGATTTGGGCCGGAACGACATCGGCCGGGTCAGCGAACCCGGAACTGTCCGCGTCACTCAACTGATGGACGTGGAGCGTTTCTCCCACGTGATGCACCTGGTATCCCACGTGGAGGGAAATCTGCGGGCTGACATGACCGCCTACGATGCCCTGCGCTCCTGCTTCCCGGCGGGCACCGTGTCCGGCGCGCCGAAGATACGGGCTATGGAGATAATCTCTGAGGTTGAGGGAGAAAAGCGCGGGCCCTACGGCGGAGCCGTCGGCTACTTCAGCTATTCCGGCAACATGGACACTGCCCTTGTACTGCGCACCGGAATCTACAAGGACGGCGTGATGTACGTGCAGGCCGGCGGCGGCATCGTCGCCGACAGCGTGGCCGAGGACGAATACCAGGAGACACGGCACAAGTCCGGGGCGCTCATGCGCGCCATAGACATCGCCGAGAGCGGCGCGTTCCCCGGGTAACGGTCTACGGATTGGAGGGGCAGTACGGTTCCGTCAATCTCACACCCAGAGTCAGGAGAAACAACGATGCTGAAGTCATTCTTCCACACAGGCTTCGTAGTCAAGGACATAGAGAAATCGGTAAGGTTCTACTCCGAGGTATTGGGGATGCGCATCGCCGGACGCACCGAGCGGCAGGGCGAGTTCGTGGAGCAGGTGTTGGCCTTCCCCGGCGCCCACATCAAGGGCGGGTTCGTGGACATGGGTGAGGGGCATCAACTGGAGCTTATCCAGTACCTGTCACCCCAAAGCGGTCCCGGCGGCCTCAACCGCAACGACCTCGGTGCGACACACCTCGCCTTCTACGTCGAGGACATCGAGCGCTTCTACGAGGAAACGTCGAAAAAGGGCCTCGCCTACAACAACCCTCCGGCCACCATGTACGACGAGAACGGGTCGGTGGCGCGAAAAGCCTGCTATGCCACCGACCCCGACGGCAACTGGCTGGAATTCGTGGAGATATTTTAGGATTTTAGGGAGAGTCCGCTATGTTGCTCTTGATCGACAATTACGACAGCTTTACCTACAACCTCTACCAGTACCTTGCCGAGTTGGGCGCCGAGGTGGTGGCCCACCGCAACGACAAGATAACCATCGAGGAGATAGAGGACCTGTCCCCTGACGGCATTGTCATCTCACCCGGCCCCTGCACTCCCAACGAGGCCGGAATATCCAACGAGACGGTCCGCCGCTTTGGGGAAAGACTCCCCATCCTGGGCGTTTGCCTGGGCCACCAGTGCGTCGGCAGCGTCTACGGCGGACGGGTAGACCAGGCCGGGGAGATCCGCCACGGTAAGACGTCCATGATTCACCACAACGGCGCGGGCGTTCTCGCCGGACTGCCCGACCCCTTCGAGGCCATCCGCTACCACTCCCTGGTGGTGTATCCTGAGACCGTGCCCGACTGCCTGGAGGTCACCGCGTGGACGGAAAACGGGCTGGTTATGGGCCTGCGACACAAGGAGCACCCGGTAGAGGGCATCCAGTTCCACCCCGAATCCATCATGACCCCCGACGGCAAGCACCTTCTGCAAAACTTCCTGGACAGGGTGGAGAAGCATACGGCACGATGAGATGATCCGTGCTGCCGCGGGAAACTCGCCGGGCAATCACCGAACAGAGTTGATATGGAAACTCGCAATGAGAAACATAAGGATAATCGTGGAAAAACACCCCGATGGGTTGTAGCCTACCCATTGGCATAAAGGGCGTAGTTGCCGGCCAGGGATACACCTTCGAGGAGGCTCCGGAAGATGTGAAGCCGGCTGTCGGTACCCATGTGGAGACGTTCGATAGAGACGTAGTTGACGATGGAGAACCGGCTTCCGAGGTTTTCTTGACGGAGGCCCAAGTGTCCATATAATGACCTCAATTTCCGAGGGATATACCGAGATCCAGGGTCATCAGAGTGTTGCGCATTTTGGGATTCCGTCTTGTACAGGAGTCGAACCATCCGGTGTTCAGCAGGGGGAACGCTGACGGTAGCGTAGCCCCGTTGACTCTCCCGAGCCACGCCACCGTCAGGTTTTCGACACCAGGGACTATATTGAGGACTATACTTCCAAGGCCAACATCTCAAGGAGAGAGTTCATCAAAGCCTGCCAATCGACCGGTACCACACGGCTTAACCCAACGGAGCAGCGCCAATGGACATTCGTGAGGCGATAGACCAGGTGGTTTCCGGGCGTTCCCTCAGCATGGAGGACGCCTCCGCGGTCATGCGCCAGGTCATGGAAGGGGAGGCTACCCCGGCCCAGTTGGGGTCGTTCCTCACCGGCCTGCGCATCAAGGGGGAAACGGCCCAGGAAATTGCGGGCATGGCCGCGGTCATGCGCGAGTTCTCCTTGCGAGTGCATGTGGACGGCCCGCTGATTGACACAGTGGGCACCGGCGGCGACGGTCAGAACACCTTTAACATCTCCACCGCCACCGCCTTCGTCGCCGCTGCTGCCGGGCTTAAGGTGGCCAAGCACGGCAACCGCGCCGCGTCCGGGACCTGTGGCAGCGCCGACGTGCTGGAGGCCCTCGGCGTCAAAATCGACCTCCCCCCGGAAGGTGTGGCCCGGTGCATCGAGGAGGTGGGCGTAGGCTTCATGTTCGCCCCGGTGTTCCACCCGGCCATGCGCCACGCCGCCCCCGTGCGGCGGGAAATCGGCATCCGCACCGTGTTCAACATCCTTGGCCCCCTGACCAACCCCGCCGGAGCGCAGACCCAACTCCTGGGAGTTGCCTTCCCGGAACTGGGAGAGACTATGGCCGAAGTGCTGCGGATGTTAGGTTCCCGCCGGGCAATGATCGTCCACGGCCACGGCGGGATGGACGAACTCTCCCTGTCCGGTGACTCAACGGTCTGGGAGATCCGGGAAGGCGCGTTGAGCCGCTGGATAGTCCGTGTCGAGGATACCGGGTTGCCGGAGACCCCAATTTCGGCCATCCGCAGCGGCGCCAAAGAGGAAAACGCTGCCACCATGCGCCGCCTCTTCCAGAGTAAGACAGGCCCGGTCCGCGACGTGGTACTGCTAAACAGCGCCGGAGTGCTGATGGCCGGAGACCTGGCCGGAACGGTCCGTGAGGGCGTAGAAATGTCCGCCGGTATAATCGACAGCGGCGCAGCCCTGGCCAAACTGGACGCCCTGGTGGAGTTGAGCCAGGCGGCGGCGTAAAGCAACCTTCCGCTCAAACCACTTAGAATATGGACTCCAAACCTCTCAGATTCACTCAACACGCGCTGGAAAAACTTGTATAAACCCGCAGGCGAGGATTTGATGTCGATGAAGATACGATCATAGCAGCCATACATAGCAACCATAAGAGGTCCACGGTTTATTCTCTCAGGTCGCGGTCAAAGGCTCATTGTCCATTACGTGTTGGACGACCGGCATATCCTGCGTATAGTCCGCGAAGAAACCGATGAGATAGTGGTGGTTTCCCCATGCGCGGCAAGGCGGGAGAGGTATGAAAATCAAATATAGCCCCGATGTGGATATTTTAATGGTGCGGTTTTCTGACAAATCCTATGATTATGCTGAAGAAAACGACGGTGTAATCTCACACTTCGACGAAATCGGCATTCCAGTGTTGCTGGAAATCATGGATGCCAAGGAATTCGTCCTCGGGTCTCTCGCCAGCATCATGCAGAATAAAGAAGTAGCGGTGCACTGATATGCCTAACATCCTCGACGAAATAGTGGCTGCAAAACGGGAAGAACTTTCCTCCCAACGCCGGGCCGTTCCCTTAGACTCCCTCAAGGAACGCATATCCGGGCAGCCAGACCCGCTCTCGCTGGCGGATGCGCTGGGATGTGGCGGTGTCCGGCTCATGGCCGAAGTCAAGAAAGCATCCCCGTCCCGGGGCCTGCTCAGCCCGGACTTCGACCCGGTACGGCTTGCTGGCGCTTATACCGGCAACGGCGCATCCGCAGTGTCGGTACTCACCGACCCGCGTTTCCAGGGAGAGCCGGAACATCTCGCCCGGATCAAGCGGTCGGGCGCGTCCGGCAATGCCCCGGTCCTGAGAAAAGACTTCCTCTTCGATCCATACCAGGTCTACGAGGCCCGGGCCATCGGTGCGGACGCCATTCTGCTGATTGTGTCCATTCTCGAACCTGCTCAACTCAAGGACCTTCTGGGTCTGGCGTCAGAACTCAGTATGCAGAGTCTGGTCGAAATTCATGACGAGTCCGAGTTGGAAGTAGCCGTGGATGCCGGTGCGCCCATCATCGGCATTAACAACCGCGACCTGCGCACATTCGTAACAGACCTTGCAGTCAGCCGCAGACTAGCCCCGTTGGTCCCCAGGGACAAAGTCATAGTCAGCGAGAGCGGAATCAACACGCCCCAAGACCTGCGCGATCTGGGCGATTGCGGGGTCAACGCCGTCCTGGTAGGGGAAGCCTTGGTCACCGCCCCCGACATACCGGCCAAAGTCAGGGAACTGGCAGGCATGACCGTTCCCCCGGTCAAGGTTTGATGGAAACGGGGTTGCAGGTCAAGATTTGCGGCGTCAGGACCCTGGAAGACGCCCGCGTCGCTGCCGACGCCGGGGCCGATTTCATCGGACTGGTCTTCGTTCCGGGAAGGCGCCGCAGGCTGGAAATTCCCGACGCAGCCAAGATAGTTGATGGAATCAGGCAGTCATCCCCGACCGCTCCCAGCTTCGTCGGCCTTTTCGCCGACCAACCGCTGGATGAGGTCAATAAGACCATAGCGGCCTGCGGGCTGAACGTTGCCCAGTTATGCGGGGCCGAGTCCGTGGAGTATTGCCGGCAGACCGAAGCCCTGGTGATCAAGGTCCTACACGTTCCCAACACCGCTTCCGGGGATGAAGCAGTCTCAGAGTTCGCCGCACGTATGGAGTCCTACGCATCCGCCGGGAATATGGTCACCCTCGACAGGCTGGTAGAAGGACTCCAGGGAGGAACCGGCCAGAGCTTCGACTGGAGCGTTGCCGCAGACCTGTCCGATGGGGGGCACCGTTTCCTGCTGGCCGGGGGTCTCACGCCGGAAAACGTGGCCCAGGCAGTGGCACAGGTCAGGCCGTGGGGTGTCGACGTGTCCAGCGGCGTCGAAACCGGAGGCGTGCAAGATACGGCAAAGATCAAGGACTTCATACGCGCTGCCCGTCAGGGATAGCGGCGTCAAACCAACGCTTGAGGCAAAACGATGGTGGCTGAGACACAGGCGCATCTTCCTGACGGGCGGGGCAGGTTTGAAGAATTCGGCGGGCAGTTTGTCCCCGAGACCCTTATGGCCGCCCTCCAGGAACTGGAGACCGCATACCGGGAAGCCAGGGAGTCCCAGGGCTTTCAGAACGCTCTGGCTCACCTGCTGCGGACCTACGCCGGGAGGCCAACTCCCCTCTACTTCGCTGAAAACCTCACCCGTCACTGCGGCGGCGCGAAGATATACCTGAAACGGGAAGACCTGGCCCACACCGGAGCGCACAAGATTAACAACGCCCTCGGCCAGGCGATGCTCGCCCAGCACATGGGCAAGCAGCGCATCATCGCCGAGACTGGGGCGGGCCAGCACGGGGTGGCCTCCGCAACCGCCTGCGCCATGCTCGGCCTGGAGTGCGTCGTCTACATGGGGGCCGAAGACATCCAGCGACAGGCGCTCAACGTGTTCCGGATGCGTCTCCTCGGCTCCGAGGTAATCCCGGTCGAATCCGGCACCCGCACCCTCAAGGACGCCATCAACGAGGCCATCCGCGACTGGGTTACCAATGTGGAGACGACCCACTACCTGATTGGCAGCGCGGTCGGCCCACACCCTTACCCCATGCTGGTAAGGGACTTCCAGAGAATAATTGGAGTGGAAGCGCGCCAACAGATATTGGACGCGGAATCACGCCTGCCGGACTACGTCGTTGCCTGCGTCGGCGGAGGCAGCAACGCCATCGGGACCTTCCATCCCTTCATCGGCGACACGAGCGTATCCCTCGTGGGGGTGGAAGCCGGCGGCGAGGGGCTGGACAGCGAGCGCCACTCAGCCACGCTGACTGCCGGCCGGCCCGGAGTGCTCCACGGGGCAATGACCTACCTGCTCCAGGACGACCACGGCCAGATACACGAGACCCACAGCATCTCCGCAGGACTGGACTACCCCGGCGTCGGACCGGAGCACAGCTACCTGAAAGACGCTGGTAGGGCGCAATACCTGGAAGTCACCGACACCCAGGCATTGGAAGGCTTTCACCTGCTATGCCGTACCGAGGGCATCATCCCCGCCCTTGAGCCGTCCCACGCCGTGTTCCATGCGGCCCGTCTCGCGTCTCAACTATCCCCGGACAAGACCATCCTGGTATGCCTCAGCGGCCGCGGCGACAAGGACATAGACATAGTGGCCAGGAGCGGAGGAATCGAGCTTTAGCGCCGCAAACTCTGGAAGGTCTGAGGTGGACACGGAATCCACAGTCTCCTCGCCAACTGTCACGCGCCACCCCTCATTTTCCGGTTCCCGTCCCCCAGGGGGTATTCTCAACTGTCGTTGTCCCTGAATCGGTTTATCTATCCCGAATGGTGACTAATAGTGCGTGGAACATCGAAGGCGCGGACCCGCATGCGCTGCGTTTCCCGTGTGTTTATGACAACAAATGCAACTGCCTGCTTTGCCGCAAATTTAACATAAGAGACAATCGATGATGATGACCATTCGCATTGACAGGGGCTACGTGCTGAATTAAAGTCGTGAATCATCATTGAACGTCGGGAGGTGCTTCATGGTCACGGCAATAAACGACGACCTGTTTGCTCCTGAAGTGATTGCCAATCCCTATCCGTATTTCGAACAGTTGCGGGAGGAAGACCCCGTACACTGGAATGAGAAGTACGGGGTTTGGATACTTACGCGCTACGAAGACGTGGTATGGGTGACCCGCCATCACGAGCAATTCTCTTCTGAGACCTTCAAGCGCGACCCCCGGCCTCCCTATCCCGCAATCGACGAGGAAGACCAGCCGATCTACGAATTCATCAAGGCTTTCCAGATCGACCGCTTCATCCAGCATGACCGGCCCGCCCACTTCGACATGCGCATGGTGTTGAGCCGGTACTTCACCCCCAAGGCGATGGAGTCGTGGCGGCCTATGGTCAGGAACGCCATCAAGTATCTCATCGACGGCGTTGAAGACTACGGTCGCATGGACGTGATGCGGGACTTCGCCATCCCCCTGCCGCTGCTGGTAATCGCCCAGATGATGGGAGTTCCCAACGAGGACCGGCCATACATCCGCCAGTTGGCCGAGAAGCTGCTGTTTCTCAACCGGGGCGAGCCGGACCGGATGCGCACCTATTCCCAAGGCGCGGCGGGAATCAAGGAGTACATTGATCCGCTGATCGAACAACGCCTGGCTGAACCCAACGACGATCTGCTTTCCGTGTTGGCAGAGGGAGAGCGGGACGGCATCTTCGACCGGGACCAGGTGCTGGCCAACGCCGCGCTGCTGCTGGTGGCGGGCCACGAGACGACCATCAACCTCATCTGCAACGGCACCCTGGCGTTCATGCGCAACCCGGAGCAGTGGGAGATGCTGCGCGAGGACCCCGAGGGGATGACCCAACGGGCCACCGAGGAGTGCCTCCGCTACGACTCGTCGGTCAAGTCCATCCAGAGGATTGCCGCCGAGGACGTGAAGATGGGGGACAAGGTAATCAACAAGGATGACCGGGTGCGCTGGTTCATCACGGCGGCGAACCGCGACCCGCGGAAGTTCGAGGAGGCGGATACCTTCGACATCAGCCGCTGGCCGAACCCCCACGTCGCTTTCGGCGGCGGCATCCACCACTGCCTGGGCGTCAACCTGGCCCGCATGGAGGGTCAGGAGGCGTTCATGGGCCTGGCGCAGCGGTTCGCGGGGTTCGAGCTTGAGACCGAGGACCTGGAGTACCAGCCGACCATCAACCTCCGGTCGCTCAAGACCCTGCCGGTGAGCTTCAAGTAACCTCGCCCAGCGCACTGGCGACAAAGCCGAAGGCCGTGACCATCACGTAGGTCGCGGCCTTGTTGATTGCGATGGTGGGGCTGACGGGACAGTCTCTTCATTTGAATGGTGTTGGTGGGAGAGACGGATGAAACGCAGACGCAGGGCAATCGCGTTTCAACTGAGCAGGACTTTGAGGAGGCAATCGTCCCTCCAGCCAGCGTGCAGGCGTTTGCCCTGGATGCCCACTTTCAGGCTGGTTTCCCGTTTCAGCTGGTTGTGGGCTATCTGCCTCAGCGTTGCCATGTTCTGGGGGCTGTGGTCTTTGCGCATCCGGCTCTGGTCTTCGCGGAAGGTTACGTCCAGGCTCCAGTGCAGCGAGTTCTCAATGCTCCAGTGTGTCCGCGCCGCCCGCAACATCTGCTCAGCCGGTCCTGCCAGGCTGCCAATGTAATACCGGGAGTGCACCGTGGCCCCAGTATCAGTCTCACGCCGACCCACCACCTTCATCACCGGCCGCAACCCGGGCCAATCCTTCCCGCTGCTCAGGTACTCCAGGCAGGCTGGGCCGCTGATCACCCAGCATTCCCGCCGCTCTATCCGCCCGTGCCCCTTGTTGATAGTGGTGGCATAGTCATGGGGAACTCCATCGAATCCCCATTCCTGCGCACCCTCAAACAGGTCCCGGATGTCCTGGCAGAGCCGCTACTGGTTCTCCTTGACCGCCAGGAGATAGCCGCCTCCCGGTCCAGAATCCCCTGAGCAATCTCCTTCTGGCAGCCCATGGCGTCTATGGTTACGATGCAACCTCTCAGTTCCAGCAATTCCAGCAGCCGGGGAATGGCCGTGATCCCGTTGGATTTCTCCTCCGTCTTCACCTGCCCCAAGGTCAGGGTGTTGGCAGAGGACCAGGCGCTGACCAGGTGGATGGCCTGTTTGCCCGCCCGGTTGCCGTGGGAGCGGCGCACCGTCTTGCCGCCGACGGCCGACCTCTCCGGGCAGCAACCCGGCCACTGACCGGATCCATTCCATGAAGCATTCCTGGAAGCGGTCCGGGTCCAGACGGGAGAACATGTCGTACTTCATCCATTGAAGGCCCGGGGTGTTCTTGTTTCCCTCATAGGAGACCAGCTTGCGGCTGAAGCCCGGGCTTACCTGTATCCGGGAGTCGAACCGCTTGTACAGTTCCTCCCTGGCCGTCGTTGGCCCTCTATGGGCATGGTTGGCGTCGATGTCCTCAACCGGCCCCGGTCCCGTGTCCCGGTGGAAAAGCGGCAGGGTTGCCATCACCCTACCAACTCCCGGACCGTTCTTTCCACAAGGTCCGTGGGCACGTCGCTGCGCACCACTGCCTTACCCACCTCTTCCAGCATGATCCAGCGGTTGGAGCCGCTCTCGGTCTTCTTGTCCAAAGACATGGCCCTCAGCACGTCCGACGCCATTACCCCGGCGGCGCGGACGGGCAGGTTGAACCGCTCCAGCAACCGGTAGTGCCGGTCCACCAGTTCCTGCGGAATCATGCCCAGCTCGTGGGCCATGTGGGCCACGCCGATCATGCCCACCGACACTCCCTCGCCGTGGAAGAAACGCCCGTACTCGGTTGAGGCTTCCAGGGCGTGGCCGATGGTGTGGCCGTAGTTCAGCAGGATGCGTATCCCCAGGGTCTCCCGCTCGTCCTGGCTGACGATCTCGGCCTTGATGGCCATGCTGCGGCGGATCACATCGGTGGAAATCTCCGGTTCCACGTCCATCAGGCTCTCGGCGTGTTCCTCGAAGACGTCAACCAAGTCCGGGTCCAGGATCAAGCCGTGTTTGATAGCCTCGGCCCAACCCTCGGACAGTTCCCGCTTGCCCAACGTGGACAGGGTCTGGACGTCGGCGAACACCCCCCTGGGCTGGTAGAAGGCCCCCACCAGGTTCTTGGCCTGGGGCAAGTTCACCGCGACCTTGCCGCCGATGGATGCGTCGACCATCGCCGCCATGCTGGTGGGCACCTGCACGAAGGGCATCCCCCGCAGGTACGTGGCGGCGACGAACCCGGCCAGGTCTCCGATGACACCTCCGCCCACGGCAACTATGACGTGACGCCGCTCCGCCCGCTGCTCCACCAGCCAGTCGTAGACGGCCTGGGCTGACTCAAAGCTCTTGCTTGGCTCACCCGCGGGCACGATGAAGCAATGAGCCGCGATGCCGGCCGATTGCAGCGCGCGCTGCACCGTGCGCCCATAGGGGTTCATAACGTTGCTGTCGGTGATGATGTAGGCCGGGCCGTTCAGCCCCAGGCTGGCAAACCTGCGGCCAAGGTCGTTCAAAACGCCCCATCCGGCGACTACGGGATAACTGCCTCCGGAATGCTGCACCACCGCGGCAAGGTCCTGGTCGGTCATGTTACTTCCTCCAAATCAGGCGTCGTCCCGGCGGCAAATGGCAAGCACTTCGAGGGCCACTTGCTCCGGGGTCAGGTCGTCGGTCTCTATGGTGTGGTGGGCCTGGGCGTATGCTTCGGCACGCTGGAACATGAGGTCGCGGATGCGCTCCAGCGGGTCTCCGCCCGCCAGCAGCGGACGCACCGGAGCATTGTCCCCCGCCTCGGCTGTGACCCGGTAGTGGACCGTTTCCGGGCGGGCGCTGAGGCAAACTACCAAGCCGCCGCTGAGCATCCGGTCCCGGTTCTCCGGGTTGATGAACGCGCCGCCGCCGCAGGCGATTATCCGCCCTTCGTCCGCGCATAAGTCCCGGATGGTCTCACGTTCCAGCGCCCGGAACGCTGTTTCTCCCTGTTCCTCGAACACCCTGGCGATGGACTTTCCAGCACGGGTCACGATTTCATCGTCAGAGTCCACTAGAGGCCAGCCGGTCAGCCTGGAAAGTTCCCTGCCGACGTGGGTCTTGCCCGATGCCATGAATCCCACCAGGAAGATGTTGCGAGGCATGGTGCGGTTAACTCAATTTGACCCTTGAGTGGGGCAGCACCGCCGGGTTGACCAGGAACTCGGGCATACGCCCCTGGAGCACGTCGGCAGTGGCCTTTGCCGTGCGCACCTCAAGCTCCAGGACCGACTGTCGGGAGAGAAAGGCAACGTGGGGAGTGATTATCACATTGTTCATACCGAAAAGGGGATGGTCGGCAGGTGGCGCGGCCTCTTCCATAACGTCCAGCCCGGCCCCGGCTATCTGACCGTCGCGCAGGGCGGCCACCAGCGCGGGCTCGTCGATTATCGGGCCGCGGGCGCAGTTGATGATGTAGGCGGAGGGCTTCATCTGCCGGAACTCGTTCACACTTATGAGTCCCCTGGTCTCATCATTCAGCGGTGTGTGGATGGTCACGTAGTCAGACTCGGACAGGAGAGTAGGCAGGTCAACAAGGGTGATGCCGTCTCCGGCAGACTGCCCTTCGGGGATGTATGGATCATACGCCAGCACATCCATGCCGAAGGCTTGCGCTTTTCCGGCCACGGCGCGGCCGATGCGGCCCATGCCCACGATGCCGAGCCTGCAACCCCGGAGACGTATCAGTGGAACGGGCGAGGGCACCCCCTCCCAACGGCCCTGCTTGGCTACTCCGTCGTAGAACCCCACCTGACGGTTCCAGGTCAGCAGCAGCGCCATGACGTGGTCGGAGACCTCGTCAACGCAGTAGTCGGGAACGTAGGTGACCGGGATGCCAAGGCTGGTCGCCGTGTCCACCGCGATGTTGTCCACGCCCACGCCGTAGCGGCTGATGACCTGGCACTTCTGCGCCGACCGTACCACCCGCTCCGTGACCTGGGCGAAGCAGGTCATAATGGCATCGGCATCCTCGGCCAGGGTAGCCAGTGTGTCCTCCGACGGGCCTGGGGACTCGATGATCTCCGCGCCGATCTCGGCCAAGACTTCCCTCTCGGGCACGGTGGATGGCCAGACGTAGTCCGTCACCAGGACCCGGTATTTGGGTGTTTGCATTGGGCCGGTTTCCTCGCTTTGGGGGATGGCTTCTACGTCGTAGGCCGCGGTGGCGCGGGCGCGTAGCCGGCGGCGGTGCAGAACTCCACCCGGTTGCCGTCGGGGTCGTTGATGAACAGGAAAGCCTGCCCGTCGTAGCGAACGCCCTCCCGGTCGATCTCAAACCCGTTTTCCCGGAGTATCTCTTTGGTGCCCTCGAAGTCCTCGACCTCGAAGGCATGGTGGATATTATCGGGCTTGGCGGGAGCATCGGGAGTCTCTATCAGGTGGACCATGATCCCGCTTTCCAGTTGGAGCCAGGTGATGTTGGGGTTGTCCACCTGTGACTCTATCTGCTTGATGCCGATCAGTTCGTTGTAGAACTTCATGGCGCGGGCGGTGTCCTTGACCATAGTTGTGACGTGGTTGATCCTGGCGGTCTTGATCTTTCCCGGCATTGTTCGCTCCCTTGTAGGCCATCATGCGGGTTGGATTTTCAGGCCATTATGCCATAAATCTCGGTCAGCAGAGAGGCGTTGACAGCAGGAATGATGGTTAGGCCGTCTTCTCCAACAAGTGGGTTTGGGCAAACATCCTTGATAACTACGGCGACAAGAGATAAAAATAAATGATAGAAAATAGAAGGAGGAAAAGAAAATGCGTTTTGTTCTCGGTGGCATTGAACGTGAACTGGATGCTGATATGGTCAGGAAGGTCGCGGACCACCATGAGCCCAAGCCCATTGATGGCCGGCACAAATACTTCGTCGAGATTGATGGACGCCGCTATCCGGTGAACCAGTTGTTCGGTCTTGCAACCGATATGCACCATAGCGAGTTCATAACTGATGACGCGGTCCGGCATCTGAAACGGCTTGGGTTCACGGTAGAAGAGTTCCGTCGGCAATCCACTCCACCGCCGCAAGTCGAAAGCGCGGATTTTATGGAGAGCTATCGTGGGCGAGAGGTTGGGGATTCCGTAACTTTTGCGGTCTCCCTCGAACCTGACGAAGATGGGTTTATCGTGGCAAGCTGCCCTCAGTTGCCGGGGTGCCACTCTCAGGGCCGGTCAAGGCCAGAGGCGATCAGGAACATCGGAGAGGCTATCCGAGGGTACATCGCCAGCATGAAATCTCATGGAGAAGAGATTCCGAGGTTAGATTGGGACCTGGTTACTGTCGATGTCTAGCGGCCGCTTGCCAGTGATTTCGGGTGTGCAGTTCGTCCGTGTGATGGAGAGAATTGGTTATTACCGGGACCATACTGAGGGAAGCCACATGATACTGGTGCATCCCGAAAGGCGACGGTTGTCTGTTCCCAACCAACGGGAGCTTGGAAGAGGACTTCTACGTGCCTTAATCAGGGATGCCGGTCTGACCCGCGAAGAATTCTTTCAACTGCTCAACAGATGACTTTTCCGTGACCCGGCGCAACAAAGGGTCACGGAAAGCTGTCCACAATCGACTGGAACAGCAGCTTGCCGTCCGCGCTGCCCAGGAGTTCCTCGCAGCACCGCTCCGGGTGGGGCATCATACCCAGGACGTTGCCCTGGGCGTTGACTATCCCTGCGATGTTGCGGGCCGCGCCGTTGGGGTTCGCTTCCGGCGTGACCTCGCCCGACGGCTCGCAGTAGCGGAACAGGACGCGGCCCTCGGCTTCCAGTTGGTCCAGGGTCGCGGCGTCGGCATAGTAGTTGCCCTCGCCATGGGATACGGGGACCCGCAGCACCTGCCCCGGCTCACAGACCAGGGTGAAGGGGGTGTCCGTGCGCTCGGTACGGAGATTGGTCCACTGGCAGCGGTACTCAAGGTGGTTGTTGCGCAGCAGAGCGCCGGGAAGAAGCCCCGCCTCGCAGAGTATCTGGAACCCGTTGCAGATGCCGATGACCGGGCCGCCGGAACCGGCGAAGTCCATCACTGCGTCCATCACTGGAGAGAGTCCGGCCATTGCGCCGGGGCGCAGGTAGTCGCCGTAGGAGAAACCCCCGGGCAGGATGATGCAATCGTAGCCGGAGAGGGACGTTTCCTTGTGCCAGACGTATCCGGCTTCCTGGCCCAGCACTCCGTTAACGGCGTGGTGGCAGTCGGTGTCGCTCCAGGTGCCGGGGAATACGACGATGCCGAACCGCATTTGAAAAGTGGGTCCTCCGCGATTGCTCCGGCCCTCCACCGTGCGGAGGACCAGCGTTTCCAACGATGACTGCCGCAGCCCGGAGGACTAGCCGCCCGCTTCCAGGATTTCCGTGACCATCATGTTGACCACCCCGCCGTCGGCCTTGCCGCGCACCTGGGGCATGAGCCGTCCCATCACGCGGCCCTTGTCGCGCGGGGAGACCGCGCCGGTCTCGGCGATGGCGTCCCGCACCAGTTGGGCCAACTCTTCCTGGCCCAACTGTGGAGGCAGATATTCTTCCAGGATGGCAAGCTCCGCGGATTCCTTGGCCACCAGGTCGGTGCGGTTGCCCTGCTCGAACATGCGGATGCTCTCGCGGCGGTCATTGGCCTGCTTGGTGATGACCTGAATCATGCCCTCGTCGTCCAGGCTCTCTCCTCCGGTCTTCTCTGCGGCCTGCACCGCGCTCTTGAGGAAGCGGAGGGCTTCCAGCCGTACCCGGTCACGGTCCCGCATCGCCTGGCGGATGTCCTCTTCGAGTTGTTCACGCAGCGGCATTTGTCTTATACCCGGCTTTCGGTGGAGTCTGGATGTGCGGATCCCCGACGATAGGGACGTCGGAGAGTGAGTGTGGCTCTATTCGATTATATGGTTGGCTGCGGAAACGAGTCAAATGCACCAGCCGCGAGCGCGAAGCCGCGACTGGCGGCCACATGGTCTTTCTGTTCTCCCTCTCCATTGAGGAGAAAACCGGGGAGAGGAGAGACTTCCGGGTCAAACACACTTGGAGGGACGGTGATAGCCCATGTCTGTGCAGACTTTGCCCGCGGGAGAGAGGAGCTTTTGCCAGGAATAGAGAGTTCCTGTCTGTGGCCTAGGGCTTCTTTCCCTTAACTGGCCTTTTTGCTATACTGCCAACGGTTTTTGCCCGGTTGTCACGGGCGCGGATTCTTTCTGTCTGCGGAGTAAATCATGCCGGCCTATGCGGTAATCGGAGGCCAATGGGGAGATGAGGGCAAGGGGAAAGTCATTGACTACCTTGCCGGCAGCACTTCCGCGGTCGTCCGATTCGCCGGGGGGCCCAACGCGGGGCATACCGTTGTCAACGACAAGGGCAAGTTCCAGCTTCACCTGGTGCCCTCGGGACTGTTCTGGCCCGACGCCTGCGCCATCATCGGCAACGGGGTGGTCATCGACGCCGACGTACTTCTGGGAGAGTTGTCCGAGCTTGACTCCCGCGGCATCGACACCAGCCGGTTCTACGTCAGCGAGCGGGCGCACTTGATCATGCCCTACCATATCCTCCTGGACCAGTTGGAGGAGGAAGCCAAGGGTTCCGCGGCCATCGGCACCACGGGCAGGGGCGTCGGCCCGGCCTACACCGACAAGATCAGCCGCTTGGGCATCCGGGTCGGGGACCTGCTGGACCTGGAAGGAAGCCTTGCTTCCCGCCTGGAGCAGACTCTGGAGTTCAAGAACCAGGTCATTACCAAGATATACGAGAAGGAACCCCTGGAGTTCGATTCTGTCTTCCAACAGTGTACCGACTGGGCGGAACAGTTGGCCCCTTACGTCAGGCCAACGGAACAGCTCGTCCAGGACATGCTCGACCAGGGCAAGAACATACTGCTGGAAGGTGCCCAAGGGACGCTGCTGGACATCGACCACGGTTCCTATCCCTACGTGACTTCCTCATCGCCCAGCATCGGCGGGGCCAGCACCGGCATTGGGTTGAGTCCCCAGTCCATTGTGGGCGTGCTGGGAGTGTTCAAGGCGTACTCTACCAGGGTCGGCGGGGGCCCCATGCCGTCGGAGATGCACGGACAGATGGCCGAAGACCTGCGGGAGAAGGCCCAGGAGTTCGGCGTCACCACCGGGCGGGCGCGAAGAGTGGGCTGGTTCGACGCGGTGGCCGGGCGGTACAGCCGGGAAGTCAACGGTTTCACCGGCCTGGTCCTGACCCGCCTGGACATACTCGACGGTTTCAAGTCGGTCAAGGTTTGCGTGGGCTACAAAGTTGACGGACATGAGCAGGCCCGGTTCCCTTCCAACACCAACGTCCTGGCCCAGTGCGAGCCTATATTCGAGGAGTGGCCCGGCTGGGACGAACCCACTGCCAGCGCCACCAGCGCCAAACAGCTTCCGGCCAACGCCCTGGCTTACGTCAGGCGCATCGAGGAATTGGTCGGCTGCAGGGTGCAGATAATCTCCACTGGCCCCAGCCGCGCCGAGACCATCCTGGTCGAGCCGGTTATTGTATAGGGGCATTGCAGCCCCGCGGCCATGACGCCTTACATCGGTATAACCGGGTTCACCACGGCGGCAGAGGTATCCGAGGTTGTCCAGGGCCTGCCGCCGGCTCCCGACCGCCTGCTGATGTGCGGCGTCCTGTTGAGCAATGCCCTCCTCTCCGGCCAGTCCAGCGACGCTCCCGGCCGCTGCCCGCCGCCGGATGCCATAGCCGGTATCTTCTCCGGCGACTCTCGCTGCCTCAACCTGGTACATTACCGCCCCCGTGCCGGGACCAACCTGGTGGAAGCATTGACCCACGCGACCGCCATCGGCGGCGAGAACTGCCACGGGTTGCAGATAAACGCCACCCGTGGGGCTACATGGCCCGACCCCCAGGCCCTCCGGGAGTACCGGGACCGTTGCCAACCGAAACGTATTGTGCTGCAAGTAGGCGGCGAGGCTATGGAGTTGGCCGAAGGCCGGCCGGGGGAAATTGCCCGCCGCTGCGCCGCCTACGAGGGCATAATCACCGACGCTCTGATAGACGCCTCCGAGGGCATGGGCGTTCCCCTGGACGCGGCCCGCTCCGCCGCATACCTGTCCGCCGTGGCGGATGCGGCCCCGACGCTGGGGTTGGTGGTAGCCGGAGGTCTCCATGCCGGGAACCTGATCTCCCTGTTGTCGCCCCTCCTTCCCCGCTGGTCCCATGTAAGTATCGACGCCGAGGGACGCCTGCGCGATGCCCAGGACCGCCTGTCTATCCCCGAGTCCACGGCATACCTGGCGGCGGCGCTGGAGTTGCTCAATTGACCCGGTTGATTATGGCATCCGCTAACAAATTGTCGATAAAGGGTGTTCCGTGTCAACCTCTACAGTTAAGCGAATCGTTTGCCTCGCTAACTCACGAAAACCTGGGGGACGCTGCATAGCTGGCAAAGAAATTTCGGATGATGGACAAATCGGCAGGTGGATCCGGCCAGTGAGCGCCCGCCCGACTGAAGAAGTATCGCAACTTGAACGTCAATATGGAAACGGCGGAGAGCCTCAACTCCTGGATGTCATTGACATACCGGTCATCCGTCACCGGTCCAAGGACCACCAGAAGGAAAACTGGCTGCTCAATCCCCGAATGCGTTGGTCTCAAGTGGGGCAGTTTGACCGCAACAACTTACCCAGATTAGTCGATGCTGATTCACCCCTGTGGCCCAACTCCCTGAATGGCCTTACCGACCGTGTTCCGCAGTATGTCACTCCCTACTTGCAAGATTCTTTACGTTTCATTAATGTCGATTCGCTGAGAGTAGGCGTATCTTCACCTTTTAGACCGTCCGCCAATGCGGTGCCTAACTTGCGTGGGCACTTCCAATACAGTGGCCAAGTATATTCCTTGCGTATCACAGATCCAGACTTTGAAGCGAGAGCCGCGGGACTCGCATACGGTGATTATATGTTTGGGGAAATGTACCTCACCATCAGCCTCGGCGAACCCTTTCATGGATATGCTTTCAAACTCATTGCAGGCTTGATCAGAGCCTAGCTCCGGGAGTCCACTATGAGCGCAATTCAGCACCAGGTCTTCACCGTTGGCCACTCCAATCATTCACTGGAGGACTTTATCAAATTGCTGCTGCGGCACCGGGTGGATGAAGTGGTGGATGTCCGCTCTTCGCCGTACAGCCGTTATATGCCTCATTTCAATCGTGATGTTCTAGAAGAGGCTTTGGAACAAATAGGCATATCCTATGTGTTCCTTGGTGGAGAACTCGGCGGCAGGCCGGCAGACCGCGCGTGCTATGATGCAAACGGGCGGGTCCGGTATGACTTGCTGGCAAACACGGATCCGTTTGACGATGGCATAAGGCAAATAATGCGCCGGGCTGACGATAGTCGCCTTGCTCTTATGTGCACGGAGAAGGAACCGTTGGAATGTCACCGCACCCTGCTGGTTGCCAGGGGGCTGGTGGAGCGGGAGGTTGACGTTGAACACATTCTGGCCAGCGGCGGTATCGAGCGCCATGAGGATGCGATGGATAGGCTGATGGACATTTTCAAGTTGCCGCACAACGGAGATATGTTTCGCTCACGGAGTGACGTCATTGATGAAGCCCTGGCCCGCCAATCGCAGAAAGTGGCTTATGTTGGAGAACCGATGCCCGTCGGCGTGGATGATTGGGAGAATGCGTTTTGAGGGTTTATACCATAGGGTTCACGAAAAAGTCGGCGTCGGACTTTTTTGAGTTGCTGAAAGAGTCGGGCGCAAGGCGTTTGGTGGACGTCCGCCTGAACAATGTCTCCCAATTGTCTGGTTTCGCCAAGAGAGACGACCTGGCGTATTTCCTAGAAAAAATCTGCCGGATGAAATACGTTCATCTACCGGAGTTGGCGCCCACCAGAGAGATGTTGGACGCTTACCGGAAAGACCACCACGATTGGGAAACTTACGAGCGTCAGTTTATCGCTCTAATGGACGAGCGGCGGATTGGCAAGAAGGGCATAAAGAGAGTGATTTCAAACGGATGTCTGTTGTGCAGCGAGGACAAGCCAGACCGATGCCATCGTAGGCTGGTGGCTGAATATCTGGACCGGCAGTGGGGCGATGTCGAAATCGTCCACCTGGGCTGACAGGAGGGACTATATGTCGCAGGTCAACACAGTATTGGGGCCGGTGGATACCGCCGACCTGGGGTTTACACTCAGCCATGAGCACGTCACCCTGGGAGCCGCAGGGGCCGCGGCCACCTACCCCGGTTTCCAGGACCGTCAGCAAATCGCCGACTCCGCCACCGCGGCCCTTGCCGAGGCTTACGAGGGCGGCGTGCGGACCATCATTGACGTTACCACCTTCGACCTGGGCCGGGATGTTTCGATGATGGTCGAGGTCAGCCAGCGCACCGGGATCCACGTCATCCCCTGCACCGGGAACCACCTGGCCGTGCCGCGCATCTTCTGGGGCGCGCCGGTTGACCGGGTGGCCGAGCTTTTCATCAAGGAAATCGAGGAAGGGATTGAGGACTCCGGGGTCAAGGCCGGGATCATCAAGGTTGCCAGCGACCGGGGCGGCGTGACTCCCAACGAGGAGACCGTGCTCCGGGCCGCGGCGCGGGCCTGCAACGCCACAGGAACGCGCATCAGCACCCATACTTGGTCACCGGACCGCGTTGGTGAGCAGCAAGTGCGCATTCTCAAGGAGGAAGGCGTTGACCTCAACCGGGTGTACGTGGGCCACAGCAACGACGACACCGACGTTGGCTATCTGACCGGACTGCTTGAAGAAGGGGTGTGGTTGGGCCTGGACCGTTACCCCGGCGGAAGGACGCCCGAGACTCCGACCTGGGACGTGCGCACTGCCGTCGTCAAGCAGTTGATCGACGCGGGCTGGGCGCACCGGCTGATGCTGTCCCACGACCACTCCACACCGGCAGTACAGCCTTCCGAGGAGTTGCGCTGGGAGCGGGAGCAGTTCAACCCCGACGGATACCTGTTCATCACCCGTAACGTCCTGCCCCGGTTGCTGGAACTGGGCGCAACCGACGCCGATGTCCAGGCTATCATGGTGGACAATCCCCGCCGTTTCTTCGAGGACTGACCCATCAGTCCGCGTGTATAGCTGGTTTCGGCGGTGCTGATGGTACAATAGGAACATGGCAACCAAACCACAGCTTGACCCGCAGTCATTGGTAGCTCGCATCATCGCTGAGCTTCAGGCCAACCCTGAAGCTCAGCAGTTGCTTCTGCGCGCCCTCCTCACCAACGAATTCCTGGGTATGCCCGCCCGCCTCGACGCCATCTAAAGAGACATCGCGGAACTGAAGGTGGACGTCGACCAACTCAAGGAGGACGTAGGGGAGCTTAAAGAGGATGTAAGCGGACTGAAGAACGACGTGGGAACCATCAAGGGCATTATCCTGAAGAACACTCTCCAGAGGCGGCTCAGCAGCGAAATTTACCACCCGCTGCAACTCAGACGGCCCAGGTTGATTCAAAGCCCCATGCAACACCCAGGGGAGGAGTTCATCGACCTGATCGACGATGCGGTGCTTGATGGGCGCATCAGCAGAGAGAACAAGACAAGGATCGACAAGACGGATTTCATCATACGCGCCCAGAGGCGGAGCGAAAGGACCGTCGTGTGGATAGTTGCTGAAGTATCCAACAGAGTGGGCGAGAGTGACATCGTACGCGCCAGGGAGTCCGCCGATATCCTGGGTATTTTAATCGATGAGGAAATAGTAGCCGTGGTTGCAGGTTACAGCATCGACCCCCGCGACCTGGCGCGCGCCGAAGCCGCAGGAGTCATGTACATCGAGGTGGAAGAGGACGAATAGCGCGTGACCGGGGATGCTCCGGCCGGTGCCGTTTCGGGACAGTACCCCTCAGTAAGCCGCCCGCAGCACCTCCATTATTGGACCCGCGTCGGTGACGGGCTTGGGATTGGTGCTCAGGCTCCGGTCGTGGAGTGTCGCCGTGGCGATGTACTCCAGTCCCTCCTCAGGAACGTCAACCTCCCGCAGCGTCCGGGGCAGGTCAAGCTCCCGGCATAGAGCATCCACAGCATCTGCGGCCGCCAGCCCCGCGTCCTCATCCGTCATGCCCCTCGTCGCCACGCCTACGGCCTCCGCGATCAGGCGTTGACGGTCAGCGCAGGCGTCCAGGTTGTAGCGCATCGTGTGAGGCAGCAGGATGGCGTTGGCCTCGCCGTGGGGGACGCCGTACAGCCCGCCCACGTGGTGGCAGGTAGCCGTGTTCAGACCCAAGCCCCCGAAGGACCCCAGAGACGCCATCGCGCAGGCCGTCTTGGTGTTCAACAGGGTGTCGATGTCCCCGTCCTTGCAGCGGGGCAGGTTCTCGAACAGCAGCCGGATGGCATGAAGGGCCATCCCGTCGCCGATGGGGTTGTGGCCCGTGGAGTAGACCGTCTCGATGGCGATGCGCAGTTGGCCGATGGCCGTGGACACCAGAATCCGTAGCGGCGTCGTGGCCAATGCCTGCCCGTCGATGATGACCGTGCGGTGGGTCACGCCATCGCCGGCGATGCTGAGTTTGCGGCCCAACTTGTGGTCGGTGACGCCTCCACCGCCGCGGCTGAACTCGGCGCAGCCCATTGTGGTGGGCACGCTGAGTATTGGCAGCTTGGGCGACGGCGTGGGCGGCACAGTTATGCGGTCCGGAGGCTCGAAGATTATCGCGTAGTCACGTATGTCCCCGCCCTCGGCCAGCAGAGTCGCCATCGCCTTGGTGGTGTCGTGGGTGCTGCCGCCGCCAACGCTGATGAACACGTCGGGCTGCGCTTCCCGGGCCATTTCCACCCCGGCCTCCACGGCCTCAACCGGGGAATGGGGCAGCACACCGGAATAGGTTCCGACGTAACGATGCCCCAAGGCTTCCTGCACCCGGGGCACCACGTTGCACGCCTGTAGAATGGTCGGGCCGCAGGTGATCATGGCCCGGCGGCATCCCATGCCGTCCACCGTCCTAGGCAGTTCATCGATGGCCGTCTCCGAGCAGATGATGTCCTGGTGCAGCGGGTTGTAACGGTAACTCAGTACGTTGCTTGCCATTATGCCAACCTCCGGATGAATCCCTCTTCTCAGAAAGTGTGAGACTTGTGTAGGAATGGACTTGATGCGGTATCTAAACCCGTTTTCTCCGTCCAACTGAAATCAGGCCCACGAGTAGTACCGATAGCATCAAATCTCCGGTTGCGTGACCGGTATAGGACGCAACACCGCATCCGCCGCCCGTGCTTGTCGGCGCTTCCTGCGTGGGTGTTGCTTGGGTCGATACATAAGGGCCAGGTCCGCTCGGTGGCCCCCATGCGCTGCTGTCTAGCTTTCTAAGTTCCACAAGATCCACATCAGTTTCACGGTCCGCTTTAGCTTCCTGAAGAAGCCGCGTCCGGCTGCACAGGCTTACAGTCTCGCCATCCCGGGAGTAAACAATGTACCTCGACCCTTCCAGGAAGGTGAATCCGCAGCCTGCTTCATACCTCGCGGTAGTGAGCGAGGTAGTGGGGGGCAATTCCCCTTTCCACACTACATGGACCTCGAACTCCACAGTCGTTGGACCGTTAGCGGGGAGGGCATCTATCCCCATAAACGGCGTGTCCTCCCGCACTGAAATCACGGTTGCGGTGAAGACCAACGCGGCCCGGTCCAACTCCTCCAGGGGAGAGCCGGGTTCGATGCAGCTGCACGCGGAAGCCTGTCCCGTATCCATCAGGAACCAGACCCCGCATACCGCCGCCGCCAGCGCGATTCTGAGCGCCATCATGCTGCCGTCTCCATGCCCCGATTATAGGCAGAAGGAGAGCCGTATGACAGCCCGCCGTCTCGCAGCCCTTGGGAAACCACCGCCAGCACGATGAGCCGCCCGAGGCGGGGCCTTTTCAAACCGTCCCGATTGTTCTAAAATACGAAGCGTCAAGGTTGTGCATTGTATTGGTGTACAGCCCTACCCAGTGCAGGAGCGTAGCTCAGTCTGGCCAGAGCGCTGGTCTCCAAAACCAGTGGTCGCGGGTTCGAATCCTGCCGCTCCTGCCAAATGCCCCGGAAACTACTCCCTCATAGCTTGGGGGAATGGCTTGACTCCTCAGCCCACATCCATCCTGGACCGCCTGTCCACTCCACTCATCGTCTCCGGTGGTCTGTGTTCCGGTTCCCACTGTATACGATCCCTAACTATCCGATAAGGAGGAAACCCATGCCAGGAATCGGCACTCTCAAGCAGCGCATCAAGGCGGGCGAGACCGTCATCGGCGTCTCCGTGCCCCTGGACTCGACCCGCTCCCAGTTGGAGGAAATCCTGAGCAAGGACACCTACGACTTCCTGACCGTGGACAGCCAGCACAGCCCATACAACGAGGAGAAGTTGGCGGCCCTGTGCGTCATGGCGGAAGACCTGGAGATGCCGGTCCAGTTCCGCATCAAGAACACCCGCCATGCCTACCTGATCGGCAACATCCTGGACCTGGGACCTGCGGCCATCGAGGTGCCGCTTGTTGAGGACGAGGCAATCGTGGACGAGGCGCTGGAGGCGTTCTACTATCCGCAGCAGGGCAAGCGCAGTTGGGGCGGCGCGGCCCGCCACGGCGTCCGGGGCCGGGACGACCGGCTGGAGTACGCTGAATGGTGGAACAACAACGGGGTGCTGTGTCTGCAAATGGAGACCGTGACTGGCGTCATCAACGCCCGGAAGCTGGCCAAGCCCGGCGTGGACTGCCTGACCTGGGGACCCGCCGACCTGAGCTTCGACCTGGAGGCCCACCCGGAGTTTCCCTACCGCACCACCGACGACTGCGTCCGCCACGTTCTCAAGCAACTGGAAGGGACGGACGTGAAGATCAGCTTCCGCAACGGGGGCCCGGACCAGCGAGACCATTACCGGGAGATGGGCGTGACCGTGTTCATGGAGCGGCCCATCACCTAGCAGGCGACGGCACAGGAACGGGCCGGCAACTTCCCGGCCGGCCGGAAGGACGAGGTGAGACGGCGTTGCCGGACGGTGCCGCAATCAAGGGCCGAGTTGCTCTTACGCGATTCCCGGCATGATTCACGCCTTACGGCAGATGCACATCCCACCTCGGCTTCAGTTTAGATGGTGAGATGGTTGGTAATTTCCGTGGCGTTCATTCTTGGTGGATTGATACGACACCACCAATGGTGCCAACTCGACGTTTTAGGCGGTACAGAAGAAGGACTGACAAGGCCGTGAGTAATTAGGGTTATAATTCCCCACTCCGCTGGCCTGCGCCGGATGCGTTTCTGGCTGAACTTGACCCGGGTACATACATAGTTGGCGCGACATCGACTCCGGTACTTACAAGGGGCAAGCGGGTATTAACATTCTTGATTCCTGCTATTGGGCGCGATTGAGCAACCTGACAGGGGAATTGACTGACATCATCGCCAACGACAACGCGAATGGACAATACTTCGTAACCGTCCGAGAATCCGACTTTGCTCTTACAACGGCCTGTCCGTAGTCTCGCTAACGCGATGGCTAGAGGCTACATCCGCAAGCGGGGGGAGCGACAGGATGGCCCCGAAATGGTACACGCGCCCTGGCCAACCCTGAGATATTGCCATGAAAACACCCCAACTGGAATCCCGCCTCCGCCGCTTTATTGTCCCAAACCGCCGGATAAAGTCTCAAATGCCTACCCTTCTTGCCCGACTACTGAGCCTGGGACCTTGAATTAGTCCAGGATCGTTCCCAGAATACCGCCGCTTACCTCTCATCTTGCGGGAATAGCATGGGACACATGGGTCAGGTTCACCGCGCTCCAGGCCAAGGTCCTCAGCAAACCCGGCAGGCACGGGGATGGCAACGGCCCCAGGGTCCTGTACGACGAATACCCGGACTGACGCCTGTGGGACCCGGCGCGGGCGGTTTTCGCAAAGGGAATTGGGAATGCGGCTCACCGGCATGGGGTTCAAACGACGGCGCAGAGGCAGTGGCTGCTACTGGTGGGAGGGACTGGGACTGAAAGGCAGCGGAGGCCAGTCCGCACCGCCTGTCCCGTGTTCGTGACCGTGTGGGTGTTCTGCCCCCACCAGGATCATCGGGGTCGGTCTTTATCCTGGTCCAGTGTTGCCGAACACTGAGCGCGGTTTTCCTCCCAGAGCCATGGGAGATCGCAGGTTGCCCAGGAACGCGGAAGGGCTGGGGCGAGTTTCCATAGCATGGTGAGTATGTCACAATCCACTGAGCAGTACACGAGGCTATCGCATCACGCCAATGTCACAGCCTGGATAGTCACCCCCATGTGCATGTACGGGTTGCAAAGATAGAGGTGTATTTTTGAGGTTCGCAGCGTTCACCACGGTGGCAGCGTCAGCCGGGGAAGCCACCAACGCCGCCGACATGCTGGACAACCTCAGGCAGCAGACCGTCCTTGCCGAGGAGTTGGGGTTTGAGGCCATGTGGTTGGGAGAGCACCATTTTGGCCCCTATGGGGTGGGAGACCTCCCAAACCCGATCCTACTGGGTGCGGACCTGGCGGCGAGGACTTCCAGGATTCGTGTCGGCCAGATGGCCAACATCGCGCCTTGGTGGCACCCCATACGCCTGGCTGAAGACCTGTCAATCCTTGACAACATGACCAGGGGCCGGATCGAAGTTGGGTTCGGACGGGGAATCTGGCCCTACGAGGGGCCGCAGTTTCACCCCAACGCCGACCCGCGCAGGGACCGGGAGAACCGGGAACTATTCCGGGAGACGGTGGAGATCGTCCGCAAGATTTGGTCTGCCCCATATTTCTCGCACACGGGGGCCAATTACAGTTTCCCCGCTGAGGATACGGTGTTCTCCCATCCCTCGTTCCTTCCTGACCCGGCCTGGCAGGACGGGGACCGGGTGACCAGGCTGCGGGTCACACCCCGGCCCTTCCAGAAGCCACACCCTCCCCTTTGGATGACCGTGTCCACGGATAACTCCGTCACGACCGCAGCTGAGATGGGGCTAAAGGCCTGTTACTGGCAGCCCCCGCCTGCCAGAATCCGGCAGCGAATGGAACTCTACGCCGAGGTCCGGTCTGGACTGGAGGGACGGCAGTTCAGCCTGGGAGAGGACCAAGCCGTGATGCGGTCCACATACATTGCCCCTTCGATGGAGGAAGCGCGGAGAGATGCCGAGGCCGCGATCATGTCGTCGTTCGTGTTCAATGACCCGTTTCGCGGCAGGCAGGTGTTCACCAACCCGGGCGAAGAGCTGGACGTTGGCGTGAAGCTGGACTGGGACTTCCTGGAGCCCAGAACGCTGTTGGTCGGGTCTCCGGATAATGTGGTTGAGAAGGTCCAGGAACTTCAGGAGGTGTGCAACCTGGAGTACCTGCTGGTAGAGTTCACCCATACAGGATTGCCCCTCCGCAAGACCCTCAAGAACCTGGAAGAATTCGCCACCAAGGTGATGCCGTGGTTCGCCTAATGTAATATGGGTCTGCCGGAAACCCAACACAGCCCAACAAGGAGGACACCATGTCTGCCGAATACCTGGACCGCTTGTCCGCATTTGCCGCCGGGCTAACCCTTGACCAGTTGGATGGCTCCACCATTGACGCCGCGCGGAACGTGGTGCTGGACACCATCGGCGCGATACTGGCGGGGAGCAGGCAGCCGGAAAACGCCAACTTCGCCAAGCTGGCTGGCGCCCTTGGGCCGGGAGGCGCTTCCACCGTCATGGGCCACGGCGGGCAGGTGCAGGCGGGCTATGCCGCGATGGTCAACGCCACCGCCGGAGTCTGCCTGGAGATGGACGAGGGCACGCGGCTGGGCGGCGGGCACCCGTCAATCCACGTGACGCCGGGGGCTATCGCCGTGGCCGAGGAGCGGCGGGCCAGCGGCAGGGCATTGCTGGAGAGTGTCATCGCCGGATACGAGATCACGTCGCGGATTGGCTCCGCCACCAGCGGGAAGGCCGAGGTCCACTCCCACGGCACCTGGGGCGCCATCGGCACGGCGGTGGCCACGGCGCGGCTGCTCGGCTACGACGCGGGGGACATGCGCACGGCCATGAACCTGGCAACATCCATGAGTCCCGCCAATACCTGGGCCCCCTGCACCGAAGGGGCCACGGTGCGCAACCTCTACCCGGGACGCTCCGGGTTCCAGGGGATACTGGCCGCTCAGCTGGTCGGATGCGGGTTCACCGCTTTGGACGACGCGCCCGCGGACGTCTACGGCAGCATCCTCGGCACCGGCTTTGACACGGAGACGGCGGTTGCGGGCCTGGGCGAGGCGGGGTCCTACCGCATCCAGCAGAACTACTTCAAGTTCCACGCCTGCTGCCTCTACAACCACCCGGTGCTGGACGCCGTGCTCGAGATCGTGCAGCGGGAGGAATTCAAGCCGCCGGAGGTCAGACGCGTCCGGGTGGAAACGCCGCCGCTGGCGCTGATCATGGCCGACCCGGAGCCGGAGACCATGCTGGCGGCCAAGTTTTCCATCCCCTACGCGGTGGCGGCATCCATCGAGACCGGTCGCACCGACGTAACCGCATTCTACCCCGATGCCATAACCAACGATGCTGTGCTATCCCTGGCCCGGCGGGTTGAGGTGTCGGCGGACCCGGAGATGAACTTCAAGCGCTACGATTACCCCTCGGCCCGCGTGTCGGTGGAGCTGCGCGACGGGCGCACTTTCCAGAGCCAGGTGACGGCCCAACGCGGCGACGCCCGCAACCCCGCGCCCCACGAGGAACTGCTGGCAAAGTTCCGCTTCCTGGCAGGCCCAACGCTGGGAGAGGAGAAGACCGGGCAGGTCATAGAAATGGTGTCGCGGCTGGACGATGTGGAAGATGTGAACGAGCTGACGGGGTTGCTGGGGTAGCCTTGACTAGGGGCAAAGCAGAGGTTGAGTCAGGAAACTGGCAGGGTTGAATCAGGCCAGGCCCTCAGCGTCCCGGATGTAGTCAGAGGTTGACCGTATGAGGTCCGCGATAAACTCTTCCGGTTCGCAGTGGCCATCGTAGAAACAGTCTGAGTGCAAGTAATGCGCTATGTCACTGAAACGGGTGCGCAGGGATGCCAGCGCACCGCCCTCCTGCCCTAGAGCGCGAATTCCACCGGACGTCTGGGACGTGGTCGAAGGAGCGCCACCGGTCCTGGCCAATATCAGGGCGTCGGTGGCCCGCTTGGTGGCGCACCATGCCTTTTCCGCAGCATCCCGGATGTCCCCCGCCTCCAGCCTCTCCAGCGCACTGGCATGAAGGGAGCGCGCATCGTCGAAAAGCTCATTCACCCGGTCAGTAGCTACCATGCTTCCATCCGTCATTCATCGACATATTAGACAGGTTGGTAGTGGTGCAGGCATGGCTTGAAATGGCCAGCCCTGTCAAGGCCGGTTTTTACTCTGCGATACATTCCACCGGCTAAAGGCCCTGTCACCTCCCCCGCTCGTCGGCCCAGAGGAGGATATGGAGTCGGGTGGAGAAGCGGAACCCTTCCCTGACGCAGGCGTCGGAAATCCAACGGCTGCGTTCTCGGAGGGTCTCGTATGATCTGCCCTCGGGCATCAGGATTATCCGTTCAGGGGGGATGTTGAACTGGTCCCGCAACTCGCAGACCTCGGCCAGGTCGCCGGGGCTGACGACGACAAACTTGAAGAAGGCCCTGGGCATCCCGGCGAACCCCTCCAGTACCTTGGGGACAGTGCGGCGCGCCAGCGGGTTGCCGGAGTTGGCCAGCTTAGGGGAGACGTTCCACTGGTCGATGTTCGCCTGCAACTCCGGGTCGGGGGGTATGGTGCCGTTGGTCTCAACCTCGCAGAAAAAGCCCGACTCCCTGAGCGACGCCGCAAGGTGCGAGAGATCCCGCTGCTGCAAAAGGGGCTCGCCGCCGGTAATGACCAGGTGGGGGCAGCCGTAGGCCAGCACCGCGTCCCGCACCTCGTCCACGGCCAGGGTCATCACCTCGTCCTCATAGCGGTAGTTGTCCCAGTCCCAGGTATACTTGGTGTCGCACCAGGAGCAGGCCAGATTGCACTGGGCCAGCCGCAGGAACACCGTTGCCGCGCCGATATTCGCCCCCTCTCCCTGTAGGGAGTGGAATATCTCCGGCCTGCCGCTTGACTGGCGGCTAACCCGCAGCGCCATCAGTTCCCGCCCAGCCTGGTCAGCGCCGGATCGGGGACCCCTGCCTCCTGAAACCCCTTGGCCCGCAGCAGGCAGCTATCGCAGATGCCGCAGGGAGACTCCCCGCCCTCGTAGCAACTCCACGTGTACCCAAGGGGAGCGCCCAGCTCGATTCCCAATTTCACAATTTCCCGTTTTGACATACTAATTATTGGAGTATGCACCGAGAAATGTACGTGGTACTCGGCCCAGAGCTTGCTCCCGTAGGCCAGCCCCTCGCCGATCTTCTCGAAGTATTCCGGGCGGCAGTCGGGATAGCCGCTGTAGTCAATGGCGTTGGGGGCCATGTAGAGCCGGGCCGTCAGCACGGCGGGGTCCAGCCCCTCATGCTCGATGGCGTACAGGACCTGGCTTTCAAGGAATGCGGCGGCCAGGGCAAGGAAGAAGGTGTTGCGCAGCGGGACGTAGGTGATGGGGATGCTGGCCCCCATCTGCTCCGCCGGCTGGTTTCCGGGGATGGGAAACCGGCCGGGGTTGGTCAGGGCCGAGTACCATGCGACGCGCCCGAAGAACGAGATGTCCATCAGTTCGATGGGGATGCCCAGGACCTCGGCGATCTCGCGGGCGCAGTCCACTTCCCTACTGTGGGTCTGCCCGTAGTGGAACGTGAGGGCCGTGAGGTGGTCGGTTTCAGCCTTGGCCAGGCACGCAACGGTGGTGGAATCCAGGCCGCCGGAGAGCAGGGTTACCCCGTAGCTAACCACCTGGAACGGTCCGCTGTGAGTATTCTGCGTACTGGTCTTCGGACTCCCACACCTTGACCTTGGCAGGCGCGATTCCGCACAACTCGGCCACCGTGTTGAACAGCGTTCGGCAGATGACCTCGCAGGAAGGGTTCTCCCGGTCGAACTGGTAGACCCGGCTCTTGGTCAGTCCGGCCAGGGCATTGATCATCTCCGTGTCGCGGCTGTTGACCAGGAAGGCGTGGTCCCAGTTGTCGTCGACCCAGCCCTTGACCAGGCGTTTCAGGTCGGTGAAATCGAACACCAGTCCCTGGGAATCCAGGGAATTCCCACCCAGGAACACCTCTGCCTTGTAGGTGTGGCCGTGGGGATAGGCGCACTTGCCGTCGTAGTCCAACAGCCGGTGCCCGCTGTCGAATGTGGTCTCAATCCTTACCAAGTACATTTGCTACACATTTGCTACAGGGGTACACTTATGTTGAAGCATACACTTTTCCGAGGTACGCATTTACGTTTATGGAATGCGCCCGAGTGTTGACAATATAGCTTTGTAGTGTTGATAAGCGTGTGGCCTATCACTGACAAGGTACGAATGTATTACTCACATGTACATGTTTTCACTTCATGGATGGTTGTTTGACTTCGGAATAATCCGTCATTCGCCGGGGTAGTCCACAGAAACGGAGCAGTGAATCCCGCCCCGCACCTTGTAGTCCAGGGTTACTTTCATGCTGCGGGGGCGGCACAAATCCGCCAGGTCCTTTAGGATGCGGTTGGCCGCGTGTTCCTGAACGATTCCCACGTCGCGGAAGGACAGCAGGTAATACTTCAGGGACTTGAGTTCGATGCAGCTCCGCTGCGGCACGTAGGATATCGTGACCGTGCCCACGTCCGGAAGGCCGGTCCAGGGACACACCGCGGTGAACTCGTCAGTGTCCACGCTGACCACCGCCTGCTGGTCGGGATACTCGTACTCGAAGGCCAGCAGGCACTCCGTGTCTATGGCCCCCTCGTCCCGGATGGTCAGCCGTTGGTCCAGGCTCTCGTACTGTTCTTTCAACTCCGGGATCGTAGTCATCTGCCCCCCCTGAAATATCAGCCGCTGCCATGGGCGCCGTCCCGACCCGCTCCGGCCATCATAGCCCATTGTAAGTCTTGTGGACAGCCGGGAAAAGGCCGTGGGACGCCCGGCAGCGCCAGTGCCGCCGGTCCTACCAGATGACCTTCGCTTCCTGAAGTGTCCTCACCTCTTTGATGGGGATTCCCATCAGGCCGTGGAACACCGCGTCGTTGTCCTCGCCCAGTTCGGGGGTCCAACCATCGAGACGGGCCGGGGTGCGTCCGAACCGCCACGGCGGGGCCACGCCCCGTTGTCGGCCACGCTCCGGGTGGGAGACCTCGGGGAATGAGTTGCGGGCCGACAGGTGAGGGTCGGCCATGAGCTGGTCGGCGGACATGGACGGGAAGGCGGCGACTCCCTCGGCCTGAAGCGCTTCTGTGACTTCCCACGGTGTGCGCTGGCTGGTCCATCCCTCCAGGCATTGGTCCAGCTCGGCTCGGTGGAGCCAGCGCTGATAGCCGTCACCGAAGCGGGTTTCTCCGGTCCAGCCCGGGTTTCCGAGGGCGCGGCGGAGACCATGCCATTCACTGTCGGAAACCACGGCGATGCTGACCCACTGGTCATCGCCCCTGCAGCGGTAAACCCCATAGGGCGATGCTGCGCCGTTGCCGTTGCCCTGGGGCGCCTGCTCGCGCTGGTTCATGGCGTAGTCGAGAAGGGCGGGGCCGATGAAGGCGGTGGCCACGTCCCGCACCGATACGTCGAGGTGGAGGCTGCGGCCGCCGTCTGCGGCGGGTGCCGTTCCGGAAGACACGGGGCCGTTGGCCCTGCCGCACAGGGCGGCGACTGCGCACAGGGCTCCCATCACTCCGCCGGTGTGGTCCATGGCGTGGCGAAGCTCCACGGGCGGGCCGTCGGGATAGCCGGTGAGAAAACCCAGCCCTCCGGCGGCGGCGAACATGGGGGCGTAACCGGAATAGCCCCGCTCCGGTCCGGTCTGTCCATTGGCCGAGATGGACACCATGAGCAGGTCGCGCTTGACATCACGGAGCCGCTCGAAGCCCAAGCCCAGCCGCTCCAGCACGCCGGGGCGGAAGTTCTCCAGCACCATGTCGCTGAGGCGCACCAGTTCCAGGGCAAGCTCGACCGCCCTCGGCTCCTTGAGGTTGAGGGTGATGGACATCTTGTTGGCGTTGACCTGCTCGAAGCCGGAGGGAGGCTTGCCGTACATGGTGTGGGGACGGCGGGTAATGTCCAGCCGCGCCGAGCTTTCGATCTTGATGACCTGCGCCCCAAGCTCCGCCAGCATCAGCCCGGCGAATGGCCCCGCCGCGTGGACGGAGAAGTCGGCAACGCGGACGCCGGACAGCGGCCCCTTGTTATTTCCGGCAGCCTGGTGGGTTGCGTCTGCGGCCATATCCGTTAAATCACTCCGGCGCGGGCCAGCGCGACTATGCCCTGGAGAGAGTAGCCCAGGTCCAGGTAGACCTGCCGGTTGTGTTCGCCAAGCAGCGGCGCGCGCGCCGGGTCCTGGGGAGACCCTGCTGGATCAAGGGACGGGTCCTCTGCGTGGCTTCGGTCCGGAGCGGCCGCTGAGGGTCCGAATTGCGTGCGGAAGGGTGGCCCGGCGTAATCGTAGCTGCCAGCGGCGGTATGGTCTACCTCGAAGTAGAAATCGCGGCCCCGCTGCTGCTGGCTGTTAAAGACCTCGCCGGGGGTGTAGTAGGGCGCGATTGGGACCCCGTGGGACTGGGCCTCCCGGTAGAGCCATTCCTTGCTGTGGGCGGAAAACCACTCCCGCAGATGCGCGTTGATCTCGGCCCGCTTCTCGCCGGGGTTCTGGAAACTCTCCATCGTGGCCCAGTCGGGGCCGTCCAGCATCCGGGAGAGACCCTGCCACTGGCCCGGCTCCAGGGTCAGCATCTCGACGTAGCCGTCCTGGGCGGGAAGCACGCCGCCGATGCGGAAGTAGCGGGCGAACCGGTCCTCAACGATTCCCTCCTCTTCGAGACGCTGGATGGGCACGTATCCGAGGGACAACTGGGCCTCCTGCATGGAGCAGTCAACCGGCTGGCCTGGGGACCCGTTGGCGCGGGCGTACACCGCCGCCGCCACTCCAAGGGCGGCGGTCAACCCTCCCTGGTAGGAACCCATCTGGCTCCCGGCGGCTATGGGAGCACGGTCGGGGAAGGTGTCCAGCGCGAGGCCATTGGGGAGCAGCCAGCCCTCGCCTCCGGCGTGGAATACGTTGACATCGTGGGCGCGGTAACCGGCGTAAGGCCCCCAGCCGCCGAAGGGAGTGACCGAGGCGACTATCAGGTTGGGGTTGGCATCGGCCAGCGTATCGGTTTCCAACCCCTCGTGGTCACGTGCCGGAGGCTGGCGGTCGTGGATGAGAGCGTCTGCGTTGGCGGCGAGTTCAGACAGCATCGCCCGGCCCTGGGGGTCTTCGAGGTTGAGGGTCACGCCCCTCTTGCCGGTGTTCATGTAGAGGAAGAGGCCGCTGCGTTCCGGGTGTGGCACATCGCCGGGGAACGGCCCCTGGCGCCGGGCGGGGTCGCCGGTCACCGGCGGCTCCACCTTGACCACGTCCGCGCCCAGGGACGCCAGCAACTTGCCGCAGTAGGGACCGGCAATCATGCCGGCCACCTCCAGCACACGCAGCCCGGAGAGGGGCAGGAATGGACGGTTTGGTGCACTAGATGTCATCGTCAGCCGTTACCGGGATAAGGGATGGCAAGTAATGTATGAAGCCGGGGTCCAGTTCCACCTGATTCGTTTCCGGGTTGACAATGAACCCGTGGTTCTCCAGGAATTGGAGTCCGGCGACGGGTACAGGAGCGGCAACAACTGTGGCAACGAAACCCATGCCCTGTATCGTTCCCCGCGCGATGTAGGCGTCCGAGGCGATAGGGCCGTCGGCAGTTCTGAAGGTGATTCTCCGGTTTTGCAAACGGCTCAGTCCAAGTCCTGCTATCTCGTCAGCAGGCAGGCCCAAGTAGGGATGCTTGGGGCCAGCAAGGAAATGAAATTCCTTCGAGTGTTCAAGCCCGTGCATTGTAGCCGTTGCGTATGCCTTGCCTGTGGCCATCAGTCGTGGTTAACCCCCTACTTGGTAGATGAAGGGGCGGTAGCGAGGTTCCGGGACCGGCTTTGCATTCGCCTCGGCGGCTTCAAGCCAGGCTTCCTTGGCGATCAGGACTTCGGCCAAAGCCTCTTCCTGAGTGTGTCCGAATGCGGAACAGAACCGCAGGTCGGGAATATCCGCAATATACCCGCCGTCCTCTTCGCTGTAGAAAATGTTGATGTGGTAGTCCTTCATGGCGACCCTCTTAGTCCAGATTATACTCTTCGACTATGCGGAGGAATTGCCTGATTTGGTACTCTACTGCTTGTCCGCCCGAGTCTTGGACGTTGACCGACTCAAGTATTTTATCGTGGACATAGATACGGTGACTGCCCCTGATTCTGTCCAATCTGAAACCAAAGCTCTCCACCAACCTGACGAACTCACTGAATCGAACATTGTTCAGGTTCCCTTCTTTTAGCCGTTGGAGCAACCTCTGAAGCGTCCGTCTTCGGCGCGTTCCATCATTCTGAAAGTCTCTCAAGGTCTACACCGGCAAAATTGGCGGCGTGTTCTCGTCCTTGGGGGCGTCCCGGAGAGAGCAGCTTGAGCCGTCGGTGAACCAGGGGATCCTGGGGTTGCGGGAAGGCAGCATGACGGTGGCGTACCCCGGGGCGGTCACTTCCCCGCGCTGGTTCTCGGCCCATATTTCCAGGTCCACCAGGGGAGCTTCGTTGCTGAGGTACTTGCGGACGACCCTGCCCTTGCACCACTGTGTGTCGCCGTAGACGTTGAAACGGCGGCATTCGACGCGGAGGCGCTTCAGGAAGGCGTCGTCTCCCATCCAGTTGGTGAGCAGGGTGCCCATCCATGACACCCGCTGGGGGCCGTAGTCGTATGCTCCCGGAACGCCCACGGCCTCGGCAACCGAGTCGCGCAGGTGGCCGATGCCGGTGTATTCCAGGCCGCCCCCGGCCTCGGGGTTGCGGAAGAAGTGGTCCGGGTGGCGCATGGCCTCCCGCAGCAGCACGCCGTGGGCGCTGGACCTGCCGGTGCCCACGAGGAAGGCGCTCACGTCCTGAAGGGACAGGGGGCCGCGCACGATGGGTTCCATCTCCTCGCCCACCTGGGTGTCCTCCCAGTAGCGGGGGACGCCGCCCCTGGCCTTTTCGTTCAGCACCTGCTGGTCGATGGCCTCCAGTTCCTCCGGCTCGTAGTGGTGACGGCGGGGAACGTCGGCGTACTTGCCCCGCTCCCGGGACGCCCGCCGCTGGTGGCGGGTACACCAGCCGACGACCCGGGCCAGCAGTTCGTCCCTCTGGTTGGTGTATGTCGTCTCGACGTACTGGATGACCAGTGTCGCCGAGTAGCGGCTCTGCTTCTCCTGCACGTCCAGCACCCGCTCGACGCAGTTGACGGCGTCGCCGGGGCGCAGCACGCGGAAGAACTCCCAATCGTTGCCGGCAAAGAAGCCGTGGACGCCGGGCAGCCCCCAACGGGTGCGGCCCGACCAGTGGCGCATGTAGGGAGCGCACGGGTGCCCGATGACCGAGCCGTACTTGGAATAGGCGGCGTATTCCTGGTCGCGGAACAGGGGATTGGCGTCGCCGATTCCATTGGCGAAGTTGATGAGCGCCCCCAGGGAGGCGTCGCGGGTGAACTGCTCGGTCCGGAGGCGCATCCCGATCATGTCCCTGGCCTTCTCGATGGCCTCGCGGGAAATATCCTCTACCTCGGGGAGGGTTTCGGCTACTTGTTCCTGTTCGCTTCGCTGGGTCATGTCTCTTGTCCTTGCGGTAGTCTTGCGGGAGGTTCCTCAAATACACCGAACACAAAAATGAGTATCACGTACAACATTTCCCAGAACAATTGATACAGTTGACCATAAGCTAACTCCCGGCCGGAAACTGGACTGTTCTGAGTTACGATTTCCCACACCGATTTACACAGAAGCATGTAACGGTGGGTTACCATCACAGCGCAAAATAACTTCATTAAGGCCAACCATTCTTTCATCTCAGGAAGGGAAAGTGGCCGAAGATCACGAAAAATATCACTATTGAGAAAGTCGCCCTTGAAGATCCCGAAGCCAAGGGACGCGGTACCGATGGTTAAAATGGTCAACGCGTGATTGATGTGACTGGAATCGCGATTCACGAGACGGTGTCTCTATCGTTCATCTGACCCTGCCGTTTGCTCAGGATAGTCTGATCTGGATTTCAGAAGGAAGTATTGGCCTCCGGTTACGATGCAACAGATGAACAGTGCGAACCAAAAATGGAGAGTTTTGGGAGATAGTACGATTAACCCTACTACTCCAAGAGTGGTCAAGACCCCCATCATCAGGCTGATGATCGCACCGGCTCCATTCGCTGTTCGCAGGTAGCTATGCTTCGACGGCCAGATTCGTGAAACGTTCATAACTCGCCCCTCTATGGTTGGCAGGCCCCAATTGCGCCGGCAACTGTGGCGGTCTCGGTCAGTATACTATCTGCCGTTCTTCCAGGTCGGACAATTCAGACTCGCTCAAGCCCAGCATATCACACAGGATTTGCCGGTTGTGCTGGCCCAGGGTTGGGGCGTGGCTGCGGATGGACGGGGGGGTCTTGTCCAGGTTCCACATCAGGTTGAAGATTGGCTCAACGCCCAGGGCCGGGTGCTCGATTTCATGGTACAGGCCCCGCTCCCGGTTGTGGCGGTCGTACAGCCGCTCCTCGGCGTCCATCACCGGCATGGCGGCCACGCCGCGGGACTGGAGAAGCCCGGTAATCTCCCAGGCGTCGCGCGTGGAAGTCCACTCCGCGATCAGCGCGTCCAGTTCGTGGCGGTGCTGGTGCCTCCGGTAGCGGCTGGCGAAACGCTCATCTGCGGCCCAGCCGGGCGACCCCATCGCCTCCACGAGTCCGTGCCACTCGTCGTCGCTGGCGACTGCTATGGACACCCAACGCTGGTCTTCCGGGGTCTGGCCCTGGCAGGGGTAGTTGCCGTAGGGGGCCATCGTCGGGTCGTAGTTGCCCATCGGCCCCAGGACGCGGCCCGTGGCCTCGTACTCCATCAGCCCCGCTCCCAGGGTGGCAGCGGTGGCCTTGAGCATTGACAGGTCGATGTACTGCCCCTGTCCCGTCCTGCGCCGCCGGTACAGGGCCGAGACTATGGCGAAGACGGCGTGGAGCGCCCCCGCGATGTCGGCGTAGGCGTGTTTCAGGCCCAGGGGACGCTCCCCCTCGTATCCCAGGGTGCTGTCGAGACCTGCCATTGCCCCGATGGACGGGGCGTAGGCCCGCAGGTCCCGCAGCGGCCCGGTCTGCCCGTTGGAGGATACGGACACCATGACAATATCGTCCCGGACTGCCTTGAGGTCGGTGTAGGACAGCCCCAGCCGCTCCATGACGCCGGGAGAGAAGTTCTCAATCACAATGTCGCAGTGGGCCGCCAGCCTGCGGGCCAGGTCCACCGCCTCCGGGTGGTTGGTGTTGAGGGTGACGCTGAGCTTGCCCCGGTTCACGTTGTGGAACATGGGGTGCTGCTCCGGGTCCCGCTCGGTGCCGATGATGGGGCGGCCCTGGCGCATGTAGTCCAGCCGCTGCCGGGTCTCAACCTTGATGACCTCGGCCCCCATGTCGGCAAGGACCATGCCCGGAATGGCCCCGGCCAGCACCCAGCCGAAGTCCAGGACGCGGTAACCGAACAGGGGGCCTTTATTTTCCTGCTGTTGTTCTTGCAATGTGTGTCACCCCTTGGAGTGGGTTGGGCCTCTTTGAAGTCCTTCTATATCCCGCATACGGGTTCACATTTGGCTCTCCTCCGTGAGGAGATCATCCAAGACGACTACAGGCAGCCCCTGTACGCGCCGAAAGTCGGTATCGTTGGTGATGAAGAGTGTGCAACCGGCCCGAAGAGACGTTGCGGCGTGGAGTGCGTCGGGAGTCTTCAGGCCGGTCTCGGCACGCAGGCGGGCGGTGTCCTCCCACAACTGCCCTGTGGCCGGGACCAGATACACCTCTGGCGCGGCGAACACCGCCCGAAAGGCCGCTTCGAGATCCGCATTGCCTTCCCGTATCGGCCGGACCAAGGTTTCCGCGACGACCAGTTCACTGCATACGACGACGAACTGTCCTGACTCAGCTTGCTGCCATGCAGGAACCAGTAGAGTGAAGTACGGCTCATTGCGCTCCACGCTATAGATGATTGCCGAGGTGTCCAAGTAGATCGCACCGTGCGACGGCAGCGTCACCGGTCCCAAGACGCCCGCTCCTCCACGATGTAGTCATCAACTTCCTTTGCGGTCTTGAAGAGACGTTGCCCTGGCCCCGCAGAGATAATCTGCCAAGCCGAACGAGCCGATGGCATCGGAGCTGGCGATATTACCACGTCCACCGTCTGGCCCGCCTCCAACTCCGGGTTGACAATCTCCACCTTGCCGCCCGGCAATACCGTTGTTCTTACGTGCAGCGCTTTCTGCATATTTTCGCCTTCCTTACTGTAGAAGTTACGCCCTTTGCGATAGTCTTGTCCCGAACTTCTTGGGTGCTTGAGATTATGCTATGGAATGTGGTGTATGCCTCGCTTTGTCGTGAGGATATACTTACCATACTACTACCGAGAGAGGCGCCTGAATGGGACTCGTATACGTCGATATCCAGGTAGGCAATGAGGGCGGAGGGGATATGGTGAACGTGCACGATGTGCTTGTCGATACCGGTTCCGCCCATACTGTTTTACCTGCATCTTTGCTGGCTGAGCTTCATGTACAGCCAAAGGATCAGGGAGAGGTCATACGGGCCGGAGAAGAAACAACGACGCTATGGGACATTGGACAGGTTAACATACGCATTGTGGATGCTCCACAGGTCTGGGCTTGTCCGGTATATTTCTGCCCTGTGGAAGAATATCTGTTGGGCGCTACTACGCTGGAGATATTCGGACTCATGGTGGACCCCGGGGGAGACGGTTTAGTCAAAAGGGCAATTAGGGCCAGACCTATCTGATACGGACCAATTACAACCGCCGGTTGGACACCACCGGCTCCGTGGCCAATAAAGTCCGGAGCGCCCCCAGGTCCGGCAGGCCCAGGATTCGGGAGATGCCGTCGTCCAGGGAGCAGCGGGACGGGCAACCGGCCATACCCGGCAGCCGCTCGAACTCGGCCTCCATCATTTCATCGAACAGGTCCGACATTGCCTGAAGCTGCGCCGGTGACAGTTGGCGCACGTCCAGCACCGGCAACTCTTCCAGGTCGGCCTTCTTCATGGCGACCCAACCGCCCTCAGTGCTGGTCCGTTGCGCCAGAATAGTCAACAGGCCGAGAGTGGAGTTCAACCATACCGCAATCGCCTTTTCGGTTTCTTCGTCTTCTACGCGAACGGGCCACCATACATTTGACAGGACTCTCGTATCGGAACACATAGCGACAACCCGAGCAGTATCAAGCCTCAGCCTTTCAGAAACCAGGAGACAGCTTGACTGCTGCCACAGGTGGTCGCCATAGCCAAGTCGTTGTCCACCTCTTGGACTTGCCAACGGCGACAAGTAGGAATCGGGCGAACAGGTGAGGCTCTTACGCTGCTCGGTATCGTGTCCCTCGACCATTGGATAAGCCGTCACGGAATTGGTCCGGTCAAAGCCATCAACGAGCCTGCGCCGGTCAGGACCAACTTGACCGATTTGGTCCAATCTACGCAGCGGAACATTGGCGGTTTCTCCCTGTCCGGGAACCCACAAATCCCCGTCATCCAGCAACCGAAACGCGGCGCGAATCAGGTCGGCACGCGCGAACTGCACACCGGGCCACTTCTTCCCGGCAAATGTCGATTCCGGGACCGCCAACACTTCGCCCACGTGACGGCCGTCAACTTCCAGCAAGGCCGTGCCGCTGCCCTCAAAGTCGGCCGGTGTAGCGGCGGTAATGGCCTGCGCTACGCGGTGGGCGTCCAGTACGCCCGCCGGGTTCTGCCAGAGATTGACGAAAGTGGTGCGGTGTTCCGTGGAGTCCGTGCCGTCCGGGCGGCGCGTGGCCACCAGCAAAGCCTCCGAAAGGTCGGTGCTGTCCGAGAAGTTCCAGCGCAGCGGGTCGTGGGACGAAATCACCATGTCAAGGTTGAAGTCCCGCTCGATGAGGGAGCGTGTCTGACCCCAGGACGGGCCGGTGCATACCGTGGCGGGAAGCACCAAGGCCAGACGGCCTTCCCCGGGCCGCAGCTTGGGCGCTGCCGCCGCGACGAAAGCTGCCCCAAGTCCGGCGGTGGCCGATGCCTGCCGGGACTTCAGGCGGCGCGACAGTTCGGACTGGAGTTTCCGCCGCTCCGCCGTCGGCAGGCTGCCGAACAGCAGGTTGCCGCCCACGGAGCGGGTGAAGGGCGGGTTCATAATCGCCAAGTCCAGGTCCGGCAGCGTGGCGGTGACGCCCTCTTCCGCGCCCCTGGAACCACCGCCGGACACCCTGGCGGCGTCCCTGGTCGCCACTCCCGTGTTGTCGGCGGACAGGGCGAATTGGACCGCCGCCTCGCTCTCCCCGAGAAAATCCAGGGAGCCGAGGGAAATGTTGGAGCCCTCCGACCCCAGGGGCATTACGTACAGGTTCATGCGGTCGAAATGGATGTCCGGGTTGAGCATGGCCAGGCTGGTGGCGGCGAAGTGTACGGCGGAAAGCTGCACATCGTAGCCGTGCAGTGCCTGTTCCACCATCGCCTTGTGCAGGCTGGGCGAGTCCTGTCCCCCGGCGTCGGTGTGAAGGCGTTCCGCTTCGGAGGCCACCGCCATCAGCAGCGTTCCGGTGCCGCAGGCCAGGTCCGCCACGTTCAGGGATGCCGGGAATTCGTGGTCGCTCCAGTCCACGCCCGGCGGCCAGCCGTGAAACACCAGCCGGGACAGCAGAGTAGCCGCGGGCACCGAGGTGTAGTAAGCGCCGGTGAACTTGGCGTCGGTCAACAGGGTGTGGAACAGCCGCCCGGACAGGTCGTGCCCTTCCAACCGGCGGGTGTCTTCCATCGCCTTGACGAGATGACCGATGACCGGTCCCTGAACTTCCTCCGGCCCGTCGCCAAGAACGCCCAATATGTCCGCGGCCAGCTCGAACACCGGCACATAGTCGATGTTGTCGCAGATGTCCCGCCATGCCTGGCGCAGCCCTGAAATCCCATGTCCCAGAGTTTCGCTCACGGTCGGAACGTCCTCGTTGGCTGCCGCCAGCCGGTCCTGGAAGGCGAGGGCGTTGAAGAGCACCAGGCACCCGATGCGGAGGGCGGCGGCGCGGTCCTTTTCCTGGTCGGTGCTGGCGATGATGTCGGCGATGCGGCGGGATAATCGGGCGTGCTTGGCAACCTGGGCTGCCGCCTGTTCCAGGGCATACCCGACGGCGCCGGCCGCGGCGGCCACCCGGTCAACGCCCTCCAGTTCCAACGGGAGGGTCCGCAGGTTATCGGCAAGCTCGGCCACCGAGCCGGTGCGAAAGTGAGCCGCCGGGACCGGATTGCCGCGTGAGCCATGCACCCACCAGCGGAGGTCGGTCGCGGCCTCCAGGCCAGCTTGCGTATCCTCCTCCTGCCGGAGCCTGGCGGGGTAGAGAACGCCCACCACGCCAAGAGCATCGGGAAAAGCGGCCAGGCGTTCATCAAGCTGGCTTTCGAGGAGGCCGAGCGATTCCTCCCACTTGCATTCCAGGATGACCAGGTCGCCGCTTCTCAAGTCAGCGCGCACGTCCGGTATTCCCTCCCGGCTGCGCCGCTCGGCCCTGGCCGAGATTCCCCGGTTGCGGAGCAACTGGGCCAGGTGGACGTTGACGCCCTCTTCGCGAATTGTCTCAGATGCGTTCTGCCGGGTCGTCATGGCAATTCATTCGCGCATCGGTAACGGCCTAGATAATCCCCGTCTGGTACAGGGCCACAAGTTGCTCGTGGGTGAAGCCCAGTTCGCCGGTGTAGACCTCTTCGTTGTGCTGGCCGAGGAGCGGCGCGGGAGTGGTGGCGGCGGATGGTGCGCCGGGCAGGCTGTAGGGCGCGCTGGGGTAGGAGAGGGCGCGGGCGCCGGGACGCTCGATTTCCTCGAACCAGTCGGCCAGGCCGGGGTCGTTGCGCACCTCGTCGAAGCCGCGGACAGGCCCCAGGGGAATCCTGTGTTCCATCGCCATTTCCAGAAGCTCGGCCTTGGTGTGCTGCAACAGCCACTCTTCCATGTAGCCGTCTATCTCGTCGGCGTACTCGTTGTTCATCACCGTGCGGTTGGTGAACCGAGGGTCGCGAGACCACTCCGGGGAACCCATCAGCTCCAGGAGCCTGCGCCACTGGCGGCCCTCGGGGGAGCCGGCGAAGACGTAGCCGTCCTTGCAACGCAGGATGCAGTTGGGGTATGGGAAGTCCAGGGAGTGATGCCCGGTGCGTCGGGTCATGCGCCACTCGTACACGGCCATCAACGCCTCGGGGCCGTTGTAGACCCCGGACATGGTCTCGACCTCGGCGATGTCGATGTGCTGGCCGCCCACCGGCGCGCCGCCATCTCCGGTAGTTTCCCTGGCCAGCAGGGCCATGACGATGGACGACGCGGCAGCCATCCCGGCAAAGTAGCCTACTTCCGCCGTGCCAAAAGTCAGCGGCTCCCGCTCCGCCTCGCCAAGTCCCTGCGAGATTCCCCCGGCGGCGGAGAGGTTGATGTCGTGCGCCTTGTAATCCCTGTACGGGCCGGTGAGTCCGAAGGGGGTGATGGAGGCCATCACCAATGCGGGGTTCCTCTCCGCCAGCGGCTCGTAGGACAGGTTGACCCGCTCCATCTCCCGTGGGTGCAGGTTGTGGACCAGCACGTCGGAGCGGGCTGCAAGGTCCTGGAGGATGCCCATGCCGGTGGGCGTGGCAACGTCGAGGGTGAGGCCCCGCTTGCCGGTGTTCAGGTACAGGAACATCCCGCTGCGTTCCTGGTGGGGGTCGTCATCGATGAACGGGCCGTAGCTCCGGTGGGTGTCCCCGGTGACCGGGGTCTCGATCTTGGAAACCTGCGCCCCCATGCCGGCCAGCAGCTTGCCGCAGTAGGCCGCGGAGATGCCATTGCCCAGTTCCAGCACCCGGACGTCTTCCAGCAAGGTGTATGTCATGCGTGTCCGTCCATTCTTCCGTCTATCCCACGCTAACCGTTCTGGACAATCAGCACCACCAGGGCCACGATGATGCCGAGCATGGCGGCCATCATCCCGCCCCCGACCGTTATGATCGCCAGCAGCATCAGATTGTCGACCCGGTCATTTACCCGGGCGTTGACCTGATCGATTCGGGTAGTGAGCTGGGTGTTGAACTGATTTATCCGGTCGTTGATCCGATCCCCGTTGTCTACTGTGGTCATTTGGCATACTCCCTATGTGCTTGATGAGGAACGAAAGTAGGCGCTGCTACTCCAGCAGCGCGTCCCGGAGCCGTTGGATGGTTTCCGGGCCTACGCCGTGGGCCAGGACGAATCCCTCGGGTCCGCCCCATCCGTTGTTGATGTCTGACAGGGCGCGTTCCATCGCCCTGGGCTGGGCCTCGAACAGGTAGAGGGGCCGGCCCTCATTGCCGGGGCGCTGCCGCAGCCGCTCCCCGAGGACGCCGATGACCTGGTTGGTCAGGCAGTAGTCGGCCATGATCTGCTCGTCGTCCACTCCCAGCAGTCCGAGGACTATGGCCGACAGGACGCCCGTCCGGTCCTTGCCCGCGGTGCAGTGGACAACGGCGGGCAGAGTCTCGCTCTCGGCCAGGAGGTTGAGGGATCGGGCCACCCGCTCCCCGGCGTTGGCGATAATCCAGGTGTATATCTCGGTGAGCCGGACCACCGGGTCCACGCCTTCGACTGGGTGGGAGATGTCCCGGTCTTCCAGGAAGGGGATGCTCCGGTAGCTTACGGATGAGCCGTCGCCCGGCCAGCGTCCGGCGGCGTCGGCCTCGTCAGGGTTGCGCAGGTCGATGACGGTGGAAAGCCCCAATGAGGTTTGCACGAAGGCGATGTCTTCCGGCGTCATAAAGTGAAGGGCGTCCGCCCGGAACAGCGCCCCGGACCTGACTGTGCGCCCCTCCCGCGTCCGGTAGCCGCCCAGGTCGCGGAAGTTGAAACAGCCTTGCAGGGGTATGAAGTGGCCAGTGTTGGCGTTAGCCATACTACGTTGACTCCGTTCGCGATTGTCAAATTCATGGTCTTGAGGGAATGATATACCTGTCCAGCCGCGTATGAGTTGATATGTTGGTGGCTACCGAGTGTCGGCCAGTTAAGGGGATTGCGGAGCGACATTCACTATCATGTGGCTCGGCGGCCGCAGGGTGAACGTTCCTTGTGAGGCATTGGCCCGAATATCGCACAAGTTCAGGAAGTCCCGGCCCAGCAAGGATGGCGTATACATTGCGGATTCCCCAGGTGAAATTGTCCATATATCACTGATGTGAATGGTGGCTCGCCAGATTGTCAACGTGGGAAGATTACCCATGACCAGGGTGGAAGTGTGGGTCAAATAGCTTTGCCCTCCTCCGAAGCCGATGGCGGTTAGTTGAGTATTGAAGTCGAGTATCGACTGTGGAACCTTCAACAGCCGGAGGTCTCGGGGGTGCAGGGTTGTTGCATCCGCCCCGGTGTCGATAAGAAAGTCAACCATTTCCCCTGTTGACATGCCTTCCAGTAATACGAATGCCCGCACATAAGGTGCGGGCGGACGGCCATGACCGAGGTTCCTATAGGAACCTTGTATCAATCAGGATATCCCCGGAAGAATCATCTTGACGGGTTCGCTCGGCAGATAATCGACGGCAAGCCGATGACAGGGAAGCCCCTTCTCTTCGGCCATTTGGATTGCTTCCTCAAAGGTGCTTGCACAGCCGATCAGTCGTTCCTCATAAACAACGGCCCACTGGTCCGGGTGTTGGCCCGTCCAGATTTGCCGATGGTCGTCCAAAAAGCAAGTGTCCTTTTCGAACTGGGTCAAGTAGGTCCCTATCAGGCTCAGTTCATCTTTTGACAGCGTGAGTCTTTCTGTTCCCTCCTGCATAGTGTCTCCCTCTTCGATCCGTGTCCCCGTTCTCGGTTGTCACACGGCTTGTTTGCTAAGTTTGTAGCCTGACTTGGTGGGACAAGTTTATCAGGGGGCGTCGATTCTCATTTTACCTTAGTTGTCACCCCTGCATAAGACCCGACCTGCAAGCTGGTTGGCTGACCACCCGATGTCTGCGCCCGAGAGTGTGAAGTCCCCGGTCTCGTCGGGCCATGCCTCGCGCAGCGAGTTGCGGGACGTGCGAAACAGCCGAGCCTCAGGCCGGGAATATCTCCTCCACCCGGAAACTGAATCCTTCCAGTGTGGGGGAAGTCACGGTGTCGCCTTCCCGGTAAACCCCCGCTTCCACGAAATCGCCGTTGTCCAGCAGCAGGACAGTCACCGTCCGGGATTCAGGGTCAATGGGCCAATACTCCCTCACGCCGTGCCTGGCGTATAACTCCCGCTTGGCCGTCAAGTCGCGCTGGGCCGTGGCCGGGGAGTGAATCTCCACTACCAGGTCCGGCGCACCCTGGATATTGAGCCGGGTGATGATGCCCATGCGTTCCCTGGATATGAACAGCAAGTCCGGCTCCACGGTGTCCGTGTCCGACAGCACAACGTCCGTGGGCGCGGCAAAGACCTCTCCCATCTCTCTTTCTTCCACAAATGGGGCCACGCGCAAGAGCAGTTGCATCGAAGTTCTCTGGTGCGCGACATTCGGCAATGGCATCCTGAACAACTCCCCGTCAATCAACTCCCACCGCTCATCATCGGGGGTCTTGGCGTAGTCCTCGTAGGTGAGCTTGGATTTTGGCTTTGGGCTGACCATATTCGCTCTCCGGTCACACACTGCATTTCAAAACCGATCATCCTGCGCAGCCCAGGCTCAGGACCGGAATATCGCCTCCACCCGGAAGCTGAATCCTTCCAGGGTGGGGGAGGTCACGGTGTCACCTTCCCGGTAAACCCCCGCCTCCACGAAATCGCCGTCGTCCAGCAGCAGGACCGTCACCGTCCGGGTATCGGGGTTAATGGGCCAATACTCCTTCACGCCGTGCCTGGCGTATAGCTCCCGCTTGGCCGTCAGGTCGCGTTGGGCCGTGGCCGGGGAGTGAATCTCCACCACCAGGTCCGGCGCACCCTGGACATTGAGCCGGGTGACGATGCCCATGCGTTCCCTGGATATGAACAGCAAGTCCGGCTCCACGGTGTCCGTGTCCGACAGCACAACGTCCGTGGGCGCGGCGAAAACCTCTCCCAGGTTTCTGTCCTCCACAAATGGGAACATGCGAGAGAACAGCCGTCCCGAAGTCCTCTGGTGCGCGATATTAGGCGATGGCATCCTGAACAACTCCCCGTCAATCAACTCCCACCGCTCGTCGTCAGGGGTCTTGGCGTAGTCCTCGTAGGTGAGCCTGGATTTTGGTTTCGGGCTGACCATTTTCGCCCTCCCATGGCGCAGGGTATTCGGGGCCAATTATCCCACAATACTGGCCCGGTTGCCGGTTCTGGTGCTCTCCCATGTGCGTTCTCCTATGTAAGGAAAGGCCATATCGTCCAGGGCGGGATATGGTACAATCCAGCCGTACCGGAACCGACACTACTTCCCTTATTAAAGAGGTAACTGCAATGGTCCAGAATGTTGTTCTGTCAAATACCGACTATAAGGTCGTGGGCACCCGCCCGATCCGGCACGACGGCACTGACAAGGTGACCGGCCGGGCCAAGTACGGCGCGGACTTCGAATCATCCGGGATGCTCTACGCCAAGGTGCTGCGAAGCCCCCACGCCCACGCCCGGATCAAGTCCATCGACGCCTCCAAGGCGATGGCGCTGTCCGGCGTGCGGGCCGTGATCACCGCCGAGGACATGCCGGTTGACAACGCGGCCAGCCGCAAGGTGCTGGCCCGGGACAAGGCCCTCTACAAGGGCCACCCGGTGGCCGCGGTCGCCGCCACCAGCGCCCATATCGCGGAGAGCGCGCTGGCCCTCATCGACGTGGACTACGAAGTGCTGACCGCGGCCACGGAAGTCCGCGACGCCATGCGCGACGACGCTCCCCTGATCCAGGAAGAGCAGACCACCGAGGAGCTTGGCGAAAAGACCGACAAGCACAGCAACATCGCCACCCACTTCCGCTACGAGCAGGGCGACCTGGACAAGGGCTTTGCCGCCGCCGACGTGATCGTGGAGCGGGAGTTTTCCACCGCCACCGTCCACCAGGGCTACATCGAGCCCCAGAACGGCGCGGCCATGTGGAACGCCGACGGCAACCTGACCATCTGGACCAGCACCCAGGGAGCGTTCGTCGCCAGGGACGCCCTCGCCGGCGTGCTGGACGTTCCTGTTTCCAGGATCAAGGTTGTGCCAATGGAAATCGGCGGCGGGTTCGGCGGGAAGATTCCCATATACCTTGAGCCCATAACCGCCCTGCTGTCCAGGAAGACCGGCGCCAGCGTGAAGAGTGCCATGACCCGGGCCGAGGTCTTCGAGGCCACCGGCCCCACTTCCGGCTCCTACATGAAGGTGAAGATGGGGGCCGACAACTCCGGCAAGATCGTCGCCGCCGAAGCCTACCTGGCCTTCGACGCCGGCGCGTTCCCCGGCTCCCCGGTGACTGCGGGCGCACAGTGCGCCTTCGCCTGCTACGACATTGAGAACGCGCGAGTTGACGGCTACGACGTGGTGGTGAACAAGCCCGCCGTTGCGGCCTACCGCGCTCCCGGCGCACCCATCGCCGCCTTTGCCTGCGAGACCGTGGTCGACGAACTGGCCGGGAAGCTGGGCATTGACCCCATCGAGTTCCGGGCGCGCAACGCCTCCAAGGAAGGCACCCGGCGCGTTGACGGTCCGGTGTTCCCCCGCATCGGCAACGTGGAGTGCCTGGAAGCGGCCAGGGACAGCGACCACTACAAGTCCAAGCTGGAAGGGCCCAACCGGGGCCGGGGTGTTGCCTCCGGGTTCTGGTTCAACATCGGGTTGGCCTCCAGCGCCTCCATCGGAGTCAACGCCGACGGCACCATCACCCTGGTCGAGGGTTCCACCGACATCGGCGGCACCCGCGCCTCCATCGCCATGCAGGCCGCGGAAGTCCTGGGCATCGCCGCCGAGGACGTGCATCCCAGCGTCGGCGACACCGACTCGGTGGGCTACACCTTCCTCACCGGCGGCAGCCGCACCACCTTCGCCACCGGCTGGGCCGCCTACGAGTGCGCCCAGGACATCAAGAGCAAGATGATCGACCGGGCCGCCACCATCTGGGAGGTGGACAAGGACGACGTGGACCTGGTCGACGGCGTGTTCCAGCACCAGTCCGACCCCGACCTGAAGATGACCTTCAAGGAGCTGGCCGGGCGACTCGCCGGAAGCGGCGGTCCCATCTCCAGCCAGGTCAGCGTTGACCCCAGGGGCGCGGGTGGGGCCTTCGCCACCCACATCGTGGACGTGGAGGTGGACCCGGAGACGGGCAAGGTCGATATCCTCAACTACACCGCCGTCCAGGACGCGGGCAAGGCCATCCACCCCAGCTACGTCGAGGGGCAGATACAGGGCGGCGTTGTGCAGGGCATCGGCTGGGCGCTGAACGAAGAGTACTACATGGACAAGGAAGGCCGGATGGCCAACTCCAGCTTCCTTGACTACCGGATGCCCACCAGCCTGGACCTGCCCATGATCGGCACCGTAATCGTCGAGGTGGCCAACCCCGGCCATCCCTACGGAGTCCGCGGCGTGGGCGAGGTCCCCATAGTCCCGCCCATGGCCGCCATCGCCAACGCCATCCACGACGCCGTCGGCGTGCGCATGGACCAGCTACCCATGAGCCCCGGCGCAGTCCTGGACGCGGTGCTGGAGAAGAACGGCAGCTAGACCGACGGTTATACCAGGGAATCAGAAGGCCAGACCGCGGCAATTGCCGCGGTCTGGCCTTTTTGCGAGCCGGAAATCTCTCCAACCCCCCTTCGGGAGAGGTGAGGTTCCTCTTTACCCACCACAAGTAGGGATATATACTCCCCCTGCTACAGCCCTACGGTCCTACCTTTTCTTAATAGGTCAATACGTCAGCCTGGATAAGGGTTTGGCCTCGCGCCCCCTTGCGAGGCTGACGTATAGGACCAGGCGGCTGTAGCAAGTAGCCAAATCCTACTTGCAGGGGGGTTCCCCAGATGTCTAAGACTTGGAAGATCACAATCGGCGCAATCTCAGTCGTTCTTCTGCTATTCGTCGGTTGCGTAGCCATCATCGCCATCAGCAATGACGCCAAGAATGGAGAGACGATATCTCAATCTCCCACTTCCGCGTCACTAGCCACACCTCTTCAGTCGAAACCGACTCCCACACTCGCACCACTCTCAGATGATGCTCTTGCCATGCTATCACTCTATCACGAATTGCTTGAATTCAAAGATGAGAGTCAATTTCACTCTGTCTGTTATGGCCAAGCCGGACCCTATTCCGATTGGGCAAAACGCGGTAAAGACATAGATGACCGCGCTGGTATAGGGTTGGCTCAAGAAACGGGGATTGTGTTCGGAGAGCTTCGCCAGATGGGATGGGACTATTGCCAAAATCAGGGCCAAGAAACGGAGTATACTCAGTACGTCAAGTCATTGATGAAGCCACGTTGGTTGGCAGCTCAGTAGCAATGGGCCTTATGGATGAAGCGGATTCGTTGGAATATCTCATAGGCAGGATCGCAGGACTAGCAGGTATGGCCACGTTTGCCGTAAACATAGGCATCACCAACATGGACAGCCGCGAGTATGTCTATGCCGACGCTCTCGTGGACACCGGCGCCACCTACTCCATATTCCCCGAGGATTTCCTGCGGGACATTCAGATAGAGCCGTTCAACTGGACGGTGGATGTGGCTCTGGCCGACGGGTCGCAGATTACCCAGCGCATCGGACCGGCCTACCTGCAGGTCATGGACAGGGAGGCCCCGTGCGTTGTCGTGTTCGGCAATCCGGAAGTGTTCCTGCTAGGCGCTACCGCCCTGGAGAACCTTGGGCTTGCGGTGGACCCGGTGAACAAGTCCCTGATGCCAGCCGTTATAAGTGGACGTCCCTTCTAAGCCAATATCTGCCCACTGCCAACCCAGTCCGGCAACCAACCCGCTCCACCCTATCCCCCGCTTACTCCTCATTGTGAGATAATCCAGCCCAATCACACTTGGGGAGATGCACCATGGCCAGAGTACCGTTTGCCACACGAGACAGCATGACGCCCGAGGGTCAGAAGGTCTGGGACGAAATCGAGACCAGCCGGGGCGGCGTTGCCCGGAACTACGCCGCGCTGCTGAACAACCCCGCCGCCGCGGGCAACCTGGCAACCCTGGGAGGGTACGCCCGGTTCGAGACCCCGCTGGACCCACGGGTGAAGGCGCTGGCCGTGCTGGCCGCGGCGCGGGAGGCCCACGGGCATTACGTCTGGACGGTGAACCAGCGGGCGGCGCATGAGGCGGGCATCGGCGATGACGTGATAGCCGCCATCCACGAGTTCCGCGCCCCGGTGGGACTGGCTCCCGATGACGCCGCCGTGGTCCAGTTCGTGCTGGAGTTGCTGCGCCAGCACCGGGTGTCCGACGCCACCTTCGAGGCGTTGCGCTCCCGGGTCGGAGACGCCGGGGTCGTCGACGTGCTGGTGGTCAGCGGCTACTACCACACCCTGGCCCACGCCCTGCAAGCCCTGGAGGTGGACCTGCCTGAAGGGACCGCGTCGGCCCTGAGCTACCAGACCGGCCCGGCTCCTGGGGCGTAAGTCCGGGGCAAAGAAGGAGCGGCCGGCCCTGACAAGTCAGGGGAACCGCTGAAGGAGCGGCCCGCTACCGGTCGCTGAGAGCCAGATTCTACGCCCTGCCGCCTTCCGGGTCAACCTGTGGAGGCGCGGGTCACGCATTCCGCCTTGGCGTTCCTCGATGGCCAGGGTGACGGTGTGGGCCTAGCCGGCGGTGACGCAGGTAATGGTCTTGAGGACGCCCCGGATGCTCTGGACCTGGCCCGTCACAAGGTCGGCGACGGCGGCCATATTCGGGGCCTCGATGAGGGCTATGGCGTCGAAGGGGCCGGTAATGGCGTCCGCCGAGCGGACCCCGTCAAGCTGTCTCAACATCCGGACCACCTCAACAACCCGGCCCACCTGTACCTCTATGAGGATGTATGCGCTTGTGCCCACGGGCTACTCCTGGGTGCGCCAACTCGCCGTTCCGGCCTCACAGTCAGGCCCAGGCCCTGCGGCGGCTCGGCCTCTGAGGGTTAGTCCGGGATGCAGGCGGTGGAGGTCACTTCCACCAGGTTGTCGGCCGCGCCGAACTGGACGATGATGGCCGTCCGCGCCGGGCGGTCTTCCGTGAAGTACTCCCCGTAGACCTCGTTGAAGCCCTCGAGGTCCTCCGCCTTGGTGACGTAGCAGGTGTTGGTCAGCACGTTGTCCATGGACGTACCCGCCGCCTCCAGGATCAGCTTGATGCGCTCCAAAGTGTAGCGGGTCTGTTCGCGGATGTCCTTTCCCACCTCCCCGGTGGTGGGATGGCGTCCGGTGCATCCCTGGACGTAGACCATATTCCCGAAGCGGGTGGCGTGGGACAGCAGGCCGCGTCCCGGAGCGAGCTTGTCGCAGGTGATGATCTCTTTGCGGGGCATGGCGCACTTCCTCCGGCTGCTTCAACCGGGATAGCGGCCCGGCGGCAACCTGATATTGGTCTGGGATTCGACTCATTATAGGCGCAGGGCAAGTGCTGTCAAACAGTGGCGACGGACGCCGGTTGCCGGCCACCCGGTAAAGATGCCATTACCCGCACCCCCGGTTGTGGTATCAGAGGGGGCGGCGGTGATACATTGGATACGTCCCGGCTTCTCACTCCGGCCCGGGGAGGCGTTATGGCCATATTGATGCGTTTGATCGCAGCCTACTTAGTGCTGGTGGCGGTGGCAGTTGCGGTGCATTTCATCATCACGCCGCTGTACCACCCGGGAGGGGACGCCCCGTTCCCCGTGTGGGAGGTCCTCAACTGGTTCATGGGCGCTGGGATGATCATCACCCTCGTCGCCACATTCCTGGAGAAGCGGCGCACGGACGGGGACTCCGACGCCGACCTGAAGCGGTACCTGGAGACCAACACGGTGTTCTACGGCGCTGTGGCCATTTTCATAGTGTTCTTCTGGAACTGGTTCAGCAACCTGGACCCGGACAACGTTCCCGATGGCCAACTGTGGATCGTCATAGACACCATGATGCCCATCGTGATGGGCGTCGCCGGGTGCCGCCTGTGGCGCTCTGGGAACGCAGCCCCATGACGACATGCCGGCCGGCACGCCCGCATGAGATCCGCCCCTGGTGGCGCTTAAAAATCACTTCTGCCTCACACTAACCGGAGTATGCCTGGAAACCACGCTATGCACGCTTTCCTGAAATGCGCTATCTTCCTGGCCGCCCTGGTTGTCATTCTCGCTTGCACCAACCCGGCCACGGAGACACCCGCCGCTCTGGCTCCGACCGAAACGCCCGCTGCCGTCCCCACGTCTACCCCTGACCCAACGGCAACAACCCCTCCCGAAACGCCTCAGCCGACAGCCCCGGATGATGAGAAAGTGCTGACTATCCTGTACTGGCAGGCGCCGACACTGCCCGGGCCGTACCTGTCGCAGGGGAACAAGGACGAGGACGCAGGCGCGATTACTCTTGAGCCGCTGGCCAAGTATGACCCGGACGGCAACCTGGTACCGGCGCTGGCCGCGGAGATACCGACTGTCGAGAACGGCGGCGTCAACGAGGATCTGACTTCGATCACCTGGAAGCTGAAGGATAGCCTGAAATGGTCGGACGGCAGCGACATGACCGCCCAGGACGTGGTATTCACCTGGCGCTACTGCACCGATGAGGACACCGGATGCACGGCCAGCGCAGCGTTCACCGGCATATCAGATGTGATGGCCCTCGATGACACCACTGTCCGGATCAGTTTCGATGCGCCTACTCCCTATCCTTACATTGCCTTCGTGGGACACGGTACTCCCATCATCAGCCAGGCGCAGTTCACCAACTGCGTTGGTGAGGCTGCTGAGTCCGAGCCATGCCATGAGCGGAACATAGCGCCCCTGGGCACCGGACCTTACAGGATCACCGGCTTCAAGACCAACGATGAGGCAGTCTACGAGCGCAACCCCTTCTACCGGGGGCCGGAACCCTACTTCGACCGCGTGGTGATGAAAGGAGGCGGCGACGCAATCTCGGCGGCCCGTACGGTACTGGAGGACGGGGAAGCCGACTACGCCTGGAACCTACAGGTTGATCCCAAGGTCCTGGGCAGTATGGAAGCCGCCGGAGAGGGGAAGGTTGTCTCGGCCTTCGCTGGCCTGGTGGAACAGATCATAGTTAACCAGACCAGCCCTGACCCGGAGCTGGGCGAGGACCGCTCCGAATACCTTGACGGCCAGAACCCACACCCCTTCCTGACCTTCACTGCCATTCCCCAGGCCATGTCGATGGCCATTGACCGGGGATACATTGCCGGGGAGCTTTACGGGTTCGCCGGGAAACCCACCTGTAACCTGATCGCGGGGCCGCCACATTACGCCTCGACCGCCAACGATGGGTGCCTGGATCAGGACATAGAAGGCGCAAAGCGATTGCTGGACGATAACAACGTCGTCGATACCGACGGTGACGGCATCCGGGAGCACAACGGCATCCCGCTTCGGATCACTTACCAGACCTCGACTAACTCCATCCGGCAGGATACCCAGGATCTGATACGCGGCTGGTGGCGTCAGATAGGCATAGAGACGGAACTGGCACACCATGACGCCAGCCTCTTCTTCGGCAGTGAGCATGAAGTCAACGCGGAGGCTTCGCTCCGCAGGTTCTTCGCCGATGTACAGATGTACACCGACCTTACCGGCATTGACCCCCAGGAATACCTGTCGGGCCGGCTCTGCGGCCAGGTCCCGACAAAGGACAATCACTGGGGCGGTAGAAACATATCCCGCGCCTGCAACCCTGAGTACGATGCGTTGTACGCCGAATTGTCACAGACGGAGACCGGCCCCGAGCGGGAGAGGCTGGTCAAGCAGCTAAACAACGTCTTGGTCCAAAACTATTACCATATTCCCCTGGTGAACCGGGGTCTGGTCTCCGCCCACCTGAACACCCTGAAAGGCGTCGAGATCAACGGCTGGGACAGCGAGATGTGGAACATAGCCGAGTGGCGGCGCTGAGGAAGGCTCCGGGCCGCCAACACTCTTCTCCACCGCCGACCCACTCGGCTATAATCCGCTCCAACCGGGGGAACACCGAAGACCCCGGCCCCGATGGGGAGTTCCGCTATGACCATGCCCGCAACTGCCATGCTGCCCTACCAGCGGGGGGGAGAGATTGACTACGACAGCCTCGACTTCGACCCCTCTGTGTCGGAGCACCCGGAAGACGCCATGGACCAGAACGATGAGATGGACGAAATCATCGGCGTACTCCGTGCCCGCTTCACCGGGTTCGGCGGCAGGCCGGACGTATTCCTCAATCGTGAGACCAACATCTGCTACGACCCCAACAACCTGAACGTCCGCGTCTCTCCCGACGTCTACATCGCCTTCGGTGTCGATGCGCAGGCCATACGCGAGCGCAGGCTCTACTTGCCCTGGGAGGCGGGCAAGCCGCCGGACTGGGTCCTGGAGATCGCGTCGCCAACCACGGCAAGGGTGGACGTTGACCGGAAACCAGGAATCTACGCCCGTATCGGCGTCCCCGAATACTGGCGGTTCGACCCCAGTGGAGGCCGGAACCACGGCGCAGCCCTGTACGGCGGCATTCTGGCCGGTGGCGAGTACCGGGCCGTGGAGTTGACCATGGAACCCGACGGCATTCTCAAGGCGTACAGCCCGGCCCTGGGTCTGAGCCTGTGCTGGGACGAAGGCTGGCCCCGGTTCTACGATCCGGCCACCGGGCGTTACCTGGAGAACTGGCGGGCCGAAGCTGCCGCCCGCGCCGAGGCCGAGCGCCGGGCCGTCGAAGCAGAGGCGGAAGTGCGCCGACTGCGGGAGCAACTCCGCCGCCAGCAACGGGGATAATCTCTACTCTGCGTCGCCGCGGGTGCCATTGACTGAGGGTATGGGCTGGCATACAATGGCACCCTAGCCCAACGGGACTTTTCCTACCTGCAGCCTTAGCCCCGGTGGGTGCCCTTTAACAACAGTTAATTCAGCCTGGTGGTGGCCCCGGGGAAGGGGCTTGAAAGGGAAGCCGGTGGGAGTCCGGCGCGGTCCCGCCACTGTAACCGGTACGGGAAACGCCCATTGCCCTACAATCCCTGTTTGAGGGGCTGGCAGCGGGTGGAATTCCGGGTCCGGAAGCCAGGAAACCTGCCTCCAGGCCCGACTTGATACACTTCGCGGAGAAAGGGTATGAGTCTTTTGTTATATCCCGCCGCCGCCCCGAATTTGCCTCCGTGGGCGGCCGCCCGGCCGTGAAGCCGGGCCTTTTTGTTTCACCGACTGCATCCACTTTGGAGGGTAACGTGGTCCAAGGTAGTAGCGTAGTACGCCAGGTTCTCGACGACTGTCAACCCGGATTTGCCGAGGTGGTGCTGATGCTGGCCAACGCCAGCGCGACCGCCGAGGTGTATACCATGTTTGAAGACCTGCAATTCACCGACGACGGGAAGATTGTCACCTTCCTGGCCGCCGACGGCACCCACCTGCACATGCAGATGGACGACGTGCGGGAGATGAGGTTCATCCACACCACCAACGCCCAGGGACTCCCCAGCTATTCGGTGTGGTTCATCGACGATAACGATGAACCGATGCTGCGCGTCTACCTGCGGAAGTCCGACATCGAAGAGACCAACCCGCCGCGCCACAACCTGTTCATGTCCCTCATCGAGAAGTACGGTGAGAGTATGAAGGTGGCATAACCGGGAGGTCCCATCCACCGGAGATGCCCAAACGAACTGAAAGTCGAACCTCATCAACAACGGCCAGGCACAGCATGGCAGTCCGTAGCCGACTGATCCAACCCCTGGGCATTCGCGGCGCAAGCCTGCGTCGCGGCGGACATCATTATGTCCTGCGGCTGGCCTACCACTACTCGTTACTGTCCTCCGCGCCCTTGGGCGAAGGTTTCCTGGAGAGCCGGTGGGTATTGAGCCTGGAGGTAACCCCCGATGCCGACATTTCCTGCCCCCAGGAATACCTGTTGGAGCGAGCCGAAGGCTTCGGTGTACCGCCTGACGAGCCGTTCATCGGGCTGCTGACCGCCGTGCGGCACTGGGACCTCCAGCTATGCGTGCGGTCCGAGGGCGGTGTGACCGTGGCCACGCTGGCCACCGCCGGGGTCTCCAACGCTTCCAGCCCAAGGCAACGGGACATTCCGTTACATCCCGCCGCCGCCCCGATACCGCCTCCGTTACAACCCGCCGCCACCCCGATTCCACCGCCGTTATATCCCGCCGCCACCCCGATTCCGCCTCCGTCTGCCGATGGGACATCGGCGGGAACGGTAGGCTCGGTCACGCCAGGCACCATAAACCTCGTGACGTTGATCGACGCAGATCTCTCACCCGGCGCGCTGGTGCGGGCTTCGACGATGGTCACCGAGGCCAAGACCCTGGCATTGGTTGAAGCCGGGGTGGTAACCCGCAATGGCAGCGTGGCGACGGGCACCTCCACCGACGTTACCGTGGTGGGGCACTCAGGTCAGGGCGTCCGCTTCGATTACGCCGGCTCCCCGACGCTGGTCGGCTGGCTGGTCGCTGCCACGGCCCACGAAGCGGTCAGCAGGGGAATAGCGGCTTACGTCAAGAGGAAGCAGGCGGACAAGCAACGCGAAACTGCAACGGTAACTGCGAGTTGAAGATGGGAGAGCGTCACACGCTCCGGGAGAGGTTGTCTTGACGCCGACGGTAGTCATTGCCGGCGTTCGCAGCGGGGTGGGCAAGACCACCATCGCCACCGGGATTATGGGTGCGCTGACACGCCGGGGGAACCGGGTGCAGCCCTTCAAGGCCGGGCCGGACTATATCGACCCGTCGTACCATCAACTGGCCTGCGGCGTTCCCTCCCGGAACCTGGACACCTGGCTGCTGCCCCACCCCACGGTGCTGGAGCTTTACCAGCGGGCCGGGTCCCGGAGCGACGTTTGCGTGGTCGAGGGCGTGATGGGAGTGTTCGACGGTCATTCCAGCCTGTCCGAGGACGGCTCCACCGCCGAACTGGCCAAGCTGATTGACGCGCCGGTGGTGCTGATTGCCGATGCGTCCAAGGTCGCTCGCAGCGTGGCCGCGGAGGTGCTGGGATACCAGCAGTTCGACCCCCACCTGCGAATCGCGGGGGTGATCCTGAACGGCGTGGGCGGGCCGCGTCACCTGGAGTTCTGCCAGCCGCAAGTCGAAGCCACCACCGGGTTGCCGGTGCTGGGGTACATGCCGCGCCGTCCCGAATTGGTGCAGCCGGAGCGTCACCTGGGGTTGATACCCACCGTCGAGGGAACGGTGGCCCGGCAGTGGTACGATACTCTCATCGAACAAGTTGAGGAGACCATCGACCTGGACGCCATCCTGAGCTTGGCCGCCGGGGCCAACTCGCCGCCAGCCCCCCCCGTGGTGTACCCGGCGGAACAGGTGCCGAAACGCGCCCGCATCGGGGTGGCCCAGGACAGGGCGTTCAGCTTCTACTACCAGGACTCGCTGGACCTGCTGGAAGCCTGGGGCGCGGAGATCGTGCCCTTCAGCCCCATAGATGACGAGGGCCTGCCGCCAGGGGTGGGAGGTCTCTACCTGGGGGGCGGGTTCCCGGAGCTGTTTGCCAGGGAGCTTTCCGAAAACAGGCCAATGCACACCGCCATACGAAACGCTGTGGACCGGGGCGTTCCGGTGTACGCCGAGTGCGGCGGGCTGATGTACCTGGGCGACAGTCTGGCCGACCAGGACGGGGTCAACCGCCCCATGGTCGGGCTGATCCCGGCGGCGTCGGGAATGTCCAACGCCCGCCTGACCCTCGGATACCGGGAGGTCGAGGCGAGAACCGACGGTCCGCTGCTGCGGGAGGGACAGCGGGTGCGGGGCCACGAGTTCCACTGGTCGACGCTGGAGCGGGAACCAACCCCGCAGCAGTCGGTCTACCGGGTGGTGGACCAGGGCAACCGGCCCGACGGATTCCAGTCGGGCAGCGTATGGGCGTCGTACATCCACATCCACCTGGGCAGCGACCCGTCGCTGGCACAGCGGTTCGTCGACGCCTGCGCGGCGCATTCGGGGATGGTGGAAGAAAGCCGGTCTTAGCCGCCCATTCGCTATACGTGATACATTTGGGACAGGCGCGTCCCGAGATAGTTTCCAGTCAATCTCTCCGGAGGTCTACAGGCCATGAGCACGGACGCAAGCGCAACCAACTCTGATACAGCCAACCCCAGCGCGCGGGAAGAGCCGCAGTCGGTGAAGGGTCCTCGCATCAACAAGGGCCTGGTTATCGTCAACACGGGCAACGGCAAGGGCAAGACCACCGCGGCTATGGGCGTGTTGTTCCGGGCCTGGGGCCGGGACTTCCGGGTGATCATGCTCCAGTTCATCAAGCACTCCACCGCCAACTTCGGCGAGCAGCGCGCCGCCAAGAAGATCGGCGTGGAGATGCGGGCCATGGGGGACGGGTTCACTTGGCGCTCCCGTGACCTGGACCAGACCGCTGACCTGGCCCGCGCCCACTGGGAAGACTGCAAGGACATCATCGCATCTGGCGAGTACGACGTGGTCGTCCTGGACGAGTTCACCTACCCGATGCACTACGGGTGGATCCCGGTGGAGGAAGTTCTTGAAGTCCTGGAGAACCGGCCGGAGATGCAGCACGTGATCATCACGGGCCGCCACGCTCCCGAAGCCCTGGTTGAGTTCGCCGACCTGGTGACCGAGATGAACGTGGTCAAGCACCCCTACCAGGAGGGCATCAAGGCGCAACCGGGCATAGAGTTTTAGGAAGCGGAGATGCCGATATGAGGGAACCGCATCGTATCGTCGCAGACCGGGAAATCTGCGGCGGCAAACCAACCATACGAGGCACCCGCATCATGGTGTGGAACACCCTCGGCCAATTCGCCGGGGGAGCCACGATGGACGATATCCTGAAAAGCTACCCGCGCATAACCAGGGAAGATATAGTCGCGTCCCTCGAATTCGTCATGGACCTGTTGGATGAGGATGACATTATCTTCCGGGACTGGAGCGAGCTTGACACCAGTGCCAATCAGGGTTCTGCTAGATGAGAATGTCCAAGTACGGCTCCGGGATTGGCTCCAGGAACGTAAACCCCTGTGGGACGTGTTCCACGTATACGATGTCGGGCTTGAATATCGACCGGACTCCGAGGTATTTGCATGGGTGCAGGCCAGCGGCTGCCTAATAATCACTTTCGACAAGACTTTTGCCACTGGCCGGGACTTTGCGGTTGGCGGGCACTACGGGTTGATACGGTTGAGAGTTGCGCCCACTGGGGCAGGTGAATCGATTGATGCCCTTGAGTCTCTGCTCGAGAGGGTTGATGAAGAACTACTGCCGGGTGCGAAGATCATCGTGAGGAACAACAGCATCCGGGTATTCCTGGGCCTGCAGCCGGAGGAATGAAGGAGAGACATGCCTATTTCGATGCTGATTGACGAGACACTGGCCCGCATTGGCCCCCTGAACGAGGGGGCGATGGCGGCGGCGCGTGCCCGCCAGGACACGCTGACCAAGCCACTGGGCAGCCTGGGGCGGCTGGAGGACATATCCATTCTGCTGGCGGGGATATTCGGCGAGGTTACGCCCAGCATAGGGCGCAAGGCAACCATCCTGGCCGCCGGAGACCACGGAGTCGTCGAGGAGGGGGTCAGCGCCTACCCCCAGGCCGTGACTCCCCAGATGGTGTTTAACTTCCTCAATGGGGGGGCGGCGATCAACGTTCTTGCCCGTCACGTGGGGGCGGAGATCGTGATCCTGGACGCCGGAGTTGCGGAAGACCTGCCGCCAAACCCGGCGCTGCGCTCCGTCAAGGTGGGCTACGGCACGGCCAACATGGCCAGGGGACCGGCGATGACCCGTGAACAGGCGGTCCAGTGCCTGGAAACAGGCATCGAGGCCGCAGGTGAGCAGATTGCCGAGGGCGCGGACCTCATCGCATTCGGCGACATGGGTATCGGCAACACCACCCCGTCGAGCGCGATAACCTCCGTGTTCACCGGGGCGGACCCGTCGGTCACCACCGGGCGCGGCGCCGGGCTGGACGATCCGGGGCTGGAGCGCAAGGCCCAGGTGGTCCGCACGGCCATCGAAGTCAACCGCCCGGATGCCGCCGACGGCATGGACGTTCTTACGAAGGTGGGCGGGTTCGAGATCGGCGTGCTGGCGGGGGCGATGCTGGCCACCGCCGCCGGACGCCGCCCTGTCGTGGTTGACGGGTTCATATCCGGGGCCGCCGCGCTGATCGCATGGTCCCTGTCCCCCGCCGCCGCGCATTACATGATTGCTTCTCACCAGTCGGTGGAGCCCGGGCACAGGCTGGCCCTCGGGCACATGGGGCTGTCGCCGCTGCTGGACATGGGAATGCGGCTGGGAGAGGGCACCGGCGCAGTGCTGGCCATACCCATAATCGAGGCGGCCGCACGGTGCCTGTCCGAGATGGCGACCTTCGCCGACGCTGGGGTATCGGAGCGGATCGACGACGAAGCCGGCGGCGGGACTTAGCCCTGACTACCTTCCTGCTGGCCCTCAGCTTCCTGACCGTATGTCCCGCGCCCGCGTTAAAGGGGGACGGCGGTGTGCCGGGCCAGAGGGCCATCAGCAACTCCCGTGCTTGGTATCCGGCGGTGGGCGTACTCATCGGCCTGGTGTTGGCGGGCGTGGAATTGGGATGTTCCAGGGTATTTCCCGTTCCTCTAATGGCCGCAATCCTGCTGGCCGTTACCACCATGATTACCCGCGCCCTGCACCTGGACGGACTGATGGACGTCTGCGATGGTGTCTTCGGCGGCGGCTCGCCAGAGCGGCGCCTGGAGATCATGAAAGACCCCCGCGTCGGAGCGTTCGGCGTCACCGGCGGATTCACTATCCTATTGCTGAAATACGGGGCGCTGGTGTCCTTGCTGGACCCGCGATTGGCCCCAACCACCGCAATGGGGGCCACCGCATTGCTGAAAGCCGTCCACCTGGAATTGCCCTCGGCGGCCTGGGCGCTTCTCCTCTTTCCCGCGCTCTCCCGTTGGGCAATGGTGGTCGCTCTCGGAGCATTCCCGTATGCCAGGAGCGGTGGGCTTGGGTCGCCCTTTCATCAAGGGGGCGCGAAGCTGGCCACCGCCTTTGCCGCGGTGACGGCGCTCGCCGCGAGCTTCCTCCTTGGAGGCCCCTTCGGGGTCGTGCTCTTGGCAGGGGTGACGTTGTTGGCCTTGGCCCTGGGCTGGGCGATGACCAGGGCGCTTGGAGGGCTGACAGGGGACGGCTACGGCGCAATCAACGAAATCTCGGAATCTGCGGCGCTGGCTGCGGCAGCCGCTCTCGCCGTCTACGGCTGGCTGCGGCCACCGCTGTTCTTGGTGTGATGAGCGGCAAGGACAGGTTGTCCGCACCAGTGGCAGTGTACGCCTGATATGTGGCCCGGTTATGAAGACCTGGCTGTGCTGGCGGTGGCTGTGCTGCTCGACCTGGCCCTTGGCGAGCCGCACTACCGGATCCACCCGACGGTATGGATCGGACACACCGTCGGGCTGGCCGACCGGCTCTCGCCCCGGTCGCGGGTGGCGGGGACCATTGCCGGAGGGGTCGCGGCTTTGGCTGTGCCGGCCTTGTGGGCCGCAGCGGCATACGTTGTAGTCGTGGGGCTGCGGAATATCGGCGGGCTGGCGGACTACTGGGCCGGGTTTGGGCTATGGCAGGTGCAGGATGCCATGTACATCATCGTCAGCGCGGCACTGCTCAAGACCACCTTTTCGGTGAAGATGCTGCGGCAGGTCGCGGAGCAGGTGCGGGACGCGCTGGCGGCTGGAGACATGGAACAGGTGCGGAGGATGATGGGTTCCCTGGTCAGCCGGGACCCGTCGCAACTGACACCGGAACAGGCGACCGCGGCCACGGTTGAGTCGGTGTCGGAGAACATGTCCGACAGCTTCATCGGGCCGTGGCTGGCCTTCGCCCTCTTCGGTCTGCCGGGGGCATTCGCATACCGGGCCATCAACACGCTGGACAGTATGCTAGGCTATCATGGCGTTTACGAGTACCTGGGGAAAGTCCCGGCCCGGCTGGACGACCTGGTGAACCTGGCACCCTCCCGGATTACGGGCGCGTTGCTGGTCCTGGCCGGCGGGGTCCTTCCGGGGCAGACCGCCGGGGGAGCGTGGCGCATCATGCTGCGGGACCACGGGCGCACCGAAAGCCCCAACGCGGGTTGGAGCATGAGCAGCATGGCGGGAGCCCTTGGTGTTGAACTGGAGAAAGTGGGCCACTACCGGCTTGGCGACCCGGACAGACCGTTGGAACCGGCGGACATCACCCGCGCGGTGCAGTCGATGCACCTGGTGGCGGCATTGGGACTGATGCTGGCCCTCGCCCTGGCGGCGGTGTGGGTCTTAGCCTTTTGAACGTCGCCCGCTACATTTACCTTAGAATGGTGGCCTTAGAACGGTGGCCTTAGAACGGTGACATGAGCAGCCAAACCCATAGCGATTCCGACCCCGCGCCCGGGAATGTTCCCGGCATGGCCTCGCGGCCAGTGCATGGAGGGGTACGGCCTGCCGACCTGCGCGCCCTGGGGTTGAGGCCGGAGGACGTCCTGGACTTCAGCGCCAGCATCAGCCCCATCGGTCCGCCCGAGGGGACCTGGGAAGCGATGGCCGGGGTGGACCTCACCGCCTACCCGGACCCGGAATGCCTGGAACTGCGGGAGGCGTTGTCCCGTCGCCTGTCAGGTACGGGCGATGCAAACATTTCAGTCCCAGTCGAGCGGATACTGGTGGGAAACGGGTCCACCGAGTTGATTCATCTGCTGACCCGCGCGTACCTGTCCCCTCCCCGTCCCGGCGCGGCCAACTGTGCCCTGCTGTTTACCCCTACCTACGGCGAATACCTGGGGGCCTGCCGGCTGGCCGGTGTGCCAGTTATTGGCTTTGATGCCGATAACTCACCTCCATTCCGATGGGACCTGACGGAGGCGGTACGCCGGATTGAGGACGAGCGTCCCTGCCTGGTCTTCCTGTGCAATCCCAACAATCCCACCGGGGTCTATCTGGACGCCGAAGATGTGCAGATATTGGCCGGGGCCGTTGCCGGTTACGGCGGGCTGCTGGCCCTGGACGAAGCGTACCTCTCCTTCGTGGCGAACCCTTGGGACGGTCTGGGGCTGGTTGGCCTGAGAACGCCGCCCCATGCCCTGGGGAGAGCCGGAGCGGACGCTGAGGCCCCGCGCTTCCAGGGGAACGTCGTGCTGCTCCGCTCCATGACCAAGGACTACGCCCTGACAGCGCTGCGGTTGGGTTATGCCGTCGCATCCGAGGACGTGATCGCCGCGCTCGCTGCCCTGCAACCGGACTGGAGCGTTAACGGGTTGGCCCAGGCCGCAGGGCTGGCGGCTCTGGCAGACGACGGATACCTGGAACGCTCCCGTGCAGAGGTGGAGAGGGCCAAGGACTTGCTGGCCCACCGGCTGGGAGAACAGGGTTTCACGGTCCACCCCTCCAGCGCGAACTACCTTCTGGTGGACGTTGGGGATGGCGCGCAGTGGCGGGAGAGGCTGATGCGCCGCGGGCTGTTCGTACGGGACTGCGCTTCCTTCGGACTGCCGTCCTGTATCCGCATAGGCATACGTCCCCTGCCCGACTGCCAGCGGTTGGCGGACGCGATGGTGGAGTTATCATCGGGCTGATGTGCGCTTGCTGTACCACAGGACGGGGTTTAGAATAGGCTGAAACTGGCCCCACAGGAAGGTGGAATCGGGGCGGCGGGATACAAAGGAGGCGAGATGGCAATCAGTGAGGCTGACAGGACCAAGTTCAACGACCAGTTCGGGGAACCCTCGGAGCGGGCAGTCGCCAAGTTGAAGGGACACCTGACCCCGTGGGTACAGGAGTTCGTCCGCAGTGCGCCCTTCGCGGTGATGGCGACCACGGACGCGGATGGGCATTGCGACGCTTCGCCCAAGGGGGGCAAGCCCGGTTTCGTCCGGGTTATCGACGAGACCCACCTGCTGTTCCCCGACGTGGCGGGCAACCGCCTGTTCCAGTCCTACAGGAACGTGCGGGAGAACCCGCACGTGGGCCTGATCTTCTTCATCCCCGGAATCAACGACACGGTGCGTGTCAACGGCAAGGCAACCATCGTGACCAAAGACGACCTTGACCGGCAGAACGTGGAGCTTTCCCTGTACGAGTTGGACGACAATTCCAAGCACCTCCAAGGGATGCTCATCGAGGTAGAGGAAGCCTACGGGCATTGCCCCCGGGCGCTGAAGTTCTCCAAGCTGTGGGACTCCGGCGAGATTGCCAAGAACCAGGAAACGTCGCCATTGCCCGACCGCACCGACGAGAACTACTACAAGCACATGGGCGGTGTGTAGCAGGGAACAATATGGGCACTTTCCATGTACCCTTGGAAATCCGGAACCCGGCCAACCATCACACCGAGATGGTTGAAGCTCTTGTTGACACTGGAGCTACTTATTCCGTCGCGCCGGCATCGTTGCTTCACAGGCTCGGCATAGAGCCTGACCGTGTGATGACCTTTGATGTCGCCAGCGGGGAGTCAGTCGAATATGCGACGGCGTGGGCGGGGTTTTCTGCCGCAGGTTGCACCGGATTCGCCAGAGTCGTCTTCGGTCCTGAAGACCAGTATATTCTGGGCGCGACTACTCTGGAGGACCTGGCTCTGGCTGTAGACCCCAAGCGCCGCCGCCTTATCCCCGGGGACAATCCCCTCATCTGAATGGGACCTGTGAACGGGACCTGACTGGGAGGGACATGGGAACATTCCGCATACCTATGGAAATTCGGAACCGGGTGACGCAGCAAGCGGAAACGGTGGATGCGTTGGTGGACACCGGGGCCAGATATTCAATGGCGCCTGCGTCTTTGTTGCACAGGCTGGGCATAGATGCCGACCGGACAATGAGATTCCGCGTCGCAACGGGCGATACCGTCAATTACCCAACGGGGGCAGCAGACTTCCTGGTGGAGGGACTATCTGCGCCCAGCCGGATAATCTTCGGGCCTGATGGCCAGTACCTTCTGGGCGCTGTGACCCTCCAGGAATTGTCGCTCGAAGTAGACCTTGGGGAAGAACGGCTGATTCCGGAGGAAGAATTGTACTTGTAGGTTTCTTACCTGAACACGAATCCCCTGATTGCTTGCATCGCACTGATCCAACTCCCATCCGAACTGAAGGGACTCACTTATGGTTGCCGTACCGTTTGAAAAACTCACCCTGTCCAACGGCATGGACGTTATCCTCCACGAAGACCACTCCATCCCCCTGGTGGGGGTCAACGTCTGGTACCACGTGGGTTCCAAGGATGAGGAGGTGGGGCGGACCGGGTTTGCCCACCTGTTCGAGCACATGATGTTCGAGGGGTCGGGGCACCACAACCACAGCCACTTCGACCCGCTCCAAAAGGCAGGGGCGAACCTCAACGGCTCCACCACGCCAGACCGGACCAACTACTGGGAGGACATCCCCTCAAATTACCTGGAACTGGCCCTGTGGCTGGAAGCCGACCGCATGGGCTTCCTGCTCGACGCGCTGGACCAGCAGCGGTTTGACATCCAGCGGGACGTGGTGAAGAACGAGCGCCGGCAGAGCTACGAGAACCGCCCATACGGCATGGCGTCGTGGCACATACAGGAAGCGCTGTACCCGGCGCCGCACCCATACCACTGGATGACCATCGGTTCACAGGAGGACCTGGACGCCGCCTCTCTGGAGGACGTGCAGAATTTCTTCCGGCGCTTCTATGGGCCGTCCAACGCCAGCCTGGCCGTTGCCGGGGACTTTCAGCGCGACGAGGCGCTGGATATGATCAACCGCTATTTTGCCGATCTGACACCCGGACCTCCCCTGCCCCGGATGGGGCGCTGGGACTCGTCGCTGCCGGGCCGGGTATCGCTGGAGATGCAGGACAAGGTCTCCCTGCCCCGGCTCTACATCTCGTGGCCCACGCCGCCGGACATGGACAGGTACGACGCCCCGCTGGACGTGCTGCAAGGCGTGCTGGGCGAGGGACTGACCTCCCGCTTGCACCGCAGCCTTGTATACGAAAAGCAGATTGCCCAAAGCGCGGGAGTCCGCTACCACTCAGGGGAAATCGCCGGGCAGTTCATGGTCATGGTCACCGCCGCTGCGGGCCACGATATCGAAGAGGTGGAGGCGGCGGTAGACGAGGAACTGGAGCGGCTGCGGAGCGAGCCTCCTACCGAGGAGGAGATAACCCGCGTCAAGAACCGCATCGAGTCCGGTTACTACCGCCAGTTGACCCGCATCGGCGGGTTCGGGGGGCGCGCCGACCAGTTGAACCATTACAACGTGCTGTGCGGCGACCCCAACTTGATCAACACCGACCTGGAACGCTACCTGGCAGTCCAGAGAGATGAAATCATCGAGGCCAATGAGGCCGTGCTGGACGACCGGCAGGTACGTCTCCGGGTGTTCCCGGAGCAGGCGCTGAAGCCAGCCACCGTGACCGTTGACCGGAACGTGATGCCGCCGCCGGCGACGGAACCCGCCTTTACACCGCCGGTCCCACAGCGGCACAGGTTGAGCAACGGTCTGGGAATCATGGTGGTGGAGCGGCGGAACCTGCCGCTGGTGTCCATGGGGCTGCTGCTGGACGGCGGCGCGACCCGGGACCCTTCGGGGCTGCCCGGACTGGCCAGCTTTACGGCGCAGATGCTGACCGAGGGCGCCGGGGGCAAGACCAACCAGGAGATTGCCGCGGCCTTCGAGTTCCTGGGGGCCAGGGTATCCGCCGACGCCCGGCGGGAGTCGACAATGGTGTCGACCGAGGTCATGTCGCGCCACTGGCCCACCGCCCTGGAGCTGATCGCCGACCTGGTGACGCGGCCTGACTTCCCGGAGCATGAGCTGGAGCGGGTGCGCCGGGAACATCTGACCGACCTGCGGCGCAGCAAGGATGATGGAAACGCCATAGCCGAGCAGCTAATCTCCGGCCTGGTGTTCAGGAAGGACTCCGGTTACGGCCATTACATCCTGGGGGTTGAACCGGCCACCGAGTCCCTGACCCGCGATGACGTGTCACGCCATTTCCGGGACAACTACGGGCCACGGAATGCGACTCTGGTGGTGGTGGGCGACGTGTCCCTGGACGAAGTGGTGTCGCAGGCCGAGTCCCGGCTGGGCGGATGGGAACAGTGGACGGCGGGGGTAAGCGCGGCGGAAGACAATGGGGCGGCGCTCTCCCGGGCCATTTCTTCCAATGAGGCGGCAATCTACCTGGTGGACAGGCCCGGCGCGGCCCAATCGGTGATTCGGGCCGTGCAGCCCACCCTGTCGCGGAGCCACCCCGACTACTTCGGAATGAGCCTGGTCAACCACGCCTTTGGCGGGCAGTTCGCGGCGCGACTGAACCAGAACCTGCGGCAGGACAAGGGCTACAGCTACGGATACCATTCCGCCGTCCATTGGTACCGAGGTCCTTCGATGCTGTGGGCGGGTGGAAGCGTCCAGACGGCGGTGACCAGAGAATCGGTGCAGGAAACCCTGACCGAGTTTGCGGGTATCCACGGTTCCCGGCCCATCACGGCGGATGAGCTACAGTTCGCCAAGGAGGGAATGCTGCGGGGCTACCCGGGCAGCTTCGAGCGTTCCGGCATGGTGCTGAACCACCTGGTGCAACTGCTGGTGTTCGGCCTGCCGGACGACTATTTCCAGGGTGTGAAACCCTCGGTGGAGGCAGTCACTCTGGAGGATGCCCGGCGGATCAGCGCCGAGTGGATCAATCCCGGAGGGCTGCAACTGCTGGTGGTGGGAGACCGTCAGGCGGTGGAGCCGGGGTTGCGGGAATTGGACCTGCCCCTGGTATTGCTGGACCCGTCGGGAGAGCGCATAGAGTAGGGGCGGCGGACTACCGAAGAACTGATCCTTAGGACGGATCCTTTGCGCCGCTCCCCCGCCGGCATATCGGCATGGGGCGACATTCTCAGCGGGAAGGACGGTCGCCCAAGACCATGCGGACGGTCCTCGTGCCTCCGCCGCTGAATATCTCGACCTCGACCTCCTGGCCGACGCGGATTTCGGTGCGGAGCAGGCGAAGCAGTTCTGATACGTTAGAGACCTTCTCGCCGTCCATGGAGACGACTATGTCGCCGGGCAGTATCCCCGCCTGGTGGGCCGGTGAAGCTTCAACTACGCTCTGAATGATTGCGCCCTCCCGGATGGGTAGGCTGAACTGGGCGGACATCTCCGGGGTAAGGTCGGCCAGGAGCACTCCCATCCACGCCCATTTCACGCGGCCGTCCTCGATTAGCTGGTCGGCCACCCACCGGGCGGTCTCCATGTTGATGGCGAAACCGATGCCCTCGACCGGAGTCCCGCCGCTGGCTCTCCCGCCGCGCAGCACGACCGTGTTGATCCCGATCAGGTCTCCGTAGACATTGATCAATGGCCCGCCGCTGTTCCCGGAGTTGATTACCGTGTCCGTCTGGATAAGGTCGTACAGCTCGTAACCGCCTCCGCCGTCGATGGTACGGCCAAGGGCAGACACGACCCCCACCGTCACCGTCGGGCCGCCCGGCAGTCCCAGGGCATTGCCGATGGCGATCACCCACTCGCCCACTCGCATGGGTACGTCCTCGCTCAGAGGGAGGGAGGGATGGTCTGAGCCGGGGATCCGCAACACGGCCAGGTCGGAGAGGGCATCCGCGCCTACCAACTCGGCCTCCACCTGTTCACCGTCGTCAAGGGTCACCAGTATCTCCACAGCATCTTCAATTACGTGGTTGTTGGTAATCACGTAACCCTCCGGGGAGATAATCACGCCTGTTCCGCTGCCGAAGGAAGTGCGCGGAGCTCCGAAGAAGTCCCGTACCATGACCTTGACGACCAGCGCCACCACCGCGGGGCGGACCCGTTCCACCACATCGGCCACGTTGGGGATATGCAGGTCTGGAGGCGGAGTTGCAGAGGGCGGCGGAGTAGGCGTTGCGGTACTGGCAGGCGCCGGTGTGGGCCGCTCCGGGGCAACCGTCGGGCGGGCCGCCAGCGCAGCAGTTGGCGGCGGCGGAACCGTTGGCGTCGCCGTGGGGTCCGGCGGGGTGGGTATGACAGTAGCGGTCGGCGGGACCGGCGTGGGTGTGCGGGTCGGAGTAGCCGTCGGCGCTTCCGTTGGTGCCTCACTGCCATTGGGACTGACCGAGTTGCAGGCGAGAGCAGCGGACAGGACCGCCAGCCCGGCCAAGACCAGCCGGAGCGCGGACAGGAATATCGGCATCTCTCCTTTAAGGTCTGCCCGGCGCGACTTTCTGGATACATCGGGAAGCGGATCCTCGGCGGTTGTGCCGGCCGGTCTGGCGTTGGGCATATCTGTCCTCAGTCCGGGTTGCTCACAACTGGCGTATGGCTTCCTGCTGGGACTGGAACATGGGCTGCATCCCCCGGTAGGCTAACTCCACCACGTCGGATACCAGGTCCCGGGAAAAGGGTTCGCCCTCCGTCGCTCCCTGCATCTCCACCAACGCGCCGCCCCTGGTCAGCACCAGGTTGAAGTCAACCTGGGCGCGGAAGTCCTCTTCATAGCACAGGTCCAGTAACAGTTCGCCGTCGAGGATGCCGACGCTGACTGCGGCCACCATGTCCCGCAGGGGAATCCGGGGGAGCACCCGGTGGGCAACCAGCATCTTGAGAGCCTGGTGCAGGGCGACGTATGCGCCGGTGATGGAGGCGGTGCGGGTGCCCCCGTCGGCCTGGAGTACATCGCAGTCGAGGTAGACCGTCCGCTCACCCAGGGATTCCAGGTCGGTGACAGCGCGGAGGGAACGCCCGATGAGACGCTGGATTTCCTGGGAGCGTCCGCTGATGCGTCCGGCGTCCCGGTCCCTGGGCGTTCGGGTGTTGGTGGACCGGGGCAGCATGGAATACTCGGCGGTGACCCATCCCTTGCCCTGGCCGCGAAGGAAGCCCGGCACCCGCTCCTCCAGGGAAGCCGCGCACAACACGCGGGTGTTGCCCACCTCGATCAGGGCCGAGCCTTCCGCGTATTCCTGGAACCCCGGCGTAATGGTGGTTGGTCTCGCCTCGTCCAGCCGCCTTCCATCCCTCCTGACCAACGTATCCAACCTCCCTGGCAGAATAGGGTCTTCCGGCACGTCAAAGCGCAGCTTGCGCTCACGGAAGTGCAACCTGCGATGTCAGCCCAGTATACATTACGGACAGGCGCTTCGGCGGGATTTCCCTTTGCGGACGATGCCTTGCCTGCCGGGGTGGTCCAGCGGTCCTCCCAACTTGCCTACGCTGCCTGGCGTGGGCATAATGTCGGGCAATCGCTGCTCCGGGACGGGACGGCGCAGTCGACCCAGCCCCGGCCGGCACACAGCCACCAACCCCATTTTAACGAGGGAGGACTCCAATGGGTGGACCGTTGCAGGATGTAAAGGTGGTGGACTTCACCGAGATTATCGCCGGCCCCCTGGCGGGAAGACTCCTGGCCGACATGGGAGCCGACGTGATCAAGATCGAACCTCCCTGGGGCGAACCCTGGAGGACGCAGCAGCGTTTCACGCCCACCGAGAGCCGCGGGTTCATGGAGTACAACCGGGGCAAGCGCAGTCTGCCCCTGGACCTGACCAAGCCCGAAGCCCAAGAGATTATCCGCCGCCTCATCCCGGAGACCGATGTTGTACTGGTCAACTTCCGGCCGGACGTTGCAGCCAAGCTCGGCGTTGACTATGACACCCTGAAAGGAATAAACCCGCGCCTCGTCTACTGCGAGATCACAGCCTACGGACGGGAGGGTCCCGACTCCCACCGCCCTGGTTACGACATGATACTGCAGGCCATGTCGGGCCTGATGGCGTGCGAGACCAAGATTGAGAACGGCGTCCCGCAGCAGATCTGGGCCAGCCCTCTTATCGACACCACCACCGGGTTCTGCCTGGCGTGGTGCGTGTGCGGCGCGCTCTACGCCCGGGAGCGCACGGGGAAGGGGCAGAAGGTGGAGACCAGCCTGCTGGGATCGTCCCTGGCCCTGCTGGGGACACGGTTCCTGCAGGTGGAGTACCTGGACAGGGACACCCGCATCAAGGCGCTGGATGACATCCAGGAGAAGCGGTCCCAGTCTGCGCCTTACGATGAGATGCTGTCGGCATCGCCGTCCAGCCGCAGGCAGCGGCACCATGCCAACATCTACTACCGCGTCTACCTCACCAGCGACCTCCCCATCAGCGTGGGTTGCCTGAGCGACCCGCTCCGCCGCCGCCTGCTGGACGTGCTGGAGCTGACAGACCGGGCCCTGGAGCCTGGCTGGGACGCCAACAAGCCCGAGTCCATCGAGTACTCCCGCAACCTGGAGGCCGAGGCCGAGAAGCTGTTCCGGCAGAAACCGTCGGAGGAATGGCTAACGGTCCTGGAGGAGCGAGGCATCCCGGCGGGGCCGGTGCGCTTCGTGGAGGAACTGTTCGAGGACCCGCAGATCAAGGCCAACGGGCTGGTGACCGAGGTGCAACACAAGGAAGCGGGTGCGGTGAAGATGATCGGGGCGGTGGCCAAGTTCGGCGAGACCCCGATGGACGCATCCACTCCCTCTCCGGCCCTCGGGCAGCACTCCTCGGAGATACTGGCCGGGCTGGGATTCCCCAGCGAGGACATCAAGCGTTGGAAGGATGCGGGGATACTGGCGTAGTCTCCAGCGTCAGACGACGCCAGCCCCGGCCTGGAGAAAGGACTGGCCGCTCCTACGGAGGAGCGGCCAACTTTATGGCTTTGCAAGAGGCCGGTTGGGGTTAGCCCAGCCCGGCCAGGAACTCATCCACTGCGGCGGAGAACTCGGCGGGTTTCTCCAACTGGGGCGAGTGGCCGCAGTTGTCGATGATCTTGACCGTGGCGTTGGGCAGGGCGTCGGCGTAAAGGTCGGCGCATTCCACGGGGATGATGGCGTCCTGCCTGCCCCAGACGACCAGGGTCGGCGTCTTGACCTTGCCCAGGTAGTGGGGAAGGCTGGGGTTGTGCAGGTAGGGCTTCCAGCACAGGCGGGAGGCCATCTCACGGTTGGCGTGGTCGACCGCAGCCTCTTCGGGGGTCATGTCCCGGCTCAACTGGTCGTAGTTGGGCACCTGGGACGGGTCGTGGAACCGCAGTCCCGCACGGGTCTGGCCTGAGACCATGAATATCTCGGCGATCTCCCCCTTCCGGGGGCGGATGCCGGCAGCGTCGATCAGCACCAGGCCCTTGATATTGCGGTGGTCCATTGCCGCGATTTCCGCGGCCAGCCAGCCGCCCATCGAGGACCCCATCAGCACGTAGTCGGAGAAGCCGAGGGTCTCGACCATGTTAAGGGTGAAGTGGGCCATGTCGGTGATGGTGGAAATCCACTCGGGACGCGGCGTGCCGTTGAATCCCGGAAGGGACGGAGCGTATACCGTGTATTTCCCGGTCAGGGCCCCGTGAAAGTCCTGCCATCCGGGATTGCCGCCCGCGCCGTGGAGATAGAGGAGCACGGGTTTCTGGCCACCGGAAAACATTTGCACCTCCGCACCGCTGATGTTGACCCTGGTCTCTATGCCGGCTGCTGATGTCGTCATACAACCCACCCCATTTCAGTCTTTTCGTTACTCGTGACGTGGCCTCATGGTGGACGCGAACCGCCGCCCATGAGACCCCTGTGAAATGCTTTAATGCAAGGCCGATTCTGGTACAGAATGGCCGTTATTGTCAAGTTTGGAGACTGGGGGAGTTGGCGGCATGGGAACTCTTCGAATATAAGGTCCCAGAGACGATGGTATAACCGAGTTAAGCGTACTCCTCGCCCGAATTGGAGCGCAGGAATTGACAGCCCAATTGCCCCGCCCGGCGCGGCCAACCCGGAGGACCGCATGACGATATGCCGCATGTTCATACAGCGCGCAAGGGAAGAACTGGAATGGGACAGCCGCCTCCGAGTGAACTGACTTCTTTGCCGCCGGGTTGATTTTGTATCCGATGCGCTATATTATTTCAATGATAGTTGAACTATATTGCCCACACCTGCGAAAGAACATTGAGCGCTGTCATACCGTTAGCCGTCATCGAGTCCCCCCGGACGCCGCGCGTCGATACCGGCGCGGACGATGACGTGATTGTCGGATACCTGGCCGTGCTGGGACAGCCGAACCGGCTGCGGATATTCCGGCTGCTGCTGGAAAGCGAGCTGTGCGTCTGCGACCTGGAGGAGCGGATGGGGCTTTCCCCCAGCCTGCTGGCCCACCATCTGCGCAAGCTGCGGGAGTCGGGGCTGATACAGGTGCGCCGGGGGTTCCACGACGCCCGCTGGCTCTACTACTCCATCAACCCTCCCGTGTTCTCCCGGATGCAATCTCTGTTGAGCGATATAACCGGACGCCGCGAACTGCCGGCCCAGGCCCTGTGCGGCAGCAATTGCAACTGTGGCTGAACGGGTTGCACGCAGCAGAAGGAAGACCGCGGGTCCGAGTCCTGCCCCGAAGGCACATTTAACCGTTTCCCCAGACGGATTTCACTCCAAACAGTCTGCCCGTCCCGTCTTGAGACTGCTCCAGTCGTGCCTTGCCGAGGTGGTCGGCGTCTACCTGATGGTGACCATCGGCACGGGGGTAGTGGCGGCGGCGGTGCTGTCGGGTGCGCAGGCGGGCCTGTGGCAGGTGGCGGTGGTCTGGTGGCTGGGCGTTACCCTGGCCATCTACGTTACGGCGGCCATCTCCGGCGCGCACCTGAACCCGGCGGTGTCGCTGGCCTTCGCCATCTTCCGCCGGGACGAGTTTCCCTTCTCCCGGATTTTGCCCTACTGGGTGTCCCAGCTTGCCGGGGGCGTCCTTGCCGGTCTGACCGTGCTGGCGGTCTACGGACGGTTCATCGAGCGTTTCGAGTCGCAAAACGGGCTGGTCCGGGGTGAACCCGGAAGCCAGCTATCGGGGATGCTGTTCGGGGAGTATTTCCCCAATCCGGCGATGGTCGGCACCGACGAGGCGGCCCGGGCCCTGGTGTCCGCCCCGGTGGCGGCAGTGATAGAGGGAGTGGGGACTGCCGTGCTGGTCCTGGTGATATTCGCGCTGGTGGACCGGCGCAACAGCAGCCTGCCGGTGAAGTTCCTGGCCCCGGTATTGATCGGGGGGACAGTGGCGGCGATCATCAGCGTGTTCGCCCCTCTGACGATGGGAGGATGGAACCCGGCCCGGGACTTCGGCCCGCGCATAGTGGCCTTCTTCGCCGGGTGGGGCGAAATCGCCATCCCCGGCCCGTCGTCGGGATTCTGGGCGTACATCGCCGGGCCACTGGCCGGCGGGCCTGTGGGCGCGGCCTGCTACGACCTGCTGCTGCGACCCGCCATGCGGGAGGAAGAGTCAGCCGGCGCTGGCCAGGAAGGTCCTGTGGGGCAGGGGTAGACTGGCCCTATGCGGTTATGTGCTGCGCTTGACACAGGCGGAGTCTGGAATCTAACATTGAATCAGGATATTACCGCAAGCGCCGCCCGGCGTTTGCCGTCTCCCCCACCGGCTTTCTCTCTCTCCGCTGGGGATTAGTCTAGCGGTAAGACGCCTGACTCTGGATCAGGTATCCCAGGTTCGAATCCTGGATCCCCAGCCATCATGTACTGTAGCCAGAACTGGCTCCCCGATTCTGACCACCTCGGATTCTCTTCTTCCCGGCCTTGCGCGAAGGCACAAACAACCGGCTATGAAAGAGAACCAATGTCGAAATAAGCGTGCCTTCACTACACCCGCAGTTGGGGAGTCCAGCCCTTTGGCCGAAAGCTTACCCTTGTCAAGTATCTGAACATACCCGGAATTATTTCTATCCGAAACGCTCAGTTACATACTGGCCCCTAATACTCTAGCCCACTCATCATCGTAGTCCGGGTCCAACTCCGGCACTCCGGCTCCTCGGAGTACATCGTACACCCGATCAAATCGTGCTGGGTCACGAGTGAGGTCGTTAGAGTCGCCGTTGGGCACCCTGATGACAAGACCCGGTATCTATTGAGCGTAAAGGCGCGCTCGGCCTTCTGCTGGACATTTTGCCAACGGGCGCCGCGAAATTTACGATAGTCCCAGGCGTTCCCGACTTCGGATGGTGTCAGATCAAGTCCCCAACACAGGCCTACCCAGTCCAGCTCCAGTCCCTGACACTCGAATTCCGATGCGGCCACTTCCAAATAGTAACTGGATCGAGGGTCATAGTGAGTCTCAAGGAACCACTTGTCAAAAGAGTAATTGGAAAGAAACTGGGTAGCTCGTTCTATGCCCTCAGCGCGTAATCTGAAGTCTTTAGAGGTAGCCACGAAACCAGTCCTATCTTCCGTGTCCAACTGATGGTGCATTCGCAGCCAAGCACGTACGGTCGCCAGGTCACGAGTTACAAAGCAGGGAAACTCTTCCGTCGCAGGGAAATGCGGTCGTGCGATGTCGAGGCGAAAGGCCAGAAACTCGTTGACCCATTCAGTCCACCGCTGCGCACGGTGATTACGAACCACGACGTCTAGATGTGCTAGGGGCTCTTCCATGAAGGAGACATTCGCGGGAACGCCGCCGTCGAACAGCCTGTGTCCGGCCACGCTTTCTCCACCAACGAGAACTTCCGGAGAAGCGATCACTCGCCAGGGGACAGGCCGATCCCGCAGGGCCCGTCCCCATTCGCCTAGACCCGCTTCGCCCAAGAATATCTCCTGGCCACCACCGACAAGAGCGACAATCACTGCCCAGTTAGGCAAACGCTCCATCACCTCACACAAAAGTGAAGCTTCCGATGAACTTATACCGCGTTTGCGGGCCATCTGAGTGCTGTCCCATGCCCTTTGGGCTTCGTCGAAAACCACCACATTTTCGTGTGGAAGTTCCTCGGGCCGTTCCAAGTGATGCCGCAAGAAGTTGTGCACGTTTTGAATAAAGGTGCTGGCTTCATGCTGACAGTCACCTCTCTTGCGGCCATTCTTGACCTGACTCCTGACTATAGCTTCGCGCACAACGTTGATCAAAGGTCCGTTGCCGGACAGGAAAATCCCGGACAGGATATTCTCATTCGCAGACTTGGGCTTGGGAGAGCTGGCGAAACCGCGATGCAATTCAGGCCCAGTGGCGCTTCACCACCGGGGACGCCCGAATCAAGCTCAAGTCCCTATACCCATCAATACAATAGTGGCAGACTACTAGCGATGCTGGAGATGAACCAAGAGGGGCAACCGAAGTGGAATCGGCGGATGGTGGACCTGTTACCACTGGGGGGGTCAAGATTCTGCTGTGACTGGCCTATCGTGCCCAAACCAAGGGAAATGCGGAGATCCGGGTGTCGGGCGAGTGGGCCTATGGGAACAATGAGCACAGACTTGGTTTCCGGCTCAAGACTGGAATCATCGATGTTGGCTGACCCGCTTGCGACGCCCCGACTGAGCCGAGTATACGCCGCTACTCATAGTGAATGCGAGGGTCGATCCAAGCGTAGGCCATGTCGACCGCCAGATTGGCGAACATAAACACAAAAGCGTAGATCAACACGAGGTTCTGTACGAGCAGGAAGTCACGCTCGCGGATTGCCTCAATCATCGTTGCGCCCAAGCCCGGCACGTTGAAGGCGACTTCCACCACCACCGAGCCTCCCAAGAGGCTGCCCATCAACAGACCGGACAAGGTTATTACCGGCAGCAGCGCGTTGCGCAGTGCGTGGACTACGACAACCGCTGACTCTCCAAGCCCCTTGGCTCTCGCTGTACGAACATAGTCTTCCCGGACTACTTCCAACAGCATCGAGCGTGTCAACCGTGCGATGGTGGCCGAGGCCGATGAACCCAATACTATCGCCGGCATGATCGTTATCTGAAGGTTTTGCCAGGGGGCCTCCCATGGCATTACGACGCCCATCGGCGGCATCCAGTCGAACACCAGCACGTAGGCCAGCACTACCAAACTGGCGAGCCAGAAATTCGGGGTTGCCAGGAACAGAATCGTGGAGAATCTGGCGATGTAATCCAGGAAGCTGTTCCGCTTGAGCGCGGCCAGCACGCCCACCGGAATTCCAACTGCCCATGCGAAGAGCACGGACATGATGGCTATCTGGGCCGTGATCGGCCCTCTGTTGGCCAGCAGTTCAGCATTGGGGTAGCCCTTGAAGAAGGACTCCCCCAGATCTAGTCTGACTATGTCCCAAAGCCAGACCAGAAACTGGATATGTATCGGTTTGTCCAGGCCTAGCTTGGCCAACATTATCTGGCGGTCAGCCTCGGACAGAAGTCCCGCGCCTTCCTCGCCCAGCATGGCGGCGAGCATGTCCCCTGGCATGATGCGCATGGCGACGAAGACCAGGGCCGTGGTGCCTAAGACGGTAGGGACCGCGTACAGCAATCGTCGCCCAAGGTATTTGTGCATTGCTAGGTGGTCCCTCTGAGGCGTGGGTCGACTGCATCCCGTACGTTGTCGCCCAGCAGGTTGAACGCTAGGACGGTAACTACAATGGCAACTCCCGGAAAGACGACGAGCCACCACAGGGGCTTAAAGGTCGCCGTGACCACCCCGCCGAGCAGGTTGCCCCAGGTAGGTGTAGGAGGCGGTATGCCGAGACCCAGGAAACCCAGGCTTGCTTCGGCGATAATGACCGTCCCCAAAGAAGCTGTGGCAAGCACCAAAACGGGCGCTACAGTCTGTGGGGCAACGTGGCGCAGCATGATCCGCATGTGGGAGCATCCCACTGCGCGAGCCGCCTCGACGTATGGGTATTCTTTAACCGAGATGGCGACTGACCGGGTAACACGAGTCGTGGCGGGAATCCGCACGACAGTCAATGCGATGAGAATTGGGATAACCCCCGCGCCCATCGCAGTCAGGAGCGCCAGAGCGAGCACCAGGCCCGGAAACGCCAGGATTACCTCCATCACCCTCTGGGTAATCATATCGAAGCGGCCGCCTATGTAACCGCTGGCCACCCCTAATGCCATCGCAATTGCTGTGCTCATCACGACCACAGTCAAGGAAACAAAGAGGGACACCCTTGCGCCGTAAATGATGCGGCTCAGGAGGTCCCTACCCATGTAATCGGTTCCAATCAGGTGTTGTGCCGAGGGTCCCTGTCTCGCCTCCAGCACCTTTATCCGGACCGGGTCATATGGCGAAAGCACCGGAGCCGCGATTGCGACAACGATGAGCAGAACTATGGCGAGCCCCATTGCCCCGCCGACCGGATAGCGTTTGACGAACCTGACAACAACGCCGACGACCGGCGCACCGTTACCGCGGGCGGTGTTGGCGCTCGTTGCCAAGGCATCAGTAGGTGGCCCTGTCATGGAGCAAAAACTCCTCGGCCGCTGGATGTGAGGTCTGCTTTTACCATCAGCTTCAGCGTTATGTTACAAATTGTTGCCGGGGCTGCCGAAGTCTTCGGCAGCCCCGAATCGAAATGGCTCTGCGCCTGACTGTTATCGGTCAAGCCAGAGCGTTTGCCGGTCGAAGTACACATACCTGCCGAGAGCGGGGCCCCGGCTGGGGAATCCTTTGACATAGGGCCACCACATGTGTCCGTCGACCTCCCAGCCGCCGGTCATCTGAGGAATTTCCCGGTCCAAGACGTCGAATGCCTGATGCACCAACTCTTTCCGCTTGAGGGGATCGAGTTCAGTGTCCACTTGGTCCATGATGGCGTCGAACTCTGCATTGGACCATCCGCTCCAGTTCTGTGCACCTCCGGTACGCCAGAACACGTTCATAAAGTCAGAGGGATCGTGCAAAGTTGTGAACTGAGCGCCGCTGGTAATGCTGAACTGCTGTTCCTTGGCTCGCGCTATCCAGACCGACCAGTCCAGGGTTTCAAGGCTTAGGTCAATGTTCAGCGTGTCCTTAAGCACGGCTTGTACGAACTCCGCGTGTACCACCACGTGTTGGGGGCTCCCCGTGGTCATGTCGGATTTGAAACCATTGGGATGGCCTGCTTCAGACAGCAAGGCCTTCGCCTGAGTAATCCGGGCTTCCCGGTCAGGGTTGAACGCCGGTAATTTGCTCAACTCCGAATCCGACAGTGCGTATGCGTTCCCCGGCGGCGCCCATCTGCCCTTGGCCGGGGTTGTCAGATCCGCGGTCACCGCAGCCCATTCGTCGCGGTCGATGACTAGATCTATGGCCTTCCGGACTCGCACATCGTCAAACGGCTCGACCTGGAGGTTGAAGTAAATCGCGTGGACGATGGGGACTATAGCCTTCTCGCCCTGGATGCCCTTGTCCAGGGCCAGCTGATAGTCCACCGGGTTGTTGACCTGAAGAGTGTCCAACTGGCCCACTAAGAATGCGGCGAATCGACCCGCTCCCAGTATATGGAATTCAATTCCGTCAAGATATGGCAGACCCTCGTTCCAGTAGTCCTGGAACTTCTCGTACCGGATCAACTCTCCTGCCTTGAGCTCCGCCATCTGGAACGGGCCGGCTGCCGGGTGCATGACGTAGGTTTTCAGGTCATTGTTGTACTCGTCCAGCACTGCCTTGGGGAAAATGGCGTTCCAATCAGAGGCGATGAATCTTTGTATCTCCGCCGAGGTTTCCGTGAAGGCGAATTGCACCGTCAGGTCGTCCACTGCTTTGACTTCCTTGATACGGCTGAACCAGTCCTTCCGGTAGCTGAGCACGCCCTCCGGCGGGTTGTGGATTCTGGTCCACGACGCTACCACGTCATCCGGTGTGACGGGGGAGCCGTTATGGAACTTGGCGTCATCCCGGAGGTGGAAGGTTATGAGAAGCCCATCGTCGGAAACCTCCCAGGAATGGGCGAGGCCCGGCACGATGGTCAATCCGCGGTCGAAGGGGTTCACCTTGATAAGGCCCTCCAGCCTTGGCCCTACAGGACTCAACACCGAGGAGCTTGGAGACTGGTTGACATCCCAGGTACCCGGAGTGCCCGACCTGGTCTTGAGCACCCCACCGCTCTTGGCCAAGGGGTCGCGGCGGATAGCGGGGGCAGCGATGCCGGGAACCGGCGTCGCCACTACAATCTTCTCCTTCACCACCTCCTTGATCACTTCTTTTTCTACTTCGACTTCCTTGATAACTTCCTTTTCCACGACCATGGGCGTCGCAGCGGCCCCTCCGCACGCCACCGCGGCGAATATGGCCAACGCTGCGGCCCAAGACAGGAAGCCGACTTTCATAAGCTCTAAGGCCCTTATGCTACGAGAATCGTTACATACCATGTAATCCCTCCATAGATCATCGGAATCATCGCCGATGAATGGCCGTATCCTAGTGATACACGTTGGTGATGTCAAGACAGCCTCTTTGCGTGTAACTGTTCAGACTTGATGAGGCGAATTTACCGGGCCGGCGGTTCTACGATTCCGCTGAAAGACACTGGCGTCCGTGGGCTGGTTGTGGCATAAAAGGACAATGGAAACGGGACTGGACCTGAACCAAGCGAGCCGGGAAACCCTGCTGGCAGTCATTGCCGAACAACAGGGGATCATCACCGAACTGCGCCAGCGAGTCGAGAGCCTGGAAGCCCGGCTGTCCGGTGGCGGGCCGGGGGCCGGGATGCCGGGGCATAAACCGGCCGCCAGGCGCAAGAAGCCGGCGGCGGCGGACGAAAAGAAGCCGCGAAAGAAGCGTCAGCACGGCTTCGCCCGGTTGCGGACGGAACCCACCGGGCGGG
>DAOUJS010000123.1:0-35677 GCA_034422355.1 Dehalococcoidia bacterium | reverse complement strand
ACTTGCTAACCTCGACGTGCTCGTGATGCCCACATGCATCATGACGGCGCCCAAGAACCAAACTCCGGGTAGCTACCTGGAGGCTGTGGAGGAGAACCTGGCGACGATGAACTCGAGCGGCTCTCGCAACACCCTGCCCTTCAACTACACCGGGCATCCAGCCCTCGCCCTTCCCGTGGGCAAGTCGTCGGCTGGTCTACCAGTCAGCATGCAGCTGGTCGGCCGCTACTTCGACGACCCGCTCCTCATGAGGGCCGCCTACGCCTACCAGCAGTCAACCGACTGGGACAAGATCATCGGCGTCCAATCTTGATCGGGCTAATACCTGGCGAAGGGTCATATTCGTTTACGTTACCGCATTTTATTGGGCCTTTAGGCCGCCATCGATAACCAGTTAGTTGCCGGCCATAAACGGAAACACGTGGCTGGCTTACGGCAAGACCCCGTATGCCACGTCTTGACCTACACCAAGCCTGTCAAAGAGGTGGGAGAGCAGGTTGAACTCCCGCCCTGCTTCATCGACCAGCATTCCGGCAGTCATGCTGGTGACGGTTGTGCAGACATGCACCGAGTTGGCCCGAATTCCATCGCTGGCGTAGCGAATGGCCGTGAACTTAGCAACCGAACCGCCCCTTTTGAAGCGCTGTAGGGTCGAGTAGTGCCTCCAACCAGGCCTGGCACCGGGAATTGTTGATGATGGAACCTCCACCGGCCTTTCCCACCTCTCCAGGGGGAATAGGAAACAGCCATTAATCCGTTATGATACATGTGGACAACCGTACAGTTGGTGAAGGATACTATTGTGCAGATGTACAAACATATATTGAAAAGGCCCCGGACATAGTCCACAAAAGGGGGAATTGCTGTGGCCGTAATCGCTGTCATCAACCAGAAGGGCGGTACCGGCAAGACCACTCTGGCAACCAACCTGGCTTACGCACTGGCCGACACCGACCAAGTAGTCCTGGTTGACGCTGATCCCCAGGGCAGCGCACAGGACTGGTACGATTGTCGTTCCCAGCCCCTTGTGAACCTGCAGGTTAAAACCGTGGAAGAGCGGAACCTGGTTCATGAAGTCCGCTCGCTCGCTCGCGAGCACGACTGGGTGATCATTGACGGACCCCCCGGCATAACACGCATCAGCGCAGATGCCGTCCGCGCCGCCGACTTGGTCCTCATCCCGGCCAAACCCAGCCCCTTCGACGTTTGGGCGGCATCCAACATAGTTGAGGCTGTGAAGGCGCGCCAAACGACGAGCGGCGGGTCGCCGATGGCGGCATTCGTCATCACCATGTCTCGGCCAAGAACCCGCTTGGGAAGACAGATTGACCAGGCCCTGGCCGAATATGACCTGCCTTCCCTCCATGCCAGAACTACCGAGAGAGTTGCATATCCAAATGCGTCCATTGAGGGCCTGTCAGTTCTGGAGGGCCGGGACCAAACTGCGCGGAACGAGATTCTTGCCATCAGAGGCGAAGTGGAGAGATGTTTCAATGACCATGCACAGAAGGCCCAGCCGCCAAGGAAGGGACCAGCAGGCCGAAGAGTTCATTAACCAAGCTGCAGCCGTTGAGACTGTACAGCTCCATTGCCTGATCCCCAGAGATACTCATCGGCGTATTAGGATGCTGGCTGTGCAGGAGGATACCAACATTACCAACCTGGTAATCGAGGCTTTGGATACCCTGCTGGACCACCGGAGTTGATTGGGGCGGACTTCAGTTCAACTGTCCAGATGTTTTCATGTACAACTATACATCTTCCCATTTGGATCCGACGACTTGGCTGAGGCAGTTCTGCGAATACCAGGTCGGATACTTTCGAAGACTGGAGAGAATGCCTTAAACGCCTCACCTTTAGAGTCCTCGCGTTAACGGTCAATGTGGTAAATTTAGTGTACGCAAAGCGCCAGACTGGGAAACACTAAATCACTATTCGTTCGGGTTGTCCGGCTGATTGAACCCTTTCTCGTTCTTAAAGGCATTCACTGGAAAGTGCGCGGCACTTTCCAAAGCCGGCCACGGCCAGTACAAAAGTCCCGCAGAATGCTGGCTGTAAAGGGAACGCCTTTTGCAGGATTACGCCTTCCAGTTGGAACGGCACTCACGTGATGAACCCTGGTGCCCCCATGCCCTACCCCCATCCAGAACTTTTGGCAGTGCCGGCTGGGAACCTTCCGGTCATTGCGTTCCGCCCTTTCTTTAGCACGACCCGCTGGGCCTGCAGAATATCGATTCTCACGCGCACCTCTGAGAATATTTATCGGCACTGGCATCAATAGCCAGGACGGTGTCCTCAGTTAAAACGCCGGGGGTTGGATTTGCGACGCCAACTTATCCTATATCAAACCGGTCCCAGCTGTACTCCGTCAGACAGCGCCAAGGCCAAGATAAGATACATTTGAGCATTTGGACTCCTGGATCTATATACAGCTGTACATCACAACACTTCCATGCAAGCCTTGGGTGCAGTTGAATGGGGCCGGCCTTTGAGCCGATTGACCCGGGCCTGGAAGCTGCTTCCGTCCCTGACCGACTGCGCCCACACCCGGGCCCTATGTTGTTCACTTGTATCTATGTACAGCAATACATTACAACCTGGTGAATTCATGGGTAAAATGTATGGGCTGAAACACTTCAAAATAGCCGTGTCGTGGGATAATTCTTTCGTTGCAGGGCACCAGTGGCGACGCCGGAGCACTGCACCTTCAGAAAGATCACTTTAACTCTTACACTGTAGTTCCCCTTGAAATTATGGAGCTTTGATGTTTGCCGGCCGTCATTCGCGATGTCGGTTAACGGGTGCAAGTTGGTCCAGATAACCGGACATCGTATTTGCAGCATAACCAGTCCAGTGGCCTCTGGCATCCGGTAGATGCTACGGCCACAGCGTGCTCGGCAACGGAGTAAGGCACTGGCCGCGAATAATGCGTCGTTCTGAGAGGCGATTTAAGGGGGTTAGGGGAGGCCGAGTGGACACTGACACCAGTCCCTCTCTGGAATCACCAATGGAATCTTCGTTGCCAGGACATTACGGACGAGAACCATGGCGCAGCCAGCGGTCACAAGGGAGAACCCCTTCTGAAATGGACGAGGACCTTCTCACCTAAACTTGGGTCTGCGGGCGCGAGATTCTCGATGTATGCCAGCAGGAAGCACGCGGTATTGCAAAAGGTGAAAACCTGCAGCGGAGACTGTTGTCTATGTTTTCCGTGTTGTGGTATTTTTGTCCTATAAAGACATTTATCGGACATAAAAGTAGAATGACTGCCATGACCAACTTGCCGGCTCGTCTGCCCCCAAGCGCTGACGGCCAACTTACCCAGATAGACCGTGACCGGTTGCAGGAAGCAATGGCCAACTCCAGGTCAGCTGCTACAAGGCGGGTCTATGCCAGCCAATGGCGACTCTGGTGTGACTGGGCAGCAGAGCGAGGCCTGTCACTCATTCCAGCGACGCCGGTCGCCGTGGCGAACTTCCTTATAGAGCGCGCCGACCTCGGCGTCACGGTTTCCACAGTCCGCACGGCGCGAGCTGCAATTGCGGCCATGCACCGCGACGCCGGCCACTCAGACCCGACGGACAACGAAGGTGTTAGGCGCGTGATGGCAGGGCTTTCGCGGACCATCGGCAAACGGCAAGAACAGGCAGCTCCGCTCACTCGGGACGTGCAGGTTGCCATCCAGGCCACTGCATCATTTCCCCGCCCCCTGCCTAGCGGGCGACTGGAGAATCCCAGGCGTGCCCTGGCCCGAGCCAAGCTTGATATTGCCTTGGTTGCAGTAATGCGGGATGGTCTCCTGCGCCGGTCCGAAGCCGCCAATCTCGCCTGGGGCGATGTGGAGTTCATGGAAGACGGCAGTGGACGCATCACAGTTAGGAACTCCAAGACCGACCAATTGGGTGAAGGAGCGTTGCTATACCTGGGACCCAATGCCGTTAATGCACTTAACGGTATTCGACCAGGCCAACCTAACCCTGCCGACAAGGTGTTTAGGCTCTCTGCAAGGCAAATAGGCCGACGCATTTCCGCTGCGGCCGCAGCGGCAGGAGTCAGCGGCAACTTTGCCGGCCATTCGCCCAGAGTTGGAATGGCTATTGATCTTGCGGCAGGGGGGTGTGAGTTGCCTGCATTGATGACCGCAGGTCGATGGGAGTCACCGACCATGCCAGCCAGGTACACCAGGGCACAGGCCGCTGGACGTGGGGCCGTTGCCAGATATTACGGCCTCGGTTGAGCGTGGAAGCGCAGTTCCCACAGAATTGCCAAAGTTCACCAAAGAACGCGTACGACTATCCCCATTCGCTTGGTGGCCAAAATCACGCAAGGAGCGGCTCCTTACTCGCCGTACCCCAGCCATTCCCTGATGGTACCGGGGTCTTAGGGGGGATCGAATATCAACTCGACCGTGGCCTTAACTGGATCTTGATCAAATCGTGAGGGAGGGTTTTCTCCCCCAAGGTCATTGATTTCCGTCATATCCTCAACATAGCTTCCGAATGGAGTGACCTTCCCGCCGTGAATTTCTACAACGCCCGTTTTCTGAACACCTTCGACACGCGCTCTTTCAATCCCGCCACCCAGGAGACATTTTGACCACCCTTCCCGTAACCTACGGTTACGCCCGGGTCAGCAAGGCCGACGATGATTCCAAGAACCTGGAAACCCAACTCCGTATCCTGGCCGAGCACGGCATCCGGGATCATCCGGTCTTCACCGACGTGGGCAGCGACCGGTCCCTGCGGCTTCCGGGATGGCAGGCCCTGATGGAGGTCCTGAAGGCCGGGGACATAGTGATGGTAGCCTTCCTGGAGCGGTTCAGCCGGAACTTCGAGGAGGGGGTGAAAATTCAGGCGGATCTGACCCGGGCCGACATCTGCACAGCGGCCATCAGGGAGAACATAGAGACGAGGGAGGACAACGCCGCCGCCAAGCTTTTCGGGCGGTCCATGCTGGCTCAGGGGGCGTACCAGGTGGACTCGGCCAGCGAGCGGGTCAAGTTGGGGTTGGAGCGGGCACGGGTTGAGGGCAAACGTCTCGGGCGCCCACCGGCGTTGAGCGGGGAACAGATGGAGCGGTGCCGGCGGATGGCGGCGGAGGGAGCGGGGTTGAGGCAGATAGCCCGGGTGCTGGGCTGCTCACCAGCCACGGTGAATAAGGCGCTGGCCTTGGCAGAATCCAAGCGGGTGGAGATTTGTGGCCCATAGGGAAACGGACGAGTCTAACATCAGCCGCCAGCCTTTGCCCGCCAGCCGAAGCTATCGAAAAAGATGCCGACACGATAGTTGCTGATTGCCCTCCGGACGTAAGGGATCGTGTTCTCAGGTAAGTTGTCAAGAGCAAACCAGCTAAGGTCGTCGCACTTGTCCGGTTCAGCGTTGACTACCTGGCCTGCCCACTCCGTGGCTTGCAGGAAGAAAGAGACATACTCCTTATCGGTCATCAAATGTATCACCCCGGCGACCGATAGGTTCGAGGGCGATAATTCTATGCCCGCCTCCTCCCTGGCCTCCCGAATCATGGCGGCCTTAAGCTCTTCTCCTCCGTCAATGTGGCCCGCGACCAGGCTGTAATTGCCATCCTCGTATCCAGTGTTAAATCGCCTCAACAACAGGATCCTGCTGTCCTCAATTAAGATCAAGTGGACTGCGACGGGGGTAGTGAACATAGTGATTCCTTAGCCTCTACTGACAACGGCGATAGTACGATTATCACGCAACCCAGAGTGTCGGCACTATCTTCAAGTAGGTGAAGTAAGGCCAGTCCCAGTGCAGGTCAAATTAACTGGTGAAGAGGCCCGGGATAGTCACCTACCGAGTGCCCTAGGCGATCACGTTTTGTTGAGATCTCTCCAATATGGAAGTAGTGATGGGCTGACATCCGTAGGATTGCATATAGAAGAGTGATTTCGGACTCCCTGAGATACTCAATCGATCCTGTGTATGGAACCGCTGTGTCCAGGCTGGGGGCGGTGTCCAAGTACTGGCGCGCAGATGCCCGAACTTCGCTGATAGATTGCTGAATCAGCGGCCAATCTTCCTGGTCAACTCCGCTCCCATGGAGTCTAAAACGTCCTTCGCCAATCATAGGGTTGGGGGATATTCCCGCAAAACGCACGTTAATCCAAGTGTCGAGGTGAGCCGTCACATGGGCTATAGTCCAAGCGATAGAGCTACCTCCTTCCAGTGGACGCGTCGCAGTTAGCGTGTCCAGGCCATTGGTAACGCGATCAAAATCTGCCCAGGTTTCGTAAAGGAACCCTGTTTGCTTGTCAACTGCCATTCGAGGGATCTCCTCCTTTCCAAAGTTTGGGGCTGTGAGGCGATTCCAGCGGTCTTGACACTGTGCGCCGGCCAGCGTTGTGTCGAGTGTGAGGTGGAAGTCGCGATATTTATTGAGGGGTAGTCGGTCCAGAATATCGATGACCGATTAGGAATACCACTCAGCCATTTCTTCTCTTGCCGCTTTCACTTCCTCAACGTGGTCGGAGTTCAGTGGTTCAAACTCTCGCATCCTCTGGATATTGCCGAGCGTTTCTGCAATCGCTTCGGAAGGGGTCTTGCGCCGGATCAAGGTGACCCCTAGGTCGAAGGCCGCTTTCCTCAAGAGGTACCTCCACTTAAACCAATTTTCACTCTGGCTTATCCTCTTCCAGGAGCGAGCCCTCGTCTCTAGACCACTGCTGAATTTGCATTATGATAGATTGCAAGAACTTCCGGGACGACTACAGCCCGTTTAGGAACTAATCTGGTGACAAGCCTTACTAGCCAGACAGGGAGGCCATCCTTCACAATCAAAGGTGAGTAAATAGCGGAACCGCCGAAGGCTCTCACACTCTTCGGCGGTCCCTGATCCAACAGGACGGCACCTCCTGATGGACTGTACAAAAACTAACACAACCATTAAAAACACTCAAGGGCACCTGGCTCTGATTTCCAGCGCCTTTGACTTCCTGACCGCCTTCTCATAACTGAACTCCAGAAGTACCGCTGGACCGGCCGGCGGGGCTATTCACTCTCAGCCCTATGGCGGGCCTACCTCGCTTCCTTCATTCTTAATTCTCCCCACACCAATGGCCTCATCCGCTAGCTACAGGATAGTTCCGAACTGCGAGCGCTCTGCGGGTTTCCTCACCACCTCCCGCACCGCACCACCTTCAACCGCTTTATTGCCCGACTGTCCCATCACCAGGACCTGGTGCAACTTTACTTGACTCAGGTAACCAACCACCTACGCCAGTTCCTGCCTGATCTCGGCAATGAGGTGGCCGTTGATTCCACAGCAGTCCGCTCTCACTCAAACGGAATGCGCAATAAGGATGCCAGTGACCCGGAGGCGTCATGGGGCGTGAAGCATTCGGCCAGGTCCCGAGGAAAAGACCAGACGGAGTATTTCTACGGCTATAAGTGCCACGCCGTCGCCGATGCCAACTACGGGATTCCCCTGGGACATATAGTAACTGCCGGGAATCGTAATGATTCCCCCTTGCTGCCACCCGTCATCGACAAAGCCAGGGAGCTCCTGCCCTGGCTGAAGCCAAAGGTGATTATCGCGGATCGCCAGTACGATGGATTGAAGAATCATGACTTCGTGCACCAGACGGGTGCTACCGCAATCATCCACATCAAGAGACCGGCAAGAGGCAGAACGGTGAAGGGACAACGCCTGCACGATGGGATCTATACCTGGGATGGAGTACCCACGTGCGTCGGCGTGGTCCCCATGCAGTACGTGGGCACCAATGAGAACGGCCACTACCATTACCGGTGCCGCGCTGAAGGCTGCTACCTGAAGGATTGAACCAACGGGGGAATACGGCATTGCGATACAGAATACGCTCAGGACCCAATGGAGAATATCCGCCTCTTCGGCCTGATCAGAAGGAATAGCCCAGAGTGGAACGCTCTCTATAGTAAGAGACAGGCCATCAAGAGGGTATTCAAGTCAATGAAGGAGTCGCGGCGACTGGAGCGCCATTGCGTACGAGGACTGCGGCAAATCTCTCTGCATATATTGATGTCCACCCTGGCCTTCCAGGTGACGTCCCTAGCCAACTTGCTCGCCGGACGGCGCGAAGACGCGAACTGGATGGTGCAGAGAATCGCGTAGTTGCCCCGGAAAAAGTAAACGTGCTAGGCTACATTTGGTAGACATAAAAGAACCCCCTGCTTGGGGCAGGGGGCACATCAACAAGGTTCACCCTGGCCAGGGGCGAACTATGTCCATTCTACACCACCCTTTTTCCATTTCTCAACCCTTGGACGTCGTTTGCCCTCCGCCCGGTGGCGGAGGTTCTTATGCGTCAGCAGGAAACACCCTGGCCCTGTATCGCCCGCATACTTTCCCTCGCCATAGTCATCTCAATCAGAACTTAAAAAGGAGAAGCATGAATAAAACAGAGAAAGTCCACAAATACAACGGAGAAGAATTCCTAGTCAAGGAAATCAGTGCGGATGCATGCAACCTCGCCATCACCTACGGGGAAAATACAGTAACAGTCCGTCTCTGCACAGACCAATATGGAACCGGATTCCGCGTCTTCTTTCAAGATGGCAGATGGAAGGGAGGCTGGACTGACCCCAGTCATGCCTTGAATGAAGCATGTGCCGAACTACTGACAATGGCTAACGCCAAAACCAAAGATGAATGGTGCGAAGAACTAAAGGGATTTTTTGACTCCCTACCCTAAAAAGGCTTGAACAATTCCCCTAATTTGACAAGCCAGAGCCGGGCCATTACCCTCTTTAACACATTGACATAAAACCAGCAAGCCCCGCCTCAAAGTGACGGGGCCGGCGGGATACTATCGGGAACCTCAACAACCCGGATGGTATCAATCTTAGTTGAACTTTGTCAACCAGACTCCCGCCACTTGCTGGCGGGAGTTTTACTATGAAGTCCAGAGAAACCATCTGGCCCTACTTCCTCATTCTTGCAATCCTGATGATTTCCATAGCCCCAGCAGTAATTTAAGAAGGAGAACCATCCATGACCCCAGAACCCAGCGCCCCAGACCTAATCCACGCCTGGAGCCAGGTCGATACAATCAGACACGATATCGCCGCCGCCGAAATACGAAAAGGGTTTCTCCAGGGTGAGATACGAAAGGCCATTATTTCTGACCCCAACAATGTCCATAGACTCATGCGAGAATACAAGGAAATCCAAAACTCCCTGAATGAGAAGGACCAAAGACTCAGGCGGCTGCGAATCCAAATGGAAGAGTGGGGATACGACTTCCTGCTCAACGATGACTAAACCCAGTCATCAGTCAAATCCGAAGGGAGCCGATGAGACCAATCGCTACCTGGCCGCGGGCTCACGGCCGGGAACCCGCATCCCTCGTCGGCTCCCTTCAGTAAAACCAACAGCCACCCAAGGAGAAAATATTCCATGACCCAGCCCAGGGAGAATAAGACCTACAGCTTCACCATCAACCGCAACGGACGCTGGGAACGAACCGTTGTCGGCAAGACCGGCCGGATCCACCATCCGCCAGCCGCGGCGCCAGGTAAGGACGGACATTTCACCAACGAGGGCGAGTACAGAAAGGCCATCGACGCCGCCGTAAGCCAGAACTCTAAGAACTAAGAACCGAATAGAGGACCACCGCCATGCCTGAACCCTTTGACCCAGGAGACGCGCGCCTGAAGGAAATCATCTGGCTACACGAGTGGCTGGATGATCCCCAAAGCCTCCATCAGCTGGAACAATTCCACAATATCGAAACCTTCATCAGCGACCGTATCCTGGTAACCCGCCGTATGGCCAAGCACCTGATCGACCAGGGCGAAGAGGCCGAAACCGCATGGCGGACCGCTATTCAGGACTGCATCACCAACAGAAGAAGGGTCCAGGACTGACGGGAGCCAGTGAGTTTTCTGGAGTGCGCCGGCTTCACTTCCCGACGTACTTCTCTCCCTCGCTGGCTCCCTTCAGAATCCAATCCCACTAAAAGAACTAGAATGTCGGAAGCAATGGAACTTCTACTCGGCTTCATGGTGGTAGCAATCCTCGCCGGCTACTTCATCTACCTCCTGGCAATCGTAAGACCCAGAAACGAGGCCAGAAGAAGGGCCGAGAATAAGGTCCGTATGTCAGACCCCATCCTCCGCTCCGACATAGACGCTCTCGCTAAAGGTAAATCCGAAATGCTCGACTAGGCTGTCGCCCTTCGCAGACAACAGTTCGCCTCCGGCCGCCACCCGGAAGCCAACAGACCACCCGAGTTCCTTCAATAGGCACCTACAACCTGAATGAATTAGGCCGGGGCAAATCTGCCCCGGCCATTTTCTTTTGGTACAAGTTAACCTGCTCACTCGGGCAGGGAAAAAGGAAGGTGAAGCGTGGCGGACCAAAAACCGATATTCTCGGTCAACAGCCCGGATAACCAAGTGTAACCCCTTGCCTGTCATGGGGTCTGCCGCACGTACGAACTACGGTAGGGCAGCCAAGTATGCCCCAACCTCATGAACCCAGCACCCACATCCCCGGGAACCAGCCCGGGGAAATCGGGAAATTACCTGCCCAGGATACCCACTCAGAGAAAAGGCGTTTTGCACCTCCCTCAAGATTAGCCGCCCCTTGACATTGGTATGGCCCTGACGTAACGTGTTCGCGGTTAGTGTTTGTCACCAGCATCACTGACCGCTTGTTCGCTCCTGCGCTTATCACTTCACGCCGGGGCGCCTTTTTGTGGTTGTCAGCCAGGCAGTGGGGGATTTAAACTGGAGGCAACAGACTGGCGACCTATGGTATATCCATATGGACAAGTATCGAAGGAGCCAGCGTAGATGGGGAAAAGACCTGGCTAGACGTTGAGTACGCCGCCGACACGATGGCCCACTCTTGTTGACATTCTTTCGGAACCGTTCTGATATACTTCGACGTACGGATTGCGGAGAAAATAGTCAACATGAGAGTGCCGACATCGCAGGTAGCCACAATAGCCCTTTATGTCCTTAAGCAGCGGTTGGCGAGGCGCAAACGATATCCCTTTGTGCTGATGCTGGAGCCGCTGCTGCGTTGCAATCTGTCCTGCGCCGGCTGCGGCAAGATCCAATATCCGCCCCACATACTCAAGCGAGCCTTGACGGTAGAACAGTGCATGGACGCCGTCGAGGAGTGCGGCGCCCCTGTGGTCAGCATACCTGGCGGTGAACCCCTGCTATATCCCCACATCGGAGAATTGGTCGAAGAACTTGTCCGCCGCAAGAAGTACGTTTACCTTTGTACCAACGCCCTGCTGCTCAAGGAAAAGCTGGAGCAGAATATTTTCACCCCCTCCAAGAGGCTCACCTTCAGCGTGCATATGGACGGCCTGAGTGAGGAGCACGACGCTTCGGTGTGCCGAACGGGAGTGTACGAAATCGCCGTCGAAGCTATAAGGGAGGCGGTCCAAAGGGGTTTTCGTGTAACAACCAACACCACTCTGTTCAGCGCGGCCGACCCCATGTCGGTCCGCGATTTCTTCGACGCGATGATGGACCTGGAAGTGGAAGGCATGATGGTGTCCCCCGGGTACAGTTACGACCATGCCCCGGACCAGGACTCGTTCCTGAACCGGACACGCACACATGAGCTGTTTTCCCAGATATTGAAAGACAGGAAAAGGCGCTGGCGATTCAATCAGTCTCCTCTGTTTCTACAGTTTCTCATGGGTAAGCGCGAGTTTGAGTGCACGCCTTGGGGCAACCCCTTGTATACAATATTTGGATGGCAGCGGCCCTGCTACCTCCTGCAGGACGGCTATGCCGCCACCTTTCGGGAGTTGATGGAAGAGACACCCTGGGAGGAATATGGCCGGGCCAGCGGCAACCCCCAGTGCCAGGACTGCATGGTGCATTCGGGTTACGAACCATCGGCTGTTCATGCCACCTTTTCGACCTGGCGTGGGCTGCGGGATTCCGCCGTTGCGACGATTACCGGCAAATTGTGAGACATGGTGGAACAGGAATCTCCAATGATCGAAGGGTCCCGAAAGGATAACGGCGCCATAACCAACCTGGTTGAGCGGGCCTTCCAATACCGCGGCGACGTCACTGTAGAGAGCGTTGACGGCCAACCGGTGACCGGCTATCTGTTCAATCGGAATGCACGCTGCAGTGAGCCCTTCGTCCAAGTGTTTGAGACCAGTACCGGAAGTGAAATCACCATCCTTTACCGGGCCATCACCCAGATCCGGTTAACCGGCCGAGACACGGCGTCGGCCAGGCACCTCGAGGATTTCAGGCGCCGGTAGCCGGCAATAACCTGGTAAGGAACAAAAATCAGACTTGGGAGGAGAGCGACATGCGCACCGAATCTGTTGTCGCCCACCTTCTGACTGTTGCTCCAACTCAGCGGGAGTTGGGTGGGCTGGGCTCCGGCCACGAGGGCGCGCAGGCCCGGGTGATCGGTATTGGCCGCGCTGCGGGAGCACGGATGACCACGTTGCTGGAGGAAGTTCCCTGCCAATTGCTGGTCTCCCTGGGGTATGCCGGCGCGTTGGACCCGCACCTTCGGCCTGGTGATCTGGTGGTGGGCAATGCCTATCTGCACGGGGCAGACCCGCCGCTTTCCGGTGCGCCGCTGGCCACCCGCGCGGCGGTCTTGCTGCGGGAATCCGGGCTTTCGGCGCAGGAGGGCCTGATTTTGACGGTGGACGAACCGCTCCTTTCTCCTCGGGCCAAGCGGCGGGCACACCACGGCAGCGGGGCGCTGGTCGTCGACATGGAGGGGAGGTGGATAGCGGAGGCGGCGGTCAGGAAAGGAGTGCCCGTTATTGGGATCAGGGCGGTGCTGGACGAAGCCCGGTTTCCCCTGCCGGCTTTCGTGGCGACCATCATCGCAGATTCGGGCCGCAGGGAGTGGGCCCACGCGATCAGAGGGTTGTTGCGTCCTTCGGCCTTCAGGAGCATCCTTCCCCTGGCGCTGAAGTCCCGTGGAGCGTCTCGATCCCTGCAGGTGGCCGCGCAGAGTATTATCGCGGCTTTCCCCCACCAATTATGACCAGGGTTCTTGTAACCGGCGCCTCCGGCTTCATCGGGCGCCACGTAGTCAGCGCCTCCGTTGAGCGGGGCTACCAGGTTGTGGCTCTCGTTCGAGACAAGGGCGTTTACGGAGAGCCGCCACCCCAGGTCGTTCCGGTGGAGGGAGATGTACGGCACCCCGAAGCGGTCCGGTCCGCCTTGAGGGGATGCAGCGCGGTAATCCACTTGGCCGCGCTTTATTCGTTCGACTCCTCCTTGGCAAGTTTGATGCACGACGTAAATGTCGGCGGAACCAGGAATGTCCTTCGCCTGGCGAAGGAGGCAGGAGTTGAAAGGATCGTGTATACGGGGACCGTGGGGGGTACGGCCTTTTGCAAGGAAGAGTTTGCCACCGAGGATGACCTTGCCGGGCCTGAAGCAATGAAGGGACCCTACAAGCGCTCGAAGTACCTGGCGGAGCAGGTAGTGAGGAAGATGACGGTCCAGGGCGCCCCCGTCAGTACGGTCTGTCCCACGGCTCCCGTCGGCGGCGGCGATGCGAAGCCCACTCCCACCGGGAAGATTATCCTGGACTTCATGCGGCGCCGGATGCCGGCATACGTCGACACGGGCCTGAACTTCGTGCACGTAAAGGACGTTGCGGAAGGCCACCTGCTGGCCCTGGAGCGAGGTGAAATCGGGGCGCGGTACCTGCTGGGCAATGCTGATGGAAATCTTACCATCCGGCAGGCCCTGGCCATTCTGTCCGAGCTTTGCGGTGTTCCGGTACCCCGGGTTCGGTTGCCGCACCCGGTCGCCCTGTCGGCGGCATGGTTGACCAATGCCGGGGCCGGGCTGCTGGGGAAGCCGGCGCCGATACCAATGGAAGCGGTGCGGATGTCCGCAACCCGCATGTGGGTGGACCCTTCCCGGACCGTCCGTGAGTTGGGGATGCCCCAGACGCCCGTCCTGCAGGCATTTGAGGATGCCGTCCACTGGTTTGCCGCCCGGGAGAAGAGTCGCGTGGCTCAACTGACGGGCAAGAACGCGGCGCTTCCTTGAGGTTGTATTCATAATGTGTTCAGCAAACAAAGGCTGCAATTGACTGCCTGCCGGCAAGAGGCCTGGTTCCAAAGTTGGTCGAACACGACAGGAAGGAATATCTCCGCCAAGCCCTCGAGCGGACCCAGCACTATTTCTTTCGTACTCAGCATGAGGAAGGATATTGGTGGGGGGAACTGGAGTCCAATCCGACGATGGAAGCGGAGTACATCATGCTCACGCATTTCATGGGGTCGGACGAGGGCGACCGGATACCTCGGATTGCCGAGGACATCCGCCGTCGGCAGTCGCCTGACGGCTCCTGGAGAATGTACTACGGAGCGCCGGGCGACCTCAGCACATCCATCGAATGCTATTTTGCGCTGAAACTGGCCGGCGACTCTCCCGAATCTCCTCACATGGAGAAAGCCCGGGGGTTCATCCTGGCCCAAGGGGGTGTGCCCAGGGCGCGGGTCTTCACCAAAATATGGTTGGCCCTCTTCGGACAGTGGGACTGGAAGGGGACGCCGGCCATGCCCCCGGACATGCTGCTCCTGCCCAGATGGGCCCCTTTCAACATCTACCGTTTCGCCAGTTGGGCCCGTGCAACCATCGTGCCGATGACCATTATCCTGACTCTCCACCCAACGCGACCTCCCCGGGAAAACGCATGGGTGATGGAACTCTACCCGGATGGCCCGGTCAATTTGACCCTGTCCCGCTGGCGAGCAAAGCCTTTTTCCCTGAGGGGTGGCTTTCTGGCCCTGGACAAGGCCATACGGTTCTACCGTAGCTTTCCCCTGGTGCCCGGCAGGAGGAAGGCGCTGAAGGCTGCCATAGACTGGATAACCAGCCACCAGGAGGCCGACGGCTCGTGGGCAGGAATCCAGCCTCCCTGGGTCTATTCGCTGATCGCCCTCAGCGCGCTGGGGTTTTGCCTGGAACATCCCGTCATAGCAAGGGGCCTGGAAGGGTTCAGGGAAAGTTGGAGCCTGCCTTCGGAGGATGGCAAGTCACTCAGGGTACAGGCGTGTCTGTCGCCGGTCTGGGATACGTGCCTGGCGATGCGCGGCCTTCTGGATTCGGGCGTGCCAGCTGAACATCCGGCCCTTCAACGCGCCGCTTCCTGGCTGGTTGAGAATGAGATCCGGCAAAAGGGCGACTGGGCCGTTTTCAGGCCCCAACTCGAGCCCAGCGGGTGGGCCTTCGAGTTCGAGAACGTCCACTATCCTGACATTGACGACACCTCAATTATCGTAGCCGACCTTGCCGCGGCCTCGAAGGCGGATGAGTCTGAACAGCGGGGGATGACTGCAGCCATCTGGCGCGCCGTCAACTGGCTGACCGGCATGCAGTGCTCCAACGGCGGGTGGGCTGCCTTCGACTGGAACAACGACTCCCGCCGACTGGCGCAGATACCCTTTGCCGACTTTGGCGAACTCCTGGACCCGCCCAGCGTGGATGTCACGGCCCACGTGCTGGAGATGTACGGCCGACTGGGTTATCCGCCGGATTATCGCGCGATTAGTCGCGGCCTTGACTTCATATGGGAGCAGCAGGAGCATGACGGTCCGTGGTTCGGGCGGTGGGGCGTGAACTACATATACGGAACGGCTGCCGTACTTCCGGCCCTGGAAGCTCTGGGTGTGGACATGACCCAGCCCAGGGTACGTCGGGCAGTGGAGTGGCTCCTGGCGCGCCAGAATCCGGACGGAGGGTGGGGCGAGACCTGCGCCAGCTACGTAGACCCCAGCCTGAGGGGACAGGGCGAGAGCACCCCGTCGCAAACATCCTGGGCCCTCATCGCCCTCATCGCCGCCGGTGGGGCCCGTCACGATGCAGTGGGCAGGGGGGTCGACTTCCTGCTTGAAGGTCAGCAGGCGGACGGAACATGGGAGGAGCCCCAGTTCACGGGGTGCGGGTTTCCTGGCTATGGTCCTGGCGACCGGCCCGATAGCGTTGAACCTGCCGACGGCGCCAACGGGCAGGGCCCCGAGTTGGGCGCAGCCTTCATGATAAATTACCACCTCTACCGCAATTACTTTCCCCTCTGGGCATTGGGCAGGTACGAGGAGGCTATGCTGGGCCGGCGATAGTCCACCACCAGCCGTGCCCTTTCCCAGTAAAGGGCATCCGGAGTGGCTGTCACCTACCATTCTCAGGCCACCGAGTCATTCACCATCCGATATCCGATCCGTGGTTCAGTACAAATGTAGGTGGGATTAGCGGCATTGTCCCCCAGCTTACGGCGGAGCCTCTTAACAACGTCACGGAGCAACCGGTGCTCGCCCCTTCTTTCGGGTCCCCAGACTGCCTGAAGCAGTTGGTCGTGGCTTAGCACTTTTCCGGCATGTTCCGAGAGCTCATAGAGCAATCCGTACTCCGTTGGCGTCAACTGTACCGAATCACCTGCCACCGTTACCCTTCTTAAGGCGTAGTCAATGTAGAGGTCACCGGATACGAACGGCTCGGGAGAACCAGGCTGCTTCAGTCTGGAACGTTTTCGTAATGAAGCCCTGATCCTCGCCGCGAGCTCGGTCGGTGAAAAGGGTTTCACCACGTAGTCGGACGCCCCCAGGTCGAAGGCCCTGGCAACCACCTCTTCCTGGCCATAAGCCGACAGGAAGATCACCGGTATATCCTCCCATTCCAGGATTTCCTTCATAAGCTCGATGCCGTCACAGCCAGGAAACACCAGGTCCAGCAGTATCAGGTTCGGCTTCTCTTCGTCGATGATTCGAAGGACATCTTCGGGGCTTCCGGTCAAGAACGGCTCGTAGCCTGCATTGACCAAGGCGTCACGTATGTATTTGAGTGCCTGTGGGTCGTCGTCAACCGCCAGGATGCGCAGTTTATCCGCAGACGGATACTGGGGTTGGGCCGACAAAGCGGCGCGCTGAGCGCCAGCCGCCAAGTCCTCCTGATCCAACACTGGAACAGTGAAAGTAAACCTTGACCCGGTCCCCAGCCCCTCGCTTTCTGCCCATATGCGGCCCCCATGAGCCTCTATGATCCCCTTGCAGATTGCCAAGCCCAGTCCCGAGCTTTCAACCATCCCCCGGCGCTCGTCTCCCCCGAAACGGGAAAACGCTCGGAAGAGGTGCGGAACAAGCTCCACGGGCACACCTCTACCCTCATCGACAACGGAAACGGCGACGAAAAGCCCATCGGCGGTGGCCTCGATGCGGATCGGTGAACCATCCGGGGAATACCTGGCTGCATTTGACAGAAGGTTGGTTAAAACCTGAACAACCCGAACCCGATCGGCCGCAATCGCGGGGATCCTGGGCGGAATGTCTATGGTGAGGTTGTAGCGAGCTCCGCTATTCAAGAACCGGTTCCTCGCTTCATCTACAACGTCCGCAATACTTGCTGGGCCGGGGTCGATGGAAAGGGTACCGGACTCTACCCGAGCTACGTCCAAGAGGTCGCCAATAAGCTCCTGCAGGTGGTCAACCTGCTGGTCGATGATCCGGTGGAACTGGGTAACGACGGCGGAGTCCATCCCCGGCGGCGAACTCAGCAGTGTGGTGGTGGACCCTTTAATGGTGGCCAAAGGCGTACGAAGTTCGTGGCTAACCATTCCCAGGAATTCGGCCCGCATCCTTTCCAGTTCCTGAAAGGACGTCATGTCCTGCAGGGTCACGACGAATGAAGCAACCTCGCCGCTTTCCAGCCGAATCGGCGTGGCATTCAGCAAGGTAGTTACGCTACGACCGTCAGGGATTCTAAGGACTATTTCTTCAGCGCGTATGACCTCCCCGGCGCTCAACAACTCCACCAAGGAAAACTCCCCGAGAGACACCTCTCGGCCGTCTCCACGAACAAAGGTCAGCACGTCAAGAATCTGTTCCGCAGGCTGATTTTGTTCCCGTAGGGTTTCCACGATTCTCGCTGCTTCTCGATTGACATAGATAGGTGTTCCCGTCTTGGCATCCAGGACGACCACACCCACCGGAGAAGTGTCAATCAGGGTCTCCAGGTCGTTTCTGGCCCGCTGCTCCTCCCGGTACCTGCGAGCGTTTGATATGACCATTCCCGCCTGGGAAGCGAACATGACCAGGGTCTCCTCGTCGGACCGGGTGAACTCTTTCTCGTCCTCCTTGGCCGCCAGGTACAAGTTGCCCAAACGTTCTCCCAGATTGAGGACGGGCGAGGCCAGGAAGGACACCCTGGACCCCACCGGTAAGGGGACGTTGAACTCGGTCAGGCCCAGGGACCTTGCGTGGTCCAATAGGTCGGGAATCCTCAGTGGCTCAGACAGGCTGCTGAGGTAGATGAAGAGCTGCCACCTGTCGGGTAGCGACCAGACCTGTTCGGCCTCATCCGAGGTCATTCCGGAAGAGAGAAAGTCCTGCACCTGGCCCGTCTCATCCAGGAGGACCATTATCCCGTAGCGCGCCCCGGTCAGGGACCTTGCCGAGTCCAGCACCCCTTGAAGGACCGTGTCGAAGTCCAGGCTCTCGCTGATGCGAAGGCTGGCTTCGCTCAACCGGGACAGCCGGTCGCGGAGTTCCTCAATGTCGCGGTCTCGTCCATCTTCTGGTTGCAAAGCGCTGCCCCCATTAATGCTCTTCGGCTACCCTGTTGCCCCCTTGTGGCCTGTCCCTAGAAAGTCCATCATCTGACCGAGAATTTACTCAACATTGCCACATCTGTGGCAGATAATAATACACCTTTCACACAGTTAAGAGAATAGACTAGTATAGGCTCTGGGGCTACCAAGACGTGGACCTGCAAGTGACACGCCCCTTTTACCTGCTGACATTCCCAGACCATCGGGCAGGACGGTTCGCTCCCGACCTAGCATGGAGTCTATTTGTCTGCGGCATTTCCCTAGCGCCTGCGGGCAAACCCACTCCCCCTACGGTGTGCCGGGCGCGATGGCTTCACGGCCCAGGGGTACCGCTGTGGACGGGCAGGCCATCGCTTGAGGCTGCCGCTTTTCATTGATGTGGTACCCCAAGGCGGCAAAGCCGGCGATGCTCCACTACTCGCATGCCACACGGGGTTCCTCGCATGCCGGGATTTCATGGCTGGAGTAACTGGGGAGCTATGGGACTGCGCTGGCGTATGGGGTTCCCGCTTGGCCGTTCTGTTGAACGGTGGTCAGGGCGCCGGCAAGTGTGGCTGGCCTCTAGGGGCGTCCCGCTGCCGGGCTGTGGCCTCTTCGAGCCTGCCCCACAAGACCGGTAGGGGGCGGCGCCAAAGAATGCGACTACTAGTGAGTATTCCCCAACACCCCCGACGGGTGTTGCCGGGCTCGCAAGGAATTCTTAATTCGGTCGCCTGGCGGCGAGGATCGGGAGAGTTACGTTCGGAGGACTGTGCGAAACTCGTTGGGCGGCCCTGTCGCTTTCCCGCATACCCATGAAATATAGGCGTTCATGATAGCTGATCCCAGTCAGCGCTCTGACAGGAAGGAGCACATAAATCTCCAGGTTTAGGGCAATTTCCGAGCGGAGCGGTTAAGAGTGCGAGGACCATTGGACCCAAGGGACGTAAACTGCATCCAGGACTGCCTGCCAACTCCCGTTCAGGAGGTTCGGGCCAGGAGCGACCAGGTCCTATTTCTGGGTGTCGGAAACGTCTGCGAAGAGGCCGGCTTGGATAGTGCGGCCAAACACATGGCCTGCTGCAATGTGTTGGATAGCGAGCGTTTTGCAAGGAATCACGTCCTCTGGTATCACTACCGAGGTGGATCTTGGGGCACTGACGCCGCTCAGTACATTTTCCAACAGGATTCCGGATCTCAGGAAGCGCCCACTGATGGGCCTCTGGCCTGGCAGCGCAGGCTTGTCTTGGCTTTGCTTCGGGTGGCAGTAATCGCGGTCCCGGTGGAAGGAACGGCGTGGGCAGAGGTCTGGTTATGGAGGCAAAGGTCATGAACGTTCCCGACTTCAGTGTTCCGATTGTAGCGCTCATCTTCTCCGCAGCAGCTTTGGCTGTGGCCCTGCTGAGTGCGGCCCTGTCGTTCCGGGCATGGCAGGCGACGCAGGACAGTGCCCGAGGTGAGCCCGAGTCCCGGCCCATGCCCGAGCCGGTCACCGAATACGGGGCGAGAGCTTGGCACGGAAATGTAGATGAAGGCTACGTGAGAGGGCAATTTGCCGTAAAGCGAATGCCTACGAGAGGAGCGGAGGCTTGGCGCGGGAATGATACGGAGTGGGTAGCCTATGCCGACGGTGCACGCGTGGCGGCATCACCGGACTTGGCCGACGTGCTGGCTTTCTGCGAGGGACGGGAATAGATGCGTCTTGAATTCTGCCCAGGGGCCCCCGCGCCTCACCGTTTGGCGGTGTATTCTGCCCTCTGGGGCGTGCTCCTCATTTTGCTGGGGCTAGGAACTGTTAAAGCAATTGTACCTACGAGTTATGCATTGGTAGTCTTTGGTCACCGATGAGGAGTGACTCCGCTTTTTCTTTCTTCGCCCTGGGAAGCATGGCATTACGAACAGTTGTTCTGCTACTATATGCATATGGTTGCTCACCGGGGAAACAGGTCTTCAACCAAGGCAACGGCTGCTGCACGGAAGGACCTACCCGCCACCTACCAGACCCGCGTCTGCCATTTCGCAGGGATGGACCCCAGCGACGGAGAAGACCTGCTTTCGACCTTCGCCCACCTGTACGGCAGGATAGAACGCAGGCTCTTTGCCGATGTGGGGGCGGGACGGTCTTCCGTTGCACCGAAGGGAGAGTACCTGAGGCGGTACCGGATACCGGCGCGGATGTTCAACGGGGTACGGGTGTCGCTGGAGGGGAAGGTGGCGTCGGTGCGGGAGCAGCAGCAGTTGCAGGTGGACAGCCTGAAGAGGCGCATCTGGCGGGCCCAGGGGCAGATTGCCGGGGCTGCTGAGCACGGACGGCGGGACCAGGCCCATCAGAAGCGGCGACGGTTGGCGACCCTGCAATCCAGGCTGGAGAAGTTGGAAGGGGATATTGCCGCAGGCCGGGTGCGTCTCTGCTTTGGGTCCAAAAGGCTCTGGCGCAAGCAGTACAGCCTGGAAGCCAACGGGTATGCCAGCCACGCTGAGTGGCTCAAGGAGTGGCAGTCGGCTCGGAGTGATGAGTTCTTCGTGCTGGGGAGCCGGGACGAGACAGCGGGCTGCCAGTTGTGCGTGGCCACCGTGGCTGACGATGGGTCGCTGACCCTGCGGCTCAGGCTGCCCGACGCCCTGGCTGAGGAGCAGGGCAAGTATTTGATCATCCCTGGTGTGCGGTTCAGGTACGGCCACGATCAGGTGCTGGCGGCCCTGGAGAGCAATGCTGAGTATTCAGACTTCCGGCGTCGGTATGGGGAGAAAGCGGCCAGGAGTTCAGGCCTGGGCCAGGCCATCAGCTACCGGTTCAAGCGGGACGGGAAGGGCTGGCGGCTGTTCGTCACCACTAGGATGATGGAAGTGCCCGTGGTGACGGACAGGAAGCATGGCGCCATCGGGGTGGACCTGAACGCGGACCACCTGGCGGTGTGTGGGACCGACGCCAGCGGCAACTATGTTCAGGCCTTCAGCGTCCCCCTGGTCACTCACGGCAAGTCCCATCACCAGGCCCAGGCCATCATCGGCGACGCCGTGGCCAAGGTGGTGGACTATGCCCGGGAGGTCGGCAAGCCCATCGTGATGGAGAAATTGGATTTCCGGCAGAAGAAGGCCGCCCTGGAGGGGGAGTCCCCCAGGTACAGCCGGATGCTGTCCGGCTTCAGTTATGGCAAAGTCAGGGCCTGCTTCATCTCCCGCGGTCACCGCCAGGGGGTGGAAGTATATCAGGTCAACCCGGCCTTCAGTTCCATCATTGGCCGGGTGAAGTTCATGGAACGCTACGGGCTCAGCGTCCACCAGGCGGCAGCCCTGGTCCTGGCCCGTCGTTTTCTCGGCTGTTCCGAGCGCGTCCCCCGCCGATGGGTTGCACCCGTGGGCAACGGGGTCCAGTTCGCCTTCTCCGTACCTGCAAGGAATCGAGTGAAGCACGTGTGGACCTGCTGGGGTGCTGTTCTGGGACAGCTGAGACCGGTGCTTGCAGCACAACACCGGCTGGGGAAGCAGAGACGCCCACCCAATCCGGTTCAGGCTGTTCCGAGTGGAGTAACACCCGGGGTGGCTTGAACGGGGACCAGATCGGTGTTCCCGGGTGAGAGTCCCGGGCGGAGCCCCCTTGCACTGTTGGGGTGGCGGTCCGCCTTTGGCGGATCTTCAGGAATGGCTGACGGCAGTCTGTGACTAAAGTCAACCATTTTTACAACGGCTGTGGGAAATCTCGTCATGAGATCGTAGAACGAGCGCACATCCCTGACCCGGTTCAATATCATCGTCGACGCCTGGTCGCACTTCATGGGCCCCAAAGGGATAAAAGGAGTCTCAAATCCATGGGCAGAGGCCTATCCTGGATTTGAGAGGGATGCCTGGAAAGATGAGGAACTTCAAGCCTATTCCCGCAGGACTGCTTTCCTTGATGATCGCGTTCTTGCTCGCATCCGGTTGCCAGGGAGACGAAATCGGCGCCAATCCTGTGCCGGGGGACAAACGACAGCCAATTGTGGCGGTGGAGCTTCCCACCATCCCCCCTCTGCCAGCGGTGACGCGGGCGCGGACACTCTCCGCCAGGGAACCCGCCGGAACGTCAGCCCCAAACGGTGCCACCGAGACCCCGCCAACCAAGCCTGTCCAGGGCAGCCCTGACTTCCGGCCGTCCCAGGCGATGTTCCCCACCGTCACGTCCGAGCCCGCTGATTCTCCCGTGCCCCGGGCATATCGCCCAACACCTGTGCCCGTTTCGGCTCCCGATGGCAAATACGACAATGTGGCAGTTACCACAGGAAGAGCACATACCTGCCTGTTGCGGAACGACGGCACAGTGTTGTGCTCGGGTACTGTCGAAAACGAAACCCCGTTTCCATCGCCAACCGCTGCTCTGGAGTCCATCAGCTCGGGTCCCAACCATGCCTGCGGAATTGAGGGCGGAGGCTCGGTGTTGTGCTGGGGCTCCAACGACCGGGATCCCTGGTACGGGCATACAACCGGACAGACCGACCCGCCGGAGGGCGCCTTCATCTCCGTCAGCGCGGGAGGTGCCCACACCTGTGGCATCAGGGTCGGCGGATCAGTGGCCTGCTGGGGCCATAACGAGTTCGGGGAAGCCGATCCGCCTGAAGGCGCCTTCTTGTCCGTCAGCGCGGGAGGGGCACATTCCTGCGGGGTGAGATCCGACGACACCCTGACTTGCTGGGGAAATGACGAGTTCGGACAGGCCAGTCCTCCGCCTGGCAGATTCCGGTCGGTGAGTTCGGGACTGGTTTACAGCTGCGGGTTGAGGACGGATGGAAAGGTGGTCTGCTGGGGGTTCATCTGGGCCGGCGAGGAGCCGGGAGAGGACGGTCAATGTTTCCAACTCTGCACGTACTCTGAACTGGTTGCTGAAGGAGAGGCTTACGAAGCCGATGTTTCCTTTCTACAGGTTCACGTGGGTTTCGGCGGGTCGTGCGGCGTTACAACCGGCAACTCCGTTCGGTGCTGGGGATTGTCCTATGACTCAGCCAGCAGCCCACCGGAAGGAGAATACATGGGTGCCAGCGTGGGAGTGCACCACGCCTGCGGCCTGCGTACCGACGGCGCCGCCGTGTGCTGGGCCGTGGAACCAGGAGAGGAAGTGCCGGGCGCGGACAGCCAGATCTTCTGCTTGGCGGACGTCGGTGGTGCCACCACTTGTCCCGGCCAGCCGCAATTCGAGATGGAGGCCATGGAGCAGTCCGGGCGCGTGATTTCCTGGGAGGTCTTTTCCCACAACGGGACCAACTACACCTGTGGGCACCGGCTGGACGACTCCTTGGTTTGCTGGAACGAAGAACCGAACGTGTATGTGGACCCTAGGCCCGATTCCGTAAACGCCTTTGCCGCCGCCGATGCTGATACCGCATGCTGGTTGCTGCCGGACCACACGGTTGCCTGCTGGGTGCACGTCACCACATGGTGGGGCCAGATGAGCATGCCGGAGGGGGAGTTCCGTTCCATCAGCCTGGACGAGACCGTCTACAGCGTATTCGGTTGCGGAATACTGACCGACGGAACCCTGTCCTGCTGGGGCGACGATGATCCCGACTGGGGCCACCTGGACCCGCCGCAGGGGGAGTTCAAGGAGGTCAGCACCGGCTACGGCCACGGCTGCGCCATCAAGCTGGACGACACCCTGGTGTGCTGGGGCAACCACAACGTCGGGAACCCGCCAGCGGGAACCTTCCGTTCCATCGACGGAAGCGGACTCATGCACTGCGGCGTCCGTACCGACCATTCGGTGGCGTGCTGGGGCAGTGACAGTTCCAGCTTGGACCTGGCTCAATTTCTGGAAGGGGCCTATCAATCGGTGGCGGTGGGGAACTTCTCTATGCCCTACCTGTGCGGTGTGGGCCTGGACGGAACCCTACAGTGCCAGGGAAATCACCAGACCAGGGAGATAGAGCCCCCCGCCGGACTATTCCGATCCCTCAGCGCCGCCAGCACCCATGCCTGCGGCGTTCGCGTTGACGGAACGGTGGCGTGCTGGGCCACCCACGAGGAAGCCTACGACGGGGATGCCAGCCAACTGGCGGCACCCGCTGGCCAGTTTCACTCGGTCAGCGTCGGTGGAAGATGGAACCATGGCAGCGAGTATGGCTGCGGGATTCGTACCGACGGCAGCCTCACTTGCTGGGGCAGGCCGGCATCGGCGGCGCTGAGAAACCTTGTGGAAGACTGAATCAGGAGCCCTTGCCTCGATGGGCCGGAAAATGCCCGTGGACGCCTCTTGGGTGTGCCGCGGAACTGGACGGATATTTTCTTAAAAGGGCCCGAGCCCCTGCGCACCGCAGACAGCCACTCAGTAAGGTTGCAATTGGCATATCACTCCAAGTTGACACCCCGGATGAACGCCTATAGTATCTGATGTAATAAAAGTGGGTTTCAAGAAAAATTATTGGGGTAATTAAGCCGTAATATACCCGATTATCAAGGTAATCAGATAATATTAAGTCAAATTATTAAGGAACCCGTCTTTCTCCTTTCTTTGTTAATTGCACACCCACCTTCAATGATCCCAATGCCATCCCCAACCTTGGCGGGAGATTGCGGTTGTGAATTTCTACCACACATATCTGGACTATTCTGATTTTCATGAGCATTGCCAGTAGACCGACGAATCACTCGAGAATGCGTTCGGTCTCTAGTTGCGTCTGTTGTTCTAATGGGTATGGTGAAAAGGAGGACCAGGGCGCCACTGGGAGCGAGCATAGAGTGCATCGAGTTTGCGCTTTAAAGTGGGTTTATCTCGGGTGGTATCGACAGTCGGTGGGTAAGGTAACCGGATGGTCAAGCACGAGTTATAAGCGGAGCAGAACGTAAAGCCGACTTTACCGATCCAGGGACCTTTACGGCTGGTGTCCCTGGACGAGCCGTCGAGGGGACGGTTTCCGACACCGGTTGAACTTCCCAGTACCAGCGCCCCATTGAATACCGGAGGTAATGCACTAAAGCAGCTTCAAGGAGGTCGGACATGGACCACTCGGCATTTACGAAGTTTCAAAACTGGTTTTTGGTTCCACTCGCCCTTCTAGCCTTAATCGCTGTTGCCTGTGGTGCTGCAGCAACCGCGACTCCAGCTGCGGTATCGGAGGCAACCCCGCCGCCGCCTACGGCCACCTTCGCACCACCTCCGGCGGCGGCTACACCCACGGCTTTCGCCACGCCTACTCCAGCACCGGTCGCAGAGGCCAAGGTAACCAGGCTGATTGCGGCCCAGATTCCTCCTTCCCCTGAGACTACCGACCCCAGCCTCGCCGCCAATTTCCAGCAGTTTCAATGGCTACCCCACGGGGACTTCCTGGTCCAGTTTGGACATAAGAACGGCGTAATTGAAGGCCGCCTAGCAGAGGGTTGGGAACTTAGTTCCGATGGGCAAACCTGGACCTTCCCTCTCAGAGACGACGTGGAATTCCACTTCGACTTCGGCAATTTCACTTCTGCCGACGTAGAAGCCTCCCTCAACCATTACCTGAGGGCCGAGAGCGAAATCGCCCGCGTCAATCACATGAAGGATCGCTTCGGGATTCCGCGGGAGAACCAGCCCCCCATTCCTACCGGAGTTGTGGATACCTCCGACCCGCACCAGGTGGTGTTCAACCTGGCCCAGCCCGATGCCGAGTTCTTTTATGAGATGAGCGACCGCTGGGCCAATATCATGCTGAGCCAAGGGCAGATGGAATCGGCCCCCTACGAGGAATGGGTCAAGAAGGTAGCCGGTACCGGCTCCTACCAGTTTGTTGAGACCCAATTGGGCAACTACACACTGTGGGAGAACGCACCCGGCACCCACTACTTCAAGGAGCCCGCTTTCGAGGAGCTTCAAATCCTTTACGTGCTTGAACCTTCGACACGACTGGCCATGCTTCTTGGAGGCCAGGCACATATTGTGGAATTACCCACCGAACTGTCCGGGGAAGCCAAAAATCAGGGTATGGAAGTTGCCCTCACCACTCTGGGGGCTTCAGTGGTATTCGGTGTAATGGGAGGTCAGTTTGACATCGGCCTGGACCAGTACGATCCCGACGTGGCCTGGCTCAACAAGGAAGTTCGCAAAGCCATCAATCTGGCTATTGATCGCGACGAATTGGTCAACGAGCTTTGGGGCGGAGTGGCGGAAAAGATCATTGGGCCACCTATGTGGTATCCCAGGAATTCCGGCTGGAATCCCCAGTGGGAGCAGGACTTCGCCGAAATGTACCGATACGACCCCGAGGAAGCCAGACAACTGCTTTCAGCAGCGGGATATCCGGAAGGGTTTACCGTCAAGTGGAAGGCCTTCGCCCGACCCGGAATTCCCTGGCGTGAATTAGTAGAGGCAACCATCGGCTACTTGGATGCAGTAGGTGTGAAGCTTGAGGTCGAGGAGCTTGAGTTCTCGACTTTCCGAGGACACTATCGCCAGTTCGATCATGCCGGCTGGGGATTCTGGTGGACGGCCCAGGAGAATACTCCTGCCACTCGCTCTTCCTTCCACCACAATTTGAACCGGGACCAGCAACAATGGTACGTATCGACCACCTTCCAATCCAATTTGGAAGAACTGGTGGTTACGATGGACGGGGCCAGGCGCCATGACCTCCTGCAAGCCATGGGTGACGAGCTATTCTACGAATACGCCCTCATTCCCCTGGTGGCAGTACGGGTTCAGTATGCCTACAATCCCGACGTCGTGAGCGAATTCCTCACCACCGGGTTGAACGGGATACGCGACCTCGAGTTTGTCGTTCCTGCCCAATAGGAGGTAACGCGCCCGTTCCCGGGTTGTCTGGGAACGGGCGCGGGTATGCTTAACTGAGAGTGCTCATTCCGCAATGCAAAGATACATCGTACTACGGTTGGGGCAGGCAATCGTTACCCTGTTCATTATCAGCGTACTGGTATTCTCATTAGCGCGGCTGTCGGGAGACCCGATCAACGTATTGGTTTCCGACGAAGCGGATGAGGAGCGTATCCAACAGGTAAGAGAACTGTGGGGTCTGGATCGCCCGCTCTACATTCAATACCTGTCCTTCGTGAAGAATGGACTTACCGGCAATTTCGGTGACTCCCTGGCCTACAAGGGATACTCCGCCATGGGTCTGGTAGGAGAAAGGCTACCGGCGACGCTTCAATTGGCCGGGCTTTCCCTTGCCATTGCCATATTAATCGCCCTGCCAATAGGAGTACTTTCGGCGGTTAAGAAAGACTCCTTTCTTGACTACGCTGCGAAGATCTTCGGACTCCTGGGCCAGTCTCTACCCCAGTTCTGGCTGGGAATCATATTCATCTGGGTGTTCGGGGTAATGCTCGGCTGGTTGCCCACTTGTTGCAAGGGAGGTTTCAGCCACATTATCCTGCCCGCCCTTGCGCTGGGATATTATCAAGTCGCGGCCCTTATGCGCCTGACCAGGTCTTCTATGTTGGAAGTACTTGATGCCGAGTATGTAAAGATGGCGCATATCAAGGGCTTGCCGCGGTGGAAGATCCTCTGGAAGCATTGCCTTCGAAACGCGGCAATTGGCCCCCTGACCTACCTGGGTATCATCATAGGAATCCTCTTCACGGGGGCGGTTGCCATCGAGACGGTATTCGCGTGGCCTGGCCTGGGATTGCTGGCGGTCCAGTCGGTTCAAAGCAGGGACTTCACTGTAGTTCAGACCATCGCCCTGGTTGGGGCGGTTTTGGTCATCGCCGTCAGCCTGGTTATAGATATCGCTTATGCTTACCTCGATCCCCGCATTCGCTACACAGAGGGATAAAGGACTTAATCCAATGGCGACGACTGTACTTGCTAGACAACCTTGGTATGCCCTTCCGGAGTTACACAAGAAGCTGAAGGCCGCCCGGCGTTTTCCCATTGTCCCCGTAAGTGTTCTTCTGGTGCTGCTGGTCATTCCCGCAGTTTTCGCCGACGTGCTCGCCGCACACAATCCCACTATTGGAAAGCTAAGCGACCGCCTACAGCCTCCTGCCTGGGTGGATGCCGAGATGGAAAATGGCGTAGTAATAGAGGAAGGTGGCTCTTGGACATTTCCTTTGGGAACGGATCGGGCAGGACGCGACATACTTTCCAGGATGATGCACGGCGCCCGAGTCTCTCTAACAGTAGCGCTTCTCGCTATAGCTGCGGGGGGAGTTCTCGGCAGTTTCCTGGGACTGCTTGCTGGCTACAAAGGTGGATGGGTAGATCACCTGATTATGCGTGTCGTGGAAGCCTTCCTGGCGTTTCCCTTTATCTTGATGGCGTTAGTGTTGGTCACCATACTGGGTTCCAGCCTCGGAACGGTCGTAGTGACCATCTCAATTCTGCTGTGGGCAAGATTCGCACGTCTTGCCAGGGGGGAGACCCTGTCCATTAAGAACCGAGACTTTATAGATAGGGCAAGGGCCTCGGGTTGCAGCAACACAAGAATAATGACCCGGCATGTCTTCCCCAACATAGTCAATCCACTTCTGGTTGTCGTGACTCTCGAAGTGGGACACGTAATCCTGCTTGAATCAACATTGAGCTTTCTGGGGGCGGGACTACCCCTACCCACGCCCGCCTGGGGGCTTATGGTTGCGGAAGGCAGGGACCTTATTGTTGCCAATTGGTGGGTATCGTTCTTCCCTGGCCTTGCGATAATGTTGACCGTACTTTCCATGAACTTGCTCGGTGACTGGATGAGAGATCGACTCGATCCCAAGTTGCGGCAAATATAGGCGGTGCAGGTTTCTTGATTCCCATCTTGAACTCAGTCTAATCAACTATGGCGAAGGCAGTGGCAGTGGAATTTGGGCTTGGCGAACTTGCCGTTAAGGCGGCGATAGCGGCGTTGTTCTCCGACTACCGTGCCAAAATGGTTGATCCTGTTAACATGGGCATGGTCAACCTTTCCAGAAAATGCGGTTAAGGCGACTCGCCCCCCAACAGTGCAAGGCGGCTCCGCCAGGGAATCTCACCCGGGAACACCGAGCTGGTCCCCGCTCAGGTCACCGAGTTGACCGCCTGAACCGGATCAGGTTTGCTCCTCGCCAGCCGGAGCTGCGCTGTCCGCCGCGGCGGACCGGTCTCAACGGTCCCAGAATGCTTCCCCACAGGATCCACATGTGCTCGACCCGCTTCCTGGCAGGTACAGTGTAGGCGACATGGGCCCAATGCCGATGGGACAGACCCGTCGGTGTGGGATGCGTTGGGAGCAGCCGAGGAAACGACGGGCCAGCACCAGAGCCGCCGCCTGGTGGACGCTTAACCCGTAGCGTTCCATAAACTTTACCCGGCCAATCACCGAACTGAAGGCCGGGCTTACCTAGTACCGAAACCAATCAGGAAAGCAAGAAATAGACGTTCTGGCATAGGGATGCCATACCCTGAGCCAGTGGGGAAAGGAAGGTGTGGCGGCCATGGCTCTGGAGAAGTATGAGGTCCGGCTGAAGAAAGAGGAACGCAGCAGACTCCAGCAAATGATCCGGAGCGGCCGGGGTTCAGCCCGTGCCATGGCGCGAGCCCGCATCCTGCTGATGATGGATGAGGGATGGACGGCGCCGCAAGCGGCAGCGGCGCTGGAAGTGTCGTTAAGAACAGTGTTCCGCATCAAGCGGCGCTACGCCGAGGAAGGACTGGAGCAGGTGCTCAGACACCGCACCCAGGTCAAACGGTACCGAAAGGTGGACGAGCGGGTGGAGGCCCACCTGGTAGCCCTGGCCTGCAGTCCCGCTCCCGAGGGCCATGACCACTGGACCCTGAGGCTGCTGGCGGACAAGACGGTGGAGTTGGGGTTGGTGGAGTCGCTGGCGACGGAGACGGTGCGGTTGCGGTTGAAAAAAACGCGCTCCAGCCGTGGCGGAAGAAAGAGTAGTGCATCCCCAGGGTGAGCGCCGACTTTGTGGCCTACATGGAGGACGTGCTGGACCTGTACGCTGAACCCTATGACCCAGCCAGGCCAGTAGTCTGCTTTGACGAGAGTTTCACCTCCGCCGGAGGCGGACTGGCTGATACCAGGGAGCCCATGCCGGTAAAGCCGGGGCGTCCAAACGCCAGGACTATGAATACCGGAGAGAAGGGCACCCGCAACCTATTCCTGGCCTGTGAACCCAAGGCGGGCTGGCGACACGTGGCCATCACGGAGCGGCGTACCAGGGAGGACTTTGCCCACCAGATGCAGTGGCTGGTGGATGAGGCCTACCCGGATGTTCCCGTGGTCCGCCTGGTTCTGGACAACTTGAACATCCAAAGGACCGCGTCTCTTTACGAGGCCTTCCTTCCGAAGGAGGCCCGGCGCATCGCCAAGCGGCTGGAGTTCCACTACACGCCCAAGCATGGAAGCTGGCTGAATCCTGTCCTGAGCCTACCGAAGGGATGGCGGAGATCGAATTCAGCGTCTTCTCCCGCAGTTGTCTCAGGCAGCGCAACCCCGATGAGGAATCTCTTTGCCGGCAGGTGCAAGCCCCGGAACTGGAGCGGAACCAGTCTCAGGCCTGCATCAACTGGCAGTTCACTGCCCAGGAAACCAGGGGCAAACTGCGTCGCCCCTATCCGTGCCTATCCTGATTGGTATTAGTATTAGGCCCTTCGGGCGAAGTGTGGATGGATGTAAATGGTTTGGCTGGCGGCCTAGAATTGTACGCGGGACGTGATGTACTGCAGGACTGTCATGGTGAGAAAATTGCAAAAGTCCCGGCCCGAAAATGGCCGTGACGAAATGGGGGCAGGGCCCGAATGATTCCGCCATCGTACTTTTGCCGCTCGGCAACGAACATAATGCACAAAGGAACCTTCCGAGGGTAGTAAGTCGGAGTGTTTAGGTGACTCAACCGTGAACCCCGCGCCGGTTTTCTCAACAGCGCCCCAAACTCCGCGCATTCTAGGCCCTGAGGAAGAACGTGACGGCACTTGGAATCTCCCCCACTGAATAGCACTGCTAACGAGGGTTGCTCTAGCCGCAACTCCACGCCAGCGGGGTTTTGGAGAAGACTGGCGGCATTCTTTGTTGACTTTGTCCTGGTGGTGGTCGCCTACGTCATCTATAACACCATACCGTCTGAGTCCCTGGTTGTGTCGGCTATCCTAGCGGTCGCGTTTCTCATTGGCTTCGCTACCATCCTGACGGTCTCACCCGGGAAGCGATTGCTCAGACTGTCCGTCCTGAGAACGGATGGTTTCCCAGCAGGACCTGGCCGGAAGCTCCTTAGAAGCTGCCTGGCATGGGGCCTTCTGGGGCCGACCTTCTACGGCAGTTTCTTGCTGGTCGCCTTACGTAAGGACAAGCGTGCCCTTCAAGACCTATTCTGCGATACAGTTGTGGTAAGATCTCAATCACGGGATAAAAGTAGGCCAACAACAAGAACTACGGGTTAGAATTGAGCCACTCCTTCATTGCTCAGCCACATGTCAGTCTTGGGATTGTCCCCCTGTCTATCGGGGCCGGGATGCAGGTGTTGCAGGGAAGGGAATAGTCCAGCCTCGCGCTTCTCTCTGAGCCTGTAGCTTTCGCCCAGGATGTTCAGGACATGGCTGTAGTGGAACAGCCGGTCCAGGATGGCCGAGGCGTAGACGGTGTCGCCCAGCAGTTCTCCCTACTCCCCGAATCCCTTGTTGGAAGTCAGGATGATGGATCCTCGTTCGTACCTGGCGGACGCCAGGGTGAAGAAGGCGGTGGCCGAGTCCCGGTCATAGGGCCAGATGCCGCACTCGTCAAGAACGAGGACCTTGGGGGCCAGGTAGACTCTCTTACGTCGATTCAGGTTGTTTTCGGCCCGGGCCTTACGCAGGTCCTCCATCAGGTCATAGGCGGGGACGCAATAAGCTCCCTGGCTGTGGCGCTGGCCCTTAAGACCATCGATCACGGCCGGATGGGTCTTGCCCACGCCGGGAGGGCCCCAAAGGACAGGATTCAAAACACCGCTTTCACCAGCACACGGTTGTCCTGAGCCGGCCGGCCTCTCTTGCCGGTTTCGCCGCAAAACTGCGGGTCTTGCTCTTCCCTAATCAAGTCCGCAAGGTCACGACAACGATGCGCCTGCGCCACTTCTCCACCCCATCCCCGCCGCTCCTACCGAGCAATATACTGACAGGTTTCCATTTTGACTAACGGTGCAGGCCCAACCATCATAGGGGCATTGTCCGATTCAGTACTGAAAGCTTTCATCGGCTTCTTCGCAGCAATCTCTCCCATGATGGCGTGGGTTCTCTGGGTATTGATGGTGCTGCTCTTGTAGTCCGGCGAGAATAGTGCCTAATGTGCCTATCGTCCCAGTGTCACACCGTTTCGGCTGTGGCCATGATTCAGAGCCGGACGGCCGCTTCCTCTGCCATCCCGAAGTCAAACCTATCCTTGAGCGCGGATTGAGAGACTAGGGGACTGGTTTCTCGAATGCTCCGTCGCCAGCAGGCCTATGCCCGAAGCTAACGCAGGGGAGGAGCGTATATCTGGCCGCCCTTGGGGCAGTCCCCGCAGGGAGCATCAGCCCAAAGAGCGTTGCGCCGACCCTCGCGGGGAAGGTTAATGCCGTTGGGGCCCAGATTGCGATCGTAGATCTCGCCGTAGTGGCCCACTGCCTTTAGCACGTCCTGCGCCACGGTCTGGCTCAATCCCAGGCTGTCCTGGCCGAAGGAACCTTGAACACCCAGCAGTCGGTCCACGGCGGTGTCGCCGGTTGCGGCGCCGGGAACTCCGCCCGAGAATACGCCGTATGCCTCGCCGTAGATCAGAATGCTCATCACGGTCTTCACGATGTCGTACCATTGGTCATCGCCGTGAGGAACCACCGGTCCCAAGGGCTCTTCGGATATGAACTCGGGTAAGATGGAGTGTGCGGTGGGATCGGGGAGCCGGGAGCCTATGGCAGCCAACTGGGAGTGATCGTTGGTGAAAGCATCGCATTGACCATCCAGGTAGGCTGCTACCACCGCGAAGGTATCTTCCAAGGCCAAGGCCGTAATGCTCAGGTTATTCACTTTGGAATAGTTGTGCAGATTCAATTCCGTGGTTGTGCCTTGGACCACACAGACCGTGGAATCTGTCAATTCAAGAGCGCTGGCGACGCCCAGTTCGTTCCCGACCATGAAGCCCTGGCCATCGTAGAACATGGTCCGTACAAAGTTCCCCCATTGGGAGTCGCGTGACGCTGTCCAGGTGACGGTCCGAACCAGCAGGTCTACCTCGCCGCTCCGGATGGTCGGTCCACGTTCTGCGGCGGTAATAGGGCGAATTTCAACGGCGTCAGGGTCGCCCAGCACTGCGGCGGCAACAGCGCGGCAGAGGTCAATATCGAAGCCCACGTTGTTGCCTGCGGCGTCCAGGTGACCGAAGCCGGGAACGTTGTCGCGGCTGGCACAAATCAGGGCGCCGCGGTCTCTGACCGTCTGTAATCGGCTCTGCCCGGGCACTGCGGCCGGCGCCGGCGGGTCCGGCCGCTCAGTAACGGCAAATCCAGCCGACGCGATCAACTGGTCCCCCACAAACAGCTCCACCAGGTAGTCACCGGTCTCCCAATTCCCGGGCTGTGGCCATCCATCCCCGGTGGCGTGTTGGCTGTTGGTCCAGCCTCTATCGACAAAAGTGTTGGCGGTGTGGCGGGCCAGAACGCCGCTTCCGGGGCCGCGGTAGACGGCGTCGATTTCAAAATCTGCCCTTTCCGGCTGGCGGTCAAAGACCAGGTTCAGTTGCCAATATATGCACCGAGCCGTCCGCTGGTCGAAAACATTGGAGTACACGACCGACCCTTGGCGCAACTCGTCACAACCGCCCTCAAAGAACCTGACCCCGGTGACCCTGGGGTTGCTTAAAGGAAAAGGACCTGGGACCGGCGTCGGCCTTGGCGTTGCGGTAGGGACCGGCGTTGCCGTGGGAGCTGGAGTTGCCGTTGGTTGCATAGTGGCAGTCGGCATCGGGGTTTCCGTGGCAGTGGCTGGTGGCAAGGTGGTTGCGGTCGCCTTAGGCGCGGGCATGGCGGCGACGGTGGCAGCCACGTGGACCTCCACGGTGGCGCGAAGGTCTGGTGCAGGCCCTGGAGCGACAGTGGGTGAGCGAGTCGGAACCTCGGAAGCGCAACCCACTACCAGCATCACCACGGCGGCAAGGCTTGCCAGCAGTTTCATGGAATCCCTAGTCTCTTGCTATTCAGCAACTCTACGGCCAGTGGTTTCACTGATTCAGGGCCGTTCCTTGGCTTGACGACGCTACACTCGCCCACCGCGCTTTCCTTCCACTGTTGGATTAGTACGCCATCGGGCATTCATCCCCGCACCTGACCGACCTGGACTCCCTTTGTGGCCAATTACTGCGCAGAGATTTGATTCATGAACTGAAGCTAGGGTGGGATGTGCGTCCTGCCCTCGGTCGTCGCCCCAACTGGCCGGCGGGTAAACGGGCTTCGGATGAGCTTCTTTACGACTCTCATACTTTCACTGGCTGTGGCCACCGTCCACGGAGATGGTGGCGCCGGTCAGGTAACCGGCCTTTTCCGAGGCCAGGAAGGCAACCATCTCACCGATTTCCCTGGGTTTGCCCAGGCGCCTCATCGGCACCCGCTTGACTGTCCGCCTGGACAACTCGGAGAGTTCAACCTCTTCCTGCTTAGCCTGGTTTTCCAGGTACTCCTTCAATTCCTCCGTATCCAGGGGGCCGGTGAGGAGGCTGTTGACGGTGATGTTGAAGGGGGCCAGTTCCTGGGCGAGGGTCTTGAAATAGCCGATAAGGTAAAGCTGCCGGGCGTTGGCCTGGGGTACGCCTTCAACGACCTGCCGCATCGATGCCAGGTCCAGGTTAATGATGCGTCCCCAATGTTCCTGCTTCATGTAAGGAATGACTTCCCGGGTGAGCCTCACCGCGCTGAGCAGGTGGCGCTCCACTTCCTCGGCCATTTCGCTGTCTTCAATGTCGGCCAGCGCACCGCGGTTGGGCTGGCGTGTTCGGACCACTAAAATGTCAATTTGTCCGAACCGGTTGAAAGTGTCCCGCACGACCCGACGAATGTCCCTGGGTTCGGAAAGGTCCGCCGGCATGGCCAGGACGTTGTGCTGGGTGCCAATGCGGGCCACCTCAATTTCCGCGCTGCGCAGGCCCGCTTCGTTCCGGGCGCAAAGAGAGACTTTTGCCTTTTCGCTGGCCAGCGCCATGGCAACGTGTTTGCCCATTTCCAACCCCGCACCGCCAACAATGGCCACCCGATCCTCTAA
>DAOUJS010000122.1:0-3716 GCA_034422355.1 Dehalococcoidia bacterium | reverse complement strand
AGCCGCCCACTACCTTCCCACGCGGGATAGGTATTTCCGAGGTCTGCCGCTCGGTGATGTTGCCCAGGTACTCCCAACTGTGCGACCCAAAGGCGGACTTCAGGAAATTGCTTCCCCGCTTCAACTCATCGGGCAGCAGGTCAAGCTCAGGGTAGTCCGGCCCCGCCTCCAGCAGCAGCACGGAACGGTCCGGGTCCTCGGAAAGCCTGGAGGCCAGCACGCTGCCCGCCGATCCGGCTCCAACTACAATTACATTGTAGACCATCCTCTACCTCCGGGCGTCCTTCACGTACGGTATTGTACGCTACACGATAAACGAAAACTTGGTCATCCCACAGTGACCACTGTCGTAGTGTTATGGTGTGTCGTCAAAAGAGTTTGCTCCAGATCGTTACTGCCCGGAGTCGGCAGGCGGCCAGGCATGACGCCGTTCTCTTGGCATAGCGGGTCGCCACCCCGCCGCCACTGCGGCCTTTGCACCCCATAGGACGCCCGTCCGGCCCGGCCTTGGCGCGCCATGTTCTTCGAGGTCAGTTTGACTACTAAGCCGCTGCGCTATTCAATCATGTGGGGCAGGACAGTCTTGCAGGTCATGAAAGCGGACTGTGATGTTGCGCTCGTCATTCGGCGACAGAATGCGACGCGCCGGGGAGCCGGATGGAGCCGGTCCAGTCAGAGACGTTCCCTTTGCTATTGTGGACAGGGAGCGTCCGCAGGAATGAGTCCCTCGTGTCGTAGCTCCTCCCACAGCGAGGCGGGGATGGGATGTGCCATCATCTGGAAATTCTCTTCCGCTTCCGATACAGATCGCGGGCCCGGTATTATTGCGGCAACGGCCGGATGGCCAAAAACGAACTGAAGGGCGGCGGCCTTGAGCGGTATGCCGTGCCGGTCGCAGACCGCCTTGCAACGCCTTGCCTGCTCCAGGATTTGGGCCGAGGCCGGGAGGTAGTTGAAAGTGGCAGTCTCTGTCAGGTCGGAGGCCAGAATGCCGCTGTTGTAGGGGCCGCCAATAATTACGCTGATGTTCTTCTCCTGGCAAAGGGGCAGGAACTCGGGGAGCGCTGAATGGTCCAGAAGGGTGTACCGTCCCGCCAGCAGGAAGCAATCGAAGTCCCCCTCCCGGGCCAGGCGGGCCTCCATTTCCCACTGGTTCATGCCGGCCCCTATGGCAGAAATCACCCCCTGGGAACGCAGGTCCGTGAGGGCTTTGTAGGCCCCATCCATCGCCTGGTCGAAATGGTTGTCGGGGTCGTGGATCAACAGGATGTCAACGTAGTCCAGGTTCAGACGTTTCAGGCTTCCCTCAAAAACCCGCATTACGGTGTCGTAATCGTAGATGTAGGGCATATCCCTCGATGCGTCCTGCCCTATCACCGCTCCCACCGGAGAGGGAGGGTCTTGTTCCAACAGCCGGCCCACCTTGGTGGAAATCGTGAAACTGGAACGCGGGACTTCAGAGAGAATCCTGCCGTAACGCTGCTCGCTGACCCCTCCGCCATATACCGGGGCCGTGTCGAAGTAGCTGATGCCCAGTTCGATGCACTTGCCCAGGGTTGCGGCGGCCTCCTCCTCGGTCGTCGACCGGCCCAGGGCCACCCCGCCAACCCCCAGTCTTGAAACCTTGAGCCCGGTGCTTCCTATCTCAGCCAATTCCAGTGGGTTCATACCGTTCTCCTCCGTCAGCCGTTGGTCAACGGGTCGTTTCCCCAGGTGAACAACGGCTCCGATCCTCCCTCTTTGATCAAGAACACTTCCTCGATCCAGCAGCGTTCTTTCTCATCGCCCGGACACAGAAGGTGCGCGGCTATCACCATGTCCTCTTGCAACATCCAGTTGGGATCGGAGCCGTCCTCCACTAATGCCAGGACATCCGCATGACTCAGCCCCAGGCCATGGAAGTAGGTGAGCACGGAGTCGTGTTGCGGCACTCCCAACTGTTGAAAGGTTCGCCGGCTCTTCTCTTGCAGGTCGGCAATCCGGACTCCGGGGCGCATGGCATCGTGAATCTCGTTCATCGCTTCGGTGGTAGCCCGACCGATGCGGCGGGCAATGTCTGAGCCGTAGTCCTCCACGACCCAGGTCTTGCCGCCGTCCCAGCAGTACTGGTTCTTGGTCCCATGGCAGTCAAACATGATGTTGGTGCCCGGCTGGACCACGAAGTCCTCGGAGTCCACCCGCAGTCGCACGGCGGGGTCGCCGTCCAGCGGGTTGGCGAAGAAGACTCCGCCTGGGTCGTAGACCCATCCGCCCAGCGCGCTGATCTCCGCGTGATAGGTATCTACCAGCTCCTTCCAGTGCTTGCCTCGACTCCATGACTGTACCGTCCGTTCTATGGCAACCTGGTTCACCCGGGTGGCTTCCCGCAGCCATTCAATTTCCTGGGCGCTCTTCTTCTCCCGAACAAACATCATCAAGTTGTATGCGTCGAAAACGTCCGTCAGGGAGCCGGCCACCTTGCCGCCCACTCTCAGGTCATCGTAGCCGATGCATCCGTGGGTGAGGCCCAAGTCCTGCACAGCATCACTGATCGCCTCGGTAAAGCCGCCAGCGAACCGGTCACCGGCGTTCTTTACCCAGCCGGAATCCTGCCGGGAGGCCGGCATAAACCGGAAAAACTCAGACCGGTCAGTCGATGCGCCCACCGGAAGGAGGACGCTTCGATGGGGACGGATGTCTTCGATCCAAATGGGCTCATACAGGAAGGGCGATACGAATATGTCAGGCCCAATCAGGATGGGGTGTTGCAAGTCATGCCGCGAGACAACCACAGCGACTCCCGGTGGCTCGTCGGCCTTGGGCGCTGTGGGGTTGTGCCCCGAAAGGTAGGTCACGTTCAGGGGCGTGGTAATCACCAAGCCGTCCACGCCACGAGCTTCCATCGCCCCGGCTAAGCGTTCAGGATCGAATACAGGAGCCGGAGTTCCGTTAATGTCACTGGTCACGATCAACTCCTCCTATTTAGTTGGATACCTTCTTGTCGTAGCGCGCCAGGATCGCCGGCGCTTGGATAGCCAGGACAAGGCGCGCTCCACTACCCACCCCGGGTAAGTAGTCATTCTTGCTTGGGTTCTAACTCCCGACATTCTCCAATCCGCGGGGAGCTATCTGGAACGGCGGCGCGAGGTTGGGAATGGGCACCTCGATGACAACCGGGTGTTCTGTCCTCAGGGCGTCGCGGAGAGCGTCCCCTAGACCTTCGTGGCTGTCCAGCCTGACGCCCATGGCGCCGTATGCCTCGGCCAGTTGGGCGAAGTCAGGGTTGTGGAGCCGGGTGCCGATGACCCGGCCGCCGAAACGCTGTTGCTGGTCGTGGTGCGACGCCCCCAGCATCTCGTTATTGAACACCAGGGTCACCACGTTTATCCCTTCCTGGACCGCGGTGGCCAGTTCACTGGAGGCGTACCCGAACCCGCCGTCCCCGGTTGTGGCAACGACCTGCCTGCCGGGGTTGCCGACCTTGGCGCCCAGGGCCGTGGGGAAGGCATAGCCCAGGGTGGCGAAGTAGGAGGAGGTGAGGTAGGAACGCGGGGCCAGCACCGGGTAGGCCAGATGACTCCAGTAACCGATGTCAGTGGTCCCGGCAACCATGATCGCGTCGTCGTCCAGTTCGCGGCGTATCGTCTCGATGATCTCCACCTGGAGAGGAGCCATCTCCCGGATTTCCCCATCGGCCTGCTGTCGAATGGCCGTAATCTCGGTCTCAGTCCACTGGC
>DAOUJS010000121.1:0-7441 GCA_034422355.1 Dehalococcoidia bacterium | reverse complement strand
AGCCCTCCCCCCCCCCCCCCCCCGCATCAGGCTGCGCGGGGCAGCGCTGGCGATAGCCGCCCTGGCCGTTGCCCTGCTGCCGGCGCCCTCCCCCGCCCACGCCGTTGACAACTCCCTCCCTCCACTGACCGACCTGTCCATTGCTTACGACTACCCCACGAAGCCAGGATGGCTTCTGACCGTGAGGAACAACACCGTCGGGCGCCACCCGTCAGTGACGGCCTCCCTCGTGAAGGTGCGGGTAGTCTTCGGCGCCGTAAACGGCTACCAGGAAACGAGAATATGGGAGATCCGGGACCTGCCGCCCGGGGGCAGTGCGACGAGGGAATACCGCGTCCCGCTCACTGGCGCCCCGCACTGGCCAACGAGGGCGGGGGCAAATGCGCCGAGGCTGTTTCCGATGCGGCTGCACGCCGAGATCATCGAAACAGTCCCGGTGGAACCGCCTGGCTTCCAGCACAACAATGCCACGGAGGGATGGGTCATGGCCGTGCGTGTGGGTGGAGGTATTTCGGACACCTATCCGAGCAAATACACCCACGGAGACATATCCGTTAGTGTAGCGGGCATATCCGCCCGGTTCCCGCAGGAGGGGGGAGCGACGACCTTCACGATAAGAGCCCTGAATCGCGCTGGGACCTTGCCTTACAGTCGTGGTGTTTCGTGTGGGAGAAATAGATTTGACTGTGACGATACTCTGCTTGACGTCCAGGTCAAAATCAGCCTTTCGCCGGGCCTGGCCTTCGCCGCTGATCAGCAGGCGCCGGACGGCACGACCTTAGACCCGGCCACCGGGATCTGGGACGTGGGCACGCTGGAGTATAACCCCCAAAGGACAATCACCCTGGACCTCCCGGTGGCGGTCAACCTCGCCGGCAGCCTGGAGGACCTGCCCCTCGAGGAGCGGTGCCTGACGGCGGAGGTGGTCAGGGCCGTGCCCTGGTTCGCCCTGCAGCGCGACAAGCGGGAGAACGACACCGTCACCCAATGCCTGGGGGCGCCGCCGCTACTGCTGACGGACGGCGAGGTCACCCTGTTCCATTTCCTTGACTGCGTCGACGTCACGTCCACCCCCTGCACCAGTTCAGACACATTGGAGTTGGTGGTGGCTGGGACCGGCGGCGTCAAGTACCGTCAACCCGAAGAAGTCACCGTGCATATCCAGGACCCTCGGGGGCGGCATGACGGGAAATGGAGAACCGGCAGAACGGAGTTTCATTTATCATCAGTTCCTGAAACACCGGGAACCGAGGTCCATTTTACCTTCCTGCCCAGAGATTACAGCGCATACACTTTTGCACTAAACGACGTGGAACCGAAGCAAAGGCCCGGCACGCTTAGGTTCATAGGCGGTAACCGTGGAACCTTTACACTTCTGGACGCCGATACCAAAACATCCCTAGGACCACTGAATCTCCCCGAGAGCACAACGTCTAACCCATATACAACCCTTCTGGAGTTCAGCGCTCTCGGCACATACAAGATAAATCTAACCGTTGGAGCTACCAAGTCGGGCACAGCCTACACCGCCACGGGCGCCTACACCTTCCATGTGGGGCCCATATCTGAGCTGGAGGTGCGGGACGCCGGGCCCAACCCTTCCATTGATCCAGGCCAGCGGGCCTACACCATCACCGCCCTCAACAACGGTCCGGACGACGCCCCTGTCGAAGTCCGGCTGTCGCCATTGCGAATACCGGCGCCCAGCATAGCCAACGCCATCCCCAGCGAGGGATCCTACAGCAACGGCGTGTGGACCATTGAGGGACTGCAACCCAGGGAAGTGCGCCGGGCCAGCGGCCGGAGCGAAGGCCCAACCCTGACCGTGTTCACCGAAAGCGACGTTCCCTTCCGGGCAGTCATCGCCCCCGCGCGGGACTACTGCGTCCGCATCAAGACGGGCGGCACTCCCGACGACGACCTGGAGTGCTCGGGGGACCTGCAGACGGGCTACACGGAGCACTCCGGCCCGTACTACGACCACGTCCAGAGGAACAACCGGGGGGATATCCTCCCCCGGCCGGGGACCGGCGCGGGCGCGCCGGGCGCGCCCACCGGGCTGACCGTCCTGGACACCCCCGTGGGCAACATCCTGCAATGGGAGCCGGTGGAGCGGGTGAACGGCCACCCGGTGACCCACTACCAAGTCCAGAGCTTGGAGCCGGGCTGGGTGACCACGAATGACGTGACCGGGACCATCTACCTGGATGAGGACTTCGCCAGCGGTACGCCCCAGTACCGGGTGCGGGCCGTCAACCGGATGGGAGTGGCCGGCCCATGGTCCACCACCCCCGCGCAGGAGGGCTTGCCAGGAGCGCAGGCGGCGGACCCGGCGCAGCCGCCGGACTCCGTAACCGGCCTGACCGCCAGGCCCGGAGACCGCGCCGTGGACCTGGAGTGGCGCGCCGGCGCGTCCGCCGGCCGGCCGGACGTCTGGCATCAGCTCTGGCGCTCAGATGATCAGACCTGGCGGGACATTGCGCCCCGGGCCGTGGGGTCCTCCAACTTGGGCTACACGGTCACGGGACTGGAGAACGGCAGGGAGTACATCTTCCGGGTGCGGGCGGTCACGCAGTCGGAGTACGGCGACCTTGTGCCCGGGGTGTCCTCAGGCCCGGTGCTGGCCACGCCCATCGCGCCGCCGGAGCCGGAGCCCGGCCAAACGCCGCCGCCCGGCAAGCCCTCCGGGCCCAACAACCCGCCGGAGTTCGACCGGGACTCCGTATGGTACCCGGAGACGCCCTGGTGCGCCAACGCCGGCACCCGGCGCGGCACGGAGGTGGCGCGGTTCAGCGCCACCGACCCGGACGGCGACTCGCTTCAGTACTTCCAAAGGACGGGCTTTGAGGAGATTGCGGACGCCTACTTCACCGTGACCACGGTCACCAGCGGAAACGTGGATTATGGCGTGGTGCGGGTGTCCCGGACTCTCCCCAGTGACCTCAGTCCAGAAGACGGCTTCATTATCATTGACCTTGAGGTCATCGACGGCCGTGGCGGCCTGGACCAGATTGGCCTGTCCCTCCAGTACGACGCTACAGGCGGCAGCTGCCGGTAGCCAACCGCCTCTTGCCCGCTCGTGGTGAGCCTGTCGAACCATTCGAGCGGGCAGGGGCAGGCGTGAGGCTCCCGCTCACTCCCTTCGACAGGCTCAGAGCCTGCCCCGTACTTGATACGGGGGTGAGCGGTAAACACCCCCGCCGACCATTCCTGCGGAAGCAGGAATCCAGGAGGGGGAGAGGCGGGAAGCCACACGTATAGAGACCAGCCTTCTGCTTTACGGCAGATTGCGATAGACTGGGTGTGCAACCCTGGCCCAAGAAGCCCTGCCACGTGAGAAAGGAAGCGACGTAATGGCCGGGAAGACCATCGCCATCCTCGGAGGCGGCGTCGGAGGATTCGTAACCGCCGGCGCGCTGCGAAAGCGCCTCGGCAGGGAGCACCGGGTCATCCTGGTAGACAGGGAGGGCAGGCACGTCTTCTGGCCTTCCCTTCTGTGGGTACAGGTGGGCATGCGCGATCCCGGCGACATCGTTAGAGACCTCGCGAGGCTGGAGAAGAAGGGCATTGAGGTCATCAAGGGAGAGGTACAGTCTATCGATCCGGAAAATAAGACCGTGCGCGTGGACGATGCGGAGCTGGCCGCGGACTACATCGTTGTCTCCCTGGGTGCCCAGCTTGCGCCTGAGAGGGTCCCCGGCCTGGCGGAGGGGGGCCACAACCTCTACTCGTTGGAGGGGGCCGCCGCTATCCGCGACTCCCTGGAGGAGATTGACCAAGGCAGAGTGGTTGTCCTGACGGCCGGGCTGCCCTACAAATGTCCGGCCGCGCCCTACGAGGCGTCCATGCTCCTGGCCGACAACGTGCGCAAGCGCGGCCTGCGAGACCGCGTGGAGGTGGCGGTCTACGCATGGGAGCCGGGGCCAATGGGAGTGGCAGGCCCGGAGGTCTCCGCGGGGGTCACGCTGCTCCTGGCGGAGCGCGGCATTTCCTACTTCCCACGTCACCAGGTAAGCCGCGTGGACGCGGCCGGCCGCACGCTGCACTTCAACGATGGCGCAGAGGCCGGCTTCGACCTTCTGGTATACATCCCGCCCCACGTTGCGCCGCCGGTCGTGGTGGAGGCCGGGCTCACGGGCGAGAGCGGTTGGGCGCCCGTGGACCGGCGCTCAATGGAGACGGAGTTTCCGGGCGTCTACGCCATCGGCGACGTGACACACGTCCCTCTGGCGATGGGCATGCCGCTGCCAAAGGCCGGCGTCTTCGCCCACCGCGAGGGCGAGGCAGTGGCGCGGACCATCGCCAGCGAGATAACCGGCTTCGGAACCCCCGGCGTTTTCGACGGGCACGGAGAGTGCTTCATCGAGGTGGGAGGCGGAAAGGCGGGCTTCGGCCGCGGCGATTTCTACGCCGAGCCTAACCCGAAGGTCAAGCTCAAGTGGCCCACTCGCTACTGGCACGCGGGCAAGGTGCTCTTTGAGAAGGACTGGCTGCTGAGGAAGTGGCTCTAGGCCGGGTGTCGCTCGGGCCCGGGCCTCCCCTCGACTACGGCCGCGTCGCGGGCTAGAATGGAGCCGTCCGTCGGGTCGTCCCCGCAGTCGGTCGCAGACAGGAGGTAGCACATGAACACGCTGGTCATGGGAGGCACAAGGTTCAACGGCCTGCACCTGGTCCACGAGCTGGTGCGGTGCGGGCACAGGGTCACCACCCTCAACAGGGGCATCACGGAGGCCAGGCTGCCCAGGGAGGTGCGCCGCCTCTACGCCGACCGCAAGGACGTGGCGCAGCTCAAGGCGACGCTGGGGGCTGAGGATTTCGACGTGGTCTTTGACATCAGCGCCTACGTGCTGGAGGACGTCGAGAGCATGGTCGACATATTCGAAGGGCGGACCGGGCACTACATCTTCGCCAGCTCAACCGTGGTCTACGCCGCCTCCAACATTCTGCCCATGAGCGAGGACTTCCCCGTGGACAGCACTCCCCGCCAGTCCGACTACGGGCGCAACAAGCTCATCTGCGAGGACTACCTGATGAGGGCGTTCAGGCAGCGCCGGTTCCCCATGTCCGTCGCCCGCTTCTCAATGGTCTTTGGGCCGGACAACGGCATTCTGGACCGGGAGCAGAGGATGTTTGTACGCCTGCTGAGGGGTCGCAAGATACTGGTGCCGGGCCGGGGCACAACCCTGGGCCAGGTGGGCCACGTGGACGACGAAGCCAGGGCTATGCGCATGATGGCCCTCAACCCTAGGACGTACGGTGAGATATACAACGTCACCGGAAAGGACTACTTCAGCGATGAGGGGTACGTGGACACCTGCGCCAGGGCCGTGGGCGTGGAGGCCGATAAGGTCTTCGTCCCTGCCGAGGTCATGGATGAGATATCGCCGGAGATGCGGCGTCCCCTGATCCAGCGCCTCGCTCCCTACATCCATCGCTGGGACGAGAGCACCCTGTTCGGCATGAGCAAGCTGCGTGACCACATTGGATACGAGCCGGAATACACCTTCGAGTCGGCGGTGGAGCAGACCTACGAGTGGTTCATGTCACATGGGCTGGACAAGCAACGGGAGTACGACTTCTCGGAGGAGGACGCGCTGATAGCCCGGCTGAGCTGAAGGCGCGGCCGGCGGCGAGGACAAAGTGGCAACACGTCCCCTCGACATTCCCCTCCGCATCCACTCGTCAAGTGAACCAGGAGATTTTCCCTACACGTGTTGGTATTCCACGTGATACCGCTCGCCCTGAGCCTGTCGAAGGGTGGGCGAACGCGTTTCCCGCTCATCCTGAGCCTGTCGAAGGGTGGGCGGACGCGTTTCCCGCTCACCCTGAGCCTGTCGAAGGGTGGGCGGTGCCTCATGACCGAATTATTCCCGCTCAAATGGTTCGACAGGCTCACCCCCGTATCGGAGTACGGGGCAGGCTATGAGCGGGCAAGAAGTGGTATTTCAATCGGCATTGGCAATACCAACACACCCCGGGAATAACGGGAGATTAAAAGAGACCGGAGAGCCAGCATGAATCAAGTCTACGACGTAGTCATCATAGGCGGTGGCGCAACCGGGCTCAGCGCCTGCATCTACACCCTCCGCTACGGCCTTCGCACCCTTCTCATTGAGGGCACGGTCTTCGGCGGGCAGATAATCAACGCCGACGCCATAGAGAACTTTCCGGGCTTTCCCCAGGGCATCATGGGGCCGGACCTGGTGGCCGCCCTCCAGGAGCAGGCGTCCAACCTGGGAGTGGAGTACGGGTTCGGCCAGGTGCAGGGGCTGGACGTCAACGCTCACCCTATGGCCGTCCGCACCGAAAGCGATGAGTTTGGGGCCAGGTCCGTCATCATTGCCACCGGCGGCGAGCGAAACAAGCTGGATATACCCGGCGAAGAGGAGTTCGAAGGGCGCGGCGTCTCCACCTGCGCCACCTGCGACGGCTATTTCTTCGCGGACAGGGAGGTGGCCGTCGTCGGAGGCGGCGACACCGCGCTGGATGAGGCCCTCTATCTGACCAACATCTGCAGCAGGGTTACACTGGTGCACAGGCGGGACCGGCTCACGGCCAGCAGCATTCTCCAGGAACGCGCCTCCCAAAACCCAAGGCTGGAGATCCGCTACGGCACAGTCGTGGAGTCCATCTACGGCGACGACGTCGTTCAGGGCGTCTCGCTCCGTGACGCGGGCGCAAATCGGAAGACGGACCTGCCGGTTGCCGGGGTCTTCGTCTGCGTTGGATACCACCCTAACACCCGCCCGTTCCAGGGCGCGGTTCCAATGGATGACGGAGGACACATCAAGGTGGACCTCAGCATGGCCACGGAAGTCCCGGGGGTGTTCGCGGCCGGGGATTGCCGGTGGCGCTCCGCCCGACAACTGGGCAGCGGCGCAGGCGACGGGATCACGGCCGCTCTGTCCGCCTACGCCTATCTGAACGGCGGCTGACCCGTGGCTGCGGTATTCCCGGAGTGTGTTGGTGTTAGTGGACAGTACCGCTCACCCTGAGCCTGTCGAAGGGTGGGCGGTGCCTCATGGCCCCTGCCCGCTCACCCTGAGCCTGTCGAAGGGTGGGCGCGGGTGCCTCACCGCCGCTGTCATTCTGAACGGAGTGGAGCGGAGTGAAGAATCTAAGATCTCCGTCCGCAAGACTGCGCCGCATCCGGTGCACGTCCCTGGATTCTTCGCCTCCGGCTCAGAATGACACCCGCACGGGGCGCGTTTCCCGCTCACCCTGAGCCTGTCGAAGGGTGGGCGCGGGTGCCCCCACCCCGCCCCTCGTGGATTCCTGCCTTCGCCGGAATGACGGTCGGGGGTGTCATCATGAAGGGAACGGATCCCGTTTCCCGCTCACCCTTGTATCTTATAGAGAGGACGTGACAGGTCGGATCACCCTGGGTACAAGAGACCGGAGCTCAGCTTGACCGTCACGTCCTGCTAGCTCAGAACCCGAA
>DAOUJS010000120.1:0-17374 GCA_034422355.1 Dehalococcoidia bacterium | reverse complement strand
GGCGCCGCCACGGTGGAGCGGGTGCGCCGCCGCTGCGTGGAGGAGGGTCTGGAAAGGGCCTTGGGACGCAAGGAGCAACTGAACCGCCGCCCCAGGAAACTGGACGGTGAGGGAGAGGCCCACCTGACGGCCCTGGCCTGCTCCCAGCCGCCCAGTGGCCGGGCCGGCTGGACGCTGCAACTGCTGGCTGACCGGCTGGTGGAACGGGAGGTTGTGGAGAGCATCAGCACCGGGACGGTGCGCCGGTGTCTGAAAAAAACCGGTTCAAGCCCTGGCTGAAGGAAAGCTGGTGCATCCCGCCCAGGGCCAATGCCGGGTTCGTCTGCGCTATGGAGGACGTGCTGGAGGTATATCGCCGCCGGTTCGAGGACAACGAGGTGCTGGTGTGCCTGGACGAGACCAGCAAACAGCAGGTGAAGGAAACCCGCCGGCCGCGGCTGGCCCGGCCTGGGGCGCCAGCCTGCTACGATTACTAATACCAGCGCAATGGAGTGAGCAACCTGTTCATGCTGTTCGCGCCCCTGGAGGGGTGGCGCCGGGTGGAGGTAACGGACCGGCGCACCAAGACCGGCTGGGCGGAGGTGGTACAGCAACTGGTGGACGTGGACTACCCCTTTGTTTTCCCCTTCAGATCGCCTCCGCACCAACACAGCCGCCGGAGTTATCAGGCGGCTCACTCCACCACTTTTACCACCAGCGCCATCCCGTTCGCCGTTCCTACCTAATGCACTTCCCTCCCCTTGGCCCAGCAACGCCGGGGTATGAGTTAGGATTGGGAACACCTGCCCTCAGGCAGATTCAGTGACCAACCCTATGACGGAGGAGCGGTTATGGCATACGGCGGCAACGACTGCCTGGCTTTGACCGGGGAGCCTACCCTCGAACCGGTACGCCCATCTCGGTTTCGAGTGGGTAAACCGCTAACCGGACCGGATACCCCCGGCCGGCTGTAAGTAACATCCGCCCCGCCCGCCAGGCCCGGCGCAGCCAAAAGCGGGCGTCCAACCGCAGCCGGACGCCCGCGCCAACAGGTCTGTGCCTCGGGAACCCTGCCCCGGACTGCCCTTCCTACTGATTCCTACGACGCCGGACTCACCGACACGTCGAACTCATCGCTCACCGTGTTCCCGTCGTCGTCCTCCGCCGTTACCGTGATCGTCGCCGTCCCCGTGCCCGTCCCCACCACCGTCAGCGTCGAGCCGCTCACCCACATGGTCGCAACGTTGTATTTCGACGACACGGCCCTGAAGCTCAGTTCGTCGCCGTCGGGGTCGGAGAACACGCCGTCCAGGTCGATCACCCGGTACTCGTGCCCCTCCAGGCTGAAGTCGTCTATCGGCGCAACCACCGTGGGCGCTCCCGTCGGCGGCTCCGGTTCGTCCGGCTCCGGGGCCTTGACCACCGACACGTCAAACGCATCGCTGACCCGGTTGCCATCGGAATCCTCCGCCGTAACCGTGACCGTCGCCGTGCCCTCGGCCACCCCGGCAAGCGTCAGCGCGGAACCGTCCCCGGCCACGGCCACCGTGGCCACGCCGTCATCCGACGAAGCCGCGCTGATGGTCAGCGCATCCCCGTCGGCGTCGCTGAACACCCCGGCCAGCGACACGTCCCGCGCGGCTCCCTCCTCCAGCCCGCTCACGTCGCTGATGCCCGAGGCCACCACCGGCGCGGCCTTAACCGTCACCGTGAAAGCGTCCGAAACCGTGCCGCCGTTCCCGTCATCTGCCGTCACCGTAATCGTCGCCGTCCCCCGCGCCTGCGCCGTCACCGTCAGGCTTGACCCGTCAGCGGCCACCGACACCGTGGCCACGGCAGTGCCCGACGAACCCGCCGTGACGGTCAGCGCATCATTGTCAGCATCAGCGAACACCCCGGACAGCGACACCCCCTGCGTCCCGCTCTCGCTGACGATGGTAGCGTCTCCGATGCCCGAGGCCACCGTCGGCGCACGGTTGGCCGGCGGGTCCTGCTGCCGCGGCGCGGCAACCGTCACGTCGAACCGGTCGCTCACCGTGTTCCCGTCGCTGTCCTCCGCCGTCACCGTGATCGTCGCCGTGCCCTCGGCCGCCGCCACCACCGTCAGCGTGCTACCCCAGACGTAGGCCGGCACGGCGTCCGCGTCCGAGGACGAAGCCGTGATTACCAGCGCGTCCCCGTCGGCGTCGCTGAACACCCCGGACAGGGACACCTCATGGTTCCCCCCCGGCGCAAGGCTCAGGTCGCCCAGGGCCGAGGCCACCACCGGCGCGGCCTTCACCGTCACCGTGAAGCTGTCCGACACCGTGCCGCCGTTCCCGTCCGCGGCCGTCACCGTGATCGTCGCCGTGCCCCGCGACTGGGCCGTCACCGTCAGGCTCGACTGGTCCGCCGCCACCGACACCGTGGCCACGTCCTCGTCCGACGACGCGGCCGTGATCGTCAGCGCGTCGTTGTCGCCGTCGCTGAACCTCCCGGACAGGGTTACAGGGACGGTCCCGCTCTCGTTCCTGATCGTCGCGTCCGCGATGGCCAGGTCCACCGTGGGCGCACGGTTGCCCGGCGGGTCCTGCCGCGGCGGCAGATTCGCCGGCACCAGCAGCCCGGTCTCCGGGTCGATGATCATCTCGCCGCTGAAGCCCTGGCCGGGCGGCGAACCCTGCCGTCCCACGTTGCGGCGGGTGAGTACGGCCCACTCGCCCGGGCCGGTGCTGGTCGTGGCCCGCACGCGGAACCGGAACGTGCGCGTCTGCTCGTTTAGCCTGTAGTAGTTGTAGCCGTAGAGGAGGCTGGTGCCGCTGACGTCGTTGATGGTGGCCCCCGTCCAATGCTCGCACTCGAAGTTGTTGTTGATGCCCAGGTCGGAGACCTGCACTTCGTAGCCGGTGACGGTGCCGCTGGGCGCGTCCCAGGACAGGTTCACCCACCAGGTACGCGCGTTATCGCCAGACAAACTCGAGCTGATGCGGGCCTGGAAGTTGGCCGGCGCGTCGACGGGGTAGGTCACGGTGGTGGCGGTGGGGCTGCCGGTGTCGGTAACCTTGACGTACACGCCGGTGATCGAACCGCCCGTGACCACCGGCCCGTAGATGGGGTCCGTGACGCTCCGGTTCACGGGGTTGTCGGTCGTGCCGATGTTGACCGTGTAGGTGTGGCTGCCCACCTCCTTCAGGACCAGGATGGTCATCTGCTCGTTCACCCGGTCGGCGTCCGCGGCGGCGCTCACGGTCACCGTCTGCGGCGTCCCCCAGTTGCCCGAGCCGCCCGCGGTGAAGCTCAGCGACGCGGGCGAGACTGCGGCCGCATCCCGCTCCCAGTCGTAGCCGGCCGTGCCGTAGCGCTCGGTGTTGGGGAGTTTCTTTTTGTGTCTGAGCCGCGTGCACCGGTCGCCGGGCTCGCCGCCGTGCAGGCCGAACTCCTGCCTGACCAGGTGGATGGTGGTGGCGGCGCCGGGGTCGGCCGCCAGGGCGACGGTGAAGGTAGCCGAGGCCCCCTCGTTGACGGCCAGGGCGAAGCCGCCCCCGCTCGTGTCCAGCGCGCTGCCCGCCAGCGCCACGCCCGACGGGGGCGCGGGCACCGTCAGTTTCAGTTGGATCGTGTCGCCCGCGCTCCAGCTCAGGCCGCTGTTGAACCAACGCGCGGCACGCTTGTCAGAGCTGATTGTGGCGCTCGTAAAAGCGAACTCTGTGGCGCCGACGTGGAGCGTCCCGTTTGACTCGATGTACGCTGCGAATGCGTTGCCGAGAGCGAGTTGGACAATGAGTACGTTGCTGGTGACGGTGAGCCAATGGATTGAGTGGTCCGTACCGCCATACGTGAAGTCATCGTCCGTGAGCACGGTGGCGGTGGTGCATAGCGTATTGGCGGGCTGGCCTCCCGCATTTATGCAACCGATGCCGCTGGTGCTGATGTCCGCCGTCGTCAGCGTGGCCGACCAGACGGTGACTGTGCTGTGGTCAGCCGCGGCGGGCCGGGCGTCGTGGCTGACGAAGAAAGCCGCCAGCGCCACCAACGCGGCGGCCAGCAGCAGGAGCGGGGAGAGGCGGAAGAAGGAGGCCCGCATCATACCGGGCCTCCTGCGTTTTTCAGAGGCTGAAACTCGGGGGGGGGGGGGGCTTACCGGGCAATACCGCCCTCAACAGGCGGCCTGCCTTGCTTCTCGGGTTGTTGCCTATATCGAACATGGCTGTCCTGCCTCCTTGCTGGCGGTCGCTGCCTTTCCCGGCGGGGCCTGTTGGTCCCGGGCGGCGCGCCCCTTCGTCGGATTCTCGCGCCCGGCGTATTGCGCCGGCATTGGCCAAGAATCCAGGGAGATTCTACACCATAAACCGTGATGCGTGGGCATTTTGCAAGGTCTTTCAACGAAATTGATTGTATGTCTGCGCCTGGACGGCCGCGGACCGGCGCGGAAGCCCGAGCCAAGGCCCTGGGGTCTTTCGATTCTTTGTCTGCACTGTGCTTTTTCTGATTCAGGAATAGCCGTGATTTGAAGAATCATGCCCATCCATCAATCACATGAATCACAGTTCAGACAATTTCACAGAGAAGGGATAGCCGTGATTTGGAGAATCATGCCCATCCATCAATCACATGAATCACGGTTCGGACAAAAATCGAAAGACCCTCCCCATCCCGCATGTGTTAGGATTAGGGACGCTTGCAATCAACACCCAGGGCGCAAATCTCAAGACGCCAATCTCAATACGGAGGAGCGGCTATGGCATACGGAGGCAACGACTGGCTGGCTTTGACCGAAGAACCTGCCCTCGAACCCGAACTGCCCATCTGCGACGCCCACCACCACTTCTGGGACTTCCGGCGTGACCGGGTCCCCTATCACCGTTACCTGCTCCACGAGCTGATGGCCGACGTCAACAGCGGCCACAACGTCCGCTCCACCGTGTTCATCGAGGCTCGCGCCATGTACCGCCCCGGCGGGCCGGAGGAGCTGCGGCCCGTCGGAGAGGTCGAGTTCGTCCAGGGACTGGCCGCCGCCAGCGCCAGCGGGCTGTACGGCCCCTGCCGGGCTGCGGCGGCCATCATCGGCCATGCCAACCTGGACCTCGGCGACGGCGTGGAGCCGGTCTTGGACGCCCTGCAGGCCGCCAGCCCCAACCGCTTCCGCGGCATCCGCCACTCCGCCGGTTGGGACCCCCACCCGGAGGTCGAAAACCGCGCCCCGGAGGGTATGCTCTCCAGTGAGCGGTTCCGCGCCGGGGCCAGGGCCCTGGCCCGCAGGGGCCTGGTCTACGAGAATACCGTCTTCTTCCCTCAGCTTGGCGAGCTGGCGGACTTCGCCAGGGCAGTCCCCGACCTGACCATTGTGTCCAACCACATCTGCGGCCTCATGCGCGTAGGACCCTACGGGGACCGGGATGATGAGGTAATCCCCGCATGGCGCGAGGGCGTGGCCGCCCTGGCCCAGTGTCCCAACGTCGTGGTCAAGCTCGGCGGCGTCGGCCAGCCCCGCTACGGCTTCGACTGGCACACCCGCGAGACCCCCATCGGCTCCGAAGAGCTTGCCGAGGCCCTGTCCCCCCTTATGACCTACTGCATCGACCGGTTCGGCCCGGAGCGCGCCATGTTCGAGAGCAACTTCCCGCCCGACAAGGTTTCCTATTCCTACAATGTGATGTACAACGCCTTCAAGCGGATGACCGCCGGCTATTCCCCGTCCGAGCGGGCCGCCATGTTCCACGACAACGCCGCCAGGGTCTACGGCATCGACGTTTAGCTCCCGGAACCCGGCGGACACCACCCACTGGAAAACGGACACGGCAGGAGGCGCGGGCCATGAGTTCCCAGGCAAGGGTTGCACAGGTAAGGGTTGCAATCGTAACAGGAGCGGGCACCGGCGTCGGCAGGAGCGCGGCCCTCGCCCTGTTGCGGGAGGGCTATTCCGTGGCGCTGGCCGGACGGCGCGCCCAGCCCCTGGAGGGCACGGTCGCCGCCGCCGGCCCGGACGGCTCCCGGACCCTGGTGGTCCCCACCGACGTGGGCGACCCCGCCCAGGTCCAGGCCCTCTTTGCCGCGGCCACCGAGAGGTTCGGACGGCTGGACCTGTTGTTCAACAACGCCGGCACCGGCGCGCCTCCCGTCCTCCTCGAAGACCTGACCTACGAGCAGTGGCAGAGAGTCGTGGACGTGAACATCACCGGCGCATTCCTCTGTACCCAGGCCGCCTTCCGCGTGATGAAGGACCAGGACCCCATGGGGGGCCGCATCATCAACAACGGCTCCATCTCGGCCCAGGTCCCCCGGCCCAACTCCGCCCCCTACACCGCCACCAAGCACGCCATGACCGGCCTTACCCGCTCCTCGTCCCTGGACGGGCGCAAGTACAACATCGCCTGCGGCCAGATCGACATCGGCAACGCGGCCACCGAGATGACCGGCGTTATCTCCACCGGCATCCTCCAGCCCAACGGGGACGTCCTGGCCGAGCCGACCATGGACGTGGAGAACGTCGCCAGGGCCGTTGTCTACATGGCCGGCCTGCCCCTGGACGCCAACGTGCAGTTTATGACCGTAATGGCCACCGCCATGCCCTATATCGGCAGGGGCTAGGCTGGTACTACAGCCGCTGGGCACGCGGGCTGGGCAGGAAAGCAGCCCCCACGCTGCGAACTGGCCTGGTCAACTGGCATGACCAACTGGTCTGATCAAGGGCTTGACTAATCTGGGACGAAAATCCGGGAGGAAAAACGATGGGCTACGCGATAAACCACGTGCATATCCGCGCCGCCGACCCCCACGCCTCGGCCGCATGGTACGAGAAGCACTTCGGGGCCACGGTATTGTCGGCCCGGGAGGTCATGCCCGGCACCATCACCATCGGTATGGAGCTGGAGGGTCCGGTGCGGCTCAATATCTCCTCCCAGAAGGAGGGGTCTCCGGACGACAGGCCCGTGGCGGAGTTGAACCGGCTCGGGTTGGAGCATTTCGGTTTCGTGGTGGACGACATTGACGCCGACATGGAGCGGCTCGCGGCCTCCGGGGTCCGCGTCGTCCTGCCCATAACGGAAGTCGCCGGCGGAGGCCGGTTGTCCTATATCGAGGGTCCCGACGATGTGTTGATCGAGCTGGTGCAGCGCAGGGACTAGCCGAAGACAACAGGGAGGGGACCGCTCCCTCCCTGTCCGGGTCAACGGCCGGGTTGCCCGCCGCGGGCGCTGCCGCCCTTCTTTATCGGCCTTCCCTGTCGCCCCTCTTCATCGGCCCTCTTTATCGCCCTTCTTTATCGCCCCTCTTTGATAAAGTCGGCCACCCTCTCCGCGATCATTATCGTCGTGGCGTTGGTGTTCGCCCGGATGCAGTCGGGCATGATGGAGGCGTCCGCCACCCTCAGCCCTTCCACCCCGCGGACCCTCGCATACTGGTCCACCACCGCCATTCCGTCCGAATCCGGCCCCATCTTGCAGGTGCCCGACACGTGGTGGGACGTGCCGGTGTACTGCATCAGCCAGTCGTTCAAGGCGTCGTCCGACGCAAGCTCCTCGTCCGTGGGCGACACCCGCTCGATGATCAGGTCGCGGAACGAGGGATGGTCGGCCAGCCGGATGGCCAGGCGCACCGCCTTCCGCATCCGTTCCAGGTCAAACGGCTCGGTGTAGTAGTTGTAGTTGAGGAAGGGCTGTACCGCGGGATCGGTGGTTTGCAGTTGCAGTTCCCCCGCTCCCAGGGCCAACTGTAGGCTGCAACTGACCCCCAGGTAGTTGCCGTCGTCGCTGATCTCCACCTGCACCGGCCGGTGCTCGCTGGTCAGCATCGTCGGGCTTACCTGCATGTCGTTGCGCAGGTATGAACCCTCCACCGTGTACCGCAGCCCGACCTGTATCACCGGGGCCTGAACATCCGGTTTCTCCCCCCTCGCCCGGAACAGGACCGTCGCCGACGGGTGGTCGCGGAGGTTCTGGCCCACCCCGGGCAGGTCATGGATCAGGGGCACGCCGAACCTGCCCAGGTGCTCCGCGGGTCCCACCCCGGAGAGCAGCAGCAGGTGCGGAGAGCCGATTGCGCCGCTGCTGAGGATGATGGTCTCGCCCTCCACTGAGAAAACCTCCCCGCCGCTCTCAACCTCGACTCCTGTCGCCCGCTTCCCCTCGAACAGCACCCGCCGGGCATGGACGTCGGCCTTGACGGTCAGGTTCAGGCGGTGCCGGGCCGGCCCCAGGTAGGCAATCGCTGTGCTGATGCGGACCCCTTCCAGGGTGTTCCGCGCCCTGGGTGACACCCCCGTGGATTCCGGGTGGTTCTGGTCCGGGTCGTCGGGAAACCCCTCCGCCAGGCAGGCGTCCTGGAACGCCGTGGCATGGGGCAGCCACTCATCCCTGGGATACCGGCGCACCGGTATCGGGCCGTCGTCGCCGTGGAAGTCTCCCCCCGGATAGTCCAGGTCCGTCTCCATCTTGCGGAAGTAGGGCAGTATCCTCGTGTAGGCCCACTCGTCGTTGCCCCACTCGGCCCAGCGGTCGTAGTCCTCCGGAATCCCCCGGTACAGCACCTGTCCGTTGATTGCGCTGGACCCGCCGGTGGCCTTGCCCCTGGGAATGACCAGGTTCGTCTGCTGCGGCGTCACCTGCGCCTCAAACCCCCAGGAGTGCGGCCCGTAGGCCGACAGCCATACGTTGTTGCCGAACTTGATGTCCTCGGGCAGGTGCTCGAAGTCCGGGAAGTCCGGCCCCGCCTCCAGCAGCAGCACCGCCTTTTCCGGGTCCTCCGACAGCCGGCTCGCCAGGGTGCTGCCGGCCGAACCGGCCCCAACGATGATGTAGTCGTATTTCATGTCCCCTCCCTGTATATGGTAGGTGCATGGTAAGTGCATGGCAGGCACGGGAATCTGCGTCTATCCGGCCGAGTCTATCCGGTCGAATTGTATTTATCATAGGCGCACACGGTCAAGCCAATGCACGGCTCCGAGCATACCTAATGCCTGCCGCCCAGGGAGTGCATGATCAGGTTGCCCTTGCCCACCTCCGCCATCACCTCGACAACCTCCGCCAGGAAAGCGTCGTCCATTCCCAGATGCTTCACGGCATCCAGATGGAAGCTCACTCAAGCCTGGCAGTTGTTCATCGCCGATACCACGAAGGCAATCAGTTTCTTGGTCTTTATGTCAACCAGCCCCGGCTCCATCACCGACCTGTAATGGCTCCAGTAGGCTTCCAGGTGTTCCGGGTTGTGCGCCATCAACTGGAAGGTCTCCGGGACGAATTTCCATCCCATCGTCTCCTTGATCTCTCCGTAAATCTCCTTGACCCTGCCCGTGGCCTCGGCCTCCCTGACCAGTCCAATCCTTGCCATGATCAAACATCTCCGTAGATAAAGTGGCTGAAGTGGCTGAAGTGGCTATGGAAAAGCGGCTATGCCCCGCCCTTCTCTATACCTTGGAGCGTGTGGACATTCAAGAATTGAACGGGCGCGGATTGGCATCCGCGCCCGTTCATTGTGCGGCCCTGGTGATACGGATTCGGCTATGATTGGGACTCAAGTATCCGCGCCATCTTTTCCACGAATCCGTCCACATCCCTGAGCCGCCTTCTCATAACCCGTTCACTGTACTGGCTTTCATGGAAGTTTGTATGCAGGGGTTCAGCCATGGCGAATAGGCGGCTCAGTTCTTCGTCTCCCGTTTCCTCCGACAGGGTCTCCACAATCTCTCTGAGTTGATTGTGCGTGCGGTGACCTATCCCCCGCGCCTCTGCCGCCTCTTTCACCATCAATGCGGCAGCGCCCCAAGCCTTCTCCGACGCCTGCTCATAGTCGTTGGCATCGAAGTATTCACGGGCTTTGACCAGAAACGCATGGCTCCGCTCTAGATAAGTCCGCGTATCCTGCAACTTTATCTCCCCCCTGAACGGTCCCAATCCGGTCCGAATTATAGCACGCTCTTGTCCGGCATCACCTGTCCGGCACCATTAGAGCATCGCCCAAAACGCAGGGTCTTTCGATTCTCTGTGAAATTGTCTGAACTGTGATTCATGTGATTGATGGATGGGCATGATTCTCCAAATCACGGCTATCCCTGAATCAGAAAAATCACAGTTCAGACAAAGAGGGGAACGCGAGGCTGGGCTGAATGTCCACGCGCTCTGGTCCATCCGTTGCCGGAATGCGCGAAATTTTGACACACCCGGTATCTGTGGCTAGACTGGCGGAGATACAGGGCGCGCTCAACTGCGTGCGGCCGGTTTTCCCCTCACAACTCGGTCTCCCTGGGAGTGAATCATGCGCATCCTGCTGATTGCCACCAACCGGCACCAACGCCTGATGAGCCGCATGAACGCGAAGCCCGTTCCCATCGGGCTGGCCTACATCGCCGGGCACCTCGACCCGGAGCAACACGACCTGAAGGTCCTGGACCTGATGTTCTCCGAGGACTACCTGGACGAGACCGAGCGCACCGTCAGGGAGTTTCAGCCCGACCTGGTCGGCATATCCCTGCGCAACCTGGACAACTCCAGCTACATGGACCCCCAGTGGGCCTTGCCCTCCACCAGGGCGGTCATTGACCGGGTCCGCTCGGTGTCCAATGCGCCCATAGTCTGCGGCGGTCCCGGGTTCAGCCTGCTGCCCACCGAATGCTTCAACTACCTGGAGCCGGACCTGGGCGTGGCCGGCGACGGCGGCGAGACCTTCGCCCAGGTTGCCGCTTCCCTGGAGAGCGGGGAGAACTTCCACAATCTCCCCGGCCTGGTCTACCGCGGCAGCGACGGAGAGACGGTCTATCGCGGGCTGGCCTACTCCAGCTTCGCCAAGCCTCCCCGGCTGGAGGAACTGGACATGGCCCGGTATGAGCAGGCCGGGTTCGGTATCGGCATTGTCACCAAGCTGGATGACAGCTTCTCCCACTCCATCGAGGTCGGGAAGGACACCAACTGGCGGGTCTTGAAGCCCATAGAGGATGTGGTCCACGAAGTCCAGGAGATGAAGGAGCGGTTCGGGCTGCGCAAGGTGTTCTTCATAGATTCCGGGTTCAACGTTCCGTTGCAGCACGCCAAGGCCCTGTGCCACTCCCTCATCGAAGCGGACATGAAGGTCCGCTGGAACAGCTATCTTGCGCCCGTGCCTGAAGCCTGCGACGAGGAAGTGCTGGGCCTGATGCGGCAGGCCGGGTCGGGCCTCGTAATCATGAAGGGCGTCGCCGGCGAGAGCCTTGAGGATGAGCCGCTGGACGTGCGCCTGGAGCCGCTCCGGGAAATCTGCCAACGCTGCGACGATGCCGGCATCAACTACGTCATTTCCCAGTACTTCGGGGAGCCGGGCGAGACCGCCGATACGGTGGAGACCAAGCTGGGCTTCCTGCGGGAAATCAGCCCGGCGCTGGCCAACTTGCGCGTGGGCGTGCGGGTGCGCCCCGGCACCCCGGCCGCCCAGAAGTCCCTGGAAGAGGGGCTGATCGAAGACGAGAGCGACCTGCTTCGCCCCACCTTCTACCTGGACGAGTCTGTCCGGGGCTGGATCGTGGACCGCCTCAGGGCCGAGGCCGGCGCAAACCCCCGCTGGAACCTGCTTTAGAGCGCGGGGTTGGGCAAAGCTAGACCGGCTCCAGGCCCCGGTGGGGTTCCGGCGGCAACTCGACGTTTACCGGGTCGCCCGGGGCCACTTCCCCCCCGGATACCACGATCCCCATGATTCCCGCCCTGCGAATCGGGTTCCCGGACTCGTCGTGGTCGAGCACCGAGTCCAACAGCCCCGGCTGCACCTTGTTGAGTTGCCCGCAGGGGTTCCGCAGTCCCGTAACTTCCACCACCGCATCTTTCAGGTGGAGCCGCGCCCCCGCCGGCAGCCCCAGCAGGTCAATGCCCCGGGTCGTGATATTCTCCCCCATCTGCCCGTGGGCAACGTCGAACCCGGAGTCCTTCAGTTCGTCGTAAAGCTCGGCGTGGATCAGATGCACCTGCCGCAGGTTGGGCTGGGTTGGGTCTTCCGATACCCGTGAGCGGTGCTTGACTGTCTTCCCCGCGTGGGCGTCTCCCTCTACCCCGATTCCCTCCAGTAGCCGTATCCTTTCCCGGCTCGGCTTGATCAGGGTGTGAGTTGCGCTGCGGTTGACCGATGCGACCGTTCCGTTCATGGATTCGCTCCCTCAAGTTTGTGAAGGTGTTTGTCCAGAAAATCGGCGATGGCGGGATAGGCCTGGAGCCGGTTGGCCAGGCGCACCAGGCCGTGTCCCTCATCCTCAAAGCGCAGGTATTCTACCGGTACATTGTACTCCCGGAGTTGCGCCACCAGGGCCTCGGCGACGCTGATCGACACCCTCGGGTCGTTCGCCCCGTGGACCACGACCATCGGGACTCGTATCCTGTCCACGTGGTTGATCGGAGAGATGGACCGGAGAAAGTCGCCGTCTTCCTCAATGGTCCCGTACTCAATCTCCCTCAACCGTCGTCCCTGGGGTTCCGTCCGCTCCAGGTGCATGATGAAGTCCGCGACGCCTCTTTCGTTCACCCCCGCGGCCCAGGACTCCGGGTATGTCGTCAACGCTGACAGGACCATGAACCCGCCGTAGGAAGGCCCCATGATGGCGATGCGCTCCGGGTGCGCCCAACCCGAGGAACGCAGCCAGCGGTTGACGGCCTCGAGGTCGGCCACGCTGTCCATTCGCTTCCGCACGTCGTCCAGGTGGTTGTAGGTGCGCCCGTATCCTGTGCTGCCCCGGGCATTGGCCGCCACGACAACGTAGCCCCGGCTTGCGAAGTATTGCAGTACCGGCTCAAACACCTGCCGCGTCTGCGCTGATGGCCCGCCGTGTACCTGGACGATGGCGGCATTGCTGCCGTCGGGCTTTGCGTCCCTGGGGGCATATAGCAGGCAGGGGACTTCCACCCCATCCTGCGCCTTCACTCGGATCACCTGCGGTTCAACCAGGGCGTCTTCACCCAGGCCCACTCGCGGCGAGTGTGTGATCTGGCGTAACCTCTTCTGTCTCAGATCGTAGGTCCAGATATCCGAGGTCGCTTGGGACCTGTTGAGAGCGAAGGCGAATTTCCGCCCGTGGGAGGCCCAGGTCAGCCCGGAGACTACTCCCGGCGGAAGCTCGCTTATGTCTTGTTCCTCTGAGGACCGGAGATCGCGCAGGGTGACCCGGGATGCGCCGTCCACGTTCCGCGAATAGACCAGGGACCGGCGGTTGGGGGACAGGGCTGCGCTCTCCACGTCCCAGTCCGTGACCAGCATGAACTTGAGCCGGGGCTGTTCGGGAATTTCGTCCAGGTCCAGCGTTGCCAGTCCGAGGAACTCATGCCCCTCGTCACTTCGCAGGAAGAGAGTCCGTCCGTTCTCCGAGAAACCGACCGGATGGTAGGCGGCATCGCCGCTGTGTGGCGTCAGCAGCCATGATGTCCCCTCTTCTATGTCCACCATGTATAGGTCGGCACACTCCGGCCGCGCCCCTTCTTGCACAACCAGCCTCTTGCCGTCAGGAGTCCATGCCACCGGCCTGCTGGACTCTTGGCCCGAGTGGACCAGCTTGGGTCCGGGTGCGTCCACGCCCCTTATGTAAACGTCGAATCGGCGGCGCTCGATTGCGTTTGCCGAATAGGAAAACGCCCCTCCATCCGGGGCCCACTGCCCGAACTCATGTGACACATCCGGGTCTGAGGTGTAGGACTTGAGGTTCCCGCCATCATGGTCCGACACCAGTATCTGCCAGTGCTCGTTGCCTCCCCGGTCGCGGTCAAATGCGATTCGGCCTCCGGTCGGAGAAAATGCGACCTGGCCGGTCCTCTCCGGTGCCAGGCTGAGAGGCTGAGGCCAGCCGCCGGACTCGGCAACGACCCAGGGAAGGGGAATGCCTGTAAGATTGCTGACAAATGCGATCAGCTTCCCGTCGGGGCTGAAGGCCGGCGCGGATGCGGAGCGCACGTTGAGATATTCCTCGATGTCGTAGGCCATCCTGCCTTCCTCGGTTTGCGGTTGGGACTGCCGGGGAACATGCAATCAGGGGTGCCGGAAGCGTATCCTTCAGCCTTCCGGGTGTCAAATATCTCACCTGCGATGGGGTTGCCCGTTTGCGCTGTAATGAATAGGATATAGGCAGAAGCCACCCATCCCCCGCGTATGCTGGAGGGAGTCCATTTGACGCCGCACACTGGTACGCCGCCCGTTGAGCACTGGGCCGACATCGGGGACCTCCGGGTTCGCTACCTGGACTGGGGCGGCCAGGGCCCTCCCGTGATGTTGATGCACGGGCTGGCGTCTTCGGCCCACTGGTACGAGTTGGCCGCCGGGTATCTCCGGGGCAAATACCGCCTGTTCGCCGCCGACGCCAGGGGCCACGGCCAGACCACCCAGGCGGACGGTGGTTACGACTGGCAGACGTTGGCCGCGGACGCCGTCGGCCTGATGGACCATCTCGGCGTCGCGCGGGCCGCGGTGTTCGGCCATTCGTGGGGCGCAACGGCAGCCCTCAACCTGGCCGCCCGCTTCCCTGGGCGGGTGTCGGGGTTGGGCCTCATCGACGGAGGGACGTCGGCAACGGGCGAACTTCGGGAACCCTGGGAGACGGTCCGGGCCAGGGTCAGGCCCCGCGACGTGTCGGGCACGCGCCAGCAGTTCCTGGACAGGCTGCGCAGGCAGCTCCATTTCTGCTGGAATGAGCAGGTCGAGCGCATCGTTCAGACAATGGTCTACGATGATGAGGACGGCCTGGTTCAGGACATCCTGCGCCCGGAAAATCACCTCCAGGTCATGCGGGCCATGTGGGAAGAACCCGCGTCCGGTTGTTACTCTCATGTCCTCTGCCCGGCCGTCATCATCCCCGCCGGGCCTCGCTCCGGCCAGGAGGACAGCCCCCGGGCTGTCCAAAAACGGGAGCGCGTTGCCGCGGCCGGGGCGGCCATCAAACACTGCCGGGTCCGCTGGATTGAGGACACGGTCCACGACATCGGCTACCACCGGCCGGAGGAACTGGCCCGCGTCATGGATGAGTTCCTTTCCGGGCTGCCCCCAGCCTGATATTGGGCCCTGTATTCTGTTCTTGCGTTAAAGCCTGGACCAAAAAAGCCTCGAACAAAAACCCTTGCACCATACCTGGACCACGGAGGAGAAATGACGGCTATGTCCGGAGAGAAGCAAACCCCAACCCAACGGCTCACCAACCTTTGCCGGCGCATGGAGGAGGCGGGAGTGGACGGCTACATCGTGCTGTCCGCGGATGCCCACCTCAATGAGTACGTGCCCGAGTACACGCGGCGCAGGACAGCCATCACCGGGTTCAGGGGGTCCGCCGGGGATGTCCTTGTCTTCCCGGACAGGACCCATCTGTTTGTGGACCCCCGTTACCACCTGCAGGCCGACGACGAGGTGGACCAGGACCGTATCCGCGTCCACAAGCTGGGAATGGCCGGAGAGAAGACCCTGGCCCAGTGGCTCGCCGAGACGGAGAAGGAACGGGGCAGTATCCGTGTCGGTTTCGACCCCTTCGTGGTCTCCACCCAGGCATACGCCGCCTACAGGTCTGCCCTCAACTCGCCGGACTCGGAGCTTGTGCCCCTGGAGGGCAACCTCGTCGATGAGGTATGGGAAGACCAGCCGCCTCCCCCGGCCAACCCCATCTATGCCCTGGGGGACGAGCTTACCGGGCGCAGTGTCGCCGACAAGCTGGCAAGCATCCGCAAGGAGATGGAGCAAGCGGGCGCAACCCTGCTCGTCCTGACCAAGCTGGACGAGATTGCCTGGGTCACCAACCTGCGCGGAACGGACATCGCCTACAACCCGGTGTTTGAAGGCTACATGATCATAGATATGGAGCGGGCAACTTGCTTCACCCGCACTTCCCCGCCTCCCGAGGTCCTGGACGCCCTGGACGGCTCAATCGGTTTTGAACCCTATGAAGCCTACGCCGAAACGATGAAGCGCATCGGCGCGGAGGCTTCCGGCAGGGTATGGCTGGACCCCAGGGGCGTCACCATGGGCACGCGCCTGATGCTGCATGAGGACCAGCAGTTGCATGAGCGGCCCAACCCTATAGTCGCTCTGAAGGCCATCAAGAATGACACCGAGATAGCCGCCTCCCGCAACTCCCACCGCCACGCCGCCGCCGCCAAGATTCGCAGTCTCAGGCGGTTGCAGGACTCCATCAAATCCGGGGCAACGGTCAGCGAGGAAGCCTATAGCGACATGCTCTACGAGGAGTATTCCAGCGAGGAGGGCTTCTACGACCTGAGCTTCACCACCATTGCCGCCGCTGGCAGCAATGGCGCAATCATCCACTACGCTGACGCCAGCCCGGACGTCCCCCTGCGCGACGGTGAGCTTTTCCTCGTGGATTCCGGGGTCCAGTTGCTCGGCGGGACTACCGACGACACGCGGACCGTCATCGTGGGGACTCCGTCGGACCGGCAGAGGGAAGTCTATACCCTGGTGCTCAAGGGACACATCAACCTGGCGATGCAGAAGTTCCCGGAAGGCACGGGCGGAGTCGCCCTGGACGCCCTGGCCCGGAGCCACCTGTGGAACGCCGGCCTGGACTATGGCCACGGCACCGGCCACGGCGTCGGCGCATTCCTCAACGTCCACGAGGGACCCCAGAGCATCACTGCCCGCAGCGGCGACGAGCCTTTCAAGGTTGGCATGATCGTGTCCAACGAGCCGGGTTACTACGAAGCGGGTTGGGGCGGCGTCCGCCTGGAGAACCTCTACGTGGTCGCGCCCGACGATGACATGCCGGGGCATCCCGACGGGCGGAAGTGGATGCGTTTCGACTCGTTGACCCTCATCCCCTTCGACAAGCGCCTGATCGACTGGGACATGCTGACCGCCGTGGAACTGGCCTGGCTGGATGGCTATCACCAGGAGGTCTGGGAGACCATAGGCCCGATGCTGGAGGATGACGACCGCGAGTGGCTTCGGGAGGCTTGCCAGCCTTCCCGCGGTGCATAGGTCAACCGGACGCCCCTTCGCCCAGGGGCCACGGTAAAAAGACCTTCAGTAAAAGGACCGCAGCAACCCGGCCTTTCTCCCTGGGGACGAAGCGCATCGACAGGGAGTTGACGCAGTGGCGCGTGTTGGTGGGAGTCAGGAACTCTCCCACGAACACGTGGCCCAGGTGCCCCCCGCAGCTTGCGCACTCGATTTCCGTCCGGTAGCCGTCGGGGGCGCGGTCGCCCGGTTGGCCCGGACGCCTGTGCTAACCGGAAACCCGGCCTTTCTCCCTGGGGACGAAACGCATCGACAGGGAGTTGACGCAGTGGCGCGTGTTGGTGGGAGTCAGGAACTCTCCCACAAACACGTGGCCCAGGTGTCCCCCGCAGCTTGCGCACTCGATTTCCGTCCGGTAGCCGTCGGGGTCACGGCCGCCCGGTTGGCCCGGACGCCTGTGCTAACCGGAAACCCGGCCTTTCTCCCTGGGGACGAAACGCATCGACAGGGAGTTGACGCAGTGGCGCGTGTT
>DAOUJS010000119.1:0-5153 GCA_034422355.1 Dehalococcoidia bacterium | reverse complement strand
GGTGCCGGAAGGGAGACAGCCCACCGGAAACCGCAGGCATCAAACCGGTCCAATTGCAGGGGCCAAGCAAAACGACGATTTCCACAGCCCCGGTCAAACAATCGGCGATGCGGCCTGGAGTCAGCCGCCGGGCGCGGAGAAGCGGGCGGCCTCAGCGTCGGCCATCCGCGCGCCGGCGGCCACGTCTACCCATCGCAGCACTATCACGCCAGCAACGATGAGGAGCATTATCGCCACCACGGCAACCCTCGTGTCCAGGATGCCGGTGACCAGGACGTACAGCAGGGGGCCGATTACGGACGACGCCCGGCTCACAAACCCGAAGAAGGAGAAGAATTCGCCGCTCCTCGTTACCGGAGAGATCTGGGCGAAAAGGCTGCGGGCCAGCGCCTGGCTGCCCCCCAGCACCGCTCCCAGGGCTACGCCCAGGACCAGCCATTGATACGGGGCGTCCAGTCCCAGGGGCCGCCAGACCCAGCGGCGGACAGCTTCGGGCCACCAGTCCATGGGCCCTTCGCCCAGGTTGGCGGGGTGAAGCCTTCCCAAGGCGGTCTGCCCGCCCAGGCTGCCGCCGGTTATCGACAGGCTGTATTCCGATCCACGGACACTGTCCAGCAGCTTTCCCGCCTGGCCGGAATCAAGGGTGTCCCCAGCCGCAATATCGCCCACCTCCTCCCTCCAGAGTTCCTCGGAAGGGGAGTCGCCCAGGTCCGGGGCATGAGTCAGCACGTAGGCTGCCGAGTCAGGCTGATAGCTCAACCGGTAATCAAAGTCGCCACTATCGGCGGGCGCCAGCGGCACCACCGCCACGCCCAGCAGGATGATGAAAATCCACACCAGCAGAGCGACGGTGAGGGCGGCCTTGGTGGAAATGCGCCCGGCCAACCGGGCAAAGGCCATGGCGCCACCGGCAGCCACGAACTGAATAACCAGGATGGTGGCCATGTTGAACGCCAGGGGAATCCCGATGGTGTCGGCGGCAAATGCCCCGGCGATCACCAGAACGGTCTGAATCCCGTCGTTGAACAGCAGGTAAGCCAGAATGTAGGTGACCAGGACCTTGAACCGGCGTATCTCACGGAGGGTGCGGCCCAGCTCTACGAACCCCAGGGAAAGGGCCCGCATGGGAGACAGCCCGCCGACCACGCGGGTCAACCTCGGCTCCGGCACCACTCTCAGGGTCCAAAGCGCCCAGCCGAACCACCACAGGCCCACGGAGGCAATGGACAGCCGGGTTGCCAGGTCGGCGGCGGAGGTGTCCCGGGTGGCCAGGATCAGGACGAGGTGGACCAGCAGCAGCAACCCCCCGCCGACATAGCCGTAGGCGAAACCCCTGCTGCTGACGTCGTCCAGCAGTTCCCGGGGCGCGATGTGGGGAAGGAAGGAGTTGTAGAACACCAGGCAACCGGCAAAGCCGATGTTGGCCAGCACCAGCATGCCCAGCATCCAGGCCCACGGTTGGGCGGTGTAGGCCGAGAAGAACATCAACACCGTGAACAGGGCCCCGACCACGGTGTACACCCACAGCAGGGCCTTCTTTATGGGAACGCGGTCGGCGATGATGCCCAGGAGAGGACTTGAGAGGGCCACCAAAGCGGTGGAGACCACGATGCCCAGACTCCACATGGAGCTTCCGGTGAACGACACCCCAGGAAAGATGCGGAATCGCCCAGGGACTCCTGGAAGAGAAAGACGAAGTAGACCGGAAATATGGCGGCGATGCCGCTGGTGGCGTAGGCGGAATTGGCCCAGTCATAGACGCACCAGGCGCGAATCACTCTCCTCTGCCGGACGGACAGGGAGCTCAGGGTTGTCGTAACCACATATCCTCGATCCGGAAACACCGGGAGTTGAGTTCAGTCGGCCCGGTTACCTCAGGTTGCGTGGATAATTAGGCCGAAGGATCAGATGTTGGCATACACTGCTTTGGACGACGACGGTTCTCCTGCGCTGCAATGGCTGCCTCCCTTATCCTTCCTGATCCACGCTGAAGATTGCGATAATCTTACCTTGTCCACGGCGAAGGAGTGAATCTGCATGAGCAAGCGTTTGATCGCGTCCATGGCGGTGCTGGCCGCGGTGGTAGTGGCGGTCAGTTTCACTCTCGCCAGCGACGAGCTGGAGGACCTGAGCACCGTCGCCGGCCAGATGGGCATATCACTTCAGGAAACCCTGAACAGATACGGCTGGCACGGTGATTTCTCCCGCATGGTCTCGGAGATCAGGGCCGCGCATCCCGGTTCGTTCACAACTGCGGCGATTACGGGCGACCACTCGGCCTCAGTGTCCTTCGCGGGAGCAGTGCCAGCAACGGCCCAAGAAGCCATAAACGCCTTCGAGGCGATAATGCCGGCCGTCACAGTGGAAACACATACCGACATGGGGATTACGGAGCAGGAAGTGGAGGCCGCGGTGCCTGGGGCTCACTACGCGGTGTTCAAGACGGAAGGAGTGCTGGACGTATCCACATCCTTCGATTACCACACCAGACGGATCGAGATCGTGGTCCAACTGCCGGGCACGCCAGATGATCCCACCGTGGACAGCCTGACGCGAATCGGGGAGAGGGGCGCCGCCCGCGCAACCAGGCCAGACTTGCTCGAATTCGTTTCCGTATCAGTGACTGTCGTGAGACACGAATTGGGAGGAGAAGACAGCGGTACTTAGCACCGAAAAAGGCAAGCCAACTGCACCCCTCCCGGTTGTATGGACAAATGGTTTCACCACCCGCCAGAAGCCGTCTGCGCCGGGACCGGCGTGGCCGTGGGAACTGGCGTTGCTGTCGGCGCCGGGACCCGCGTTTCGGTCAGAGCTGGGCTAAGAAACTGAATAGTTCGATCCGGATCCGGCGTCCACGTAGCGTCGGGTCCCTCTCCCCAGGCGCTCAAGGCGACGGTCATCAGAAGGATTCCCGCTCTCGTGGGAATGACGGAATCAGGAAAGGACTTTCGCAATCTTCTCTTCGAAGAGAATTGACAATCCCATCGGGGCAGGGCAAGGTAAATCCAATGGGAGGTACAGACCACCAGATATGCTGGCCCACCCGTGAGTTCGACCCGGTCAGACACTGTAGAAGGCCGCCATGAAAATCCAAATGACCGAAAGCTTCCTGTACAACGACCTCGAGCTGATCTCCTCAGCAAGGGACGGCCAAGGTCAGGGGTACGTCGCGATATACTCAGACGACCTGACTGAAGGATTCGAGTACACGACGGTCCCAGTCAGCCAGGAATCCCTGGAAGCATTCCGGGAAAAGCAGATCGACCTCAAAACCCTCATGACCGAAAAGGGAGAGGTAGAGTGATACGTGATGACGGTGAAGGACAGCTACGGCAACGTCGAGATGCAAAGGCAGACAGAGCAACTCACGGAAACCGACCTGCTGCCTGAAGCGGGCTATCATCCCGCCGTCATGCCGGACGAGAGAATACCGGCACCATCCGTCAGCTGAAAACAGAGATGCTCCATCGAACCCCAAGCAGGGCCCGTCTGACTCCGGGCCCTTTTGCATTGCCAAAAACAAGTTTCAACGGGCAAACCTGCCGCTCAAATCTCCGTTACCTGGTTCGACATCATTGGATGATGGCCGCGGCCAACGCAGGGTATATGGCAAAAGAGTGGCAGGTGGAGGGGCCATCCCGGAGGAAGCAATTCAAACAGATCCCAACCAAGGAATAGCGCTGGCTACATTGATGACAGAGGGCCGTTGACGACACCGCCGACTCCACCCTTACACTGGAGGGAAAGTTCCCCTTTCGCTCCAAAGCGTCGAGCAGGAGACCCCCCGGTACCCCGACTCCGCGAACACCCCCGACATCTGGGCCACCTGGCTCGCCAGACCGCTCGCTGGAGAAGCCCACTGCCAGTGGGCAGAGTGGCTCCGCTCCAACTACAAGGTTACATTTCACACCTCATCCTGCCATGCCAGGGCTCGGACACTTCCTCAAAGGCGCCAGCCATCCTCGAGCTTGATTTGCTGGCGGGACGGCAGAGTTTTAGCCTACGTGATATATCCCTCGGCGGCGATGGCGGCGAAGAGAGCCACTGGCAATGCCAGTCCCGTTGCACGTGCCCAAGTCGAGCCTCTCTCAGGGTCGGCAGCCCGATTTCGCTTGACAAGCCAGACCGCCGAGGCAGCGCCACCCAAAGTTACAAGGCTGTAACCCAAGGCCAAGGCAATCACCTCCCCGGACTAAGACCCGTCTCGCCACTGGGATATTATGATACGCACACGCCGACGGTCCACGCGGCCACCAGCAGGGCGCATTCGATGGCCAAGGGCAACTGCCTTGAGGGCGCGACTTTCGCCGCGAGATAGACTGGCAGGAAACCGGCGAGCGTGTAGCCCGCCCAAATCAGGTAAGATTCCTGGTATTCAGTCAGAGCGCCCATGAAGGGTGTCCACCTCTCAATGAACCACCCCATGAGGAAGGCGGGGACTACGAGCGGCCATCGCCACCTCGACCATCTTGGTGGAGGCGCGCATGTTGCGATGCCGGTCGGCTCTTCTGTAGCTGTCACTGGAGGGCATTCCGAATAGAGCCGTACAGCGCTGCAAGCCTCCGCGCCCTGTTCCAGCTGTTACGACGTCTCATGTGATCAAGACAGTCCCAAGAGGGAGGAACTAGACCCCGGTCTCCACTTTCAACAAAAAGTCAGCTAACCACACAGCCCTGATCCAATTGGCGCGCCCTGCTCCGGCACTGCCCCCAACGGCAGCTCAGGTTTAGAAAAAACTTCCAGCTCTTCACCGATTTCGCGCCGGCTCACGCCGTCCAGACCAGATGACTTTGCACACAATCGGCGAATGCCTTGAGATCTCGACTGTCATACCCGAAGATCACCTTGGAATCGGCGGTGAAGACCCCGGTAATTGTCATGCTTGGTCGAAAGCCAAACAACTCAATGTCGTATTCGACCTCTCCGATATTTTCATAAGGCGACTCGAACAGCTTGTTATATCCTTTAAGTACAATGACCCGGCGATCGGTCGCCACCGCCACGCAATAAATCGCGTCTTCCAGAAACGCCTCAATTACATTCTCAATATCCTCGGCATCGTCAAGGATGCCGTACAACGCCAGGAGTTCTTCGGTGTGCGCCTCGGGCCGCCAGACCTGGTTATCTGAAATCAGCGCATGCCACTGGGCGTC
>DAOUJS010000118.1:0-14568 GCA_034422355.1 Dehalococcoidia bacterium | reverse complement strand
CTGTCTCCAACAAGCCGCCTGAGACACGGATGCCGGTGCTGTCCATCGCCATCAACCAGATCAATGACATCCGCGACATGGCCTACAGCGACCCGACGGCACTGTGCGGCCTCCGGCCCGGCCGTAGCTGTTCAGCAGATATATATAATTACACAATAAATATCTTAACCATGCTTGCACTACATAGTCCATCTTGTATACTCCTTGGCGGACTTCGCGCCAAAGCCGGCGCGATATACCGGGTGCGCAAGCCCGGGGAATGGCACGCCGCCCAGGACCAATAGGCCGTGCCTACCCTGACGGGAAAGCGCAGGCGGTAAACGAGGAGGCAGCACAGCCATGTTCGACACCGGCAGCAACAGAAGCAAGGCAAGCCGCCTGTTCCGGGCGGCCTCGTCCCTCTCAGCCCCCCCCCCCCCGAGTTTCAGCCTCTGAACCCCACAGGAGGCCCGTCATGACCTGGTCCTTCCTCTCGCACCGGCTCCTGCTGCTGACCCGGCGGCTCATATTGTGCCCAATGCTGATTCCAGGAGGAGAACCCTGTGAACAAATCCAGACTATTTCTATGGACCTTGGCCGCTGCGCTGGCCATCGTCCTCACTCTCGCGCTCATGGCCTGCGGGCCTACCGCGCAGCCGGACTCGCCGGCACAGCCGGTAATTGCCCAGGCCAACCCGGAGCCGAACCCGGAGCCGACTCCAGAGCCAACGCCGACCATCGACTGGCACTCCACCGTGGAACCGCATCCAGACAACCCAATGCTGCCGCTCCACGACCCAATGCTGACGCCGAAGGCGCCGTACACGCCAGAACCCACCCGGGTGCCACAGGTCCAGCCACGGCCACCCGAGCCAACCTGGTCGCCGCCACCGGCACACCCCGACGGGCTGGCCGGCTGCAAAGACCACGGCCTCTTCGAGATGTACAAGACCACCTCGGCTGAAACGGACTACATGAAACACTGCGCCGAGGCAGCGGTCCAGGACGTCATGGACACATGCTTCCACCTGGACTCGCCCGAAGCCCAGCACGCTTGCGGCATCAAAGTCACGTCTGAGTACAGGGCCTACCAGATCCGGCTAGGACCCACTCAATGCCGCGGCATAGACAAAAACAGGTTCGACAGCCAACACCACACCAACTGCCTGATACAGCTTTGGGACGACCTCGAAGCAGCCATCGCAGACCTGCACAGCGGTTGGGCCAAGGTCCACGAGGCAGGCAACGCTGACCCGACAGTCCAGGCAGGCATCGAGAAACTGGTCTCCTGCCTTGTAGAACAGGGCCACAAAGACGCCCACAAGGACCACATCCTTTTCTGGCAGCTCTTTGAGCACCCGGATGACTACCACGCCCGCGTGGACACCATGACCAAGGAAGAAAAGGACCTGAAAAAGCGGTTGGTACAGCCAACCCGAAAGTGCGCGGAAGACCAAGGGTTCTTCCAAATCCAAGAACAAGCTTGGATCGCCGCGCTCAAGAAACTGGCCCAAGAAGACCCCGGCGCGATGGATACCATCATCCGGGAAGGTATGCTGGTCCACCTGGAAGAACCAGGACCAGCGGTCATTCTTACCGGCGTACATTCCCCCACTGGACCGGAGAGATAGATGAGAACCTTACTTGCCTACACGCTCCTCGCTGCGATACTGACAATCTCAGCCGCAGCAGGGGCCTTCTATTCGCCAACAACAGCCCAAGCCGACATCACAACGCCAATCTCAAACCTTCCGCCAGCAACGCGGATGCCGGTCCTGACCATCGCCATGAACCAGATCAACGACATCCGGGACATGGCCTACAGCGATTGGGAAACCGAGTACCAAGACACGCGGGTGAACCCGCGCTATGCCTGGATGGACTGGAGCAATGACGGCTGTTCAGGCCCAGATTGGGCCAAAGGCGTCAAGAGATACGCAGACACAGCCTACACAGCCGCTTGCCTCAGACACGACTACACTTGGCGAACCCTCGCCGTCATAGACCAAGGGACCGGCCGCATCTGGAACGAAAGGAACCGCTGGGTTGCCGACGAAACCTTCCAGAAGGACGCATACCGGGGCTGCGACGCGGCATACCCCCAAGATGAAGAATGGCCCAACGAATCAAATTTCGGTTGTAGAGGAGCAGTAGATATAGCCTACACCCTGATACGCTCCTGGCAATACGACCCCAACCGCAACAGCGCCGAGGAAAAGTCCACGAAGGCAAAGCCCGAAGACTACATACCCTTCCCCTCGGCCACCGCCCGAATAGACTGCGGGGCAGCCGGCAGCTCCAATAGATGCCTGCCGATCCACTACCTGGAGGTAAGCGGGCGTCCGCTCAATCCACGAAACACGCCCTATATCGCCCAGTCCCGCGTCATCAAGATGTACACTGTCCGGGCAAACCTCCAAGCGCCGGACGGAGCTCCGATCCGAACATTCCGCAGCGTAGGCCAATACAAGCCTACCGGAGAGCTCGCCATCAAAGTCAACTGGCCACTCCGCGCCTCCACCGTGGAAAGCGCAGCGGTCTGCCCCTCCCTGCCACGCAGCCAGGGCGAGCAGACAGTCTACGTGAACCATGACACCTACGTGCCCAATGTCACACCAGCCGACGATGATGACGAGCTGAAGAAGGTCCCCTTCTACGTCATAGCCTGCGCGACGACAACAGACGACCATGAAGAGAGCGAACTGCTCAAGTTCAACCGGATGGAAGCCAGATACCTGCCCTCCGCCCGGGCATTTCAGACCACAGTCGGAGACCAAGTCCGTACTTACGAGCAAATCCATAGCGAGTCATGTCCAACAAGGGCAATGGCCGCTGCCTTCACGGTGGACCAAGCCAACGCCATCACCCTTTCCAGTAGCGGTGAAGGATATTCCTATGGCTCGTGGATAGCCTCGGACTGCAAGTACCCCACAACCACGTTCTATCCGTATATCGACTACCACGTCTTCACCCCGGAGGAAACGACAAAGGCCGTGATAGACCTGGAGTACCGCGGCAAACCCGTGGACCCAGATCTCTATCTATACTTCATCACCAGAGACACCGGAGCCCTCCGGATACTGGACCTCGATAACGACAACGGAGACGGCAACAGCAAGAACGCCCGGATAACGCAGGCGCTCTTCCCAGGCACCAGATACGTCGCCGGAGCGACGCTCAGGCGAAACGGAAGCGTCGGCGACTACCGCCTCCGCATCGGGACAACTCCAGCCTGCATCATCAACCCCATTGCCCGGGACTCAAACCAGACATCAAGGTTTATCTCCGGGACATGGACGACGATGGACTGCATCTCGTCCAGGAGGGCAAACAGCTACGCCGACCACTATTCCTTTGAGCTCGGCGGAACCCAAGACCGGACCGTCAATATCGACGTGAGATCGGCGGACGCGAACCCGTACATCTTCCTGGTACGAGGCGATAGCACCGAGGGCAGCAGCTACCTGTACAAGAAGAACAACCGGCCAAACTACGTCAACCGCTCCATCATCAGCGAGTCGCTATCTCCAGGCCCGTATATCATCATCGTCTCCACTTACGCAGAGCACAAGACCGGAGACTACTCCTTGAGGATAAGCGGCCTGGACCGCGGGCGCTGAAGCCCTCCCCAATCCACTCCTGGTCCGGGCTGGTGAGTGGCGAAATAGCGGGCCGGAACGCCGTCGGCGGCTTGGCCGGGGAATCGTCCGGCTCGATCACCCGCAGCGATTCTGTGGCCGGCGCCACCGGTTCCCACGCGCGGAGCGAAGGCGGCCGGGACGTCGGCGGACTGGTCGGCCGTAACGAGGGCACGGTGCTGCGGAGCAGCCACGGTTCGCTCGCCAATGTGTCCGGCAAGGCCAACAACACGGGCGGCCTGGTGGGGTTCAACAGCGGTTCCATCATCGCCAGCTACAACCTCTGGGACGTAACCGGCAGCGGCCGGTACATCGGCGGTCTGGTGGGCAGCCACTACTCTGGGACGATCTCGGCCAACTACTCCGCCAGCCGCAAGACGGGCGGCACGGACATGGGCGGTCTGGTGGGCTACCACGGCGGGACGGTCATCGACAACTACTGGGATTCGGACCAAACACAGGCCACCGGAACCGGCGGCGAAGGCAAAACCACCGCCGAGCTCAAGACTCCCACGGGCTACACCGGCATCTACGCCAACTGGAACGTGGACCTGGACAGCGACGGCAGCCCGGATGCCCCCTGGGACTTCGGCACGTCCAGCAATTACCCGAGGACATGGAAGCGGTCCGGCGGGTCCGGACAGGGCACACAGACGCCCGCCAACCAGGCGCCCACGGTGTCCAGCGCCATAGCGGACGCCACCATCGTCAACCGGAGCGGGACGCGGACGGTATCCCTGTCCGGCGCGTTCAGCGACCCCGACGGCAACCGGGTCAGCGATGAGTTCGAGGTGACGGTGAGGCCGGTCTCGCAGGAGGAGCAGGTGGAGGGGTATTCCGGGTAGAGGTCCCGAGGCACGATCTTACCGGCGCGGGCGTCCGGCTGCGGTTGGACGCCCGCCTTTGGCTGCGCCAGACCTGGCGGGCAGGCCGGAAGGTCCTCTACAGCGCAACCTCCCACCGGACGAGATTCCATCCCCGGTCTCACCCGCTCCTCAAATGCACATGACACCCTGGCTTTAGTTTAGAGTCTGGGGACAGGGCTGGCTGTAGCTGGACTGTAATCACATGAATTGCAGCGTTGCCCCTGTATTTCCGATAGAATGCGGTCAAGCAGCAATCGTCTATGGAATCGGTATAGGAGCGGGATATGCGAAACGGATTCAAGGTGTATGACTCGGATACCCACGTGACCGCTTCGGCAGAGGGACTTGAGCCGTATCTGGCCTCCTCAGTCAAGGGACTGGTGCCGGAGCTGGAGAAGTACAAGACCCCAATCAGGCGGACCTCCGCGGGGTCTACCCTGGAGCCTCCCTACTCCCACCGCTACAGCCTGGGCGGTTTCGGAGGCGGTTGGGGGTCGGACGCGCCCCGTACCCTGGGCGAAGCCGCTCCCGAACCCAACGCGGAACGCCGGACCCAGAAGTTCATGGGGTCCAGGCTCCCCACCGCCGACGGCGAATGGGTGGCCGGGAGCCGGCTGAAGGACATGGACGAAGAGGGCGTGGACGTGCAACTGATGGTGCCCGGAGTGCCCCGAGGCCACGAGGACCCGAAGGTGGATGTCGAGTTCATCCGGGCCAACCACCGGTTCCTGAACGACTTCTGCGGGACGTCGCCCCGCCGGCTCAAGGCTTTGCTGACCCTGGACGCCAGGTTCATCGAGGACTCGGTGCAGGAGATCAAGACGTGGGGCAAGTCATCCTGGGCCGTGGGGATATGGCTGAACCTGCCCCTGGACTTTCCCATGGACCACCCGTCGCTGCACCCCATCTGGGCCGCGGTGGAGGAAGAGGGCCTGTGCGTGGTCCATCATTCCTTCTCGGGCGGGTATCCCGGATACAGGGACCTGTGGCAGAACCCGTTCCTGGGCCGCACCGCCTCGCACCCGTGGGGAGCCATGAGAGCGGTGGCCTCGTTCATCGGGGCCGGGATCATGGACCGCTACCCGTCCATCCGGTTCTCCATCCTGGAGTCGGGGTTCGGCTGGCTGCCCTTCTGGACGGCCCGGATGCAGGACCAGGTGGAATACATGGGCTACGTTCCGGAGCTGAAGCACTCCATAGCCGAGTACATGACCGGCGGCAGGTTCTTCGCCTCAATCGTGCTTCACGAGGGGCCGGAGATGGTCAGGATGGTGTCGGACATGATGGGCAGCCATCTGCTGATGTATAGTTCCGACTACCCCCACCCGGAGACCCGTTTCCCTGGCTCGGTTGACCTGGTGCTGGACTGGGAAGCCGTGGACAAAGACCTGATGCCGAAGATCCTGTGGGAGAACGCCGTCAGGTGTTTCGGGGAGCCGTAGTTTCGGATTCCCGAACTCCCGGCCTGGCCCTTGGCCCTGGTCGGCGCTCCGTTGCGGAGGTCCATCAAGGTTGGTCTGGTAAATGGCCGGCCGTCGGCTGGTCCAGCAGGCCCATGCTCGCCAGGATGAAGGCGTACTCCTCGGCCACTTCGTAGAGGCGGTCGTACCGGCCCGACCTGCCGCCGTGGCCCGCCCCCATGTTGGTCTTCAGCAGCAGTGGGTTGTTGTCGGTCTTTATCGCCCGCAGCTTGGCCACGTACTTGGCGGGTTCCCAGTAGGTTACCCGCGGGTCGTTCAACCCGGCGGTTACGAGCATCGGAGGGTAGTCGCGGGGCATGAGTTGGTCGTAGGGGGAGTAGGAGCGGATGTACTCGAACACGTCGCTGTCTTCCAACGGGTTGCCCCACTCCGGCCACTCGATGGGCGTCAGGGGCAGGGTGCCGTCCAGAATCGTGTTCAGCACGTCCACGAAGGGGACGTGGGCGGCGACGGCTCCCCACAGCTCCGGCGCCTGGTTCACCACCGCCCCCATCAGCTGGCCCCCGGCGCTGCCCCCGGCGATGGCGATTCGGCCCTCAGCCACGTAACCCTGCTCCACCAGGTAACGCGCCACGTCCACGAAGTCGTTGAAAGTGTTGGTGCGCCTGTCCAGCTTGCCCGCCTCGTACCAGTGGTATCCCAGGTCGTCGCCACCCCGAATGTGCGCGATGGCGAAGATGAAGCCGCGGTCCAGCAATGACAGCCGCGAGGTGGAGAAGGACGGAGGGATGGCGAAGCCGTATGCTCCGTAGCCGTAGAGGTACAGCGGCGCGGAGCCATCCACCGGGGTGTCCCGGCGGCGGACAATGGACATGGGGACCTGCGCCCCGTCGCGGGCCGTGGCCACCGCCCGCTCCGTGACGTACTCCGAGGCGTCGTAGCCGCTGGGTATCTCCTGCACCTTTCGCACTTCCAGTCCATTTGTTTCCCGCCACTGCCCCGTCCCGTTTGTATCAAGATGGTAGTCGAACACGGTGCTTGGGGTCACCATCGACGTGTACTCCAGGCGCAACGTGTCCGTCTGGAATTCCGGGTTCATATCCATGCCCGCGGCATAGGCCGGTTCGGGGAAGGATATATAGACCGATTCACCGGCGCGGTCGATCAGGCGCACCTGGTCCAGTCCGTCGATGCGTTCCTCCACCGCAATGAACTCCCGGAACGCCTTGCAGTCCCGGATGTAGTGGGAGTCGGAGGCGTCCACCAGTGGTTCCCATGCCCTCTCGGTGGGGTCGTCCGCGGGGGAAGTTGCGATGCGGGCGTTCTTGTGAGTGTCGTTGGTGCGGATGACGAAGCGGTCTCCCTGGTGGTCCACCGAGTACTCGTGGCCTGTTCTTCGGGGAGAGACCAGAAGCGGCGCTGCGGCGGAGTTGGACGCAGGAATGAGCCGGACCTCGGAAGTTACGTGGTCGCCCGCGCCGATGAGGATGTACTCCCTGGACGTGGTGAGGGCGATGCCGACGAAGAAACCGGGGTCGGACTCCTCGTAGACGATGGAGTCCTGCTCCACGGGTTGGCCGAGCGCGTGACGGCGCACCTGCCACGGACGCCAGTTTTCGTCCACCAGCGTGTAGAGGAAGGATGCGTCGTCAGCCGACCATACCACGTTTCCGGTGGTCTCCTCGATTTCCAGGTCCGTATCTATCCCCTGCCCCGTCTCCCCCTCCTTCAGCATCTCCCCGGTCTCCAGGTTCTTGACCACCATTTTGAACCGCTCGGAGCCGTTGGTGTCGGTGCTGTAGGCGAGGAGGGAGCCGCTGTTGCTCACCGACAGAGAGCCGAGACGGAAGTATTCCACGTCTTTCGCCAGCTCCGGCTCGTCCAGGATCGTCTGCGCGTCCTCCGACGGCGCTTCCCTGGCGTTCTCGCCGTCAACCGGCCAGCGTTGCCATACCCGGTACTGGCTCCCCTCCCGGTAGCTCCACTGGTAGTACCAGTTGTCCCGCTTCCACGGCACGCTGGAAAGGTCCGGCTGCTGGCGGGCCTTGATTTCCTCGAATACCGTGTCTGTCAGCTCCTGGTGTGGGGACATCCAGTCTTCAAAGTATTTGTTCTCCGCCGTGAGGTAAGCCAGCACGTCGGCGTCTTCCACCGTCGGATAGCCGGGGTCGCGGAGCCAGTGCCACGGGTCCTCGATGGTGATGCCGTGATGTGTGAAGCTGTGGGGCCGTTGTCCGGCAATCGGGGGCGTGCCGTCCGGCCTCACTGAGGGTCCTGTAGCTTCGGGTGACGGTGTGGGCGTATCGGCCATGTGTGGCACCTCGTTGTTGCGCCGGACTGCCCTGGGCGCGTCGGGAATCGGGGTTGGACATAGTATAGAGCAAAACGCATAGAACATAATGTATGGAACATAACGCAAGGAACACAACCCTGCCCCACAGTATCCAACTGCCCATATGTCAAAAGCGCGTATAGCCCACTATGCGACGAATCCGTTCCGGTTGAACAATCCCCGGTTGCTGCGTCTGCCCGGTCTTCGTTGCGTCGCTTAGCGGCTGATTATCTAGTGGAGAGTGATTAGTGGTCAGTGGGGCTGCGGGGCACTAACCACTATCCACTGACAAGCCTGCGGGGATTGACGCCGGAACCCTCGCTACACCAGCCCCCTGTTTGCCCCCGCAGACGGGGCATTTCTAGCATGGGGCGGGCGCGGCGTCAACGCGGCCTTGCCGTCAGGGTTAAGGTGGAGGCAAGGCCGGAGTGGAGCTTTCTGGCAGGCGCCATTCCTCTAGCCTACCGACGGCCACTTCCAGATCGTCGACCAGTCTCTGTAGCATGTCCTGAAACTCTTTTGACTCCCTCAGCCACTCGCTGTACCTCAGCGTGGGGGTTGGCCTCGGGTTAGGTGCTCCATACGGCCACACTGGTTTCCTTGTCGCCTCGGGCCAGTCGCGGAACATCTTATCTATGCGGGCCATTTGTGGGTCAATGGTCCTCTGGTTCTTGTCGTCGCACGCGTTGACGGATAGCTCCGCTAGTCGTGTGTCAAGGGCAACAGCCTTGTTTGCCAGGGCATTCGTCTCCGCAATCACCCGGTCGGCCCCGGTTAAGGTCGGCGTAGGTGGCGTGGTGAAGGTGGGCGTGGGGACTGGCACCGGAGTAGCTGTCACAACCTACGGGGTATCCGTCGGACCAGGTTCCGGGGTAGTTGTCACAATCCACCGCGTAGCAGTTGGGCCGGGTGTCGGTCTAGGTGATGCTCCCGCGCAGGCCACACCCGCGAGAGCCGCTACCAGACAGACCGCGAATATCCACTTGGCGAAGTTGGGGGTGGTCATGGCTAGTTCTGGGGGATGTGGCCCCGTTTCTTGCCCTCTCTGACCATCTCCTCGGCAACGTTCCAAGCGAGGCGGGCGACGGAGGTTGCGAGGTACATGCTATTTTCGTGCTCATGGAATGCCTGGGACGCTAATCGCATCACAACCGATGAAACCGGTTCCGATGACAGCACCCCATTCAACGCTTGTCCGGCATAGTATTCTATGGGTGTTAAGTCAGTCATTGGCCTCTACCCCCTACCCGTCCACCAAACTTCTGATAAGCACTTCGCTACTATCTGTCGAGTGTACGTGACGTGCGAGCATCTGTCTCATCTCACCCTGATTGCTTTCCATGTTTCCCTGCAGGTCGGTTCGCAAATCGCGGAGGCTGTTTTGCATCTCTTGCCGCAGGTCACGGAGGCCATCGTGCAACTCCTTCCGCAGGTCCCGATTGAGTCTGTAAGTCCACCAACCGATGCCCATTATTGCTATAACTACCGAAATCATAGGGGAGAATGCTTGGATGATGTCCATGTCATATCCCTTCCCGCGTATGCGCAGGATGTCTGATGCATCTCTTTTTATACCATGCGGGCGGCGCGTTGAGGGCGGATTGTCCGAAGGGAATGCATAGATACTTCGTTCTGGACATGTGCTAAAATTGGTGGATGTGCAAAACACTGACCACTAACCACTGCGGAGCCGCCGTTGACCACCCGCCACGACCGCTACATCGATGAGCTGACCGAGGTCACCGATGTTCATCCTTCCTCGTCATCCACCACCACACATCTTTACCTTATCCCAACCCAATGGAGTTTGCGTCCGCCCTTTCAACCCCATACCGTTTTGAGATAGTTTCTCAGTGAATGCCGTCCAGGGCGCGGTCCAGGTTGAAGGCCGAGCTGATCAGGGCCAGGTGGGTGAAAGCTTGGGGAAAGTTCCCAAGCCCTTCCCCGCTGTGGCCCGTTTCTTCGGCGTAGAGGCCAAGATGGTTGGCGTAACTCAGCATCTTCTCGAACACCAGCTGGGCCTGGTCGAGCCGGGACGGGTCGGACCAGCCGGCCCGGGTCAGCGCTTCCACCAGCCAGAAGGTGCACATGTTGAATGTCCCCTCCTCGCCGCGGAGCCCATCGGGAGACGCCTGAACGTTATAGCGGTAGACCAGGCTGTTGGACACCAGCCCGCCCTCCTCCGGGGAACGGTTGATGGCGTCCAGGGTCTGGAGCATCCTGGGGTCGGAGGGCGCCAGGAAGAACACCAGGGGCATGATCAGGTTGGAAGCGTCCAGGTGGTCGCTGCCGTAAGCCTGCACGAAGGCCCGGCGTTTGCTGTTCCACCCCCGTTTCATAATATCCTCATAGATGCGGTCCCGGGTCATGTGCCACTTCTGCCGGTCCGCGGGGAAAGCGCGGGCGTCGGCCACCCGAAGCGCCCGGTCCAGGGCTACCCAGCACATCAGCTTTGAATATACGAAGTGGCTGCGTCCGCTGCGGACTTCCCACACTCCGTCATCGGGCCGGTCCCAGTTATCGCAGACCCAATTGATCAGCCCCCGCAGGTGGGTCCAGAAGTCATAGGAAATGGGGCGGCCGTAGCGGTTGTACAGGTACACCGCGTCCATCAACTCGCCGTAGATGTCCAACTGCAGCTGTCCGTAGGCCCCGTTGCCGATGCGCACCGGGCGGGAACCGCGGTAGCCATCCAGGTGGTCCAGCGTGACCTCGGTAAGGTCGTGCCGTCCGTCGATGCCGTACATGATTTGGAGCGTGCCGTCGGGGTTGATTTCACTGGCCCTGGCCTCGATGAAGTCCATGAAATGGGCCGCTTCCTCGGTGAACCCGATGCGCAGCAGCCCGTAGAGCGTGAAAGCGGCGTCTCGTATCCAGGTGTAGCGGTAGTCCCAATTGCGCTCCCCTCCCAGTTCCTCGGGCAGGCTGCACGTCGGCGCGGCGACGATGGCCCCGGTGGGCTGGTAGGTGAGCAGCTTCAGCACAAGCGCCGAGCGTTCCACGATCTCCCGCCAGCGGCCCCGGTAGGTGGACCTGGCGAGCCAGCGCCGCCAGTAATTTATCGTTTCCTCGAAAATCTGCTGGCCTGTAACGTGGGAATAGGGGGGGAGATAGTCGCCGCACTGCTCGCAGACCTCGCCGATGGCAAAGGCGACGGTCTGCCCCTCCCGCAGGGTGAACTCGGAGACTATGCCCTCCCTTCTCCCGCCGTCAGGCCCGGTGAACTCCCGGTGCAGGGGCGCTTCGGTGGAGAGTTGCAGCCAGATCGTCGGAGACACGAAGTGGGCCCCCGAATCGGAGATCACCACGATTTCATGGGAGTCCCGTCCGTAGTTGAAGGCGGGGAAACACTCCATCCGGAAGCGCATGGTGCCGCGGACGACGTTCACCCGGCGCACCAGTTCGTTGTGCTCGTGGTTGTCCGCCGGCCTGGTGGTCTCCATCGGCATGAAGTCCGTTACCTCGCCCACGCCGTCGGTCGACAGGAAACGGGTCACCAGCACGTTCGTCTGGGGCCAGTAGATTTGCTTGTGAGTTACGTCGCCGGCGGTTGGGGAGATCTTGAAATGCCCTCCCCTGGCCTCGTCGAGAATCGCGCCGAACACGCTGGGCGAGTCGAAGCTGGGCATACAGAACCAGTCGATGGAACCGTTGATGCCCACCAGCGCTACCGTGTGCATGTTGCCGATGATCCCGTAGTTCTCAATGGGCTGGTAGCTCATATTGCACCCCGCTCCCCGGCTTGTGGCCCGTTTCCGCAACGCCCCGGCAGACCTCCCATTGGGCAGGGCGTTGCCGCTGAGAACGCCGCCCCATACCGCCATGCCGGCCCGAGGGCGGGTTCGGACGGACGGCGGATGGGGTCCGTCCCCAGTGAATGCAATCCGTATGGCCCCTCATATTACCAGTTTGCACGGGGGGATGATTAGCGGTCAGCCAACCCGAAAAATACGGTCCGGGAGCTTTGCACCAGGACCCCAACTTGGACCATACTTTTGGTTCAAGCTCCGTCGCCATGGATTCCACGACCGTAAAGAGACACGGCACGCCAACCGGAAGGTAATCCGCGACACCCAATCCGTTCTGGACCGCCATAAATGCGGCCCGGGGCAAGGGTAGAGAGAGGGAATAGCACTGGGGCTACAAGGTCCACTCCGTCGTAAACGCCAGCTACGGCCTGCCCCTCGGCCATATCGTTACTGCCGCCAAGCGGAACGCCCCGCCTTGCCTGCCAAGGCTCATCGACCAGACCCAATCTCAGTTCTCTTGGGTCCACCTCAACCCAGTGTCCGATGACAAGACTTCTGGAGCAAAGACACGTCGGCCTTGCCTGGCCTACATCTCTAACTTCGCATCCCTGGGCCGCGCCTTGCCCCCGTGGACCGAAGGTTCCGCGCACCACTTCGCGGCCAGCCGCCGCACCCCCTCATACACGCTTTCGTCGAACCCCAGCAAATCGCACACCACCCGCCGGTCCAGCAGGGCGCGGTTGGGGTCGGCGTCGGCCAGGTAGGCCGGTTTCAACTCCCGGTCCCGGAACTCGTTGAAAATGTTCTCGGCGGTGGCAAGCTGCCCGTCGCTCAGGGCGCGAAAGTCCAGCACGGTAAGGGATTCGGCGGCACGGATAGTGATGGTGGCTTTACTGGACTGTTGCCTTGAAGAATGCCACCAGTAACTCAACAACCCCAACGTGCTGTTCCCCCAGACCGTGAATGCGCAGTCGAATCGCTTATCATCAAAGATTACGTTGGGCCACACCCTACCACCCATTGACTCCCGTTCAGTAAAAGCAACTGCAAGGGCCTGAGACCCGAAAGTGAAATCGCGATTCAGATGGGGTCGGCTGGCAGTTTCCCAAACTGAAGGGGCTTTCCCCTCCATGCCGACACGGACCTCCAATTGTGAATCAGGTTCGCAGACCATCCGTGTTTCGTACTTGGCATTGTGGTTCCACAACGCGGGATAGGTCGCCGTTGGGCTGGGAGACACTTTGCTAAAGGGACCGCGAGGGAGTGGTCCGTTTATATCATGGTGAACCACACCAATCTTTCCAACCTGGTTTAGCCTTACGGTCCTAACTTCCCAGGCAGATGCCATACCGGGAAGCCATAACTCGGAGCCAGATAGCGCGTAAGCGGTCTGTGCCAACGAGCAATCTGATATGCGAACGCTTCCCCAAACATCCTCTTCGATGCTGCAAGAAGTTGCCAGAATTTCACCCGTATGTTCATCTCCGACCCATAGAGGAGTTCCGCCATATGGGCCATCCTCAATTCGCCTGATCGACACCCGAGTTGTCAGGTTATTCGCAATGGCAGTGGAACTCGCCAATCCTGTTGGGCGTTGGCGGAGCGACGTGCAATGCATCTGCGTTTCAATAGATTCCTCAACTCTGCGTTTACATGCGACCACCAGACACTCTGCCATTCCGGTATCAGATGAAAAGGACATTTCGTCCCCACTCGCGGCGATGCTTACGACGCTAATGTCTGCATAACTCTCCAATAACAACTGACGAAAATTCTGCCAAGACAGACCCATTGTGGCAGTCAGGGGCAGGACAAGTGCCAGCACACCACCCTGCCTGAGTTTAGTGTGGGCAAGCCCAACAAAGGCGGAGGCGATCCCTGCATTTCCGTGATAAGCGGTGTTTTTTGCAATCACAGCCAGTTTCTTGCCCATTGCCCTCTGGTCGTCTTCACTCGCGTTGAATGCCGCAAACGACGCGTTGAAGGTTCCAAGACGTGACCCTTCATTTCCCGTATTTGTTGTAAACGGCGGGTTCATTATCACAATGTCAAAGGTCCCATCGGGTATATCGACGTTGATCTGCGCCGCGGTCTCCTCGCCGACGCTGCCGGTGCGGAGGGCCGGGTCGTTGGTGTTGAACAGGGTGAGCACCTGCGGAGGCTGCAACAGTTCCAGCGAGCCGATGCTGACCGTGCCGTCGGACTGGCGTCCGTAGGGCATGGTGTAGATGCGCGACTTGTTGAAAATCACGTCGGGCTGGACGCCGGACAGGGTTGCGCTGGTGATGTGGACCGCCGAGGGCATCACGTCGCAGCCGTAAAGCACTTCCTCCATCATCACCGGGTGCAGCGTGGCCAGGTCTCCCCCGGCCCGCTGGTGCCGGGCGGCCACCTGCTCGTACACCGCGGACAGCAGCGCCCCGGTGCCGCAGGCGAAGTCGCCGACCCGCAGCCTGCCGATGGCCCCGGCGTCGGCCCAGTCCACTCCCTCCAGCTTGGCCACCGCCAGCCGCGCCAGCAGGGCCGCGGACTCGGGCCGGGTGTAGAAGGTGGCCAGGTACTTGCGGTCGGCGATGAGCCGCT
>DAOUJS010000117.1:0-13920 GCA_034422355.1 Dehalococcoidia bacterium | reverse complement strand
TCGTGGTTTCCTGCCGCCGTCCGCACGAAGGCGTTGTAGTCGGCGATGTCGGCGGACTCCGCCGTGGTGGTCGCGGAGGTCACGAACAGCAGCCGGAAGCTGTCGCCGGGTTCCAGGCCGTCGGGGACCAGGGGCGAGTCCGCCGCCACCGTCTGAGGCCCGGTCACGGTCGGGGCCTGCTGTTGCTGGACGCCCACCGTGTGGCCCGCCTGGGCGGGCAGCCCTGCGTGGACCAGGGCCGCGTCGATAGCCTGGGCGTTCTTGATGGACGCTCCCTCAGGCAGCGCGATGCTGCCGGCGGCCACGCTCACCCCGTCTTCGTCCCGGTCTTCCTCCTGCACCGTGTAGCGGAAGACCTTGCTGTCGTTGTCGCCGCCCTCGGCGGTGTAGAGTGCGGCGCGGTTGCGGCCGCCCACCTGGAGTTGCAGGCTGGGGGTTCCGGCCACGGCCACCGGCTGGCTGAAGTGGGCCACCACCTCGATGGCGTCCCCGGCGGCGTAGGGGCCGGCGCTGCGCATCTCCAGCCCGGTTACGGACGGCGGCGCGGGGCCCGATACGCCCACGGTGTGGCCCGGCTGCGGGGGCAGACCGGCCAGCGTCAGGTCGGCATCGGTGCCATGCTCGTCCCGGATGGACGCGCCCTGGGGCAGGACGATGCTACCGGGGTAGACGCTCACCCCGTCGGAGTCCCGGTCGCCCGGCTGCACCGTGTAGCTGAATACCTTGACGGCGGCGTCGCTGAGAGACGGCTGGTACAGCGCGGCACGGGAGCTTCCTCCCACCTCGATGTTCAGTGCAGGCGTTCCTACCACGGTGACGTCCCAGTCGAAGGTTGCCGCGATGGAAACGGCGTCGCCCTCGGCGTAGGGTCCGCTGCTGCGCATCGCCAGCCCGGTGATGACGGCGGGCGGCGCGGCGACCCCCTGCGCTCCCATCATCATCATCGATCCCGTTCTTACCGGACCCACCGTGTGCCCCGGCTGCGCCCCAAGGCCGTTGTGCTCCAGCCGGGCGGGGATTCCACCGGGGTCCCGGATGGACGCGCCCGTGGGCAGGATGATGCTGCCCGGGTAGACGCTGACCCCGTCGGCTTCCCGCACCGTGTAGCGGAAGACCTTGACCCTGGGGGCGCTCATAGCGGCGTCGTACACCGCCGTGCGGGCCTCGCCGCCCACCTCGATGGCGAGCTGCGGCGCTCCCGAGACCTCCACATCCCGGTCGAAGATCACCGCCACGGCGATGGCGTCCCCGGCAGCGTAGGGGCCGATGCTGTTCATCTCCATTCCAACAATGGCGGCCCCGGGCGGCGGGGATGCCTGCATCCCCAAGGGCGGGTCGGGGCAGGGCGCCTCGGCGGCAATGCGCCTGGCTGTCCCCAGCAGGTTGTACACGTACTGCGACGTCTCGACTCCGTACCCGCCGAAGCCGACGTTGGAGATCCGGTCTATCTGAACGTCCCGCAGTTCCTCCAGCCGCTGCTCCCGGGTCTTGCCCGGGCTGAACTCCGCCTTCAGGCCGGTGCAGAGTTGCTGCTGGTGCTGCTCGCCGTCGGCCCAGCCGCCCAGGTACGAGTTCGTGTCTCCCGGGGCGGCGCCGTAGATGTGGGGCCGGGCCAAGTAGTAGCCTCCGGTACGCAGGTACAACCACTGGATCAGGTTCTGGTCGGGAGCGTCGAGGCCGGCATCGGCGATGCGGAACTCTATCTCCCACCGCCGGGTGGTCTCGTTCCAGCGGTAGTAGTGGCGCATCCGCTCGAATAGCCGGTAGCGGGCGCCTTCCTCCCCGGTGTACAGGTTCTCGTCAGGTGACCACACCAGGATGATGGTGCCGGGAACCCGGTCCACGGTGGGATAGACCCGGTGGGCGGACTGGTCCGCCAGTCCGGCGAAGTGCAGCGACACCCTCCCGCCGCCGGGCCCCGAGATGCCCGCGCCCGGGGGCAGCACGAATGGGCCGGCCGGAATGCTGACGCCGTCCACCGCGTCGCTGTCGCTCTCCTGCACCCGGTAGCGGAACAGGATGTCGTTGCCGCTGTTGGAGTGCAGGGCGGCCTCCCGAGTAATTTCGCCAACCCGCAGCCGCAGCCGGGGCTGACCGGCGACGGTCACCGCCTTGTTGAAGCTGGCCGTGATCTCGATGTCATCCCCCGGTTGGTAGCCGCCCTGGGAGGTGATGGCCAGGCCGGTCAGGCGGGTGTCAGCGACCGGGGCGGCGGTCCAGTCAACGGGCAGCGTGACCCTGTTGTTGGCCGGCCGGTGGTCGTAGTACTCGGCGGAGTGCTCGGTGTAGCCGGAGGGAACCGCGCTGCCGTCGCATTTCAGGTCGTTGCTGGGGCTGGTGTTGCCTGTCTTGATGCGGACGCAGTAGTCCTGGGTGTTCTCGATTTTGGCCGTGATCGCCTGAACCGGAGTCCCGGTGTTGGCGGCCGGCTCGGTGAATACGGTCAGGGTCGCGCCCTCGCGTCCGGACAATGCCCGATAGTATCCAGGGTCCTCCAGCTTCCCGATATTCCACACGCCGGTGGCCGGGTCGAAGCTGCCCCAGCTGGTCTCGCTCCGCGCGAACCGCAGACCGGGGGGCGGCGTCAGCGTCACCCGGGCCGCCGGCGGGAGGTCCGGGCCGTGGTTCACGGCGGTCAGGGCCAAGACCCCCGGCGCGTCCCACACCGCTTTCAGCTCCAGGTCGGCCATCGGGCCCAAGCGGACGGTGTAGGTGGCGGATGCGGTGAATACGTCCTTGTTGCCATCGCTGTCGGCATCGATGGTACTGTGAGTGAGGTCGAAGGCAAGATCGAACTGATACGTCCCCAACGCGCCAAAGAGTATTTTTCTTACAAATTCCTGAGAACCAGTAAATGCGAAGCTACCTGAATCCGGCTTGCTCACGGGATCAGACCAAACAAAGTCACTGGTGGCCGACTGGATAGACAGACTGCCGGGCAGTGTGACGCCGGCAGGAACGGATATGCGCCTCCTGTAGTGAGTCCACTTGGCGGGGATGTCCAGGTCCCCGGTAGTGTATTTGAGTGTCAGCCCGGTCCCGACCGTGTTCCAGATGGGCTTGCCAGCGGCACCTTCTTTACGCGCTGCATCGGTCAAGTATCCTCAACTTGGAGCACAATGTTCTCCGGCTGGAAGATACGCTCTTCCCCCGAACTACCAATAAGGATGCTCACAAATTCCACCGTGTCTTGGGCATTGCAGGGGTAGGCGCTTACTCCGAAGCATGGGTAGAGCGTGAAATGGTCTAGGTTGCCTTCCGTGAGCAACGTGACCGTCAAGTCGTCGCCCAGGCAGGCCCTGGCCTTGTTGTTCCCCTGGGTATCCGGAGCACCAAATCCGAGATCATCGAGAGGTCTCTCCGGGGGCACGACGTTGACCAACTCCGCGGTCAGGCACGCCTCATCCAGGGGGACCGCCCCGGTGTACCGGACCTTTACGGGCATGTCTATAAACTCGCGAAACCTGAACTCGGCCACAGTACCGAGATTCCAGATCCCGGTGGACAAGTCGAAAGAGGAGCTTATCTGTACATCGTCGCTGGTGGTTGAAGTGCCGAAGTCGTACGTGCGGTTTGGAGCGGCGGCGCTCACCAGTTCCAGGCCCGGGGAAGGGCTCACCTTCACCCGCACCTCGTACATGTCGTGTTTCTCATAAAGGCTGCCTATATAACCGCGGGCGCCATAAAAGCTGACGGTGAAATCAACCGTATCGTTCGCCTGGGGGAACCGGTCCCCGACTCGCATTTCCACAACTGCATCTCCCTCGGCCGCGTCGTCATTGCCAGGTCCAACGTGTCTCCATGCCTCGCGCGTCGCGTTGTTGTACAGAAACATGGGGTCCTCCTCGGGCACGGAACTGATGATCTCCCCACGCCCTTTCACCAGATCCCGGCCTGGGGTCCCCGGCGGAGCCTGGTTACTCAAAGAGTCGTGCAACTGCAATTCCGCCGTGTGGCCGGGGGGCAGGTTTCTGAAATGCCAGATATTCGTTGCCGGGTCGAAGCGCCCATGGTCCGGATCAAGCCCCATTTCAGTCCCGCCACTTGCGACCTCTAGCACAATGTCAGGATCGCCAACGTAGGGAGTGAACGAGAGTTTGACCTGCCCACTGTGGGCGTGTTGCCCGCCCTGGTTGGTCAGGACAAATATCCAACCGATGTAGTCATTGGCGCTGGATAGGCCGTGCCGATAACGGAGGGACAGGTCGTGGGGGGGCGGGGGTTCCTGGGCGTGGGCGGCCCCCTGAGCGGCGGCGGCCGCCAGGACCATGCCGGTGAACACAGCCAGCAGCATGATCCAGTAGGTTCTTTTTCTTTTAGCCAATCGCATTCCAAGACCCTCAGTACTAGCTTGACTGGGTACCAGCAGCCCACCAGCATTGAAGTGATGGGCTGCTGGACTTGTACCGTCATTCCGGCCCTGAGCCGGAATCCAGGATTCTTGCCAAGGGTCAACTGCGGAGCAGAGGAAAGGCCCTGGATTCCGGCTTTCGCCGGAACGACGGTTAAGCCGGGATGACGGTTAATCCTTTCTTTGGACGTCCACGGTAATCCAGTGGTCCACGGCGTCGTCGGGGTGGCCTTCCCGGTCTTTGCCGTCGCTGACGGTTACTTTCAGCTCAAACCCATCAGGCGATTCGTCGCCCAGGTCGGCGCCGGCCTTCACCCTCAGCTGCACTCCCTGGACTCCAAACCCATCCGGGTCATAGGCGTAAGGCTCGAACTCCTGGCTGACGCTACCTTCCCGGTAGTTGAGGACCTCGAATTTGAGCTCGCTGCTTTGCCGTCCGTCAGCCCACATGGCTATCGGCCCGCTCAGAAAGGTTCCCGCCGCCGCATCCGTCGCCACCGTCCGGGTGCCGGCCGTGAAGACGGGCGGGTCATCGTTAAAGGTCAGGGGTCCCGTCTGGATGGTGTAAACCTGCACCTCGCTGGTGACGGTCTTCTCTTCGGGGGGGTTCTTCTTCCAGTCGTCGCTGGGGTCAGTCGGATTTTGATTTACGTGGCCGACGACGTGGACCTCTATGTGGTGGGTGCCGGGCTCGGTGAAGACCCACTGGAGGTTCTGGCGCTGGCCGGCCTCCATCTGCTTCTTGTTGGTTTCGGCATCGTAGCTGTCCCAGACGGCCTTTCCCTGGACGCCGTTGTCTGGCAGGGGCGCCTCGAAGGCGAAGAAGTGGGGGCCGTGGACCTCGGACTTGTAGTCCCGCTCCGACTCGAACTCGTAATAGAAGGGCTTGTTGCCGTCCCGGGCTTCCCGGTACTTGCCCTCGAACAGCTCGGTGGAGAAGCCCAGCACTATGTCCGAGGCCTCGTTCACGTCGGTGGTGTCCGGGTCGTCCAACTGCAGCCAGTAGAACTGGACGGGGTCCCCGTCGCTGGTAGTAGCCGTTCCGTTGGCATCAAAGACCACGCCATCCTCCAGCCCGTTCTTGAGGAAGGGATACTCGGCCACGTCTATGGTTGTCCCGGAAACGGCGTTGGGGTCGTAATTGGCAGCGCTGCTGTTGACCACCGTGACCTTGTACTTGTTGGTGACGTGGATGACCGACTTGGCGATGTCTATATTGGCATCCGCACGGGCGGCCTTAGCCTCTTCGCCAACCGTTGTTGTGACTATCTTGGGCGGGCAGAGGTTGTTGTTGATGGTCTTGGTCGGGATGTCCCAGTAGGCGTCGAAGAAGGCGATCTCGCCGGCGGTTATCTTGTCCACCGGGGTGTGGGACACCTTGGCGTGGCCCTGGCCGCAGGGCTGAGGGTCGGGGGTAGGTCTTGGACTGGGCCTGGGCCTGATTGGCGGTGAAGGCCACCGCCATGAGGCCGATGACCAGGGCGGCTATCGCCAGCATGGCCCCGGCGAGTTTCAGTTGCATTGGAGCCTTGGTTAGTGTATCCATCGTGTTTTCTTTGTCTCTCCTTGTGTTTGTTTTCAGGTTGTGTCGCCTTGGTATCGCGCTTTGGGCGCTCCTGGTCATCCTACAGTGGTCCATCTCCTGGGTAGCTGTTGGTATTGGCGCTATTTTCCCCTTCCACCCCGGGGCTGGACTTGACGGCAAGCCCGGCGCTGGCTTCACGCTGTGCTTGTCCTCGGGCCACCTGGTCCTGGCGTCTTGCCGCGGGCGCGGCCGGTCTGGTTTTCCCTCTGCAAGGCTGCCCAGGTATATGGATATATCTGCCCAGGTCTCAAATCGCTCCTACAACTGATATGTAGTCTCAATACAGGCCCTTAATTCACCGCCCCGGAGGGCGGTTGATTCGTGAGATGATATATCATTAGCCCGGAAAAAGGGCTATGATGGTCAACAACTCTTGGGCCGAAAGTTACGTTAGCGGTGAACTGCCGTACATTCAATCCATTACCGGTGACACCTTTGTGACAGTCCGGGCCGGGCGGCTTGATTCCGGGCCGGACCTCCCCGGCGGGATCCCTTCCGGCGATGCTGCGCCGGACCGCGCCCAGCTTGCAGTCCAACAGGGGCCAACAAATGCAACAGCCCAGCTATCAACATGGCCTGCGCGGCGAGGATGCACGGGCCCTGCGGGAGCGGCTGTCCCGGCTCAGCGAGGCCAGCCTCCGCATCAACGAGAGCCTGGACCTGGACACGGTGCTGCAGGAGGTCCTGGACAGCGCCGTGTCCCTGACCGGGGCGCGCTGCGGGGTGATCACCGCCCTGGACGAATCGGGGCAGGTGGAGGACTTCCTGGCCTCGGGCCTGAGCGTCCAGGAGACCCGGGCCCTGTGGGACATTCCGGGGGGGGTCTGAGGTTCTTCGAGCACCTCAGCAGCCTTCCGGGGCCGCTGCGGGGCGGCGACTTCGCGGGCTACGCCAGGGCGATGGGCCTGCCCGAGTTCCGCCCGCCCATTCCCGTCAGCGCCTTCCTCACCGCGCCCGTCCGCCACCAGGGCCAGGGCGTTGGCAACGTCTACCTGGGCAAGGGCGGGCCAGGGGAGGAGTTCAGCGAGGAGGACGAGGAGACCCTGGTGATGTTCGCCTCCCAGGCGGCATTGGTCATCGCCAACGCCCGCCGGCACCGGGAGGAGCGGCGGGCCAGGACCGACCTGGAGACCCTGGTCAACACCTCGCCGGTGGGGGTGGTGGTCTTCGACGCCGGGACCGGCGCGCCGTTGTACGTGAACCGGGAGACCCGGAGGATCCTGGGAGACCTGCGGGCCCCGGAGGTCGACCTGGAGGGGCTACTGGGGGCGCTGACCTTCCGGCGGGCCGACGGGCGGGAGGTCTCCCTGGCGGAGTTCCCCCTGGCCCAGGTCATCAGCGCCGCCGAGACGGTGCGGGCCGAGGAGATCGTGATCCATGCGCCCGGCGGCCGGTCGGTGACCACCCTGGTCAACGCCACGCCCATCCGCTCGGAGGAGGGGGAGGTGGAGTCCTTCGTGGTCACCCTGCAGGACCTTGCGCCCCTGGAGGAGCTGGAGCGGCAGCGGGCCGAGTTCCTGGGCCTGGTGAGCCACGAGTTGCGGGAGCCGCTGACCTCCATCAAGGGCTCGGCGGTCAGCCTGCGGGAGTCGCTGGCCTCCCTGGAACCGGCGGAGGTCCTCCAGTTCCTGCGCATCATCGAGTCCCAGTCGGACCGGATGCGGGACCTGATCGGGGAGCTGCTGGACCTGGCCCGCATCGAGAGCGGCGCGCTGTCGGTGGCCCCGGAGCCGGCGGAGGTCACCGGCCTGGTGGACGAGGCCCGGAGCGCCTTCCTCGGCGGCAGCCGGGGCCGGAACATCACGCTGGACCTGGAGCCGGACCTGCCCTGGGTCATGGCGGACCGGCGGCGCGTCGCGCAGGCGCTGGGCAACCTGCTGTCCAACGCGGCCCGGCACTCGCCGGAGGGTTCCGTCATCCGGGTGAGCGCCGCCCTGGAGGAGGGCTATGTGGCGCTGTCGGTGGCCGACGAGGGACGAGGGGTGGAGCCGGAGCGGCTGCCCCTCCTGTTCCGGAAGTTCTCCCGGCTGGATGAGGGCAACCGGGGCGGCGGCGGGGAGCGGGAGGTGATGGGCACGGGGCTGGGCCTGGCCATCTGCAAGGGCATCGTGGAGGCCCACGGCGGGCGCATTTGGGCGGAGAGCGAGGGCGTGGGCCGGGGCAGCCGGTTCACCTTCACCCTGCCGGTGGCCGAAGGGAGGCCCTCCGGGACCGCCCGCCGTGCCGCCCCCTCGCGGCGGGAGACGGGGGAGCAGGGGCGCATCCTGGTGGTGGACGACGACCCGATGACCCTGCGCTACGTCCGGGAAGTCCTGGCCAGGGCAGGCTACGCGCCCCTGGTTGCCGGGGACCCGGAGGAGGCGCTGCGGCTGTTCCGGGCAGAGCGGCCCCGGCTGGCGCTGCTGGACCTGGTGCTGCCGGGGGATGACGGGATCGAGCTGATGGGCCGGATGCTGTGGATTGCCGATGCGCCGGTGGTGTTCCTGTCGGCCTACAACCGGGACGAGGTCATTGCCCGGGCATTGGAGGCCGGGGCGGTGGACTACATCGTCAAGCCCTTCTCCGCCACCGAGCTGGTGGCCCGGGTCCGGGCAGCCCTGCGCCGGGGCGTGGCCCCGTCTGCGGGCGAGCCGCCCCCGCCCTTCGTGCTGGGGGACCTGGTCCTGGACTACGCCCGGCGCACGGTCAGCGTGGCGGGCCGGCCGGTGCGTCTCACCCCCACGGAGTACGACCTGCTCCGGGAGCTGTCGGTCCATGCCGGGCGGGTGCTGAGCTTCGACCACCTGGTGGCGCGGGTCTGGGGGCCGGAGCACTCCGGGGGCCGGGGCAGCGTGCGCACCTACGTGAAGCGGCTGCGGCGCAAGCTGGGCGACGACGCCGGCAGCCCCAGGTACATCTTCGCCGAGCCAAGGGTCGGCTACCGCCTGGGCCGGCCGGAGGAGATGGAGGAAGGGGCGGAGTGACGGCCCGGGGCCGGCTGTTCTTTCGCCGGAATGACGAGGGTGATGCGATTGCCCTGGGGAGGGGCTAGGGTCTTTCGATTCTTTGTCTGGACTGTGATTTTTCTGATTGATGGATAGCCGTGATTTGGAGAATCATGCCCATCCATCAATCACATGAATCACAGTTCAGACAATGAACGCGCCAACCCGCCCGAAAGAGGAGACCGCCCGCCTGGGCCAGGAGATTTACGAGCGGGACATCCGGCCCCAGGTCGAGGCGGACCACTCCGGTGAGTACGTTGCCATCGACGTGGATACCGGGGACTGGGCCATCGCCAACACCGAGCGGGAAGCGTTGGAGCGATTGCGGGCGATGCGGCCCGGCGCGGTTGACGTGCTGATGGAGCGGGTGGGGTACCGGGCGCTGCGCAGCTTCGGGGCCGGGTCTCTGAGGAGTACCGGGTGATCGAGGGGGTGGTGAACGCCGCCCATGAGGCGGTGGTGGCCCTTTCCTTGCAAGGCCCTGGCGGTCAGGAGCGGGATATTGAGGCCGTGGTGGACACCGGCTCCGGGCCGAGAGTGAGTAGTACATTATAAGGGATATTGCTTGATAATTATTATAATGTAATAATATATACATTATAAACAGAGGAGGCTTCCCCCCTTGATTGCAGCGACGTTGACCCACTGCCCACTATCGGAAAACCACGCTCAAGACCAGGCATTGCCCGGAGGCGAAGCGGCCCCGCCCCGGCACCGGGGGCCGCAGCAACTGGACCTGAAGGCGCTCCGCCGGAACTCGCCCGCGTCGGACCCCATGGGCCGGGACTTCGACTACGCCGAAGCCCTGGAGACCCTGGACGCCGAGGCGCTGAGGAAGGACATCGAGGAGGTGATGAGGGCGTCCCAGGACTGGTGGCCCGCCGACTACGGCCACTACGGGCCTCTCTTCATCCGGATGGCCTGGCACGCCGCAGGCACCTACCGCACCGGCGACGGGCGGGGCGGCGGAGGCTCCGGCCAGATGCGCTTTGCGCCCCTCAACAGCTGGCCCGACAATGCCAACCTGGACAAGGCCCGCCGCCTGCTCTGGCCGGTCAAGCGGAAGTACGGGCGGCAGGTATCCTGGGCCGACCTGATCATCTTCGCCGGCAACTGCGCCCTGGAGGACATGGGCTTCAGGACCCTGGGCTTCGCCTTCGGCCGCCCCGACGCCTGGGAGGCGGACGGGGCCTGCTGGGGACCCGAGGACACCTGGCTGGGCGACGGCCGCCACGGCGACGGCGGAGAACTGGAGGAGCCCTACGGCGCCGACCAGATGGGCCTGATCTACGTGAACCCGGAGGGACCCGGCGGCAACCCGGACCCGGCTGCGGCGGCGCGGCACATCCGCCAGACCTTCCGCCGCATGGGGATGAACGACGAGGAGACGGTTGCGCTGATAGCGGGCGGGCACACCTTCGGCAAGGCCCACGGCGCAGGCTCCGAGGACTTCGTTGGACCCGGGCCGGAGGGCGCCGGCATGGAGGAGCAGGGTCTGGGCTGGAAGAGTTCCTTCGGCAGCGGCCGGGGCGGGGATGCGTTCACCAGCGGGCTGGAAGGGGCCTGGACCAGCAACCCGGTGCGGTGGGACAACGAGTTCGTCGAGAACCTGCACGCCCATGACTGGGAACTGACGAAGAGCATGGCCGGCAAGTGGCAGTACGCGCCGGGGAACGGCCTGGGCGCGGCCACCGTCCCGGACGCCCACGATGGGTCCAGGAGGCACGCCCCCATGATGCTCACCACGGACCTCTCACTGCGGATGGACCCTGCCTATGGAGTCATTGCCAGGCGCTTCCTGGAGAGTCCGGCGGACCTGGAAGACGCCTTCGCCAGGGCGTGGTTCAAGCTGACCCACCGGGACATGGGCCCCAGGAGCCGGTACCTGGGGCCGCTGGTCCCGCCGGAGCCGATGCTGTGGCAGGACCCGGTGCCCGGCGTGGACCACCGGCTGATCGATGAGGGGGATATCGCCGTCCTCAAGGCCAGGGTGCTGGCCACGGGCCTGTCCGTTTCCCAGTTGGTGTCCACCGCATGGGCTTCGGCGGCGACCTTCCGCGGCACCGACAAGCGGGGCGGGGCCAACGGGGCGCGAGTCCGCCTGGCGCCCCAGCGGGACTGGGAGGTGAACGACCCGGCCCGGTTGGAAAACGCGCTGCGGGCGCTGGAGCAGATCAGGACGGAGTTCAATGACGCCCAGACCGGCGGGAAGAGGGTTTCCCTGGCCGACCTGATTGTCCTGGCCGGGTGCGCCGGCGTGGAGCAGGCGGCCAGGAACGCCGGGCATGACGTGGTAGTTCCCTTTACGCCGGGGCGCACCGACGCATCCCAGGAATGGACCGACGCCGAGTCCTTCGCCGTGCTCCAGCCCGCCGCGGACGGGTTCCGCAACTACCTGCGGGCCGGACGCCGGGAACCGGCGGAGGAGCTGCTGGTGGAGCGGGCGGCCCTGCTGACGCTGACGCCGCCGGAGATGACGGCGCTGGTGGGCGGGATGCGGGTCCTGGACGCCAACACGGGGCAGTCCCGGCACGGGGTCTTCACCCACCGGCCGGGGGCGCTGACCAACGACTTCTTCGTGAACCTGCTGGACATGGGCACCGAGTGGCGGGCGCGCGCCACGGACGAGGGGGTGTTCGAGGGGCGGGACCGCCGGACCGGAGAGCTCCGGTGGACCGGCACCAGGGTGGACCTGGCATTCGGCTCGAACCCGGAGCTGCGCGCCCTCGCGGAGGTCTACGGGTGCGACGACGGGCAGCAGGCGCTGGTGCGGGACTTCGTGGCCGCGTGGGACAAGGTGATGAACCTGGACCGCTTCGACCTGGCGTGACCTTCATTTAGCGCCAGCACGACGGCTATCGCCGGCACGACGGCCACCATGACGGCGATTGCCGCGGCGCCCAGACCGTTCCGCTGGCACGTTCAGTTGGCACATAGATGCTCCCATTATCCAGACGGGGAATGCGCCTGCTCCCCCCCGTCACTCCCGCAACTGCACACTGGGTAGGGCGGGCGGAGCCGGTGGCGCTGGCAGGCCGAAGACCTCGCGGATGCAGTCCTGGCGGGCCGACTCGACCAGCTCAAGCACCTCCTGGCCGCCGCGGTGTCCCCGCATGACCAGGGACACCTGGGCGCTGGCGGTGGCGAACACCAGGGCCCGCTTCAGGGAGAGCCACCAGATACCCGCACAGATGAGGGCCGGGATTACCCCGAGCAGCGACCATGCGCCGCCGTATTGCGCCCCCGCCAGGGACGCCAGCATCAGGACGACGGCGATAATCAGCCAGCGGAGCGAGCTGACCCGGGCCTCCTGCATCGAGTCGATCCGGTCCAGGGGCAGGATCGTCGTGGCGCCGCTTCCCCACCGGGTCTCCTCGTCGATGATGCGGCGGTTGGTGACCATGAAGGTATAGTTCGTCCCCTTGTGGCTGCCGCTGAGTTGATGCAGCACCGTTTCGCCGGCCATCAGGTTGAATGCCATGTGGACACCTCCGGCAAGCGGGCGGTCCTGTCCGCCCGTGAATTTGGGGGATGGTCATCAGGCCCCCGGTTTGAGAGTCACGTACCGGGCGAGTTTGCGCCCCTTGTTAATCCCGGTCCCGCATGGCCCGCTGCCTGCTCCGCAAGGTCCTGAAGGCCCAGGCCCTGCCGGTCCTTACGCGGCCGTCACGGGGGAGTTTCTGACCTGTTCATGCGGTATCCGAGGCGAGGCTCGGTGATGATGTACCTGGGGTTGGCCGCGTCGTCGCGGAGCTTGCGGCGAATCTTCTTGACGAAGGAGCGCACCAGCCGCGAGTCGCCGAAGTGGTTCGGTCCCCAGACCCGCCGCAGCAGGTGATTGTGGTCCAGGACGCGCCCGGCGTTGATGGCGAGCTCGCAGAGCAGCTTGTACTCGGTGGCGGTCAGCCGGCCCGGCTGGCCGGCCACGGTCACGCGGCGCTCGGCGTAGTCGATGCACAGGTCGCCCAGAACATAGGGCTGGCGGGTCCTGGCCCGCTCCGAGGGCGCCTGCCGGCGCAGGACCGCCTCGATTCTCGCCACCAGCTCGTTGGGCGAGAAGGGCTTGACGATGTAATCGTCGGCCCCGGCCTCGAAGGCTCTTTCGATGTTCCGGTCCTCGCCGTGGCCGGAGACGAAGATGACCGGCACGTCGGTGATTCTCATGATGCGCTTCATCAGCTCGACTCCGTCGGTCCCGGGCAGCATCAGGTCCAGCAGGATGAGATGGGGGTCCTCGGCCTCGATCAGGTGGGGCGCATCCTCGGGGTTGACCGTGGTGATGGAGACGTAGCCCGCCTGGGAAAGGGTGTTGCGGATGTAGCGGAGCGCCTGGAGCTCGTCGTCCACCGCCAGGATGCGCACCCGCTCCCTGGGCGCAGGTCCTGAGCCGGCGGCGGCACTGCTCAGGGCGGACGGGACGGACTCGTCCGCCGTGGGGATGGTGAAGGTGAACCGTGCGCCCAGCCCCTCCCCGGCGCTCTCGGCCCAGATGCGCCCGCCGTGGGCCTCCACTATTCCCTTGCAGATGGCCAGCCCCAGGCCGTTCCCCTGGGTCCCCGGGCCCCTGCTCTCCCGGTCGGTCAGGGAAGACCTTTCGAAGAGGAGGGGCAACTGCTGGGCGTTTATGCCCCGGCCTTCGTCGGATATGGAAACGGCAACGTACACGTCCTCCACCGACGCGCTGACCCGGATGGCGGACTGCTCGGGAGAGTTCCTGGAGGCGTTGGACAGGAGGTTGTTCAGCACCTGCAAAATGCGCTGCCCGTCGGCGTTGACCCGCGGCAGGTCCGGCGGCAAATCAACGCCGACATCGTTCCTTGCCCCGCCGCGAAGAAAGGCGTTTCGCGACTCTTCGGCCAGCGCCGCCACAGCGACGGGCTGGGGAGAGATTGTCAGGGTCCCCGCGTCGATGCGGGTCACGTCCAGCAGGTCGTTGATCAGGCGGCGCATACGGCCGGCCTGCTCGTCGATGATGCGGAAGAACTGGAGCAGCTCGGCGG
>DAOUJS010000116.1:0-3695 GCA_034422355.1 Dehalococcoidia bacterium | reverse complement strand
TCCCGCTCGGTGACCGTCAGGCCGATCATCATCATCCCGTCGTACACCGGGTCCGGCGACCATTCGTCAGCCGTCATCCCCAGGCAGTCCGCCGGTGGCGTCCACAGGTCGTGAGTGATGGTCAGCCTGCCGTTCACCGTGTCCTCGTCCTCCGCCGCGACCACCGTGATGGGAATGCCCACGTTCCAGGCGTAGGACTTGCTCTCCCAGTCGTAGCCGTAGCGGAAGGCGTTGCACGTCGCCGGCAGGCCGGAGGTGTCGTAGCCGGTGGGCAGCAGGGCCAGGGACTGCTGGTAGCGCAGTTCGTCAGCCAGGTCCTCGTCCCCCTCCCAGTGCAGACTCAGCCACAACGGCGTGGTGGGGTTCGTGCTCAGCCGCACCCGGTAGGTGGCCTCGCCGCCCTCGCGCACCGTCAGCCGGGACGGGCTCAGGACCATCCGCCCGGAGCGGGTGTTCTGGGGGTCAACCTCCTTCTCGATGGGCTGGGACCAGTCGCCCGCGCCCGCCGCGTTCAGCGCCCGCACCTGGAACTGGTAGGTCCCGGCCCGGTTGGGCAGGCTGATCCGCCGCGACGTCCCGCTGACCCGGGTGGGAGCCGCAATGTCGCAGATGCCTGAACCCGAGGCGCAGGGGCCGTCCACCCGGTACTCGTAGCCGGTGATCCGGCTGCCGCCGTCGTCCACCGGCGGGTCCCAGGCCAGGGTCACCGCGGTGCGGTCCACGCTGGTGAACCGGAGGTTCATGGGCCAGCCGGGCACGAAGATGTCCGGGACCCCCGTGGTGGCCTGGACGTAGGCCCACGGGCTGATGACGTTGCCCTTAACCGCCGCCACCCGGTAGAAGTAGGTGGTCCCCGGGCGCAGGCCGGGGTGGGAGTAGGTGGTGCCGCTGTAGCTGTTCTGCAGGGTCCGCCAGGGGCCGGCCCCGTCGGTGGCGTGCTCGATGCGGTAGCGCAGCCCGCTCTCCTCCGAGGGCGCGAACCAGCTCAGGTCGATGCGGTCGCCGCCCAGGCCCACGGAGGCGGTCAGGCCCGCGGGCGCGGCCAGCTCCCCCGGCTGCTCCAGCGGCCCGCCGGCCCCCGCGGGCAGGGACCAGGGACCCGTGACTCCAAGCTCGTTCACCGCCCGCACCCGGTAGGACTGGTTGACCGCGCCGCCCTGCAGGTCCGCGTACATGATGCCCCCCACGTTGTCCGCCAGCATCACCCCGTTCCGCTCCACATGGTAGTGGGTCACATCGAAGCGGTTCACCCGCTCCACCGCCTGCCAGCGCAACAGGGCGAGGGAGCCGAACTCATCGACCCGGAGGGACCGGGGCGCGTCGGGATGACCCTGGCCGGTTCCCGCCCGGGCCGCGATGGTCGCGGCGTTGTTCTTCTCTATGTGGTCGTAGTATTCCGTGCTGTGCCAGGAGTTGCCGCTGGTGGCTTCGCAGGCTGACCGGCTGTACGCAGCCACGTCGTCGCCGCTGCTGTCGATGCAGACCGCGTAGTCCTGGGTGTTGGCGATAGAGGCGGTAATCGGGGCGGCGTTGACATCATCGGTAATCAGGACCAAGGTCGACTCCTCGGCCCGGCCGGAGGCGCGGCGTATGTCTGATATGTCCAGCTTGCCGATAGCCCAGACGCCTTCGCAGAGGCCGTTCTCGCAGGCACCCTCTGTGTAGCTCCCCTCGCTGGCGATGGCCTCCGCTCCCTCCGGCACACCGGTCAGCGTCACCTGGGCGGCGGAGGCCCAATTTGGCCCGTTGTTGACTGCCGCGACGGTGTAGGCCGCTGGTCGGTGGCCGGCCGCGGCGGGGTTGTCCTTGGCGTCCCGCACCTCCAGCTCCGATATCGGGCCGACGTAGAAGGTGTATACGCCGCTGCCGGTGTATGCGGTGCCTGACTTGGTAGCTCCAAAGTTTACATTGACCTTGTACAGGCCGAGGGTGCCGAATATCAGAAAAACTGGATACGGGTTTGATCTAAAACTGGCGGAAAGATTAGACGGCGTCCGGGAGGGCATTGTATCGGCGTCAAGCATGGCAAAGGTTGCCGTCGGGCCGCCTAGAATCGACAACGAGCCGGGCCTTTGCTTCGGCGACACGTCCCTGATTGCACGGGTGATTTGAGTCCAGGCGCTGCCCTTAACATACTCGAAGATGATCCCGACTCCCGGTATGTCAACAACATAGGATTGATGCCTGGTTGTTGTGCCGGTTCTCCATTTCCCGTCATGCCGTCCCCCCGGCTCATGGACATGGACGATGACTGTTTCGGGCTGCAAGTACGTGAGGCCATTTCCAATGGTGCCAGAGTCAACACGGCCCAATCCCGGCAGATTGATATATCGCCGATTTACATAGACCACCAATTCCAAGGTGTCCGCGTCGGTGCAGGGGTAGACGGAGTCGCCCACGCAGTCGTCCATAAACAACAGGGGAATGTCGTCGTTGGTTAGCAGTACCTTGGGGTCCTCCCCCAGGCACGCGGTGGCGATGTCGTTCTCCCGCTTCGCGGGCCAGGGCAGGGCCTTGGTCACTTCCGCCGTCAGGCACCGCTCTTCCCGGGGCAGGTCCGCCAGGCTGTCGGCGGTGAGGTTGACTGACACCGGGAGGGAGTAGCTGTTGTCTCTTTGTCTCGAACTCACCAGGGTGCCAATGGCCCAGGTTCCGGTGGCCGGGTCGAAGGTGGTGCCGGCCGGAGCCTGCGGGGTACTGGCAAAGGTCAGACCTGGCGAAAGCCTGATTTCGACTTCTACGTCAAGTTGGGTATCATCATTATCTGCAAGTAGGCCCTGGGCTGGCCCTGGGAAATTCGTGGCGTTCACTGTGAAGGTCGTCGCTCCACCTGCTTGGGGAAACCGGTCGGATATCTGGATGCCAACGGATACGTCTCCGTTGCTGCGGAACTCACGCCCAGCACGACGGTCGGCCATCCCCCAGTGCTCCGTAGTATTGTTGAACTGGAAGCCAGGGGGTTCCACCGGGTCTGTTTCGATGATTTCGGCATACAGCCACAGCGGAGCCAGTGCTGGCCCAGCGGTCGTTGGCGGGGGGCGCGAGGGAGAAACCGCTATTATCGACTGGAGGCCAGGCCGCAGATCCCGGATGATCCGTACTTCCGCTGTTTCCGTGCCGTCTGAATGAGTTCTGACGATTCTCACCCGCACCAAGCGGGCCGTCACTCCCGGGCGGCCCCCCACGGTGTTGTTTTTTACGACAATGTCCCAGGCTAGCTGTCTTTCGTTAAGGTATTCGGCAGCAATGGACAGGTCGGCTAGGGGAGGAGGGGAATCGTCAACAAATTGGGCGTGGGCCGGAGACGCGGGTCTGGCCGCCGCCAGAAGGCCGACTGCCAGAGCGGCTAGGGTCAACACCGCCCCGTAGAACTTGAACCCTCTCGGTATGTTGATAATTGTGCTCATCTTGTTGTTATTCTCTCCCTTTTGCCTGATTTCCGGTTATCCGGCCTTCGTGTCGCGCTGTGTACGCCCTCGGTAGTCCTATATCGGTCTGTCTCCTTGGTGGAATTGTTGCCGCGGCCGGGCAGAAATGTCCCGGCGGGCGGCGGTCCCGAACGGCAGAAAGCGGCCATACCGGGGCATAAAGCCAATGCCCGGTGTGGCCGCAACAGCGGCAGGTCCGGCGTTCCGGAGAGGGGAATGCGCCTTAAGTTCGGTTTTGCCTGGCGAAAAGTCGGGGGGGGGGGGGGA
>DAOUJS010000115.1:0-3519 GCA_034422355.1 Dehalococcoidia bacterium | reverse complement strand
TCCCGCTCGGTGACCGTCAGGCCGATCATCATCATCCCGTCGTACACCGGGTCCGGCGACCATTCGTCAGCCGTCATCCCCAGGCAGTCCGCCGGTGGCGTCCACAGGTCGTGGGTGATGGTCAGCCTGCCGTTCTCCGTGTCCTCGTCCTCCGCCGCGACCACCTTGATAGGTATGCCCGCGTTCCAGGCGTAGGACTTGCTCTCCCAGTCATAACCGCTCCGGAAGGCGTTGCACGTCGCCGGCAGACCTGAGATGTCGTAGCCGCTGGGCAGCAGGGTCAGGGACTGCTGGTAGCGCAGTTCGTCAGCCAGGTCCTCGTCACCCTCCCAGTGCAGCGACAGCCACAGCGGCGTGGTGGGGTTGGAGCTCAGGCGCACCCGGTAGGTGGCCTCGCCGCCCTCGCGCACCGTCAGCCGGGAGGGACTCAGGATCATCCTCCCGCCGGAAGCCTGGGGGTCAACCTCCTTCTCGATAGGCTGGGACCAGTCCCCCGCGCCCGCCGCGTTCAGCGCCCGCACCTGGAACTGGTAGGTCCCGGCCCGGTTGGGCAGGCTGATCCGCCGCGAGGTCCCGCTGACCCGGGTGGGAGCCGCAATGTCGCAGATGCCTGAACCCGAGGCGCAGGGGCCGTCCACCCGGTACTCGTAGCCAGTTATCCGGCTGCCCCCGTCGTCCACCGGCGGGTCCCAGGCCAGGGTCACCGCGGTGCGGTCCACGCTGGTGAATCTCAGGTTCATGGGCCAGCCTGGCACGTAGATGTCCAGGCTTCCCGTGGTGGCCTGGACGTAGGCCCACGGGCTGATGACATCGCCCTTCACCGCTGCCACCCGGTAGTAGTAGGTGGTCCCCTGGTTCAGGCTGCCGTGGGAGTAGGTCGTGCCGCTCTGGCCGCTGACCAGGGGCCGCCAGGGGCCGGCCCCGTCGCTGGCCCACTCTATGCGGTAGCGCAGCCCGGCATCCTCCGAGGGAGCGAACCATGTCAGGTCGATGCGGCCGGCATCGCCCATGCCCGGCGTCGCGGTCAGACCCGTAGGCGCGCCCAGCTCCTCCGGCTGCTCCAGCAGCGTGCCGGCCCCCGCGGGCAATGACCACGGGGTATGGCCCCCGAGGTAGTTCACCGCCCGCACCCGGTAGGACTGGTTGACGGCGCCGCCCCGCAGGTCGGCGTGGATCGTCCCTGGTACCTCGTCGGGCAGAAGTACCCCGTTCCGCTCCACCTGGTAGTGGGTCACCGGCCAGCCGTTCACCACATTATCCTCCGGCGCCTCCCACCGCAGCAGCGCCAGGTTGCCGAATTTCTGCACCTTCAGTTCTTGAGGCGCGTGGGGGTCTCCCAGTCCGGTGCCCGGTTGCGACGCAATCTGCGCCTCGTTATTGTCCCCGATATGGTCGTAGTACTCGGTGGAGTGGCGGGTTCCGTCGATGACCACCGAGTAGTCTTGCGTGGTCTTGATTGCTGCTGTGATTGGAGCTCCATCGGCGAAGATGATCAGGGTTTCCTTTTCGCTCTCACCAATCTCGCGCGCACGTTCCAACGCCTCCATATCGTCGATGGTCCAAAAGCCCTCGCAGAGGCCGTCCTGACAGGCCAACTCAATATAGCGGCCCCGGCTGGCCGTGGCCCGGGCCCCTTCCGGCACGCCCGTCAGAGTCAATTGGACGCCGGCAGCGGCGCTCGGCCCGTTGTTCACCGCCTCGATGACATAGCCTTTCTGCCGGCCCGGAGGTCTAGCGCCCTGCCGCACCTCCAGTTCTGCCATCGGCCCAACGTGGAATGTGTAGGTGCCTTCGTCGGTGTAGGTGGTGCCGGAAAGGGTGCCGGTTATTTCGAACAGTACCTTGTAGGTGCCGAGCGCCCCAAAATGTATAACGGCGTCCGTAACCCAATCACTGGGACTGTTTCCTAGGTCTGACAAGAGCCACGCATCAACCGAGACTTTCGAGCTATCCGGGGCGACCAGAAGGGATGTCAAATCGTGGCCGCCCAAGTCGCCCAGCATCTCCCAGCGGCCCGGAGCATCTCCGCCGCCCGGCGCGGTTACTGTCACGGCTTCCTGGACTTCCCAACTGGAGGCGAGCCGCGCCTGGCTGTCTCTCAAATTCATGAGGTCCTCGGTGGACCAGATTACGCTCCCGTCTTCCATGATACGCCCCTGAGGATCATCGACATGGATGATTACCGATTCCGGCTGCAAATACATCGTGCCTGCGGACCCAGCCCGGGGAGGGGTGGCCGCATCATCCCGCCTCTGCTTCGTAACTGGGCGCGCAAAGTCAAGGTCCAATTCGGCAACAAGCTCCAGCGTATCGTTCGCGTCGCAGGGATATGCGGTAACGCCGATGCAGGGGACGAAGGTGAACAGGTCAATGTCGCCGCGGCCGAGCAATTCTAGCGGCCCGTCTCCCAGGCACACCGTCGCGATGTTGTCATGTCTCCTATTGTCAGGGTCAGGCGGGGTTACCCTATCTATCTCAGCGGTCAGACACCGTGTCTCTAAGGGCGTGTTCCCGCTCAAATCCACGGGCACACTCAGGGTTTTGGTTCTGGTAGCGTCATACGCCCCAGGCAGGTCGCCGACGCGCCATATTGCGGTATTTCCCGAAGTAGTAGTATCAGGCATACTCGACGATGCGAAGGACAGCCCCGGCGTGAGGGTGATCTTCACCTGCACACCCTCTTTCTTGGTTTGGCCCGCAGCGGGTGTGCGAGTCCCCGCACGATTTACCGCGGCGAGTCTGAAGACGGCATCACCACCGTTCGGTGCCGGACGTAGATCATCCACACTGATTCCCAGCCCAATGGAAGTCAGATTAGCGTGGCTAAGGGTTTCTGCTGCGTCTGTATATGACCAGCCTTCGGCGCGATTGTTGAATTCGAACCCCGGCGTTTCTTTGGGCGATGACGATATGATTGAGGCGCGAATCAGGAAAAATCCAGTAGTCGTAGGGTTGCTGGGTGCGCCGATTTCGAAAGTCAGGGTCTCGCCGGGTCTCATTGTCGGAATAGTCAACACACGGTCTCTTGAATTACTGTGAGAAGATACCCGCACCAATTGCGCACCGGTGTCAACTCTCACTTTTACGTCATAAACACTTATATCAGAGTTATTTCTCACCGCCAATTGCCAATCCTGCTGGGTTCTCCTGTGCGTCAGCGGCTCAATGGCAAGGTCCACGGGTTTGCGGGGCACGGAGTCCTCGAACGCACCTTGCGCTACGGCCGTGTCGGGCTCCAGCAGCAGCAGCGCCGCTAACGCTGCGATAGCGAGGACAAGTTTGGCTTGCAGGAAAGACACACGCATGGGGTAGGCCTCCAAGCATTGGCGTTAGTAGAGGTCCGGCGGCGGCGAAACATTCAAAGGGCATGGGATGACACCCCACGCACGCAAAAACGGCCATCCCGCGGGCATAGAGCCATGCCCGGCGTGGCCGTCGCAGCGGCGGGTCCGGTGTGCCGGAGAGGGGAAAGGCGCTTTAGGTGCGGGTTTGCCTAGGAAAAGTCGGGGGGGGGGGGGG
>DAOUJS010000114.1:0-16546 GCA_034422355.1 Dehalococcoidia bacterium | reverse complement strand
CCCCCCCCCCCCCCGACTTTTCCGTTCTTTTCCGGTTCTCCCGGGCCAAGCGGGCTGAGACGTCCCGCCCCATCGCCGAGGACCCTGCTGCGGCCGATGTTCCCGCTGGCCGTGCTGATTGCTCTCCTCACCGGCTCCGCCGTCATCGTCCCGGTGACCCTGGCCCAGTGGTCCGAGGACAACATTCCGCCGCAACTCAGCGCAGCTTCAGTCAACGGCGCCAGCTTGACCCTCACCTTCAACGAAACCCTGGATATCGCTTCGTCCCCGGCCTTCAGTGACTTCACCATCAATGTCACGGACTCCGTGACGGGCATTCAATCCGCGGCCGCCGCCACAAGCATAGTTATCGACGGAGCAACCATTACCCTAATCCTCGACTACGAAGTACGGTTCGCCGACACCGTGACCCTAGTCTATACCGTGGGCGCAAAACCCATCCAGGACGCCGCGGGCAACCCTGCCTCCGGCATTGGCAGCGCCGACTCTCCATATTCGGCTGACAACACCACCGAGAAGAAGAGTGTTTGGGACTTTACATCAGTCACGTTCCGGTCGATCAACTCCGACAGGAAATATGTGATCACGAAGGATAAGCCAAGAGAATTCACAGTGGAAAATGAGGACGAATATCTTGACCTCGACGTTGTACCCGCTGACCCCCGCACACAACTCGAGAGTATTCGCTGGTTCCGAAGGAACACGCCCCATTACGCCAACATTGCCCAGGGCGATACACGGATACGGCTGCGCCGTCAAGGCACCGGAAGTTCCGACTTCAACTGGGCTGAAATTCGCCTCAGGACCGAGACCGGAGAATTGACCGCCCCTTATGGCTTCAAAATCTTCCGCAAGCTGGACACAACCTCACCCTCACTCAGCACCGCTACCATCAACGGCGCCACGCTGACCCTTACCTTCAGCGAGACCCTTGACCAGGGTTCCATACCGGCGCGGACGGCATTTGAAGTCAGCGTGACAGTTCCGGGCCAGACTGTGTCTTCCATGCTCGAAGTGACCGGAGTGGTTTTGGGCGGCGCGACGGTCACCTTATCCCTAGACACGCCAGTCCGCCGCCAGGACACAGTAACTCTAGCCTACACCAAGCCGCAGTCCGGCCCGCTCAAGGACGCGGTTAACCTCCCGGTCCCCAGCTTCACGGGCCAGAAAGTCGCCAACAACACCCCCGGCGCAGCGGCAAACACCCTCATCGGACTGGCCCTGAGCGGCATTGCATTTACTCCCCCCTTTTCCAGCGGCACCACCGAATACACTGCCAACATCAGCAACGACACCGGCAACGACATTGACCATACCACCGTCACCGCCACGCCCGCTGACCCGGCGTCCACGGTGGATGTGTCCCCTGGAGATGCAGACCCGGATACCGACGGCCACCAGGTCATCATCGAGGAAGGAACAAACACCATCACCGTTACCGTTATGCCAGAGGATACTACCGCTACGACCACTGCGTACACAATCGCTACAACCACTGCCTACACAATCGCTACGACCACCGCGTACACAATCGCTACGACCACCGCGTACACAATAACGGTAACCAGAGGCGCAAGGCCACCGGACACCACGGGGCCCGCGCTCGTCACGTCTTCCGCCAGCGGCGCGACGCTGACCCTGGGCTATGACGAGGGACTGGACGAGAATTCAATTCCCCGGAGCAGCTCATTCATAGTCGCGGTAAACGGGGGTCTCCGAACTGTGTCAGCGGTTGCCGTTAACGGCGCAGAGTTAAGGCTAACCCTCAACCCGGCCGTAGAGTACGGCGACGTACTGACCCTGGCCTACACCGTACCCACCGGAGAGGACGTCAAGCCGCTCCAGAACCTTGCCGGCCTCGCCGCTCCCGCAATACCAGCAGGCCGGGTGGATAACGGCACTCCCGACCCCACGCCGCCGGAGTTGGGCAGGGTGTCAGTCACGGGCGACACGCTGACCCTGGTCTACGATGAGTACCTCGACACTGAATCAGTCCCCACAGCGGCCGCGTTCACCGTCAGCGGAAGCTCCAGCACAGTCTCGGCAGTATCCGTTGCCTGCCGAACAGTAACATTGGCCCTCAACTCACCGGTTGCGCAGGGTGATAACCTGACTCTCTCCTACACCGTCCCCACCGGGGAGGACCTGAAGCCCATACGAAACCTCGCCGGCCTGACAGCTCCGGCTATCTCGAGCGGTACGGTGGTCAATGATGGCCCCGATACCACTCCGCCGTCACCAGCCGGCGCATCAGTCCTGGGCGAAGCGCTGACGGTAAAGTTCGACGAAGACCTGGACGAAAACTCCGTTCCTGAATACAGCGCGTTCACGGTGACAGTGAACGAGGTCCTCCGCGCACGCTCGGGACTATTCGTCAAGTGCAATTACATAACCCTAAGCCTCAGCGCGCCTGTGGAATACGGCGACGACGTGGCCCTCGCCTACACCGTACCCACCGGAGACGGGGAGAGTCCCATTCAAGACCTCGCCGGCTTGCCTGTTGCTGCCATAAGCAGCCTTTCTGCGTTCAATGAAACACCCGACACCACCCCGCCGGTTCTGGCAAAAACTTCTGTGAACCAGGCAAAGTTGACCTTGACTTACGATGAAGCGTTGCATGAGGACTCCACGCCTCCGCCAGCAGCATTTACGGTCGCGGTCAACGATGGCCCCCGCTCACTCTCATCGGTTTCGGTCTCCGGGACCGACGTGATACTGACCCTTTCTCCATCGGCGGAACACGGGGACGCCGTGACCCTGGCTTACGCGGTCCCATCGGGAGATAATCCGGCATCCATCCGCAACCGCGCCGGACTCCCCGCCGCGCCAATCCCGAACATGGCCGTGCCGAATGACACTCCCGGCACAACCCTGCCAACCCTCATCAGCGCGTCCGTCGCCGGCAATGCATTGACTCTCACCTACGACAAAGACCTGGACGCAGGTTCCAAGCCGCCGACCGACGGCTTCACCGTCAAGGTCACCGATTACGTCGCGAACGGCGAAGAGACGGGGGCATCTGTCACCGCCATAGACTTGACCGGCAAATCCGTTACCCTCACCCTCGACTACCACGTCCGGTTCGGAGACGCCGTTTCCCTGGTCTACTCCAGAGGCGCCAATCCGATTCGAGACACCAAAGGGAACCGGGCGGCCAACATCGGCACCGCCGGGTCTCCACATTCCGTCGTTAATTCCAGCGCCAGGAGCCATGAAACAGGGGTGGAGTCCGTGATGTTCAGTTCGACCAACGCTGAACGGACCTACGCGGTTCCCAAGGAATCCTTCGGCCAGGCGTTCACGGTAGAGAACGAGGATGACCAACTGGACGTCAGCGTGACGCCCATCGACCCCCGTGCCCAAATCAGCTCCATCCAGTGGCGCGGCAAGACTGATGATTACCACTCTACCGGCATCTCCGGGGGAAACGCCCGTGTGACACTGCCCCGTTACGGAGATGGCCGGTCGAACTACAACATAGTGAAGATAGACATCACGAGCGAGGCCGGCGCCGACTCGCAGACCCATTATTTCAAAATAACTCGCAAACCGGACACAACCGCTCCCTCGCTCACGTCCGCCACCGTCGAAAGTACGTCGCTGACCCTGACCTATAACGAAGGGTTGGACGAAAGCTCCACCCCGCACCCAACCGACTTTGCGGTAACGGTGGTTGATTCAGCGACCTCTGCCGGGGTTTCCAGCGTGACCGTGGACGGAATGAAGGTAGTCCTGACTTTGGACGAGAATGTCCGGTTCGGAGATACGGTTACCCTGAATTACGCAAGAGGCGATAACCCGATTGAGGACCCGGGCCAGAATCCGGCGGTCGATCTCTCAGACCATCCCGTCACCAACGAGACTGCCAAAGCCACCATCAACACTCTCAACACCCTGACCCTGAGCGGCATCACACTTGACCCAACCTTCGCTCCCGCCACCACTGACTATACCGCTACGGTCCCGCACGAGACCGGAGGGACCACGGTCTCAGCCACACCTGCTGACCCCCGGGCAACTGCAACCGTCGCTTCCACGGACCCAGACGATAAGGTCTCCACAGGGCATGAGGTCATTCTGAAACCTGGAACCACTGTGGTCACGGTGGCAGTGACGCCTGAAGACTCCTCCGCGACTCCGAAAGTTTACACGGTGACGGTCACGCGCCCGCAGGACGCGACCGCGCCGGGACTGGTCAGCGCGACGGCCAACGGCCCGGCAATCAGCCTTACCTATAACATATCCTTGGACCCGGATTCTGTACCGGGGAACGACGCATTCTCGATCACGGTCAACGGGAGCGCACGCACAGCTTCTGCCGTGTCAGTCATTGGCTCCACTGTGACCCTGACCCTGGCCCCCGCAGTGGAACCCGGCGATGTCGTGAACCTGGACTACACCGCGCCCACCGGCGAGGATGCCAAACCAATCCGGGACACAGCCGGCAACCCCGCGCCATCCATAACAGACGGTCCGGTCGATAACCGGACACCCGACACCACCCCGCCGGAACAGGCCAGCGCATTTGTTGAAGGCGCAAGGCTGACCCTGGCATACGACGAATCACTGGCCCAGGACTCCACTCCCGCCGCCGGTTCCTTCACCATCGAGGTCAACGAAAGCGCCCGTGGTGTCGCCAATGTGTCCGTCACCGGGTCCCAGGTCACCCTGACCGTAAACCCGGCAGTCGAGCATGGTGACAGTGTAACTTTGACATACGCCCCGCCAACGGGACCAGATGCCAACCTCTTGCAGGACATTGCGGGCAACCCGGCCGCCGCCATAGCAGGGCTGCCGGTCGACAACAAGACTCCGGACACCACCCCACCCGAACTCATAAGCGCTTCCGTGAACAGCGCCACCCTCACTCTCTCATTCGACAAGGAGTTGGACCAGAATTCCATTCCTGCCTCAACCGACTTCACCATCGGCATCACCGACTCGGTGACAGACCTCCAACCGCCAGTTGCGGTTACGAAAGCGGCCATCCTGGGCAGTCGCGTAACCCTCACCCTTGATCATCAGGCCCGCTTCGGGGACACCGTTTCCCTGATTTACGTCCGAAGCGGGAACCCAATTCAGGATACAGCTCAGAACCAGGCTGCCAACACCGGCTCTGCCGCCCTCCCATACGCGGTCACGAACTCTACCGCCAAAAGCGAAGAAGCCGGGATCGAGTCCGTAACATTCGAGTCCATCATATCCGATACTACCTACGAAGTGCCGAAGGCTGATATAGGCAAAGTCCTGACGGTCAAGCACACCGACGGACGACTGGATGTTACCGTGAACCTCACTGACACTCGCGCCCAAGTCAATTCCATCCAGTGGCGCGACCTGGCTGGCGATTACCAATCAACCAATCTCCAGGAGGGCAACACGCAGGTCACCCTGCCCATCCACGGCGCGGGACCTTCCAACCACAACAAAGTGAAGATAGAGGTCGAGAGCGAGTCCGGTGATACCACCCGTATCTACAATTTCGACATCGCCCGAGAGTCCCAAACCACCGCGCCAAGACCGACCGCCTCCACTGTCAATGGCGCAATGCTGATTACGGTCTTCGACGAGACCCTGGACCCGGAATCCATTCCGGAGAAGGAAGCCTTTGATGTTGTGGTCAACGGGGAGCAACGAGCGGTGCCGGCGGTGACGATTACCGGGGCCGGCGTTGTACTGACCCTCGCCCCGCCCGTTGAACACGGAGACACCGTGGTCCTGTCCTATACGGTCCCCACCGGAGACGGAGGCAGCCCCATCCGGGACCTGTTAGGGGAAATTGCACCCGACATTCGTTCCCTCCCGGTGGAGAACCAAACGCCCGACACGACTCCGCCGGAGTTGAGCAGCGCATCGGTCGATGGCGTCGCTCTCACATTGACCTTCAACGAGACCCTGGACGACAACCCGGCCCCCGCGGCCTCCGGCTTCACAATCAACGTTACCGACTCGGTTACGGGAATGAAACCAACGGCAACTGTCACAGGAGTAGTCGTTTCGGACCAAACAGTAACCCTCACGCTCGATTACGAAGTCCGCTACGCAGACACCGTAACAGTAGTTTACGTTGCCGGCCCGGACCCAATCCAGGATACCGCGGGGAACCCTGCCGGTGACATCGGCACTGAACAGGCTCCGCACCCTATAGACAATCCCACGGGGAAGAGCACCAGAACAGGATACGCATCCGTCGTGTTCCGGCCCATCAACTCCGACAGGACTTACGAAGTTACCCAACCTGGGTCCAAGGAATTCACGGTCCTGAAAGAGGACGAGTTTCTTGAGGTCGAGGTCGTTCATGCCGACCGGCGGGGCCGGACCAAGAGTATCGAGTGGTTCGATAGTTCAGCCAATGAATTCAGGAATGACGGCGACGTTGTCAGGCTGCGGCTTCAGGGCCGCGGACCCAGCAACCGCAACCGCGTGCGAATCAGTCTCTTGAGTGAAGCGGGTGGTGAACCGGTCCCGTATGAATTTCAGATCACCCGTGAAACAGACGCCACTCCACCGGAGTTTATCGGCGCGACGGTGACCGGGAATACTCTGACGTTGGCTTACAGCGAGGCCCTGAGCCGGGATTCGATGCCGGCAGGCAGCGACTTCTCAGTCACGGTCGTAGACTCGGCGACCGGAGCATACTCCACCCCGGCAGTGTCAGCAGCGATAGTGGAGAACAGGTACGTGATATTGACACTGGGCGCTCCCACCCGCTTCGGCGACGAAGTTACGCTGACATACACGAAGGGCGCCCACCCTATCCGGGACCCCATTGGCAACGCCGCCGCTGATCTCCACAATGAGACGGTCACCAACGAAACTCTCCAGGGCACGGCCAACACCCTGGTTGCGCTTTCCCTGAGAGGCCCGGCAACAAGACTTACGTTCGGGCCGGTCTTCCACCCTGCTTATCACAACTATGTGGCGACTGCTCCGAGCGAGACCACGCAAACAACAGTTGCCGCGGCAACAACCGACCCGCGCGCGAAGTTTAGAATCACTCCCGGGGACGGAGACGAAAAAGCCGCCGGCCACCAGGTGGCTTTGGGCGTTGGAGAGACAACAATCACGGTGGTTGTCACACCAGAGGATATCAGCACTGCCACCGGCATATATACCATCACGGTCACGCGCCTGCCGGATACCACGCCCCCAACGCTGGTCTCCGCGACGGTCGATGGAACAATGCTAACCCTGGACTACGGCGAACTGTTGGAGCATGACTCTCAGCCTGAGGCCGGCGACTTCACGGTTGATGTGGTGGACTCTAATACCAGTGAAATGTCGTCCCATGCAGTATCCGGCGCCGCAGTGGTTGGCACGAATGTTATTCTAACCCTGGCCCCGGCAGTCCGGTACCAGGACAGGGTAACCATGGTCTACACACCAGGAGACAGTCCCATCCGGGACATAGGAGGAAACAAAGCCGGGGAAATCTCCGGCAGGACCGTCGTCAATTACACTCCCCGGAGCACGGTAAACACTCTCGATACGCTCGCCATTAACGGGACCCTCCTCACTCTCCATGACAACACTCTTGGATATGCATTCACCGTGGATAACCGGACCGGACAAACCACAATCACCACGACAGCCTCCGACTCCAGAGCTACGGTGTCCATCATTCCTCCAGATGCCGACGGGAACGAAGCAAACGGCCATCAAGTGATCCTGGAGGTCGGAGAGACCCCGATTACCATAACGGTCACCCCTGAGGACGCAGATGCCCCTCAGTCCAACTACGTCATTACGGCCGTCCGCCTCCCGGATATCATAGCCCCGGCGCTGGAGACGGCAGTTGCCGACGGTCCGGCGCTCACATTAACCTACGACGAACCATTGGATGAGAAATCAACGCCGGAGGCCGGCGACTTCTCTGTGAAAGTGGTGGATTCGGGGACCCGGAAAATCCTATCGCCCAAAGTGTCCAACGTCGCAATCAGCAATGCTAAGGTTACTCTAACCCTGGGCCGGGGGGTCCGGCACCAGGACAAGGTGACCCTGGACTACACCCCGGGAAGGATTCCCATCCGGGACAGGTCAGGGAACCAATCCGAAGAGATTACCACCCGGTCCATAGACAATGACACTCCGAGGTCAGGCGCCAACACGCTGAGCGCGTTGTTCCTGAGAGGCGTTATCCTGACCCCGGAGTTTGCCCCCGGCAAAACTTCATATACGGCTGCCGTAGCTTCGGACGTCAGTCATATTGATGTCATTGCAAGAGCCGGCGACTCGCGAGCAACAGTAACCATATCTCCCCGTGATTCCGGTACCAGCGACGATGTTCACCGGGCGAGGTTGAACCCCGGACCCAATGAGATCAGGGTAGTGGTGATACCCGAGGACGACACCGCCACACGGGGCAGATATACGATCATCGTCCATCGTGCCCACCCTGTCCCGGTCGCTACACCACCTCCGACAGTCGCTCCCGTGGCAAAACCAAGGGAGCTGATTTCCGCAACGCCGAGGCCGCAGCCGGTCCCGACCCTAGTCCATACTCCTGCACCTACCCTCCCCGTGCCGTCGCCAACCCCAGCACCCACGCGCACACCGACGCCGACGCCTAGTCCCACACCCACACCGACGCCCACGCCCACGCTTACACTCACGCCTACACCTACACCTACGCCCACGCCTAGTCCTACACCCACACCCAGACCCAGACCGACGCCCACGCTTACATTCACGCCGACTCCGACGCCGACGCCCACACCTACGCCGACACCTACACCCACGCTCACGCCTACGCCTACACCCACGCCGACGCCTACGCCTACGCCTACACCCACGCCGACACCTACGCCTACGCCTACACCCACGCCGACACCTACGCCTACGCTCACGCCTACACCCACGCTCACGCCCACCAGCACACCCACGCCCACGCCTACCGGTACGCCAACACCCGCTCCGAAGCCAGCACCCAGCCTGAGCCCGACGCCAACGGTCTTGCCTGTTCCGTTGGCGACTCCAGTTCCAACCCCTGCGCCCACCTCCAAAATTCAGTGGGACGCCAAGCAGGTCGCCGGGCCAGTTGAGACATCTACTCCAGTATGGGGCCTGTGGGAAATAGCGCCGATACCGACGCCGGTGGAAGCGCCGCAGCAGGCTGCATCCACACCTGCTGTTGCACCGGCACGCCCTCCGGTCTCCGGGGAGGGGGTGGAGCGGAAGGGCCAACCAGGGGTATCTACTCCTGCCCCTGAGCCGACTCCGTTACCTTTCGACTACGGAACTTTACCAGGCCAGCCCGAGGACGAGTTATCTCCAGGCGGTCCAGGTTGGTTGGTGATACTGGCTCTGTCCGGCCTGCTGGCATGGCGAATACATCAGAGATTTCGGCAGTAGGCTTGAGCGTTCTGTAGCTGGAGTGGCGTCCCAGGCGGGATTCGGACTCGGGGCCCGATGCTTGGAAGGCGGGGCCAACGACTTACGCGGCTGCGGGGCATTCCAGCTACGGATATTGATGTAAAACCGCCGACGTCCGCTACCAGGCAGTGATTCGGTTTGAGGCAACTTCCGCTGTTAGATTGTCCGACCATAGTCCATTGGCCCCCTGGCATGTAGCCGAGACCGGTGGTTGGTGACCGCCCTCGCTTTCCATCCTGATGGAGGCACCGATGACCGGCCGGGCCAGCAGCACACTGGCCCGTATCTCCAAAAACAACACCTCAAAGGTTCTCGCCCAGGGTCCGGTATCCAGGGTTAGGTATCAAGTGAGCCAAAGTCATCAAACCACAGGATGCGCTATTGACATTGGGATATGTGATAGTCTAGATTGGGCCATCATCTTTGCGCTTTGGTCTTACTGTAACCAATTTGTGACTTGTTTCACAGATAACTAACGAGCGTACTCCAGTTTTTGCGGGACATTATTTCATTATATGCTACGGTATTCGTATATTCGCCAACGGGTTTCCGTACCAAACAGTGGAGGGTTTGACATGATATCAGGTTGGATGCACTGGAATCGTGTGTTCAGGTTGGTCCCGCTATTGGCTATCGTCACACTCATAGTTGGGTGCGGAGGAGCCTCCGAACCGGAACCAGCCCAGGATACCTCAGCGGCAGCAGCGCCCGTGCAAGCGCCCACAGTCGAGCAAAAGGTGGAAGCCACGGCTACACCCCTCGCGGCAATACCACAGGCCCGCCCAACTCTACCGCCCACGTCTCCACCCGCGGCCGCGCCAGGAGAGACGGCGACACCTGTCCCGACGGCAGAGCCGACGGCCGCGCCGACTCCGGAACCAACAGAGGACATCAAGTACGGCGGCCATATCCCGTTTAGCGATAGCGCCGTGCCAACGAGACGGCATCTCCACGAATGGGGCTATACGCACATGAAGAACGCCAACCCCATGTTCAATGGTCTGATCCAGTTCAACCCGCAGACGGCCGAGGTCGGCGACCTGGAAGGCGACTTGGCGGAGAGTTGGGAACTTCTCCCCGACGGCCTCACCTATGTGTTCCGCCTGAAAGACGCCGCATGGCATGATGGGAAGCCTCTCACTGCTGAAGACGTTGTCTTTAGCATGGACAGCCTGGTCTGCCCCACGTGCTTCGACATAATGAAAGAACAGACCAGGTCATCGACCATCATGATCAAGACCTCCTACAGCCCGGGGAACTCCAGGGCTGTGGATGAGAAGACGGTTGAGGTCACCCTGAACTTCCCTGCCCCCGGTTTCCTTCCCAAGATGGCGATTTCGACGCTGGTGGTCCAGCCCAGGCACACGGTCCTGGACGAGGGCAAGCTGCAAAGCGTCTACAGCTCCGAGGACCTGAACGGTTCCGGCCCCTTCATCCACCTGGGTTACACCAAGGACGTGAAGAACGAGTACGAGAAGTGGGACGGCTATTGGAAGGAGGGGTATCCGCGCATCGACAGTATGACCCACTTCATCATCAAGGACCCCACCTCCACCATTGCGGCCTACAAGTCAGGACAGGTGCTGCGCCCGATAGCCATAACGGGCCTTACCCCTCTGCAAACGCTGGAGTTGCAAAAGGACCTGGAACAGACCCACACGACCTATTGGGCCGGGCCCACCGGCCTCCGCGGACTGGTGTTGAACACAACCAAAGCGCCTTTCAATGACAAGCGTGTCCGCCACGCCATCAGCCTCGCAATACACCGCCAACCCATCATCCAGACGATGAGCGGCGGCATGGAGATGCTGGGCACGCCTCTGCCCCCCGATCTATGGTTCAGCTACAGCTCGGAAGAGGCGGCCCAATTCCCCGGCTTCCGCGAGCTCAACGGGGAGAAGCACCCGGAGGACATAGCCGAGGCCAAGAGGTTGATGACGGAGGCAGGGTATCCTGACGGGTTCGACGTTGAGTTGGCCACCAGGAGCAGCGCCGGAGGTTCATACGCCGACCTCATCGCGCTGGTGGCTGAACAATTGAAGAAGCACCTCAACATCAACGCCACCCTCAAGCTGTACGACAGCGCTGCCGGGTATGCCCAGTATGACGTGGGCAATTTCCAGTTCTTTGCCCAGGGTTCCTCGTTCAACCTCGCAGACCCCGACGGCGTGATGCGCCGTTACCATGAGAAGACGACCTTCGCCAGATGGGCCGGCGGCGGAGCGGTCGGTCAGGGGTGGGTGCCCGAGGGAGTGCAGGAGTTGCACCTGGAGCAGACGAAGGAACTGGACCCGGACAAACGCAAGGAGTTGATTCTCAAGATCAATGACATCTTCGTCAACGAGGACAACGCTCATATAGGTCTGTATTGGACCGTGCGGGCCATGCCCGTCGAGAACCGCATCCAGGGATTCAATATGGAACCCACCATCTACGGCGACCTGAAACACGAGCACATCTGGTGTGACCCAGCCTGTAACTGACGGCACCGCAGGCAGGCGGAAAATCGGGCCAGGCCCCCGGCGACGGGCCTGGCCCTTTTGAGAAACCCAGAGCTATGGACTGATACCTCCTCCTTGGGGGACCTGGCGGGAATATGCGTGTTTACCTGACCAAAAGAGTGTTGCTGTTCTTTCCCACGTTGTTGCTGGTGACCCTGGCGGTGTTTGTGATTCTCCGCGTTGTTCCCGGAGACCCGGCTGTCCTCCTGCTTGCCGGGACGGACGCGGACGCCGAGGAACAGTATACCCAGGAACAACTCGATGCGATGCGGAAGAAATTGGGGACGGATAGACCCATCTACGTCCAGTACGCAGAATGGGTATGGAACATGCTCAAGTTGGACTTCGGAGAGTCCTATTTCTTCAAGACTCCGGTCTACGACGACATCGCGGAACGTGTACCCGTCACCATAGAGCTGGGGTTATTGTCGGTGATTCTCGCCAGCGTGGTTGCGGTCCCACTTGGCGTATATTCGGCCATCAAGCAGGACACTTTAGGAGACTACATCACCAGGGTTATCACCATCACCGGAATTGCGCTTCCCAACTTCTGGGTTGCGATCATGATCATCTTTTTCCTGGTGCTTGCCTTTGGTTACTTCCCCCCATTGGGTTACGCCTCCGTGTGGGACGACCCGTGGAGCAACTTGCAACAGATGATATTCCCCGCTATCGCTCTCGGAACTTCCAACATGGCCTTCATAGCCAGAATCACCCGGTCAGCGATGCTGGAGGTGCTCCACGACGACTACATCAGGACTGCCAGAGCCAAGGGATTATCCGAGCGCATCGTCATCTTCCGCCACGCCCTCAAAAACGCCCTCCTGCCCGTGGTTACGGTATTCGGCTATGAGTTCGGCAGGCTGATTTCGGGAACGGTCATCATTGAGGTAATTTTCCTCGTGCCAGGGATGGGCCGGCTTCTGGTCACCAGCATCTTCAACAGGGACTTCCCGATGATTCAGGCGGTCGTCCTCCTCATTGCTGTCATCGTGCTCATCCTGAACGTCATCATGGACCTGATATACGCCTGGCTCAACCCAAGAATCCGCTACTCCTAGTCCGATGTTTCCATCCGGGACATACCCTGCGGGAAACGTTTGCACGGAGCGATATGAGCGTAGATAGAACATCTGAGTCTCTTCACGTAGAGCCAGCGCTGGCGGTCTTGAAGCCGAAGCGCACCTTTGGCCAGAATATCATCTTCTTTATCACTCACAAGCCGCTGGGCGCCTTTGGAGCGGGAGTTGCCATTGTTCTCGTCATCGTGGCGCTTGCCGCCCCTGTGATAAGGACCCACGACCCTTACGAGAGCAGCGTTGCGATGCAGTTCGCCAAGCCGGGGGCCGAGAGGTGGCTTGGCGGAGACCGCCTGGGACGGGACATGTACAGCAGGCTCGTCTACGGCGCGAGAATCTCCCTCTACGTGGGCATACTCAGTTCCCTAATCGGTTCCACAATCGGCATGGTCGCGGGGGTTGCCAGTGTCCATTTCGGTGGCAAGGTCGACCTGGTTGTCCAGCGGGTCATCGACGCCATGATGGCATTCCCAGGCCTGATACTTATCCTGGCTATCATGGCAGCTCTTGGCGCGTCTCTAAACAACGTCGTCCTGGCGCTGAGCATTGCATACATCCCCAGCACTGCCCGGATTTTGCGCTCTCAGGCGCTGGCGATCAAGGAGATGGACTACGTTCTGGCCGCCAGCGCCGTGGGGGCCGGACACTGGCGCATTATCATGCGTCACATAATTCCCAACTGTTTCGCGCTATATATCGTCATGGTCACACTCCACCTCGGCGGGGCGATCATTTCCGAGGCGGGCCTGAGCTTCCTCGGAGTGGGGACTCCTCCCAACGTGCCGTCATGGGGCGGTATGCTGAACGGGGCTGCGGCTAATGTGACGGTGGCCTGGTGGGTGGCTATCTTCCCGGGTGTAGCTATCTTCATAGTCGTGTTTGCCTGGAACGTTCTCGGCGACGCGCTCCGCGATGTCCTCGACCCGCGGCTGCGGGGCACAGGTTCTGCCTAGTCCAAACCAATGCGGCCCACAACTTTCACCTGGCATCGGGGTCAGGAGGGTCTTGTGGCGGCGATGCTGGTTTGATAGCAGTTCCCAAGGGGCATTAGCAGCGACCGCCGGAGTAGGAGGCATCGGTTAAACCTCAACGGTCCCACCGGGACGAAGCACTTGGGATTGACCGAGCATGGGACCCGGGCGATAATCGATGCCGTGCCATATATTCCGTACAGAGTTTTTGGCATGACCAACCGGTTAGATGTACGGCTGGACCCGGAACACCGGCGGAGGTTGGAGGAATTAGCCGGGGAGAATGGAGTAGCCATCTCCGAGATCGTGCGCAGGCTTATCGACGCCGCCTACGAGGACATCGTGCGAGAGCGCCGGAAACAGGCGATTGAGCGCCTGGTAGGCCTGGACGTAGAAGACCTGCCGGAACCGGACATTCTCTCCCGCGAGTTGGAGGCCGCCCATGAACCCGGCGGTCTTCATTGACGCCAACGTTCCCATTTACGCCGCCGGCCGGGAGCATCCCTATAAGCAGCCATGCGCCAGGATTCTCCGCATCTTGGCGGACGACCCGCAGGCATTCGTAACCGACTCTGAAGTCCTCCAGGGATTGCTGCGCCGCTGCCTTGCCTCGGGCCGGGAGGTAGTGCAGGCTTTGGCCAAGGCCATGCAATATGGCGATGCACATCGACATAGACGACCCAAAGTACCGTGAGGCGGCGGCCCAGGTGCTGCTGCGGCATGACAGCTTCCAGCCCGAGGCCAACATCACCAGCGCGGTGCGGGACTTCCTCATCCTCACCGGCCTGGCCCGCAGCGACGGGATTGTCGAGGAAAACCCGCCCTCGGACGCTTCCCGGCGGGCCGTTGACCTGACCGCCCTGGACACCTTCATCGAGTTCAAGCGGCGGATCGGGACCACCGCCAGCGGGGAGCCAGACCCGGAGAACGTCCGGCAACTGGACGACTACCTGGGCCAGTCGGCTTCGCAGGGCCGGGTCCGCATGGGCGTTCTCACCGACGGCAGGCGGTGGCTGCTGCGCTGGCCCGGAGCGGGGGAGGTCCGCCTGACCCGCCCTTACTTCTTCACCCTGGAGGAGCCGGACGGGTGGTTCCCCCTCTATGAGTGGCTGAGGGACTCGGCGCTGGTGTCCCTGGAGGGCGCCGGCCCCGACAGGGATAGCATTGCGGAGCACTTCGGTCCCGGCAGCCCCTCCTATCAACGCGACATCGCCGCCCTGAAAGCCCTGTACCACGAAAACGCGGGGCTGGAGACCATCCGGGTCAAGCGGCGGCTGTGGTACGACCTGCTGCGCACCGCCCTGGGCGAAATCGCCGGCGGCGATGAGGGGATGGACGACCTGTTCGTCCGCCACACCTACCTGGGCGCGGTCATCGGCATGGTGGTGCAGGCATCCTTCGGCATCGACATCCGCCGCCTGGCCGAGACCGACCCCGCCGACCTGCTCCAGGGGCGGGAGCTGTTCCGCGCCACCGGGCTGCAGGGGGTACTGGAATCGGACTTCTTCGCCTGGCCCAACGAGGTGGGCGGCATCCCGCTGCTGCGGACCCTGGGCCGGCGGGTGGCCCGGTTCAACTGGTCCGAGGCCCCGCCGGACACCGCCGCCACCCTGTACGAAACGGTCATACCGCCGGAGGAGCGGCGGCAGTTGGGCGAATACTACACCCCCGCCTGGCTGGCCCGGGTGATGGTCCGGGAACTGGTGGACGACCCGCTGCGCCAGCGGGTGCTGGACCCGGCCTGCGGCTCCGGGACTTTCGTCGCCGAGGCGGTGTCCCACTTCATCAGGGCCGCCGGGGAGACCAACTGGGAACCCAGGGAGGTCCTGAACCGGCTGCGGGAGGCTGTGACCGGCATCGACGTTCACCCGGTGGCGGCGCACCTGGCCCGGGCCGCCTGGACTCTGGCCGCCCGGCCGGCCATCAACGCCGCGGGCGCATCCGGGTACGAAGCATCCCTGTCCATCCCGGTCTACCTGGGCGACGCCCTGCAACTGCGCTTCCGCACCGGGGACATGTTCGCCCAGAACGAAATCACCATCCAGACCAGGGACGATGAGAACACCGAGCTGGTTTTCCCGGTCAGCCTGGTGGAGCGGGCCGAGGACTTCGACGCCCTGATGGGGGACGTCTCAGCCTACATAGAACAGGGAGAGGACCCGTTCCTGGCCCTGGACGACAACCACATCAACGACGCCCGCGAGCGCGCCGTCGCCGGCGACACCATCGCCGCCATGCAGAGGCTCCACGACCGGGGGCGGGACCACATCTGGGCCTACTACACCCGCAACATGGTGCGGCCCGTTGCCCTGTCCCGCGCCAGGGTGGACGTGGTGATCGGCAACCCGCCCTGGATCAACTACAACCAGACGGCGGACATCCTGCGCACCGAGTTGCAGAGCCTGAGCCGGGACCGCTACGGCATCTGGCAGGGCGGACGCTACGCCACCCACCAGGACGTGGCGGGCCTGTTCTTCGCCCGCAGCGTTGACCTGTACCTGAAGCCCGGCGGCGTCATCGGGTTCGTGCTGCCCCACAGCGCGTTGCAGGCCGGACAGTACAGCAAGTGGCGCACCGGCAAATGGGAATCGCCGCCCAGGGGCCGGGGCCGCAACCGCGCCCC
>DAOUJS010000113.1:0-6003 GCA_034422355.1 Dehalococcoidia bacterium | reverse complement strand
TTGCCGTCGCCGTCCGCATCTTCCGCCGCGCCGGCGGCGATATTCACCTCTACCTCGCCGATGGCGTCGGGCGTCACGTCGAAGGTGTAGACGGCCCCGCTGCCGGCAAAATTGCCGGCAACACCGTTGGCCACGCTGACGTCCTCCAGCGCAAAGCCGGAAACCGGCTCGCTGAACGTGGCCTCCAGGGAGATTTGGGAGCCAAGCCTGACCGGAGCGCCCGCCTCGGATATATACCCTATTACCACCACCGGCGAGCCATCCAGCATATCGCAGAAGGGCAGGCCAAGCTCGGCAAGGTCGTGACTCGCTACGCTCCGCAGACTCGCGGGGACGCACCCGGTCAAACGGTTTCTGACGAGGTACAGATATTCCAGGCTGGTCAGGTTGCCCAGTTCCTCCGGTATCTCCCCGCTTAGCCGATTGTCGTTGAGGAACAACTCGGTCAGGTTGGTCAGGCTACCCAGTTCCGCCGGTATCTCTCCGCTCAACTGGTTATTACTGAGCCCCAAAAGTTGCAGATTGGTCAAGCTCCTCAGTTCCGCCGGTATCTCCCCACTCAATTGATTGGCGCCAAGGAACAGAGCTTCCAGGCTGGCCAGGCTACTCAATTCCGCCGGCACCTCCCCGCTCAATTGGTTGTCCCAGAGAACCAACTCGCCCAGGTTGGTCAGCCTGCCCAGTTCCGCCGGTATCGGCCCGCTCAACTGGTTGGAGCCAAGGAACAGGATGATAACCCGGCCGTTGTCGTCGGTCCCTACACCGTACCACTGGTCCAGGGGCGCGCCGGTCAGCCAGCTGGTGTTGTTCGTCCAGTTCGCGCCATCCGTAGCCTTGTAGAGGGCCACCAGCGCGGCCCTGTCTCCCGCGACGCCTTCAGAGACACAGAAAGGCAGTCCAAGCTCGGCGAAGTCGTTGTAGGCTACGTTCCGCAACCCTGCGGGAACGCACCCGGTCAACTGGTTGCCGCCGAGATACAGCACGGCCAACATGGTCAGATTGCCCAGTTCCGCCGGTATCTTCCCGCTCAACCGGTTGGAGTCAAGGTACAGGAGAATAACCCGCCCGTTGGCGTCCGTCTCCACACCGTACCATTGGCCCAGGGGCGCGCCGGTCAGCCAGTTGGTGTTGTTCGTCCAGTTCATGCCGCCTGTGGCGTTGTAGAGGGCAACCAATGCGGCCCTGTCTCCGGCAGCGGTGCCGAAATCAAGAACCATGAAGCTGGCGCTGGCCGTGACTCCGCCGGCCTGAACCTCGACGGAATGGGCGCCTTCGGCCAGGTCGGGCACTAGGATGGTGACGGTGAACTCGCCGTTCCGGTCCGTGGCCGGCCTGGGCGCGGGGGTTACCTCGACCCCGCCAATCCTCACGTACTCCACCAGGGCGAATGCCTTGAACCCGTCTCCGGTCAGGGTCAGGCTGTCCCCGGGCTTGCCTTCGTCCATGGACAGCCTGATCCGCGCCCCGGGGACCTCGTGGTTGGTGTGGGCCTTTACCGGGACGGAGCCGCTGGGCGCACCGGGGATCCTGTACCTGGCTTCCACCCGGTTGGTGGACGGAATGGCCGCGTCCAGGGGGACCCGGAAGCTGAGCGTGATGTTCCCGTCCCCGTCCGGGATGGCCGTCCCCACGAGTTCGTCATCGTAATAGATCTCGATGGGCGGAGTGTCTTGCTCCTTGGCCCTGGTGTTGCTGGCGGGGAATCCGGAGCCGGTGAGGGTCGCCGCCTCGCCCGGCCTGGCCTCCGCCGGCTCGATGGCCAGGGTGCGCGGGGGGAACGTGATGTCCGCCGAACCGGAGCGGTTTCCGCTGTCCCATACATCCAGCGTGTGGGTGCCGGGGAGAGTTGTTGTCGTGGTGATGGGGACGATGATGGTGGCGGACCAACTTCCGCCGCTGTCCACCGTCACCGCTTCGCCGTTGTTGAAGTTCCTGAAGCCCCCTGCGCTCCTTGTCAGGGCTTCACCGTCCCCGCCCAGCGTCACCTCGCTGCCGTCGCCTGCGGCGTTGATGGTGCCGTCCCCGGTGAAGCCCTGTCCGTTGACGGTGATGGCCTGGTTCGGCACCGCCGTGGCGGGCGAAATTTCAAGCATCGCGCCGGAGATGGTGATCGTCTTGCGGTCGCTCTCGCCGTTGGCCTTCACCCTGATCTCATTGGTGCCGGAAGGCGTGCCGGCCACAACCTCAATGCGGAAGCTCGCGCTGTTGCCGCTTACGGAAGGCGAGCCGATGACCCTCTGAGCCCCCCCTGCTATGGTGACCCCATTGGCCGGGATGGGACCGTCCGGCCAGTCCTCGAGGGTAATGTCTACCTCATCCCCGACGGCCGCGGCCGTCGGGGAAACCGTCAACAAGCCCTCGAGCTCGAATTCAACCGGCCCCGCCGTGACTGGCGGTTGATTCCCGTCCTCGGCATAGATCATGTTTCCCTTGCCGGGGACGAAGGGCGGGACGGTAATGGTGAAAGTGGCCTGGAAGGTATTGTCGCTGAGTACGGGCTCCCTCACCAGTTCCTGGCGAGTGCCGTTGGCATTATCCAGATAGACAGTGGCCGTGGCGCCGTTCTGGAACCCCTTGCCGATAACGGTCACCCACTTGTTCCGGTTGGCGTCATTGTCGCTGAGCTGGATGGTGCGGTTGATGGTGATCCTCAGCGAGGTGTCCATCACCGGCTGCCTGCTGGTAAAGACGCCGATTGGCCCCTTGCTCCCGCCCTCGGCGGGGTTCACGATCCCGGCCTCCGGGGATACGGTGACGGTGACCGTCGCGCCCGCGGCGATGCCTGAAGCGTCATCGTCAACGCCGTTCATGTCGGGCACGTGGAAGGTGTACTCGACGTTGTTCAGGGCTGCCGGGCCGCTGAGGCCGTGTTTGCCCGATGTCAGTATCTCCCGTGTGGCGTCCCTGGGGGGACCGTAATCGCCGGTGGCGCCGGGGCCGGAGGCATCGGTGGTGGCACTGCCGGAACTGACCATCGCGGACACGGTGACACTGCTCCTCGACAACACCTCGGGCGAGTACATGAAGTCCTTGTCGAAATGGACCGTGATGGTGTCTTCGTTCGCCGTGAGCCCATCCGGCGTGGTGAACCGGAACCGGTACCCTGATACGTCCCCGGGGTCTTGCGTGGTGCTGGTCACCGAGACGTCCGTGACCATCGCAGGCTGGAAGTCCACTGCTTGACCGCTATCGTCAATGGACTGGTCAGCGCCCTGGACTCCCACGGGTGAGATGGCACCAAGGGCAAGCATGGCGGCAAAGACGCCGGTGAACGTCACCAATGCCAGCCCTGCGAGTATTCCGAGCTTGGTGTTCACCTGACTCTTCCTCTGGAAAAGACCGGAATTATCGGTGAAAACATAGCGAACCGCGACGTGTTGGCAGTCACGGAGTTTGAACCTCCGCTTCGCCGGGAAGGCAGAATGCGCCCTGTTTGCCAACAGCGTCTCTCAATCTAAGTGATCATATAGTGAAAAGCAAGCATCCATGAAGGGCATGACTTCTGGTACTATGAGTCCGTCAGGGGCCGGGTGGAATCGGGTAGCGGAACCGCGAGGTTTCTGGAACCCGGCAAAGCCCCTGGAGACTTGGGCGGCAGGGCTGTCCAATAGCGGGAAATCGACAGGGCGAGGATAAGATCCGACGCCCCTGGAACAACAGCGTAGAGGACCGGCTTTGGGGAGAGCAACCCGGGAGGAATAGGAGCATAGCAATGGCAACAGGGGACTTCTTCTCCGATATCAGAGACCTGCGAGAGCGGGCCAGGCGGCACATGGAACAAGGAGCGGTCACACCCGGCTACCAGGCCGAAGTCGAGACGGTGGTAAAGATACTGAACGATGTCCTGGCGACGGAGATCGTCTGTGTGCTGCGGTACAAGCGCCACTACTACATGGCCACGGGGATCAACGCGCCGCAGGCCCAGCAGGAGTTTCTCCAACACGCCAACGAGGAGCAACTGCACGCAGACCAGGTTGCTGCCCGGATAGTGCAACTGGGCGGAGAGCCAAATTTTTCGCCTGAGGGGCTGGTGTCCCGCAGCCACTCGGAGTACGTCGAGGGTGAAACTCTGGAGGACATGATAAGGGAGGACCTGGTGGCCGAGCGGGTGGCTATCGACTCCTACGGGGAGATTATTCGCTACCTGGGGCACCGGGACCCGACAACCCGGCGGATGCTGGAGGGTATCCTGGCAATGGAGGAGGAACACGCAGAGGACCTGGCCAGCCTGCTGGCTCAAATGGGCTAGATTCTCGACAGGGGACCCCTGCAAGAGGTCCGCCGGCAGTTGCAGCCGCATTGATCCTGGTGCCGATGTCCCTGCCTGCCAGACCGGGACGGCATGGCTCCCCTCCGATGCCGCTGCCCACATCGGTGCCGCTTCCTGCGCCTATATGGGATGTGCAACTGCCGGGCATCGGGCCGGGACATTCGCAGAAACGCTTCGACAACGAACGTTGCCAACAGTCCTGCGCCGGTTGCCAGTGTCCGGCGAATGAAAAGCGAGATCGCGGATATCCAAAAGGCGATCTGACCAAGGGGACGGAATCTGCGAACCGGCCAATAAGAAATATGTCCCAGCGCCAACGGCATAGACCGCCGTTGCTGAACTGGGGAACGCCGGCCGGCATCAGAACCAATCCAGGACCTTTTCTGCTGACACGGGCGTATAGATTGATATGTAGAGCTTCTCGGTTTGGGGATCGAACGAACATTCACGAAGTGAACAGGGACTTATCGTCGGCTCCCCCTCGACCTCGACCGCAAATTCTTGCAAGAATTTGTGCCACGGCGAAAGCTTGCGAAACAGTTTTCTCGGGTGGTCGTCTTTCTCCCCGAACGCAAACCGTACCACAGATTCCCCATTGCGCCGCTCGCTTGTGCCTGTGGCGGTTATTCCGATGGGCTTGCTCTTGGGCAGAACTTCGACATCCTCATCCCGAACCAAACTAACTTGACGTATTTCTTTCTCTTCCATGGACCTGAACCTCCGGATCACTCTGCCTTCAACGAACCCTCGTCAATTTGATGCCAATGCACCAATTGCTGTTCGACCTGCCGGCTCACGTGGCGGTCATTCTTGACGCTGGCCACCACAGGTTTGGCCTCACGTCCGGTAGCTTGACGCAGGAATTCGGCATTCCGCATCACCCTTTCTGTGTCCCTATAATCCACTGTGTACGACACCTCGACGACAACGTACACGCTCTCTTCGCCGCCGCTGGCTTCAATCACCAAGTCCGCTTTCCGGAAACTGCGCAAAGCCCGAGTTTCGACTCCCTTGTGGGAAAGTTCCTGTGCCCATCTTGCCAGTTCGTCTCTGTCAATTTCGCGCAGGTACTGCACACCGAGGTCAAAAGTAATCAATCTGGCGTCGCGTGCCACCTCGTACTTGGCAATATTGCCCTTGATGTCGCCCACGTCATCAACCAAACTGGATATGATGCGCTCGATGCGGCCAAGGCGGTCGTCGTTGAACTCCTGATCATTTGGCGTACCCATTATTGGCCTCGGCAACAATTCAGGTGCATACTGAAATCGGCTTCACGTTGGCCGAGTGTTATCCTCTATCATACCAGACCACGTACCGCGCCAGATCGCGGCGAGTTTGCCGGGGGTGTCCGTCAGAATTTTGGAGATTATCCGGTGCGCCCAACAGGAGCCCGCCGCCAGGGGTGACTGGCCGCAGGCCGGTGAGGGAGTTTTGACCCCTCCCTTCCACCGGATACTGCAACCCCGGCGGGACTTTTCACCGGGACCTCCGGCCGGTCCACTGGGCTGAGTTTGGCCCCGGATTCCCCGGATTCCGCCTGCCGCCGCCGGGGACCTGCTTTCTCTCCGGGTGTGCCGGAACTCCGGGACCCCCGCTTTCTGAGCCGCCGGGCTATACGCGGCCATTCCCCGGCCCAGCGGCCGCTGCATACAATGTTGCGCAGGCCCAGCATGGGATTTACATGGGGCCGCGCCCAGTGCATTCCTCCTCCCTTCAACCTCGCTTCCACC
>DAOUJS010000112.1:0-2715 GCA_034422355.1 Dehalococcoidia bacterium | reverse complement strand
GGCGCAGCAGTCCCGGCGGGTGAAGCAACAACAGCGGTTCCAGGAGCAACTATGGTCCATCTGCAAGCCTTGTCTGGGCGGCGATGCACCCCTGAGCGTGCTGTGCCGGCGGGTGGAACGTTTCTTGCCGGAGTTGTTCACCTTCGCCGCTGGTCCCCGGGGTCTCGGCGGACAACAACGCGGCGGGGCGCAGCCTGCGCCCAACGGTGGTGAGCCGGAAGACCAGCGGCGGGACCCGCCCGGAGCAGGGAAGCGAAACCAGGAGGGTCCTCGCTTCCCTGCTCCGGCACATGGCGCTTGCGGGGTTGCAACCCCCGCCAAACCCTGAACTCCATCCTCTCCCAGCCCATATCTGCTCCAGTCTGAACAGTTACCCGCCCGGCCGCGCCCTATGATTATGGTAAGTTTCCTGATATACTGCACGCTTCCATGGACAAACAACCATATCCGCGTCGAATTCCGCCGGAAATCATAATGCTCGATACCCCACACAGTCGGATGCCGCAACTGTCGGCATCCTCCGAACAGGGACGGCGGCGCGGCAATGCGTGGAGGCCCCGAAATGATGCGGACAAACCTTGCCACCGGTCTGGACAGGCTCACCACCGACTTGCTGGCCCTGGGCGGTATGGTGGACAAGGCCCTTGCCAAGGCGGTGGACGCGCTGAAGCGACGTGACCTGGAATCCTCCTCCCAGGTGATACGCGAAGACGATCTGATTGACCGTCAGTGCGAACTGTTGGAAGAGCGGGCCATCGATCTGATTGCATCCCACCAGCCCATGGCCCGCGACCTGCGCCGTCTGATAACCATCGTGCATGTTGCCGAGGAACTGGAGCGGATGGGCGACTACGCCGAGGGCATCGCCAAGATAAGCCTGATGATGGGCGAAGAGCCGACCCTGAAGCCGCTTATCGACATTCCCCGGATGCTGGAAAAAGCATCCAATATGCTCCGCCGCAGCTTGGATGCGCTGGTCACCCGCGATATAATCGAGGCCAAGGCCGTGTGCGAGGCCGACGACGAGGTGGATGACCTGTACGACCAGGTGTACCACGAGTTGTTGACCTACATGCTGCAAGACCCCTCTACCATCCAGCGGGCCACCTATTTGCTGTGGGCTGCCCACGATCTGGAGCGGGCCGCCGACCGCGCCACCAACATCGCCGAACGGGTCATATACCAGGAAACTGGCTCGTTGAACGGAGTGAACATCCCCCGCAACTGACGCCCGACTAGGTCAGCCGGCCTCATTCATTCGTACTATAATTACCCTCGTCAGTCATTAAGGGAGTCTGGCGATGACCACCCGGACACTACGGACACTACGGACGCTAGGGAAAGGGATTTAGGCAGACTTGAAGGGCGAGTTGAAGAACAGGGATCTAGGCTGGACCAGCTTCACGCTGATATGAACGCAGGGGTCCAGTAACTCACCGCCAGCATTGCCCAGACCAACGCCCGCATGGACACTTGGGTTTCAGCAGGTGAACACCCGGATTGACCAGCTGCTGCTGGCAATGTTGGGAATCGGCGGCGGAGTGCTGGCCGCCCTAGTCGGTATCATCATCACCCTGCTTCTCCGGGGCGCCCCGTAGCCGACCGAGAGTCCGCTGGGTCGTCCCGATGCCCGGCAGTCCCAAACTCCGTACTATAATTGCAACGGCAGACACGCACTAAGGCAGTTTCAGGAGCATAATGGTACGTCCCAACTGGCACGCCGAACACCCCGCGGCCTGCACCTGCGCCCGATGCCAGGATAACCGCACCGTCCACCGCCTGGAAGACCGCAAAATAGGCAGAAACGAAAAGTGCCCCTGCGGCAGCGGCAGGAAGTACAAGCGCTGCCACGGGAGGTAAGCCAACTCACCACACTTGGGCCGGGCAACCACATGGGCCTTTAGGGATTCTCTGAACAAGTGTCTGATGATGTGGCATAGTATGGGTGGCAGCCACGAATTGGGTCAATGTTGAGATTTGATGGATCAGCCAACATTTTCCGGCTTGGAGTACCAGGGTAAGAAGCGCAAGACCCGCCGCGAGCTATTCTTGGAGCGCATGGACGGCCTGATACCCTGGCAACTCCTGGAGGAGCGCATCCGTCCCTTCTACCCCAAGGCCGGCCGGGGCCGCCGCCCCTACCCGCTGCCGGTCATGCTGCGCGTCCACTGCGTCCAGCTCTGCTACAACCTCAGCGGCCCCGGTATGGAGGATCTGCTCTACGAATCAGAGCCGGTACGACGCTTTGCCGGGCTGCGGTTGCCGGAACCGATACCCGGTGAGAGCACCATTCTCCACTTTCGCCACCTGCTGGAGCGGCACAATCTGGGGCCAGCAATGCTGGAGGAAATCAACGCCCACCTGGAGTCCCAGGGACTGAAGCTGCGGCAGGGAACCATCGTGGACGCCACCATCATCGAGGCGCCGTCATCCGCCAAGAACCGCGCCTGGGAGCGGGACCCGGAGATGCACCAGACCAAGAAGGGGAACCAGTGGCACTTCGGGATGAAGGCGCACATCGGGGTGGACCCGGAGACGGGGATAGTCCACAGCATGAGCGTCACCGCGGCCAACGCCCACGACGTCACGGAGGCGCACAACTTGCTGCACGGCGGGGAGATGGTGGTGTGGGGCGACGCCGGGTATCAGGGGGTGGGCAAGCGGGAGGAGAACTTGGGACTGGAGGTGGAATGGCGGGTGGCGATGCGTCCGGGG
>DAOUJS010000111.1:0-16173 GCA_034422355.1 Dehalococcoidia bacterium | reverse complement strand
GATCTCATCAAGTCTGGTGGGCTCAAGAAGGCTCGAATTCATCACTCGGGCCGTCCAAGGCCTCCCAGCCAAAGCTCGAAGATGGTACTTGTTTCAGTGCACTGTGGTGGGCCGGACTGGACGAAATCAAGAACCGGGGCCGATTCCGACGTAACGCCGTCCTGGGGCATGGGGATGGTGTACGTCAGAACCGCCTCGTCCTCCACGATCTCGATGCCCTGCACGAAGTTGCGGATCAGCGCCTTCCGCTCCGGGAAGGTCCCTTCCTGGAACAACTCCCGGAAGTCCGCCACGTACCCCTTGATTTCCTTCGACGTGGGCAACTCCGCCCGCCGCTGCTCAAGCTGGCCCTCGGCCTCCTCCCTGGCCGCCGTGAGCTGGTCCTGGCGGCTCTTCAGAGCCAGGATGCGGGGCGACAGGACTTCCAGGGGCAGTTGCTTGGTTTCCAATGCCTGGTAGAGGTTCTCCAACCGGGCGTCCACGTCGGATAGCTCGCTGTTGATAGCGGTTAGCCGTCCGTTGACCTCACCGGCGATGTTGTCGATCTCCTCGGCCACCAGGGTCACCAGCTCGGAGATGGTCTCCTCGGTGAGAATCCGCTCCCTGACCTTCCCGATTACCAGGTCCTCCACCTTCGTGGCGTTCAGATAGCGACCGTTGCTGCACGCCCCCGCCCCCTCGCGGAACAGGCTGGAGCAGACGTAGTAGGCGAACTGGCCGCTCTTGGCTCCCTGGGCCGAGTAGGGCTTGCCGCAGACGCCACAGCGGAGCAACCCGCTCAGCAGGTACTGGCTGCCCACCCGTCCGGGGCGCTGCCTGGCCGGCGCCCGTTCGTGCAGCCCCTGCTGCACAGCGTCGAAGGTCTCCCGGGACACCAGGGCGGGCCAGGCGTTCTCGACACGCACCGGTTCGCCCGCCTTCTCGTCCTTGCTCTTCACTCCCCAGACGGCGGTGCCGGTATAGGCTTCGTTGGTCAGCAGGTAGTGGACCACGTTCTTCTGCCAGCGCCGTCCCTTGTGGGTGATGCCCCGCCCGTTCAGCTCCTTGCAGATTTCCATCAACCCGTAGCCCCGGCGGGAACTCTCGAAGATCTCCTGGACTATGGGCGCGGCCACCGGGTCAACCTCCAGGGTGGGGCGTTCCTTCACCCCGTCGCTGACCTTGATGCGGGTGTAGCCGAAGGGGGCCTTGGAACCCAGGAAGAAGCCCCGGGACGCCGCTTCCCGCATCCCCCGCACAACCTCTGTGGCAAGATTTTCTGAGTAGAACTCGTCCACGGACTCGATGATGGCCTCCATCAGCTTGCCGGTGGGGGAGTCGTCGGCGTGCTCGGTGATGGACACGACGCGGATGCCCTTGCGCCGGAGCATGGACTTGAAGGCCACGGCGTGCTCCCGCTTGCGGGTGAAGCGACTGAATTTCCATACAAGAATCACCTCAAAGGGGGCTGTGGCCCTGCCGCCCTCGTCGATCATCTTCCTGAACTGGGGACGGTCTGCGATGCGCCCGCTCTCGGCCTCGTCCACGTACTCCCGGGCCACGGAGTAGCCGTTGGCCTTGGCGTAGTCCCTGAGCGCCCGCATCTGGGCGGCGACGGAGAGGTCCACGTCTTGGCGGTCGCTGGAGACCCGGGCGTAGAGGGCCGCCGGGGTCAATGGTTGCACCTGCTTTCTCATCTGTCCTCCCCTTTCTTTCTTGCCTTGCTTGTGCTTACTTTGTCTTACTACGCATCATGAAACATCCGGTCAACTGCTGTCAATGAGCAACTGTCAGCGGCGGGTGGCGCTACTTCCGCCTACCGGATCTGGTTCAGCATCGACAGGAACCGGGGCGCGTTGACTATTCTCGTTCCTTGATGCTCTTCAATAGGAAGCAGATGCCTGCGGTCGCCGGTGACCAGGTAGTCGGCGTTGGCGGCTACCACGCACTCCAATATGCGGTTGTCGGCGTGGCCGTCCGCAATCACTTCAGTCAAGCGAGGGGGTTCAACGATGGTGGCGGCGTTCTGAAGGGCGCTTATCGCCCGTACCGCCCGTTCCTGGTCCCAGCCGAACTTTCGCGTCAGCACCCCGGAAACCTCGCCCAGGATGAACCAGGACAGGAACAACTCGAACCTTCCCCGCAGGGCCAGTTCCGATACCATCCGCTCGTTGCCGGGGAAGTTCAGGCCGGAGACGATCACGTTGGTGTCCAGGACCACTCTCACGGCTGGGGTTGTCCCACCTCGGCCCGGTACTCCTCCACCAGCCCGGCCACGTCCTCGGGGCCTATGCCCCGCTCCCTGGCCCGCTCCTCGCCGTATCGGAGCAGCTGCCGCCACTCGCACTCCTCGATGTAGCGCACCACGGCGTCCCGCAGGAATTCGCTGCGGGACCGCCCCTGACCCTGCATGGCCTGGTCCAGCCGCTCCGCCATCTCCGGCGGCAGGGAGAAGGTGATCGTCCTGGTCGTTCTTGGCATTTTCGTTTCCTGTTATCGAGTCTTACTCTGATAGTGGGCCGCCACCGCAACTTTGTCAACTGCCGCGTACCATTTGAAACGGCCAGAGAGCAGAGTTGTCTCATATTCCTCTTGATGGCAGGCTCTGAACAATGGGAGAACCTTGCAGGAGACAGGGTGCAGCTCGCCCCTGTGGTGAATGATCGGGGCAAGACTGGCGCGTTAACATCTGCATCTCCCCACCAGTGCCTTTGGCCAGCCGCCGGGTCGTCACCGCGACCGTCTCGCATCCCGCCACCAGATGGCTCCTCCGGGGACCCGGCCAGGGCCGGATTCAATGCTATACCCGTGTACAGGGATTGACGCCAGTTGCAGAAATACAACTCGCGGCCCTTTTGAACCTGAAACGGGGGCAAATCGGGGACCCAAAGCCAGTTTTGCAAGCAATCCCGGGTAAGGTCCGGTTCCGGTTACGCTTGTATTTTTGCAAGTCGGAGCTGAGCCGACCGGGCGATGGTCCCTGCCGCCCGATCTGCCTGCGGCGGAGCGGCGGGCGGTTCGGGTGGTGTCGTGTGCGTCACTCTATATAAGGCACGGGATTTCGGCGGGCCGGAGTGGTGTCACACCCGTGTACAGGGATTTGGAAGTAGCGGACAGGTGTCCAATTCTGTCCAGTTGAACCTGAAATCGGGGTAAATCAGCCCCTATTGGATGGTTGCAGTGAACACTTGGGTTCCAGAGCAGCTTCCAACCCCGTTGGACAGCGCCACGTTTGAAATCGGACAGTTGTCCACTGGCTTGGAAGTCCCACATTGGACAGCGCCAGGTACGAAATCGGACAGTTGTCCAGTGGCTCCGGCAGGGGCCGGGCGACGCGGTTAGCAGGGCCGGGCCGGGCGCCTTGGTGTGCTGGGGATTCGGGCGGTGGGCTGGCTGAAGCGGGCGCAGGGCGCGGTCGGGCTTGCCCAGCAATGTTGTTACTGCCGTGGGAGAAGCGGTGCGGAACCCTTTCATTGTTGGCGAGGGTGAGGGCTATGTTCACGGTGGGTCCGGCGGGCTGGCGGGCAGTGGCGGGGACTTGGTAAGGCTCGGGGCGCGGCTCCCTTGCCCTCATCACGTGTCAGACCTGGTGCCTCAAGCGCGCCAGCGGGGCGGCAGTCGGAGAGGAATAGACCGGACGGGCTGAGATCGACAGCGCCGTCGCGGGCGCGGTTCTGCAACAAGATGCCCCGCTTCCGGGCATGGGGGGTCTGACAGGGTTGATACCCTGGAAATCACCTTTGGTGGAAGGTCCCTTGCGGGAAATGTCGGAGACGGAAAGGCGTATTTTTGCCACCGGGTCCAGCGGGGCGGCGACAGGCGGTTGGGGATGGCACTGGTGGGCTGACCGACATACCTCGCACTGACACGTCGCGAGGGTCTACCCTGCGGTGACGTTGCGGGCACTGGCAGAGACGTGGTTGCCATCATGCTGGGTCTGGACGAGCGCGGAGATGGCCCGGAGTTGCTTCGGAGGCCGATTACCATGTGATACCCGTGTACAGGGATTTGGAACACTTCCCTTTTGGGAACTTATAGGCCCTTTTGAACTCAAAACATATGGAAGAAATCGGGCCGAAATCCCGTGGTAGCGAACACTCGAGGGTAAGGACCGGTTCCGAAAATTATGGGCCGAGTTCCCTTTTGGGAAGTGAACGCCCAGCTGCCTTGGAGCAAGCGTCTGTCGTATGGGCAGAGAAGTGCACGAAGGCCCGGGCCAGGTGGCCGAGGGGACCTGCCTGTTGCTGCCGCCGGACACGGGATGGCGGTCGGGGTAGCAGGGTCAGCGGAGTGTCCACGTACAGCAGCCCGGGAACCAGTGAATAGTCCTAGCGGCAGGACGCGTGGGGGGGTGCGCAAGCCCCCCTTTCAGGGCGTGAGATTTTCCGGTTCCGGCTAAACGTCATAGACGTGTACAGGAATCGGGATTTCGACGGCATCGGTGGACACGGGGTAATTCGTAGCTGAGACGGGGGGATTTCGCCCGTTTCAGCCCGATTGTTGCAAGCGGTTTGTGTTAGCCCTGGTTCCGGTCTGCGGATACATCCCCTATTGGAGAGGTACATTGCCGCGCTGGTGGAGACGGTGGCGGCGATACATCGTCCCCGTTGGAAAAGTGCATTTTGCACCCCCGGGGATGAGTGGGTGCTGGCCGGTCCGGTGGCATCATGATCGGGATGCTGGCGCTGGCCCGGGTTGGCGGGTTGCCCCACATAACCTTGATGGGTGCTGGCGTGGGCTGCCGTTCGCAGGGGCTGTGGGTTGCGGTGGAGCTCCCATGGTAGGGCTGGCGGTCGGGTTTGAGCAAGGGGACGGGGGCGGGATCCCTGAGGCGGCTGATGATGGCAGCGACTGTCGTAGCGTAGTGTGGAGTGGTTCAGCGCTGCGGCGGGGCGCTGGGTAGCACCGGCGAACGCGGTGATAAAGCTGGCCAAGTGGCTGCCGATGTGCCAGGAGATGCAGGGGAAGGCCGGAGGACGGCTCGACCCCGTGCGGTGCCGGTGGCGGCTCGGGAAGCGATGCAGCCGGGCCTCTTTCTTGCCTGCCTGATTCTTGCCTGATTGATGGGTGATTGATGCCGGATTGATGCAAGCGATTCGGGCCGTAGACCGCCCAAACCCTTGCGCCGGAGATGACCGGGCCGGATACTGAATGCGTTGTCCAGCTTTACCGAGGTTTCCACTGCCATAGAAACCTGGGGGCGTGATCCCTGTTCGCCCGGGCCTGCTCCGCGAGGATTGAGTCTCTTCTCCCCGGAGCGCCTGCGAGGGAAGTGCTGTAAGGCGGGGTGTTTCAGCCCTTCGCCCGCAGCCGGTAACCCAACCCAATGCGCGGAACCCCTGCCCCACGGACTGATTGAGGAGATGATTGAAGCCGTAACCGGAACGGCCATGCGAAGTGTGCCGTCTAGGAGTGAGCACTTTACCCAGAGCGGCCCGCTTGGACAACCACGGCCATTTACCTCCTGCGCCGGAGGGGTGATACTGGATGTGTTGTCTGGCTTTTTCCAGTGTTTCCAGCCCAGAAACTTGGAGGGTCCATCCCCGACCCGGACCGTTGATTGGGGTCGAGCCCTGCTCCCCCGGCAATGGCCCACCAAGGGACAAGCGCCCACCCGCTGCGTGATGCGGAACCGGGGTCGAGCAATGCTCCTCCGGCGACCGATTCGATGCGGTGCACCACGTCAATCTCACATTCACCATTGCCCAGGAGGTGGCAGACAGGAACGTAACCCAGGCCAGGAAACCCGGTCCCTCTATTATCACCTGCGGAGCGGCTGACCCGCTTCGTAGCTCCCCCTTCCCACCTGCGGTTGGTGCGGTAATCCCGCCCCGGCCGCTTCCTCACGCCTGCGGCAAGTCGGGCTGGACTCCGCCGCAGTCTCGTTGAGGGCGCGACGGCGACAGCCACGGCCTCTGGCGCCGTGCTCACCACGCAGCCCCCGACGCTGGTAATAAGCTAGGGCCGGGCTGATCTACTCTCCATCCGACGTCCGGTGAACCTGTCGGCCCAGGTGGGCGCGGGCGATGATCCTGGCCAGGATGCGCAGCCCGTCGCTCAGTGTCTTTCGGTGTTCCGCCGTGCAGGCCGGCGGCAGGGACCCAGTGTTGATGCCCGTGCGGGTCTTCCGCCGATTGTCGTGGTTGTTCTTTCGCATCCTGAGCCTCCCCCGGTCACCGGCGACAGTCGGTTGCCGCACCGTTCTATGCTGTCCAGTGTGATGAGCGGCGCCACCGGAGGGAACCCCTTATGGGGTAGTTCACCTGTGAACCATGGTTCATGCGTGAACTACCTTGTAGGGTTGCAGGCAATGCACCTTCGCGTTGATGTAGTACACGTGTACAGCAATTGGAACTGGATCATGGATGGGGCAAACGAGTGGTTTCATAGCTGAAACAGGCCGATTTCGGGGGTTGTCGGGCCGGTGTGGCGAACGGGTTTTGGGAAGGGCTGGTTCAAGAGGCATGGGGCAGGGCCAGCTAAGAAATGTTCCTTGTGGAACGTGGCGATTTCAGAGGCGATGTTCCAGCCCCTTATTGGAAATGTTCCTTTTGGAACACCAGCGAGCGGTAGGCCGGATGACCTGTCCGGGATGGCCGGGAGATGGTCTTCCCCGCCTTGGGTAGCCGGGCGAAGGGGTATCTCTGGCAGCAGGACGCCTGAGGGGGTCTCGCGCGCCCCCCTTTCAGGGCGCGGGATTGCCGGGTTGAGGCTGGAGGTCATAGACGTGTACAGGAATTTGCATTTCGACGGCATCGGTGGAGACAGGGGCATTCGTAGCTGAAACGGGGGGATTTCTCCCGTTTCAGCCCGATTGTCGCAAGCGATTTCTGTTAGCTCTGGTTCCGCTTGGCGGATACATCGCCCCTATTGGAACGGTACATTGTTGCTCCCTGGAAGGTCTTGGCGGCGGTGCATCGTCCCAGTTGGAAAGGTACATTTTGCACCCATGGGGATGCGTGGGTGCGGGACAGTGCGGTGGCGTCCTGGGCCGGAATGCTGACGCTGGCCCAAGGCTGGCGGTGGCGTGGCCGGCCTCATGCGTCGGCTGGTGTGCCTGAGCTTTGGTTGCAGGCCAGAGTGTCGGCGGGGTTGAGCTGGCGCTCTGCCTGGAGCAGGGGTAGGGGGCGAGATGCTCGATACTGCTGATGCTGACACCGTCGGTTGCGATGTGGCGTGGTTGATCCTAGCGGGTGGCTGGTGCTGTGGTTCCGTTTAATTACAGGTGATGGCATATAACAGAGACCCGGTGCAGATTCATGCAACAGACGATGACGGTTTCCAACGCTTACGCAAGGCGAAGGATAGGGCTGTTTGCAAGTCAGGCCAATATGAGTGAGTGTAATGCCAAGCGGGTACGTGTAAAGAAGGTGCGGGTTCGTTACCTTCTTCTCCCGTATCGACTGCGGTTCCTGACGGCTGCTCCGAAGTTGTTGCTCCGCTTGGCGCATTCCTGCTCCACGGCTTCCTTTGATAGGGCTTCCCACAGCCGCTGGGCGTTCTCGTCGGTCTTCACGTAGTGTATTCCCAGTGGGCGGTTGGCCACAGCCTTCCAGCCGTTCCCTTCCCGCTTGGCGATCTCCCAGTATTGGCCGTTGGTTACGACAGCCATCATAGCGGTTGGGATATCCTGCAAGTAGCGATCCATTTGGTCCAGTGCCCGCTCGTCATGCGACGCAACGTCGATACGCTTGGCTTCGATGACGATGGCCGGCTCACCGGTCGCGCACTTGAGCACGTAGTCCACCCGTATTGCCGGGTAGTTGCCTCTGCGGGCTACTTCGTATTCCACAACGCATTCGGCTGGGTTGGATAGGTCCCAACCCAAAGCCCGCAGTATGGGGTCAATAAGGATGTAGCGGGTGCTGGTCTCGTGGTTGTTGACAGGGGCCTTGGTCTGCACTGGGCCTCTTGGTGGGTTTGGTTGAAACTCGGCTACGTGTTTCTGTGCAGAGATGATGGCATGTTCTACTTCGGCTTTGCTCAACACGTGCTCCTGATGGGGGATACGCGGAATGTGAACGCGCGGTGCGCAGCTACGTCCGGCAGCGCGATTTGGCTATGCCTGCTCATCGCTGTCTCCTCTTCGTCATGGCACGACGGGCAGTTGACCTCGCTGGTTGTGGCCAGCTTTGCCATAATGCGCTCACAAGGTTGGCTCGTTTGGCCGGGATGGTATCACCCCGTCACGCGCAAGTAAACGAAACCGGTGCTGTGGTCCTGCGAGGCGACACCTGATGGTGGCATGGGCAGGCGCCGGAGCGGCGACAACGAGGAGAGCTCACCCCAGCGGCGGACGGCGGCGCGGCAAGGGGATTAAGCGGTGTGATGCTCTCGCGGTGAAGATGGCCGATGTCGGCGATTCAGGCAACGGCGGCACTGGCAACAGGGCCGTTGCGGCGGGCGACGGCGATTGCGTCGGCGGCGGGCACTGATTTGCCGTCGGGGTAGACGCGAGGTGATCCCTAGAAAGCTGGCCGGAAAGTGGCGGCGGGCGGGCCTGCGTATAAACTTGGGTTCAACAAGCGTAGCGGGGGTTAGAATGCTGGGAGAGCGTTCGGCCCAGAGGGGGCTTTGGGAGGCGGACCGGCTGTACCTGGAGCACGTGGGTAAGGACACCTCCTGCGGTCTCCTGGCCTTGCTGCGGAGCCAGCTGTTCCGGGACTCCGACTTCGCCGGGTTCTACTGCCCGGACAACGGACGGACCAGTGTGCCGCCCAGCCTGCTGGCCACGGCGTTGCTGCTCCAGACCCACGACAAGGTCAGCGACGCCGAGGCCAAGGCCCGAGCCGACTTCGACATCCGCTGGAAGGTCGCCTTGGGGATTGAGGTGGAGGACCGTCCCTTCACCAAGAGCACGCTGCAGGTGTTCCGCGCCCAGTTGATCCTGCACGACAAGGTGCGGGAGGTATTCGAGTCAAGTCTGGGCTGGCCCGGGAGTCGGGCTACCTGAACAAGCGGAGCATGCGGGTGGCGCTGGACACTACCAACATCCTGGGCCGGGGCGCGGTGAGGGACACTTACAATCTGCTGGCCGACGGGATGGTCAAGCTGTTGCGGGCGCTGTCACAGGTTGAGGGAATCAGCGTGGGGAAATGGGCCAAGGCCCGGGAATACGGACGGTACCTCGCCTCGAGCATCAAGGGGGAGGCGGCCAATCGACTGGTCAGGTCGCAGTGAGCGCCGCAAGCTGTTGGCGGAGATCGTGGCCGACGCGGACCGGCTATTGGAGCTGGCCCGGCAGGCTCTGGAAGGGCTGCCTGCCTACAGCCCGGAGCGGCCGGGGATTGTGGAGCCGGCGGAGTTGCTGGGGCAGTTGCTGCTCCAGGACGTGGAGCGGATGGAGGGGGGAGATGGCGATGGACGTGCCGATGACTGGGTGAGTCTCAAGGAGGGTGTGAGCCAAGACCGGATGCTGTTGGTGCATGACCCGGAGATGCGCCACGGGCACAAGAGCAGCAGCCGGCGGTTCGACGGGCACAAGGCGGCGATCGCGGTGGACACCGACTCCCAGTTGATTACGGCGGTGGACGTACTGCCCGGCACGCTCCGGACAACCTGGGAGCGCTGGAACTGGTGGAGCAGAGCGAGGCCAGCCGGGGTGCCGGCGGCGGAAACCATGGGCGATGCCGCCTACGGCGACGGCGGCACCCGCCAGACCTTCGCCGGTGCGGGCCGCAGCCTGATTGCCCGGGTGCCGGGGCACCCCAACCGGAAGCACTTCCCCAAGGATGACTTTGTTATCTACCTGGCGGCAGGCAGTTGCGCCTGTCCGTCAGGGAATGTTACCTGGACTATAGTGCCGGCGGGCAAGCGGACGGATGGCACGGGACGGGTCCACCGCTTGTAGACCTTCCAGTTCGACGGGGCGGTATGTCGGGTATGTCCATTGCGGTCCCAGTGCATCGAGGCTAAAGGCAGGAAAGGACGGCGGGTGCTGATCCATCCCTGAGAGGCCCTGTTGCGGCAGGCCCGCGCCCTGCCGCGGAGCGCCGCCTACGACCAGTACCGGCAGCGGCGGTGGTGGTGGAACACCGGCTGGCCCGGCTGGTGCAGTTGGGCATTCGCCAGGCACGCTACTTCGGCCGGGCCAAGACCAAGTTCCAACTGTATCTGGCGGCCACGGTGACCAACCTGACCCTGGTGGCAGGCAAAGCCGGGCTGTCCGGCAGTACCGGCGGCGGCGCAGAAAACCGCAGCGCAGTCCTCAATGTCGTCCGCGCTGTTGTCGTCAATGCTGCGGCCAGTTTCAGCGCTGTACTGCCCGGACCACCATGGTCCCTGATTTTGCTCACGTCGCCTTTACTGCCGAAATCCCTCTCCCCAACCAGGGCTTTCCGTCCTGGTTTCTAGGCTGTGTGTTTCTTCTTTGGCATTTCATATGCCCCGTTTTGTCCGGAATCTCTACATCGATCCCGGATCGATTTCCGAGAGGCAGTCCGGTCTGATACTTGGCGCTCTACAACGCCCGGAATGCCTGATAGCCCACTGCAAATAAATAACGAATCATTGCCCGACGTCTTGTCGAATGATTTTTGTACACCATCCAACAGCACCGGATTTCCGTTCAGGTCTTTCTGGAATTTTTCATATGCCCATAGCAGGACATCAGCGAAAGTGTGCACTGGCGTAGACGAGACTTCTTGGGTTGACGCATAACTGAACTTGAAACGCTATCAGAATAGCCACAGCGCTGCTGGAATCGCCAGGCTACGCATTTGGCCTCCCCTATAACTTTGTAACGATGGACAGTAGCCACAGGTTATTCCGCTAGGACAAGCTCCTTAAACGTAGCAACCCTTAGCTTCAGCTCGCAACTGACCGGACTAGCCCCGGCGCTGCTCCCTCCAGGCCACGAAGGAAATACCCGCCTCCGATGCCCCGACCACTATGGCGTAGATTCCGATCAGCCAGGCCAGCGACAATGCCGTAACCCCCGGAAGGGCGAAGGCCAGGACTCCGAAAATTATGGCGACGCCTCCGCGGACCAACGCCAGCAGCAGCTCCATCACCCTTCCCCGGGCGGACCTGAGGGAAGCCATCGTGGCCACAATCACCATCACTCCGGCAAACAGGGCATACGCCCCGATAACGAACAGCAGGAGCAACCCCGTCAGCGCGGGCCAAGCGAAGGCTACTATTCCCGCTGCGATGCTGCCGATGCCGGCAAGGATGCTTGTCAAAACGTCCCACCAGCCGGATTCAGCCCGTATCCTGAAAGCTTCCACCAGCCGGACAACGCCGTGCACCACCGCATAGGCCCCGAACAGCAGGATGAACGAATACAGGGTGATGCCCGGCCAGCTAATGGCCACCACCCCGAACACGACAGTGAGCAGCCCCTGCAACAAGTACACCCACCATGACCTCTCCCGGGTGTATTCCATGTCTCAACTCCTCTCATGTGCAGTCAGGGAATCAGCGGAAGCGCTCCCCGAAAACGGCGTTTCAGGACAGTCACCAGGAAGGACGCTGCAATCAGCGTCGCGCCCACCATTATCACTATCGTCGCCAGAAGGATGAAGCCTGCCGCGAACTGCCGGCCCAAGGATCCAGTAGCTCGCCCGCCAGCTTGATGGCCGACTGCGGGGCATTGCCACTGGAGGACACGGAATCCACCGCTACGTTCCTGAGCACACCGGGAACGGCTGAATTCAGCGCGTACCCTACGATAAGGGAGACTGCTCCGCTCAAGGCCAGCACGATCCCGGGCCAGCGGAGCATATACGCCGGATCCGGCCGGTGAACCAGCGCCAGCAGTACGCTGCCAACCACAGTCGGCACCAGCGCAATGGCCTTCCCCAGGCCGTTCGATATGGTCGTCAGCTCCCGAGTGGCCTGCGCGGACTCTTCAATTTCCTCTTTGGCGGTTTCATACGAGAGACACAATTGCAACGGAAAACTCCGGTACTGGTGGGCGGTGGGTCTAGATACCACCACATGAACGATACGGAGACGCAAAATTGGTTGTGCCGCGTCTGTCCTCAAGCGCCGGTTCGGTCTTTCGAAGGTGGCCTGCCAAGGGCCTCTCTGCCACGCCGTTCCCCTTCTTTCTTACCGTAAAATTCTTTGCCGCATAGTTGACTGGGTGTCAACCCGCTCTGCCTCTTCGTATCCAGCGGCCCCTGTCGTTTCGAATGAAGGATGCTCCCGTTATCACTACTCCGACAATCAGAGGCAGAGTTGACAGGAGAATAAAGCCACCCGAAATCTCGCTGCCAATGGATCGGAGCAAGTCACGACCCACGACCACTGCTGGCGAAGGTGCGCCTCCCTCATAGGATAAGGATTCACCCACGACCTGGGTGAATTCCGACGGCGCCATGAGATGTATCGTGAACCCGACAACCAGACATACGACTCCGCCGGTCGCAAGCGCAACTCCCACCCACCGGAACGCCTGCCTCGGATTCGTGAAGTCGGTTAGGGCCAGTAGCACAAGACCAGCGAACACCATGACGAGGGCAATTATCTTTGCGGGGCCGTTGGAGAAGGCAACAATGTCCTTGAAGAACTTGGCGTCATCGAGGATGTCCTGCTTGGTGGTGCCTTCCGATTGCGACGCTATTAGCCAGAGCAAGTCTAGACGGTCGTTGGCTTGGATATCGCCTTCGAGGGCGTCCACGGCCAGGTCCGCCAGATACAGAATAGTCGGTCCCGCTAAGACTCGGAGTAGCGTGCGCGTATCTCCCCCAGCGAATCCAGAGCGCAACTCATCTTCTGTCCCTGAGATAACGGCCGCCAGCGCGGGGGGCAATGTGGGGTCGTTGATGAGGAAGTTATACCAGCGGTCGAACTCCACTAGAAGGCATTGCTGGTCTAGGGTCTGCAACGTTGGCAGAGATTCGGGAAATCTACCATACTGGCGCAGTTCCTGCAGAACGGAGACGAAGGATAGGGCCAGTTCCCTGATGGCGCTCTCCGTGCAAGCGACCGTCTCTGTTGCCTGCGGTATAACGACGGCATCCAAGATGCGATTTATCTCCCTGCTTGCCACCTCCGGTATGCGCTGCAATGGCTCCTGGAGTTCAACATAGACTTCCAGCTCCGGGGTCTCTCCGCGTAAGTAGCTGGTGAAGCGGTCTGCGTTGCCCTCCGTCTGGCTCTCAAGGTACTCCGGTGGGAATATGTACTTCAACGAGGCCACCGCCTCCTCGTACACATCGACCTCCGCGTTTCCGAAGAATTGGTCGGTGTAATCCCGAAAGACGTCACTCAGGAGTACGTCCTCGTAGATGCGGTCGTATATGTCATTGTCCTCCATGACGCCGTGATAAATCTCATTGTCGTCGACGCGCTCCGTGAGGTTGAGTATCACAAGAAGATGGAGTAGACCAACCACGACCAGCAGTCCGAGTCCCCACCTTATAGCAGTCCGTGGAATCGTTATCGTTATTGTCAACTTTGCCACCCTCCGCTTCCAGAAAAGGGAATAGTTTAAAAATTCCAACCTCCGGTACAACGGCCGACACGCCGCCACCGGTATGCTCTTATCGATTCAATAGTTGCCACCAACCGGCTCGGCTTCCAAAACGAGCACCTTGCCGCAAACCTTACAACATCTCCATTTAATTAACGTCTAATTAGAAGCCTTTTGTTGTGTCAGTATTGCATCAATCTCGCCCGGTCGATGAAAAACGGGCCGCTGAGTGTCCTCGTTCTGGTATCCGTTAAGAGAGGAGAGACGATGCAGCCTTAAGAGTTAATGCAGAAGAATGAATCGCTGCGGGGCCGCATCCTTGAAACTTGGGGACCTCGGGCAGGACTCCTTTCTATCCTTTAAAGACTGTTGCAATAGTACTGACACAATAATTCCCCTCTAATTACACGGCAGTTAAATATATCCGTGAGAGAATACCCAAGCTGGTGCCTGCTGGCGTTGAGAACGGACTGGCGTGCCTGGCAGTGGTCCGGCGCCTGCTCGCCGTTTTGCTGCCCCTTCCCTTCTTTTCGGTGGCTTGCCGGCATCGGCGGTCAACTTGGTCGAGCGGTTGCGGCATCGGGCCCGACTCCAGTTCCTGCCCGAATCCTGGCTGGAAGCCAGGCCCAACATGGAGATCGCCCGCTTTGTCCCTGCGTGACAATCCCAAACATGCCCTTGTCAGGGTGTCGTTCCGAAGGCTGAACAAGGGTTTGCTGGCTTGGCGTGGGCCAGACAGCTAGAAGACTGGACAAGGCGCCGGCATCAATCATGCCTGATAACGAACTGCATGTAGTCCAGGCCATCGCGGCCGCAGAAGCCACCGTCATGTGGCAAGTGCCCTGCCTGGTCCACTGCCTGGCGGCCTGCATCTACCGGATGCAGGAAGCGGAGCCTCAACTCTCGCATCTGCTGGGAGTGTCGGTGGTCGATGTGCGGAGGTGGGCGGCTGGCAACCTCCGCAGTGCGTGGCCGGGCGGCAAGGGCAGATATTCCGGCCCGCTGGACTACGTGTACGAGGTGTGCGCGGAAGGCAGTAGCGTCGCCGTGGTCGTCCATTCACGGCAACAGGTAGAACGCTACCTCAACGGGACCGGTGAGCACCATTTTGAGGATACCGGGGACAGTCGGGAGGCAGCCGGGGAGAAAGGACAAGCGGCGCAATTCGCTTTTACAGGCCGCGTGATGCGTGTACTTGGCGAGGGGGCTACCGCGATGGAAGTCTGGCGGGTGGCGCTGGCGATGCTGTCGCGCGAGGGAGAGTTGCGCAAGTGCCTGGATGACCTGGGGCTGTCGGGGGATGACCTGATGGGAGGGACGTGGCTCTGAGGCACAGCGCAGAGAGGTCTCGTACTGGCGCTGGCCATTGGTCTGTTATTGAAAGGCCTGTTGTCGGCATCCCCTGTCTGACCAGATTGGTGCTGTGAAGGTTCAACAGCCAATGGCGGTGGGTGGGATTTGCTGATGATTCTGGCGTTGCCCTGTTCGCAGGAATTATACGGTCCATCCCAGGTCGCATGGAGGCAGAGAGATAGTAACTCATCGCAGCCCTACGAGACGAGGGTCTCTAACAAACGTATGTGAGCTTCAATTCAGGCAAAGAGAGGAAGTTTTGACGCCCTCAGAAAAAGAATTGGTACAGGCCACTTGGAAGCAAGTCATCCCAGGTGTCGACGCAACCGGTCAGCTGTTCTACGACCGGCTGTTCGAGATTGACCCCGAGCTCCGGCCGCTGTTCAAGGGCGACATCCAGCAGCAAGCCCGTAGACTAATGGCCACGATTACCTTCGCTGTGGATGGACTGGACGACCTGGACTCGATTGTGCCTGCGGTCCGCGACCTGGGAGTGCGGCACCTGGGATACGGCGTAACAGAGGCCCACTATGATACGGTGGGGGAGGCGCTGCTCTGGACGCTGGAGCAGGGGCTGGGGGATGCGTTCACGCCCGAGGTCAAGAACGCCTGGGTGGCGGCCTACGGCCTCCTGGCGGGAACCATGAAGGACGCGGCGGCCTCATACTCCTCTGAAGGATGAGCCGGCATCATCCAGGGATGCTGTACCGATGGTAGATTTTCCAAGCTGGGTGCTGTTCCGGCAGTAATACAGCCCGGAGTTACCTCAAGAGAAGTTGTCCAGTCGTCATTGCGATGGAGTCTCCTCGTTTCTCCGGGTCTCAGCCTTGGCCATGCGGTAGCCAACGCGAGGCTCGGTGAAAATATAGCGAGGTTGACCGGCGTTGTCTCCCAGCTTGCCCCGCAACCTCGCCACGATGGTGCGGACCAGCCCCGTGTCCCCCGAGTGGCCCACGCCCCAGACCCGCAGCAGCAGCTGTTCGTGGGTCAACACCATGCCGGCGTGGGCCGAAAGCTCGCGGAGCACCGCATACTCGGTGGCGGTGAGCTCCACCGGCCCCCCGGCCAGGGTCACCCGGCGCTCGGCGTAGTCGATGCTGAGGTCCCCCAGCAGATAGGCTTTGGGCTGCTCCGCCCGGTGCAGCCCGGACCGCTGGCGCATCGCTGCCCTAATCCTCGCCGACAGCTCCGAGGGAGAGAAGGGCTTGACCACGTAGTCCACAGCTCCCATGTCTAGGGCCTTGATGACCAGCTCCTCCTGGCTGTAGGCGGAGACGAAGATCACCGGCACGTCGGTTGAGGCCAGGATTTCCTGCATCAGTCCGATGCCGTCGCTTTCCGGCAGCATCAGGTCCATCAGCACCACTTGGGGCCGCTCCTCCTCCATCAGGCGGGGCACCTCCGCCGGGTCGCCGGTGACC
>DAOUJS010000110.1:0-37442 GCA_034422355.1 Dehalococcoidia bacterium | reverse complement strand
TATCCGGTGGAAGGGAAGGGTCAAAACTCCCTCGCCGGCCTGCGGCTGATCACCCCTGGCGGCGGGCTCCCGTTGGGCGCACCGGATAATCCCCAAAATTCTGACGGACACCCCGTATCCTGTCCATTTGGGATGCCATTCGCGCAACCGAATGCTAGAGCGCCGGACTTGAAGCATAGCCCAGATTCGCTATAATCATGTCTGGTGCCAGCGCTTACGCGATTGGCCCAAATGGCCGGCAACATCAAACAGATTTCACCCTCGGAGGACTCGCAACATGAAGTCAGACCGCGTGGAAGTTGCCCACCTGATGCGGCGCGCAGGTTTCGGCGCGACGGCATCGGAACTGGACACCCTGACCGCCGAGAAGACCTACGATGAGATAGTGGACGATCTGGTCAACCCGGAGCGGTTCCCCGAAGTGGACCAGAGCTTCGTTGAGAGGTACTACGGCGGCGAGCCTGTGGCCGTCTATGTCGCAAAGTGGCTCTACCGGATGATCAACACCCCGCGCCCGCTGGAGGAGAAGATGGCCCTCTTCCTCCACCACATCTACCCGGTGGCCTGGGGCAAGAGCGAACACGGGCCTTCCATCTTCACCCAAATCAATACCTTCCGCCAGGTGGGACTGACCGACTTCAAGACCATCCTCCTGGAACTGTCCAAAGACCCGGCCATGATCTTCTGGCTGGACAACAACGAGAACCATAAGGACGAAATCAACGAGAACTACGGAAGGGAACTGCTGGAGCTCTTCTCTATGGGCATCGGCAGCTATACTGAGGACGACATCAAAAGCGCGTCCCGCGCCTTCACCGGCTGGACATTCCGCCAGCCCCTCTCGCTATACCCGATGGGCCACCATCAGGCCGTGTTCGAGTTCCTGACAGATGACCACGACTATGGGGAGAAGACTTTCCTCGGCCACACTGGAAACTTCGACGGCGAGGACATAATCGACATCATCGTCAAGCAGCCCTCGACCGCCAGGTTCATCTCTCGCCACCTGTACAACTTCTTCGTGGAGGACGAGCCCCAGGTCCCATCATGGTCCATCGAACCGCCGCGCGACGAGGATGCCGTCGAGCAGTTGGCAACCGTCTTCCTGGAGTCCAACGGCGACATGAGGGCAGTGCTCGCCGCGCTGTTCAAGTCCGACTTCTTCAAGAACGCCATCACCAAGAAGAAGGTCAAGAGTCCCGCCGAGTTGGTCGCGGGCGTGCTGAAGCAGACCGGGGAGTTCCGCTACCCCAAGCCCGGAATGCACAACTTCGCCGGCGCATCCACCGTGATGGGCCAGAACCTGCTCAACCCCCCGACGGTGGAGGGTTGGCACACCGGCCACGAGTGGATCGACTCCGGCACCCTCAGCGAGCGGGTCAACTTCGCCGAGAAGCAGTTCGGCGACCCGGAGAAGCCGGGCATCAAGGAAATACTGGACCGGGCCGGCGGACTGGGCGGCAGCCCTGAAGCGTTGGTAGATACCTGTCTGGACCTGATGGGCGGCCTCCGGGTCAGCGAGGCGACCCACCGGCTCCTGGTGGAATACGCCCAGGAACTCAAGACATTGAACCAGGGCGACGGCGAGGAAAAACAGGTGGACGTTCTCAATCTGTTGCAGATGATCGTCTCTACTGTGGACTACCAGTTCGCCTAGGCCATCCGCGCTTTTTCAAGACCCAACAAGCCAAACTGGTGAGAGGTTTACGACCTAATGAGCACACAGAACGATGACAAGGTACTGGTAGTGGTGCAGATGACCGGGGGCAACGACTTCCTCAACACAGTCGTGCCATTCAATAATGGACACTACTTCGACGCCCGCAAGAAGATCCGCATCAACCCCGACGAAGTGCTGCCCATCAACGACGAACTGGGCATTAACCAAAACGCCGCTCCGTTCAAGCGGCTTTTCGATGAAGGCCGGATGGCCATCGTCCAGGGCATCGGCTATCCCAACTCCAACCGCTCCCACTTCCGCGGCATGGACATCTGGCACACCTGCGAGCCGGATAAGGTTGGTCTCGAAGGCTGGCTGGGCCAGGCCGTCCGGGAGCTAGACCCCAATGCCGAGAACGTCCTGACCGGGGTGAACATTGGCCGAGGGCTGCCCCGGGCGATGGCTGTGTCCGGCGTGCCCGTCACCTCCATCGGCGACCTGGAAGGCTACGGCGTGATGACCGAGGTGGAGCAGGAGGACCTGCGTGACAAGGCAGTGTCCATGTTCCGGAACATCTACGGCGGCGCAATCGGCGCCGGGCCTACAGCGGAGTACATCGGCAAGACCGGCATCGACGTGCTCAAGGGCGCGGATATGCTGGGCGATGTTGCCTCCCAGTACGAATCGACAGTGGAGTATGCCGACAACCCCATCGCCAAGAGCCTCCGGGACGTGGCCCGCATTCACCTGGCCGGTCTTGGGACGCGCATCTTCTACACAAACCACATCGGCTACGACACCCACGCCAACGAGATGGCTGCCCACCCCAAGCTGATGAATGAGGTATCGGGAGCCATCGCCGACTTCCTGGACGACCTGGACCAGCACGACGCCGGAGACAACGTCGCCGTACTGGTGTTCACCGAGTTCGGACGCAGGATGAGGGACAACGGCAGCGGCACAGACCACGGTTCGGGCGGCGGCGCGTTCCTGTTTGGGAAGCCAATTGAGGGTGGATTCTACTCTGAGTACCCGCCCCTTGACCCGCGAGAGTGGGAACGCGGCGAGGACCTGCGCCACATGATTGACTTCCGCGGAGTGTATGGAACGGTCCTGGAACAGTGGCTGAACGTGGAGGCTGCGCCCATCGTCAAGGGCCACTTCGAGCAAATTACTCCATTCAAGAACTAGGGCAGGACTCACCGACACGACCGCCAAGGGAGAAGCGCAAATGGTAAGACCATACGGACTGCTCCGAGCGGGCTTTCCCTACTTCCGCACCCTGGGAATGCGCCGGATCACCAATTTCCCCATCGACGTGGCCTTCGGCAAGGATGATACGGTGTATATCCTGCTCCGTTCCGAGGGCGCGTCTCTAATTCGCGTTTGGTCTCTTGACGATGCCGAGCAGTTGTCCGGCGACCTGGTGCAAATCGGCGGCTACGGCAGGGCCGATGGCCAATTTGAATGGCCGGTGCAGGTCATAACCGACGACGAGGGCGATCTGTTCGTTAGCGATGAGGCCGTTCACCGCATCACCCGGTTCCACCCCGACGGGGAGTTCGTCTCAAAGTTCGGGGACGAGGGAGACGGACCGGGTGAGTTGAGCGGTCCCGCCGGCATAGCCTTCGACCCGGAGGGCAACCTGGTGGTGGTCGACTCCCGCAACCACCGGATACAGCGTTTCACCGTTGACGGCGAGTTTCTGGGTGGCTTCGGCTCCCAGGGCAGCGAGCCGGGCCAGTTCGAGCTGCCGATGGGCGTTCACGTGGACGAGCTTGGCGATGTATACGTTGCCGACTGGGGCAACCAGCGGGTACAGAAGCTCAGTCCAACCGGGGAACCGCTCATGGTCATCGGGCAGGAAGGCTCGGACGATGGCGAGTTCAACCGGCCAACCGGTGTGGCTGTGGACGCCCACGGTGACATCTATGTCTGCGACTGGGGCAACAACCGGGTCCAACTCTTCAACCAGGAAGGACGATACATCTGGAAATTCCTGGGCGAAGCCTCCCTTTCCAGGGTGTCACGCACCTACATGATGACCAACGCCATGCCAAACCGGCTGCGGGAGATGGGGAAGCTGGAGGAGGAGAAGTACCTGCGGCGCCCCCGCTCGGTGCGCGTCGACAGTGAGTTCAGGCTCTATATCCCCGATTACGAGTCTTACCGCGTCCAGATATATGTCAAGGACGCCATACCCCTGGATGAAGATACGATGGCCGCGCCCATCCGAAACCCAACCCTGGCCACCACGTAGCCGAACACTTCCGGCAAGCCCGGACCCTTGGGCCAAAGCCGCTCTGAGTGAAAGCGCCGCCGTCCTCCGGAGGATGATGCGGCGCTTTCCGACTCACGCTCCACTGGCCAATACTCTGCCGCAAAGGTACATAGATATGGACCACCTCGATATGGGCCACCTTGTTCTGCAACCCATCAAGCACGTCGATGGGAGCATTCAGCTTCCCGGCTCCAAGAGCCTCTCCAACCGCATCCTGCTGCTGGCATCGATGGCTGAGGGCACCACTGACGTCTACAACCTGCTGGACAGCGACGACACCCGCCACATGCTGGACTCGCTCCACCGCCTGGGTGTCCGTTTGGAATTGTCCCCGGACAGGACCCGCTGCCGGGTATACGGCCTGGGAGGGCCATTCCCTCCGCAAGAGGCCGAGCTTTTCCTGGGAAATGCGGGCACTGCCATCCGTCCATTGTGTGCCGCGCTCTGCCTGGGCCGGGGGGTGTTCAACCTCACGGGCGAACCTCGTATGTACGAGCGCCCCATCAAGGACCTGGTGGAGGCTCTAGCCCAACTGGGAGTGCGCATCGAGTACCTGCAAAGAGACGGTTACCCGCCACTGCGTATAATCTCCAACGGAATCCCCGGGGGAGAAGTATCAATACGTGGAAACATTTCCAGCCAGTACCTTACCGCCCTGTTGATGGCCGCTCCGCTGGCCCAGAGCGACATGGTCATCAATGTCGAGGGTGAGTTGGTTTCCAAGCCGTACATTGACATGACCGTGGACGTAGTCCGCAGCTTCGGAGCCACTGTTGAGACCCACGGGTACCAAAGCTTCCATGTGCCGGGCCGCCAGACGTACCGGTCTCCGGGCATGGCCCTGGTAGAGGGAGACGCTTCTTCCGCCACTTACTTCCTGGCCGCCGCCGCCATTCGCGGGGGCACAGTTCGCGTCAACGGGGTAGGGGCCAACAGCGTGCAGGGGGACGTTGGGCTGGCCAACGTCCTGGAGCAGATGGGCGCAACGGTGTCGCGGGGCACGGACTGGATCGAGGTCTCCCGCGGCGACCTTCGCGGCGTGGACCTGGACATGAACCACATCCCCGACGCGGCCATGACCGTAGCCACCACTGCTCTATTCGCTCAAGGCAAGACCGCCATCCGCAACGTTGCCAACTGGCGGGTCAAAGAAACCGACCGGCTGGCGGCGATGGCGACGGAGCTGCGCAAGGTCGGCGCTGAGGTCTACGAAGGCGACGACTACCTTGAGATTACCCCGCCGGCCAGCATCAGACCCGCCGCCATAGACACCTATAACGATCACCGCATGGCCATGAGCTTTTCCCTTGCCGCCCTGGGCAATGCGTCCATCACCATCAACAACCCGGAGTGCGTTTCCAAGACGTTCCCGGACTACTTCGAGCAACTGGCGGCAATCACGCAATAGACGGCTGCTGCGGGGGCGGCGGACGGGATTATCGGGTCAAGGAGGCCGAGCAATGGACCTGACAGGTCGAACAGCCATAGTTACCGGGGGGGCCAGCGGCATCGGACGCGGCATCAGCTTGGTGCTGGCATCCCAGGGCGCGGGCATCGTGGTGGCTGACCTGAACCCGCAGGGAGCGGAGGCTGTCGCCGCCGAGGTTGCCGAACTCGGCCGGGAATCCATGTTCATCGCGCTGGACGTGACGGAACCGTCGTCCATTGACGCAGTGACCGAGGCTGTCGTGGGCCGCTTCGGCAAGATTGACATCCTGGTCAACAACGCGGGGGTAGCCGGAGCTTCGGGCTGGGATGAAAGACAGCGGGCGAACCTCGACGACTGGGACTACACATACCAGGTAAATCTTCGGGGCGTGGCGTTAATGTCGGACACCGTGGCCCCACACATGATGGAGCAGCGCAGCGGGAAAATCATCAACATCGCCTCAATAGCCGGAAGGCAGGGAAGCCCGACCATCACCCACTACAACGCATCCAAGGCCGGGGTAATCAGCTTGACCCAGGGGTTGGCAACCCGGCTCGCGCCCTACAACATCAATGTCAACGCCATCTGCCCCGGCCTGTTGTGGACGCCCCTCTGGGAAAGGCTGGCGGCCCGCATCCGCGGCGGCGATGACCAACTCGCCGGGTTGACGGAGCGCCAGGTGTTCGAGAAACGGGTGGCTGAGTCCACACCCCTGGGAAGGGAGCAGACTCCGGAGGACATCGGAAAACTGGCGGCCTTCCTGGCCTCAGAGGACGCCCGCAACATAACCGGACAAGCCATCAACGTCGATGGCGGGCTACGGATGAACTAACTCGACGGCAAACGCTCTTGATTGACCGAACAGCTATGGGAGGCCCGCAGCAACAGAATGCAAGCGCAGACTTACAGAGAAGCCAGCAGGCACTTGCTGGGACAGGCGTTCAGTGAGTGGGAACAGGGAGACCTTCGGCAGGCGTCGGAGAAGGGGTGGGGCGCGGCGGCGCAGATGGTGAAGGCCATTTCTGAGCGGCGGGGCTGGCGGCACAACGCCCACCCGCTGCTTACCACGAACATTGACCGGCTGGCCGGGGAAACTGGCGACAATGAAATGCGCGACCTATTCAACGCGGCGAACCAGCTGCACACAAATTTCTATGAGGACCGGCTCGGCAGCGAATGGGTCGAGTTTAACTTGCAACAGGTGAGTCGGCTGCTGGACAAGCTGGAGCCTCTGTCGGGATAGACACAATAAGCGGGGAGACCGGCGATTCGGACTCCCCTATTCATCTTGCCGTTTGGTCTCACGCCGGAGATTAGTCCTCCGGGTCAATGGGGTAGGCCCGCAGGGCATTGTCCCATAGCAGCCTGCGCTTGCTCTCCGGGGACACGCCAGGGAGATCCATCAGGTCCTGCTTGGCCTTGAAGTATTTTCGTCCTTCGGGATGGCCGAAGTCGGTGGCCCCGACGATTACGTGGTCGCCGATGGACTTGATCAGCGGCTCTATCCCCGGATCGTCCTGGTCTGCGGCCACGAAGCACTGGCGCTGGAAGTATTCAACAGGGGTGTGGTTCAGACCCTGGATCGCCAGCCGCCGGGTGCCTCCCTGGATGCCCGCTTCCAGACGGTCCAGCCAGAAGGACGCCCAGCCACAGCCCGACTCCAGGAACACCAGCTTCAGGTTAGGATGCCGCTCCAGCACTCCGCCCATGATGAAGGCGGTGCATACCAGCATACTGCCCAACACGAATGAGACAGTAGTCCGGCAGTTCCTCAGACCGGGCAGGTAGTCCAGCAGCCCCTGGTCGAAGGGATGGTTCGCGCTGGGGTGCAGCCCCACGGGAACCCCAAGTTCAGCGCAGGTCTCCCAGAGAACGTCGCACTCCTCGTCGAAGACGCGCAGGTTGGGCACCGGGGCCGGATTCATATGGACGGCCTTGAAGTCGTACTCCTTGACGCACCGGCGTACTTCCTCGGCAGCCAGCGCCGGGTCGCGCAGGTCGATGGATGCCGCTCCACACGCGCCGCGCCCGATGTCCTGGCAGAAATCGCCCAGCCAGCGGTTGTAGGCGCGCCGGATGGCCATCGCAGTCTCGCCGTCCATCTCGGCCACGCCGGTGGTCCAGAACCCGGCGGTGGGGTAGAGGATCATGTGGTCAACGCCGTGGACGTCCATGACCTCGCGGTAGGCACTGGCCGGGAAATCCTGGTCAGCCCACTTGCCATAGGCGGTATCCAGTTCGTCCAGGTCCCGGTCCTGGAAATTCCTGGTGGCGGCGTTGGGGTCACGCTCTCCCAGGGGACGCCGCCCCATGACCTCAAGCTCCAACTCGAAGGCCAGGGTGCTGGCCCGGTCCCCATTGGCGGCTGCGCCGTTGTGCCCGCTGCCGCCATTCTCGGACGGCACCCGCACCCAGCGGACATGGCCGTTGATAAGGTCCCGGTACTTCTTCTCCAGGTAGTTCTCCCAGATGGACTCGGGTTCCAGGACGTGGGAATCCCCGTCGATAAACCGTAGCCTCTCCGCAGTCATTTCAGTTCTCCTTATAACGCGCAAGTCTCAGTGTTCGGTATGCAAAGACCAACAGGTCATCGTACACCGGATGTCGTACAGTGCCGAAACGCTACCATCCCACTATCGGGCTGTCAAACAGGGTATGTTCCAAACCAGGTCCATCAGACCTGCGGGTCGGAGTCGCTAACGGGAATATAGCAGTTGTCCGTCAATGTATGTCTGTTCTACGTTGATGTCCCGAATAAAGTCAGGATTGGCCGTTGTGGGGTCGTGGCTCAATACCACCATATCCGCCCGCTTGCCAGGCTCCAATGAACCGGCCTCTCCCTCCCGGGACATGGCATGGGCAGCGTTCATGGTATACATGCGGAGGGCCTCTGTAACGGTGACGGCCTCTTCAGGCGTCACCGCTCCCGTTTCCTGCCGGGTCCGGCGGGTCACCGCTGCGTAGATGCCAACGAGCGGATCAAGAGGACCGCAGGGGTAGTCCGAACTTCCCGCTACCATCAGACCCTCATCAAGCATGGTCCGAATAGCGATGGGCCTGACGTCGCCTTCCAGTTCCTCCACCCGGCTCTTGTACCTGTTGGCCCCGGTGAAATGGAACCCCGGCTGGACCACCGCCACCACACCCAGGGACTTGGCTCTCCTGATCTGCTCCGGCGAGGCGATTGTGAAGTGCTCGATGCGAAAGGGCATTACAGGCGTACCGTGCCGCCTGACCGCCTTCTCGAATGACTCCAAGGCCCGGTCCAATGACCGGTTGCCCAGGCAGTGGATGGCTACCTGCATCCCCCGCCCGTGGGCATCTGCCACCAGGCTGTCGGACTCTTCCTGAGAGTAATATATCTCCCCCACATCCTCAGTGTCCCCGTGGTCGAGGCAACGGGTATAGGCTGAGGACGGGAACACCGGGTCCATGAACAGCTTCATGGTCCCGCCCCGCAGCCGGTCGGAAACGTTGCCATGCCCCGCCGCGCCCGAGGCAACGAGCCGGGGAGGAGCGAAGAAACCATCCGCACCCATCATCTGGTGAAGGGTCATGGGAATGCGGTCCCGGCTGTCTGCCAGGGCGTACAACTCTGCGGCGTCAGGGACCACCAGAGCGTCGCCTACGCTGGTGATGCCGAGGGAGAGGTGCCGCTGGGAGTTCTGTCGTACCAGACCGGCCGCATCATCCCCGTAATAGTCCATGTAGGCCCGTAGGGACAGGTTATAGACCAGGTCCATCGCGCCTTCCCAGAGAGTGCCGTCGGGTTCTCCCGAGTCGTCCCTGAGAATGCGCCCGTGGGGCGGGTCGGGAGTATTGCGGTCAATTCCCGCCAGGGCCAGGGCTGCCGAATTGGCATAGCAGGCGTGGACTGAACCGTCCATGATGCACACCGGGTTATCGGGTATGGCCTCGTCCAGTTCCCACCGGGTTATGGCCCTGCCATCCCGAATTGCGGCAGTCCTCAGACCCCACCCCCGCAGCCACCTGCCGGAAGGAAGGTCTTTGGCCGCGGCCGAGATACAGTCCTTGATCCCGTTGATCGTGTCGTGGGGCGGCACGCTGCAATCGACGGTAACGGGCTCCAGGGTATTGATGCTGAAGTGATTGTGCGGGTCGATGAACCCGGGGATCAAGGTCCTCCCGGCAAGATGGACCACCGTGGTATCCTCGCCCACCAGCGTAGCGACCTCCGGATTGGCGCCAACCGCGGCGATCCTTCCGCCCTCCACGACCAGCGCCTCGGCACGGCTGTTTCGGGAGTCCATTGTGAGTATATTACCGCCCATGAGCGCCAAATCCATTGCTATCCTCTCCGGCGGGTTGGCCCGGAATCACTGAAGTGCCGGCGTAATGGAAGTAACCTGGTCTCCAAGGGTGAGTTTAACCACCATCACCCGGTTTTCCAAGTTCACCGCCTCCCCCTTAACCCTTGTCTGGAACGGAATCCAATCAATACTTGCCGGCAACCTATCAATGCGCGGCGGTATGTTCTAAAATTACCGGCATCGGACAGCAGAGGTGAATAAGTTGGTCAATCAAGAACAGGACTGGGAGTTCGGAATACGGACGGAAGGCCACGGAGCCGACGGCGCCGCTTCCGGCCCGGTGGTCATTGGTGAAAACGGTTTTCATTACAGTGTCACCGGCAAGAACTGGGGCAACCTCCCCGAGGGATGCGTCTACAAAGAAGGTACGTCGGTTGACGTTGACTCAAAGGACCAAGTATACGTCTTCAACCGGGGCACCATCCCGATGATTGTGTTTGATTCCGAGGGCAACGTGGTGCGCACCTGGGGCGAAGGAGTGTTCACCAACCCTCATGGAGTAACTGTCGCTCCCGACGGCACGATTTTCTGCGTCGACAACGGCGACAGCACGGTGCGGCAGTTTACCCCGGAGGGCAAGCTGATTATGACCTTGGGCACTCCACATCAGCCCAGCCCCAAGATGAGCGGCGAGCCGTTCTGCGTACCGGCCCACGTGGGTTTCGACAAGCGTACCGGGGAATTTTACGTGGCGGACGGCTATTCCAACGCCAGGGTCCACAAGTATTCGCCGGACGGGAAACTCCTGTTCTCCTGGGGCGAGTCAGGAACGGGCGACGGGCAGTTCAACATCGTTCACAACGTCGTGGTGGACAAGGACGGCTGGGTATACATCGCTGACCGTGAAAATCATCGTATCCAGGTCTTTAGCTCCGAGGGTAAATTCGAGACTCAGTGGGGCAACCTATCCAGGGCCGCCGCTATCTGCATCGACGACAGGTCGGGGGAGGAACTGGTCTACATCGGCGAGTATTTCTGCGGGATAGGCACCAACGACATCGGCACCGACCTCGGCCCCCGGGTCACGGTAATGAACACCAAAGGCAAGGTGCTGGCCAGAGTGGGACGCGAGAGCTACGGGGAACAGTCAGGACGGTTCTTCTCCCCTCATGGGATAACCGTGGACTCCAAAGGGGACATCTATGTAGCCGAAGTCTCCTGGACCGACTACGGCCGTCACATGGACCCTCCCCGGGAGCTGCGTTCAATGCAGAAGCTGGTCAGGATCCCGGACTGACGATACTGATCGCGGAAGGACGTTGACCACACATCAGACAAGTTAGCAGGAGGTTGAACATGCCGGGCGCGCTTGATGGAATTCGCGTTATCGATTTCGGGCAGTACGTGGCCGGGCCACTGGCCGGGATGCTGCTGGCAGACCAGGGGGCCGACGTTATCAGGGTCGATCCTCCCGGCGGCCCGCGGCTCAAGACTCCCGCCAATTCCACCTGGAACCGGGGCAAGCGCAGCATCGTCCTTGACCTGAAAGACCCCGCAGACCTGGAGACCGCCCGCAGTCTTATCTCGGGCGCGGACGTCCTGCTTGAGAACTTCCGGCCCGGCGTGATGCAGCGGCTGGGGCTTGGTCCGGACGAGATGGGCAAGGCCAACCCTCAATTGGTCTACTGCTCCATTCCCGGATTCGCCACCGATGACCCAAGGGTCAACCTCCGGGCCTTCGAGGGCGTCGTGGGCGCGGCTGCGGCAACTTACGTCCCCAGGGGTGAGGGCGCCGACCCCACCCAGCCCATTTATACCGCCATTCCCATCGCCTCCAGCTACGCCGCCTTCCAGTCCGTGGTCAGCATCACGATGGCCCTCAATGCCCGCGAGCGCGACGGTCTGGGTCAGCACATCGAGGTGCCCCTGTTCGACGCCATGTTTCCCTCCATCGGCGGGCGCGGCATGAAGGTCCACGACCCATCCAAGGACCCGCCCTCGGCCAGGGGACTGTGGAGCGGCCACTATGAATGCAAGGATGGCCGTTGGGTCCGCTTCGGCGGCTCCGGCAACCAGAACTTCCGCGAGTTCTGCGAGGCCGCCGGGATAGCCGCCTGGGGCGAGGAGGGCTTGACTGACTTCGACCGCCTGCTCGAGGACCCGGCCCTGGCGGCCGAGGCCGACCGCCGCGCCCGTGAGCTGTTCAAGACCCGAACTGCCCAGGAATGGGAGGACCTTGTCGCCGAGGCTGGAAGCGAATGCACCATGTGCCGCACCGCCACGGAGTGGTTCGAGCACCCCCACGCCCGCGAGTCACACATGGTGCTGGAGGTGGAAGACCCCACCTACGGCAAGATGCTCCAGCCCGGCATCGCGGCCCGGCTGTCGGCCTCCCCCGGCTCGGTGCGCAGACCCGCCCCTACCTTGGACCAGCACCGGGGGGAGATTCTCGCCGAGTTGCAGACTCCGCGTTCTCCCCGGAGGCCACGCGCACCCGAGGCATTCCTGCGGTCAGCCCTCCAGGGAGTGAAGGTGCTGGACCTGTGCATCATCCTCGCCGGGCCGACCCTGGGACGCACGATGGCCGAGTTCGGCGCGGACGTTATCAAGATCGACAACCCGGCCCGGGGTCGCACCGTGGCCCGACACAACGACATCAACCGGGGCAAGCGCAGCATCCTCCTCGACCTGAAATCCGAGGAAGGCCGGGACGTTTTCTGGCGTCTGCTGGAAGACGCCGATGTGGTGGCCCAGAACTACCGGGCAGGCAAGCTGGAAAAGCTGGGACTGGACTATGAAAGTGTCCGGGCACGGAAGCCGGACATCGTCTACGCCTCCCTCAACGCCTTCGGACACCTCGGCCCCTGGGCCATGAGACCCGGCCACGAGCAGTTCGCCCAGGCCGCCACCGGCATGGACCGGCGTTTCGGCGGCGACGGCGCGCCGACAACCCAGCCCAACGCGGTCAACGACTACGGCACCGGGTTCATGGGCGCATACGCCGTCGCCCTTGCCCTGCTGCACCGGCAACGCACCGGCGAAGGTCAGCACGTGGACGCTGCCCTGGCCTACACCGCCATGACCCTACAGTCGGCCTACAACAACCTCTACGACGGCAAGACCTGGGACGAGACACGCGGCCAGGACGCCGTGGGGGACAGCCCGCTCCACCGGGCCTACAAGGCCAGCGACGGCTGGTTCTTCCTCGGCGCATCGGCAGGCGGAAGCGAGGGTGGCGGCGGGATTGAAAATCAGTCGGACCTGGCGCGTCTCGATAGCATTGAAGGTCTCTCCGGCATAGCCTCCCTGAGCAGCGAGGCCCTGGCCCACTCCCTGGAGGAACGGTTCCAGGGACAGACCGTTGCCGCATGGGTCGACCGGCTTGTCGCCGCTGACATTGGCGCACACCGCATCGTCTCCGACGTTGAGGAACTGATGCAGGACCCGTGGGTAATCGACCACGAGTTGAGCCTGGTGCGCCCCCATGACGAAATCGGACTGGTGACCACCTGCGGTCCCGCGCCGCGCCTGTCCCGGACTCCGGTGAACTCAGGATACGCCGCTCCCAAGCCCGGCAAGCACGCCCCGGAAATCCTGGAGGAAGCCGGGTTGGGCGACCGCCTCGACGGGTTGCTCGAGAAAGAGATAATCCTGATGGACGGGGTAGGACCTGGCTGACCAATTTCCGGGAATGTGACCCGGCCGCAAATCGGTCATAGACGAGGGAGATGCTCCCAACCGCTAATTTAACGCGCTTCCTGGCAGCTTCCGTCTGGAAGACTGCTATATCCCTCTGTGCGCTGGTGACAGCCGTGGCTCTCATCGGCTGCGGCGGCGCTGCTGAAGAGGCCCCTTCCGAAATGGGGGTGATGAGAGAGTCCCTGGGGATGGACACCCCGCGCTCAAGACTAGCTCAACTCATGCCCGGCCCCGCTGGCGCTGCCGGAGCACCCGGACCTGAAGGAGCACCCGGCCCCCGTGAAGTCGTAGTCGAGAAGGAGGTGGTGAAGGAGGTCGAGGTTGTCAGGGAAGTACTGGCTCAGCAAGCGGCCGTTGCTGAGTCGGCCCAGCAGGAAGCTACAACCTTGTCCGACCGCGGCGGCCCCGGCGTAGCCTCTAAAATACAGCCGTCGATGGTGGCGCAGAACCGCATCATCGTCCACACGGGCCACGTTGCCCTGGTGGTTGATGACGTGGCCCTGGCCATAGTACAGGTGTCGGACCTGGCCGTGTCCTACGGCGGTTGGGTGGTCGGCTCCGACCGCAACTCCCGCCACAGCGGGTCAGTCTCCATCCGGGTGCCCGCTGAATCCCTCCAGCAGGTGCTCGACGAACTGGAGTCCCTGGCCATCGACGTCGAATCTATGGCCCTCACCAGCCAGGACGTGACCGACGAATTCGTGGACACCAAGTCCAGGCTTGCCAGCCTCCGGGTCACCGAGCAAGTGCATCTGGAAATGCTGTCCAAGGCGCAGGACGTCGAGGAAGCGTTGATGGTGCAGGACAGGGTCTCCGACATCCAGATGCGCATCGAGGAAATGCAGGGGCGCATCAACTACCTCTCCCAGGTCGCGGCCTTTTCCCTGGTCAACGTGAACCTGAAGCTGTCCACTGTCTCCATGCCAGTTGACGCTGGCGAGGATACGGCCTTCCGGGTAGGCCAGCCTGCGAAGTTCAAGGCCAACTTCATGCCGCCGCCGGGGGTCGATGAGTTCTCATACACCTGGGACTTCGGCGACGGAAACACCGCCAGGGGAAGGCAGACTGCCCCGGTGGTGGGCAGCGAGGGCGAGCGGGTCACCGCATCGGTGAACCATGTCTACGAGGTCGAGGGTGACTACATCGCCGAGGTGAAGATAGCAGGGAGTGGAGACACCGGGCTGGCCGAAGGTTTGGACACGGTGATTGTCACCATCACGGAAGTTCCCACCATAGAGGTCTTCGCCGGGGAAAACCTGGTGGCCGAAGAGGGTGACGAGTTGGCCATGAGGGCCACCTTCACCCGGCCCGCGGAGCTATGGGACTACGAGCACCGTTGGGACTTCGGAGATGGCACGCCCACCGAAATCGGCATACCCGAAGAGGGCGCGACACGGGTGGGAACGGTCCACAGCTTCTCCGACTACCGGCCCGACCCCTACGAAGTCACCTTCACAATGAGCGCCATGAGCGAGGCCGGCAAGGTATCCACTTCCGCCAACTTCTACGTATTCGTCAACGAGTCCCGCGGCTTCATCATCGGCGGCTGGAGCGCGGGCGAAACCGGCAAGACGGCGGTGCGGGCCCTGTCCGTAGCGTTTCAGGTGCTGGGCACCATCGCCATCTGGGTGGCCGTGTTCATCCCTATATGGCTGCTGGTCGCCGCAGCGGTGTTTGGAATAATCTATCTCCGCCGAAAGCTCCGCAGCCGGAACTCGCGGTCAGGTCACTTGTCCGGCTTCGGCGGCCAGCCGGATTCACCGGAGGCGTCGCAGGAAGATTTCTACGCGGGCGCGCAACCCGGAGACCAGGACACATCTTTGGACCAGCCGCAGGACGCTCCCGCCGTGGAAACCACGGAGGCGGATACTCCCAATGGCGGCCCGCCGGAGACCAGACCCCGGTAATCGCCTTCCGGACGCTACACGGGCGATACTCAGGGCTGGGTCAGCAACTCCAGCACGTGCTGGTCCGGATCAAGGAAGTAGACGCCCCGTCCGCCGCGGCGGTGGTTGATGTCCATATCATCCAGCGAGCGCGGGCCGCTGCCGTAGGTGATTCCCCTGGCCTTGATCCGCCCGAATATCGCGTCGAAGTCTTCCTCGCTCACGTGGAAGGCGTAGTGATGGGGCTGAAACCCCTCCCGGTCGTCAAAGTCCAGCGTCAGGGTGCTATTGACCTTGACCGGGGCGAAGTGTCCCGCCGGCCCGTCGTAGGTAAGACCGAAAATCTCCGCAAACCACCGGGCAGAGTTTTCCTTGTCGTGGGAAGGAACGATAGTGTGATCCAGAATTATCTCCATGAAGCGCCTCCGGGACACAGTCTGAATTGCTGCACCCTGTCATCATATGATAAATAATATCAACATATTTCAAGCTCCGTCAAACCCACTCCGCACTCCTTTGGTGTCACACCCATCCAGCATCCCATTCTTGTGCGCCTTACATGTAATAGGGCATCACCTCGGTCACGAATAACTCCAGCGACCGCATCGTCTCCTCATGGCTCAAATGGCCCCACTGGAATGCGGCCACGAAGTAGTTGGCCCCGGTCTCCACGTACTCGTCCATGTAGCTGCGGATAGAGTCCGGGGAACCGGCAACAACGTTGAAGCCGCCGCCTCCCGGCGCTGCGTGTTCCTCCAGGCCGCCGGAACGGGACCTGCGGGCCGTGGACTCGGCCAGTAGACTCGCCTGGGCTTCCCGGTCGGGAAGGTTGGATGGCCTGGCGTTGGCGTTGCTTCCGGAGAACTGGGTCAGACCCCGCCTCTCCACTTCCAGGCGGCGCGGCGTGCCCAGGTTCCACTTGTACTGGTCCCAGGCCGGTTGGGCAATTTTCGCCGCCTCTTCGTCTGTCTCGGCCAGGTACAGGTGGTTGACCAGCCCTATCTTGGGAGCTTCCCCCTGGGGGTTCAGCGCACCCGGCCCCTGGTGCTGCTCCCACAGTTGAAAGTAGCGGTCGACGTTGGCCTGGAAGGAGTCCAGGTTGCCGACGATGATGGTATGCATCCCGTTGACCGCCGCGGTCTCCACGTTCCGCATGTACCACAGCGGCGGGTAGGGATTCTGCAAGGGCCGCAGGCGCATGGGAAGGTCGTCGAAGTTGTAAAACTCGCCCCGGTAGGTGAGCGAATCGTGGCCGAGACCCTCCCGGACTATATCCAGGGTCTCAAGGTAGCGGGCGTGGTTTATCTCTACGTCCGAGTCCTGGCCCCAGAAGTAGGCTTCGATTACTCCGCCGCGGCCAACGCCGATGTCCATCCTGCCGCCGCTGAGGTTGTCCAACATGCAGATTTCCTCAATCAAGCGTACCGGGTGGTGCAGGGGAAGCACGTAGACACAGGGGCCGAGCCGCATGGTGGTGGTCCTCTCGGCGGCAGCGGCCAGGAACACGTTCTGAGAAGGGGCAAGACTATGGACCGCCGGGGTGTGGTGCTCCGCCAGGTGGTAGGAGTAGAACCCGGCCTCTTCCAACCGCTCTATCTGGTCCAGCCGTTCCCGGTAAATCTGGTCGAGGGGCACACCTGGAATCGGCTCAATGTGGTCAAATACCCCAAACTGCAATGCCATGAATATGCTCCCTGGAATGAATCGAAAGACCCGCCTGCAGATACCGCAGGCCAAAGCGGGACAACCATCCGTCCTTCCCACTCTAGTGTCAACCCATTTCCTATGTCAAACACCGGATGCTCTGCACCCAGGACTACGAGATGGAACGCTGTATCGAGAAGACCCGAAATTGACACATCCGGTATGCCGGTGCTACCGTTCCGTTGGCCGAAGACAACCCTTCAATGAATCTGGACCGGAGTCCCTATATGCGCGCGATCGACGTTCACGCCCACCTGACGCCCCAATGCTTCTGGCGGGCCACCCAGGACGGCGGCTCCTGGCACGGCCTGCGCCGGGAACAGGACGCACGGGGCCGCGAGGTCCTGGTATCCGGCGATGAACGCGGCCAGCTTCCTCCCCGCGCCAGTTGGACTCCGGAGCAACGTCTGGCCGACATGGACTCTCTGGGAGTGGACGTCCATGTGGTCTCGCCCTACGCCGGTTTCTACAACTACCATCTGGATACCTCCGTTGCCGTGGCCACCTCCCGGGAGTCCAACGACGAGATAGCCGGGATGGTCCAGTCGTGGCCCGACCGTTTCGCCGGGCTGGCCACCCTGCCGATGCAGGATGTTGACGCCACAGTGGCCGAGCTTGAGCGGGTCATGGTCAATCTCGGTTTCAAGGGTGCAATGATCGATGACAAGATCAACGGCAAGCTGCTGGACGAGGCGGAGTACCTCCCCTTCTGGAAGGCCGCCGAGCAATTGGGCGCGTTGATACTGTTTCACCAGGGCGGCGAAACGGTGGTCAGCCCCCGGATCCGGCGTTACCACCTGCCCAACTCCATAGGGAATCTCGCCGACCGTACCCTGACCTTCGCTTCCCTCGTATTCGGCGGCGTCATGGATGCTTGCCCGGACCTCAAAGTCTGCTTCTCCCACGGCGGTGGGTACGCCTGCTACGGCGTGGGGCGGATGGACCGGAACTGGCGCGGCATGTCGGATGAGGAACGCCACAACCCCGAACCGCCCAGCGCCTACCTCAAGCGGTTCTACTACGACAGCATCGTCTATACCGAAACCGCGCTCAGGTTCCTGATCGACACCGTGGGCATCGACCGGGTGCTATTCGGCACCGACTGGCCCTACGACATGGCCCAGGACTGGCCGGTGTCCTGGGTGTTGAGCCTCGAAAGCCTGACCCAGGACGAGAAGGAAGCAATTCTCTGGAAGAACCTGGAGCGATTGCTGGACCTCTAGCCCGCCGTCCATGTCAGCATAACCAGTGGAGGCAGAGGCGGAGCTGGGCGGGACACAATGGAGGACCTCGTTGAGGAAGATCGACGTACACTCCCACTACATCCCCCGGAGCGTTATACAGGCCCAGGACCAGGGGCAAGACTGGTACGGCCTCACCTATTCAGCCGCTCCAAGTCCGGGTTTCGATGACCCCAGCGGCCGGCGGGTCGCCATCAACAGCCCCAAGCTGCGTTTTACCCCCGAAGAGCGCATCGCCGACATGGACGCCAGCGGCACAGACCTCCAGTTGGTCTCGGTCCATACCCCTTACTTCGGATATAGCTGGGACTCCGCCCAGACCACGCAGATGGCCCGTGAGGTCAATGACGAAATCTCGGCCCTGGCCCGCCAGCACCCTGACAGGTTCGCCGGGATGGCTACCTTGCCCGTGCAGGATGTGGATGCGGCTATCGAGGAACTGGAACGGGCAGTCAATACCCTGGGACTGAAGGGCGCGGAGCTTGACGCCGCAGTAAACGATGAGAACTGGGATGAACCCCGCTTCCTGCCCCTCTTCAAGGCCGCCGAGTCCCTGGGCGCATTCCTCTTCTTCCACCCGCAACCGCAGGACAACATCGTCGCCACGGCGCGGACCCGGAAATACTCCATGCCCAACAGCATCGGCGTCCCACTGGAAGACGCCATGATCGTAGCCACCCTCATCTTCGGCGGAATCCTGGAGGAGTGTCCCAACCTGAAGGCTTGTGTCGCCCACGGCGGGGGGCCAGCGTGCTTCGGCATGGGGCGGCTTGACCACGGCTGGATGGTGCGCTCCGAGGCGAGGACCAACATCAAGAGGCCGCCCAGCTCCTACCAGAAGCAGCTTTACTATGACTTCCTGACCAACAGCGAACCTGCCCTCCGCTTCCTGATTGACTCAGTGGGCATAGACCGGGTGGTCATAGGCAGCGACTGGCCCTTCGTGGAATGGGACCCCTCCCCCGGCGGCTGGCTGGAAGGCTTGCAGAGCCTGTCCCAGGACGAGAAAGAAAAGATAGCCTGCCGCAACCTTGAGCAGTTGCTGGGGATTTAGACCAGCCCGGTCAGCCTAGACCGGCATCAGCGGTTCCGCCGGTTCTTCCGGCGGGTCGAGTTCCACCATATTGGCGTTCATGGCCAGCATGGCAAAGAAGCCCATCAGCGTGGTCAACTCCACCAACCCCTGTGTGCCGAACTGTTCCCAGGCTGCTTGGAAATTCTCCTGGCTGACCCGGCGAGTCTGCAACAACTCCGTCCCCAGGTCTATGACCGCCTTCTCATCGGCAGGCATGGGAGGCAGCGGTTCCCGGTTCTTCAGCGCGTCCACCATTTCATCGCTCAGGCCTTCCCGCCTGCCCGTGGGGGCGTGGACGTTCCAGATGTACTGGCAGTTGGTGACCCGGGCGGTGACGATCATCGCCAACTCCCGGATCCGGGCGGGCAACGTGGACTCGTTGCGCACGTAACTGAACAACGGCGCAGCCCGCCGCGACATCTCCGGGCTGTGCTTGAGCACCGACAGCGGCCCCGTGCCCACCCCGCCGGGGGGTGAAGAGACCTCGTCGAATATCTCCCGCAACTCCTCCCTTATCTGGTCCCTGGTTGGTGGCGGTATTCGTGCCATTCTTTCCTCCACTATTTGCGGCTGACGTCTGGCGTCCGGACTGGACAGGGCAACCGCCGGGGCAACTCTGGTCTTCCGTGGTAATATCTCATGTGCAGGACGACCCGCACACTTTCCGTATCGATTACCCATAGAAGCGAGACGTTCCACCCATAGTACCCTGTAACGCAACCTCAGGAGGAATTGACATGGATGTATTCCAGTGCATCAGGACCCGGCGCACGGTGCGGGACTTCAGACCTGACCCGGTGCCCGACGACGTTCTTTATCGAATACTTCAAGCCGCCCGGTGGGCGCCCAGTTCCAGCAACACCCAACCCTGGCATTTCATCGTCGTCAGGAACCAGGACACCATCAAGCAGTTGGGGACCATCTGCACCCAGGGCACGTTCATCGGACAGGCCCCGTTGGCCATCGCGGTCGTCATGGCCGACGCGAGGCGGCCCGACCTCGACGCGGGCCGGGCGTTGCAACAGATGGAGCTGGTGGCATGGTCCGAGGGCCTGGGCACATGCTTCGTCGGCATGAGAGCGGAGGAACAACAGGCGGCGGTCAAGGAGCTTCTCGGAATCCCAGAGGAAATGGCCCTGATAACCGTCCTGCCCTTCGGCTACCGTGTCGAGGGTGCCAGGGGCCGCGGCACACCCCGCAAACCCATGTCCGAGATCACCCACGGCGAGCGCTTCGGCCAGAGCCTGGCCATCGGATAGAGGCAAGTCGCTGCGGGCAGGGTCACACACCCTGAGTTTCATGGCTGGCGTTGCCGACCCCGGGGAATCTCAAAGAAGGCAACGCCACGTCCAGGTGGGTCTCGTGCGGGAACAGCTTTACCCGTGATCCTCCAGGTGCTGGACCACGCCGAACAGGTTCCCTTCCGGGTCCAGAAACATTCCCACCATTATACCGGCCCCCGGGACTTCCATCGCCGGGCCAACGGATTTGCCACCCAGTTCCACAGCCCTGTCCAGGTAGGCCTGGGCGTCATCCACCTGGGCGTAGATGCGGATGCCCGGAGCGTCCTCCGCATCCCCCTGCTGGTAGATGCCGCCGTCGATTCCCAGGTCCCCATCCTTGGTCATGGTCAACCCATAGTTCATGGGATTGTTGGCGTCTACGGACCAACCGAAAAGGGATGTGTAGAAGCTGGTGATCTTCGCCGAGTCCCGCGCGTTGATTTCAAAATGTATTACCGGCTGTGGCATGATTCCCTCTCCTCAGGTTTGAAAGTGATGGTTCGAGTAATGGTTCGATGGTAGCGGAGGGGAATCCGCACAATCAATCGGGACATGTCAGCAGGCGAGCCTACCGCCCCTTGAACAGCGGCGCGCGCTTCTCCAGGAACGCCTGCCTCGCCTCCCTGGCGTCTTCGGAGCCGTTCAGGATGCCCCCGGCGTTGGAGGTCAACACCATCGTGGTCTCCAGGGAATTGTCCAGGGCGGAACGCATGATACGCTTGCTGATCCACTGCACCATCGGGGGAGTGCGCATGATGCGGTCGCACAGGGCGCGGGTCGTCTCCTCCAACTCCTCAGACGGCACCAGGTAGTTCAGCATCCCCCACTCGTAGGCCCGCTGGGCGTCCAGGTGCCCGGTGTAGGCGAACTCCAGGGCGCGGCCCAGGCCCACCATCTTGGGCAGGTAGTAGCTGCCGCCGTTCTCGATGATCTGGCCCAACTGCTGGTAACCGATGAACCGGGTGTTCTCGCAGCCCAGGCGGATGTCGCAGTGCAGCGCCATGTCCATCCCGGAACCGACGGCAGGGCCGTTGATCATAGCGATGGTGGGCTTCCTGACCTGGGAGATGTCCCGGTGCAGCTTGGTGAACCCATGGAAGAAGTGCTCCCTGGAGGCATCGGGGCCCTCGATGGTGCCCCGGTTGCCTACGAAATTCTCCCCCTTGACCTCATCGGGCGTGTCCCGGCGCATGTCCGCGCCGGAGCAGAAGCCCCGGCCCACGCCGGTAAGCACTATCACGCGAATGTTCGGATCATCGTCCCCGGCTCGCATATACTCGCCAACCTTGGCCACGGTGCCGTTCTCCTCGGATGAACCAATGAGGGCGTTCATGCGTTCAGGCCGGTTGAACTTTATCCAGAGGATTCCCGATTCCTCGGGCTCGTAGAGCAGGTATGGGACCAGATTCGGTGACATGGCTCTCTCCTTAATGTGTCCAGTGTCTGGATTGAAGCGGGGCGCTGTTCGGAGCAAGAGGTTTAGTCTGCGCCAATGGGCCGCGTGCCAATAATCCCTTCCTCTTGCAGCCTTTCTATCTCAGACCCAGTCATCCCCAGCAGTTCCCCCAGCACGAACTCGTTATGCTCCCCTAGACCGGGCGCGGGCGTGGCCTGCTTGCGGGGGCTTTTCGATAGCTTCCAAGGGATGGTTACCTGCTTGTATCCCCCGGCTTCCGGGTGGTCCACCCAGTCCCAGAATCCCCTGGTTTCCAGGTGCGGGTCGGTGATGATCTCTCCGCCCTTGAGCACCGCCCCGGCAGGGACGCCGTGAGCCTGGAGAATGTGCATAGCCTGGTAGTGGTCTCGTTCCGAAGTCCACTGACCGATGATGGCGTCAATCGTATTGTGTTCCTGTCCTCTCAGCGCCCTGGAGGCATAACGGGGTTCGTCAGCCATCTGGGGTTGGCCCATGGCCCAGCACAGACTCCGCCACTCGTCATCGGACCCGACGGAGATGGCAACCCAGTTGTCGTCGCCGACGCATGGATAGACCCCCTGGGGATTCCGTGCCGGATGGGTGTTTCCGGCCAAGCCCGCCACTCTTCCAGTGACCTGGAAATCAAGGAGGGCATCGCCCTGCATTCCAACGGTGACTTCCCGCTGGGCAACATCCACCAGCCCGCCGCGTCCCGTGCGTCTGCGCCGTCGCAGCGCGGCCATCAACGCACCGACGCTCAGTATGCCCACTACCGGATCGGGGAAAGTCTCGTTGGTCATCAGGGGGGTCCCGTCCTCGTAACCCGTCACCGCGGCCAGCCCTGCCGTTTGCTCCAGGGTGGAGCCAAGTGAGCCATAGTCACGTTCCGGCCCAGTTGCCCCCTGGCTGCTTATCTTGAGATATATGAGCTGCGGGTTGACCCTGGAGACAGCGTCATAGCCAAGGCCCAGGCGGTCCATCACCGACGCCCGGTAGTTCTCGGCCAGAACGTCGCAGATACCGGCGAGGGAAAGGAAAATTGCCTTCCCCTGGGGAGTTGCCAGGTCAAGGGTCACGCTCATTTTGTTAACGTTGCGGTGGACGTGATGCCCAGCCCGGTTCCAGGGCCGTTCCCCCGGCTCTCCGCCCGGATAGACGCGGTGCGCGCCGGGGGTTGGCCGCGCCTGGCCCCGGCTTATGTCCATCCGGGAGCAGGACTCAACCTTGATCACCTCCGCGCCCATATAGCCGAGCATGAACGTGGCATAGGGACCCACCGCGACCTGGGTCAGGTCGAGGATGCGCAGTCCTTCAAGCGCCAGTCCAGCCAAGTTTGTCCGCTCCTTGTGACGGAGAAATCACCCACCCGTCATTCCACAGATGATGCGGCCTAGATAATGCCCCTCTGCCGCAGGGTCTCCAGTTGCTCCCCAGTGTAACCCAGCGCACCGCCGTAAACTTCCGCATTATGCTCGCCGATATGAGGGGCGCGTCCAGGCTGCCACGAATCTCCCTCCAGCCGGAAAAAGGGACCGGGGTACAGCAACTCGCCAACATCCGGGTGGTCTATGGCCTGGAAGAAATCCCGTTCTGCCAACTGCCCGGACTTGAGCAGGTCTTCCACCGTGGCCACGTAGCCCGCTATGCTGCGCAACCCCTGTAGGGTATGGTAAATCTCTTCCTTGGGACGGTCTGCCGCCCACTTGCCGACTACAGCCAACAACTCCTGCTGGTTCTCGCGCCGTGCCGGGGCGGTGTTGAACCGAGGGTCGTCCACCAGTTCGGGCACGCCCAGGAGTTCGCACACCCTCGGCCAAGTCGCCTCCTGGACTCCCGTCTCCAGACCCGGACTTACCCATCCGTCCCTGGCCTGGGTCAGGTTGCTGGGACGGCGTTCCGGGACCCGGCCAAACTGGTAGTGGATTGACGTATGTATCTGGGCTACCGCGGTTGTTTCCATTTCCGATATGTCCACGAACTGCCCGTAACCCTCCAGGTCACGCACGTGGAGGGCGATCATCGTGGCGGAGAATGCCGCCATGCCGGTGGTGCACAAGAGCGGGTTGCCGCCGACTTTGAGCGGCTCCCGGTCGGGGAGGCCGATGACGCACATCAATGCCCCTATGGCCTGGGCGATGATGTCCGACCCCTTGTAGTCCCGGTAAGGCCCCCACTGCCCAAAAGGAGTAATGGCCGTGTATATAAGGCCCGGATTCGACTCCGACAGCGACTCGTACCCGATCCCCAGGCTATCCATGTGCCCCGGCGGGCAGGACTCCACCAGTATGTCGAAACCCTGGGCCAGTTGTCGGAGGACGGATGCCCCCTCCCCGGTCTCATAGTCCAGCGTGATGCCCCTCTTAGCCGTGTTCAGATAGAGGAACAACCCGCTGACATCGGGACCACTCTGCCCGCCAAGAAACGGGGGTAACCGCCGGGAAACGTCGCCGTATCCGGGCCGCTCTACCTTGACCACCTGGGCCCCCAGCCCGGCCAGCAGCTTGGTGCAGAACGGCCCGGATACGTCCTCGCTCAAGTCAAGGACCCTTATATCGCCTAGCACGGGAGTTTCTTCGGACATATCAGTCATTGTTGAGAGATTAGAGTCTAACCTACTGTGCCGTCCGGCCACCGTCGATCACCAGTTCCGAGCCGGTGACGAAGGATGATTCGTCGCTGGCCAGGTACAGTACACCATAGGCTATTTCGACCGGCTCGCCAACCCGCCCCATCGGAACACGGGCCAATTGCTCGGCCCGCTCCTGCTCGCCGCTCCGGGCCGCCCGCAGCATGGGCGTCTGGACGGGGCCGGGATGGACCGAGTTACAGCGGATGCCGTCCCTGGCGTACTGGACTGCCGTTGCCTTGGTGAAGATGCGCACCGCGCCCTTGCTGGCGGCGTAGGCGGCGGAGGTGCCGGGAGCCGGGGCAATCCCCGCGCCCGAGGATATGTTGATTATCGAACCGCCCCCGGCCTGCTTCATAGCCGGGATTGCTTCCCGGGTGCCGAGAAACACGCCCTTGGAGTTGATGTCCATCGTGCGGTCCCACATCTCCCCGGTAAACTCCTCAAGTCCGCCGGAGATGGAGATTCCCGCATTGTTCACCAGGATGTCCAGCTTTCCGAAACGGGAAACGGCCGCCGACACTGCATCGCGCCAGTCCGACTCGCTGGTCACGTCCAGTTTCACGAAAAGGCACTCGGCGCCGGTCTCATTGATGCGGGCTTCCGTCTGACGCCCCTCCTCGGTCAGCACGTCCCCGATTACGACTTTCGCCCCTTCCCTGGCAAACAGCATGGCCTCCTCAGCGCCCATGCCCCGCGCGCCTCCGCTGATGAGAGCCACTTTATTTTCCAGCCGCATCGTCACACCTCCGGCTACAATTCTGGTCCATCGAAATCCCGGCCTGTGTACGGAGACGATTGTAGTTGCCGGAACGAAGTAGTCAAGGGCCAGCAGACGTCCCCCACCTTGTGATCTTGTCACCCACATTGCCCATGCTTACAATGCCGGTGGTTTCGGATGCGAAGTTGAGAGACGGTCGCAGGTATAGTACCGCACCGTGCAGCCGTGATGGAGCGCTACGCCGGGGAGTTGGACCCATGCCTATGATGACCGGAAAACAGGCGTTCATGGAGATGCTGCGGGCTGAGGGTGTGAAGTACATATTCGGCAACCCCGGCACCAGCGAGAGCGCCATCATGGCGTCCCTGCCCGACTACCCGGACATCCAGTACATGCTGGTAACCCAGGAAGGCGTGGGCATGGGGATGGCCGACGGTTACGCAACTGCCAGCGCCAATCCCGCCTTTGTCAACCTCCACATCGAGACAGGGCTGGCCAACGGCGTTAGCCTGCTTCACCATGCCTGGGACGGCGGCACTCCCCTGGTCCTGACCGCCGGCAACAAGGACGCGCGCAAGCTGGCCGAGGGGCGCACCGACCTGGTGGAGATGGTGCGACAGTTCACCAAGTGGAGCGCCGAGATAACCCATCCGGAGCAGGTCCCAAGCGTCATGCGCCGCGCCTTCACCGAGGCCAGGACTCCCCCCACCGGCCCGGTCTTCGTCGCCCTCGCCGCCAACGCCCTGGAGGACTCGGCGGACGTGGAAATCGTCCCATCGGCCGGAGGTTACTATAGGGCCGCGCCCGACCCGGCGGGCGTGGAAGCCGCCGCGGAACTGCTGGCCAACGCAGCCAGCCCGGTCATCTTCACCGGCGACAGGCTGGCCCAATCCGGGGGAGTTGACGCGGCGGTGCGGCTCGCCGAGTTGGCCGGCGCAACCGTGTACACAACGTCATACGCCCGGATGAACTTTCCCAGGAGCCATCCCCAATTCCTGGGGCGCATCAACCCGTCTCTCCCGGCGTGGCGCGAGGAGCTTGCCAACGCCGACGTGGTGTTGGCCGTAGGTATGGACGTGTTCTCCGGGTTCTTCTACTTCTCCGGCAGCGTCCTTCCCAGCCGCACCAGCCTGATTCACGTTGACTCGGCTTCAAGAGCGATTGGCCGCAGCGAACCCACCAAGGTTGGCATCATCGCCGACCCTCGCGCCGCCCTGGAGGACATCCACGACGCCGTCCGGCAGAAAATGTCCGGATCCCAACGGGAGGCCGCCCGAGGCAGGGCCGGGAACGTATCCGCCCGCAAAGAGCAGATGAAGGCCCAATGGGACCGCCGTCTCGAGGATAGCTGGGACTCCCGCCCCATGTCCCCGGAACGGATGATGACCGAGGTGGCCCGCGCCCTGCCCCCGGACGCCATCGTGGTGGATGACTCCATCAGTTCCAAGGACGCCCTCCACGGCGCAATCACTTTCGACCGCCCTGACTCCATCTATGGCGAGCGCATCGGCGCAATCGGATGGGGCATGGGTGCGGCGATGGGCGTCAAGCTGGCCCATCCTGACCGCCCGGTGGCGGCCGTGGTTGGCGACGGCAGCGCCATGATGACCGTCCAGGCATTGTGGACTGCCGCCAACTCCGGCATCCCGGTGGTCTACCTGGTCTGCAATAACCGCTCCTACCGTATACTCAAGGTCAACATGAACATCTATAAGACCCAGGTGTTGGGAGAACAGCCGCCCGGAATCTACGTGGGCATGGACTTCCCCAACCCCCTCAATCTGGCGGGCATGGCCAACGCCTGCGGCGTCTTTGGCCGCGCCATTGAAGACCCGTCGGAAATCGCCCCGGCAATCCAACAAGCCATTGCTTCCGGCAAGCCTGCGCTCTTGGATATCATGATTGACGGCTCGGTCTAAAGCGTTGGCTCGGCACTGTTTCATCATGTACAGTTGTTGCTGCCCCGTCCCTCGCCTAAAATGCCTTCTGCGGAGAGGGTTGTTAAATTCAGGACTCGGCGATATATGATACATCCCGCCGGCCATGTTACGGTCACTTGAATCATGCGGGAAACAGCGTGCCAGTAAACAGGGACAAACCGGACAAGTGGAAAGACGACATCGCTCGTTCCGTGGACATGTACAACGAGTGGTTCACCCGGTTTGCCCCTGAGGCGTACCGGACCTCGCGAGCGCAAACCACCAGGGATGTGCAGGAGTCATTGAGGGCAACCGATAATTTGACCAATATCAGCGCAGCGTTGCTAAAGGAGAATCCCGGTGTGCTGCCAACACTGCGGATGTCGGCTTGCCCACCCCTGGCTGTGGACCGGCTTATCGGTTTGGCCGGTGTGTCCGCCAACTTGGTCAATTCAATTGAAAAACGCGGCAGGTTGCCGCCGCGAATGCCGGAGCAAGCTCTCGACGAAGCTCTGGGGAAGATATCGGCAGTCCTTCAGAATATGGCCGACCCGGATATTTTCGTCTGGTTGGGCCGCGAGCGCAGACCGGGTCGGGCAGAGTTGTACCGGGCAGCCACTATTGTAGCGGACCGTCTGTGTGGCGCAGTCGCCAACCCTATAATCCGTAATGCACAGGAAGACCGCCAATTGACTGTCATATCGGGATGGTTGGAAAGACGCGGTTATGCTAATCTCCCGGCGGGCGAAGGGACAAAGTACGATGGCCTGACTCCGGGAACGTTTTCGTTCCGGTTGAACGTGCCAGTTAATCAGGAAGGGACTGGCAAGACCGTCAATATTCCAGTGGATGCAGCAATCATGCCGAAGGCAGCCCGTGAAGGGGAGTTGCCGTTGATGATTGAGGCGAAATCCGCTGGAGATTTCACGAACGTAAACAAACGGCGCAAAGAAGAGGCCGCGAAAATGGGCCAACTGCGCCGGACCTTTGGGCAGGACGTTAGGTACATTCTATTCTTGTGCGGATACTTTGACAGCGGCTATCTGGGCTATGAGGCGGCAGAGGGCATCGACTGGATATGGGAGCACCGAATCGGGGACCTCGAGGAGTTCGGCCTGTAAATGCCGGAGACTGTAGGAAATGTGGAAGACCGCCGGCTTGTGCTCCAGGCCGAACTGGATGCCGTCAAAGACCAGCGAGAACGGAACCGGCTAGGCCAGTTTGCGACGCCGACGCCCCTTGCACTTGAGATACTTCAGTATGCCAAGGAACATCTGGATGAATCTGCCCCGGTGCGCTTCATCGATCCGGCGATTGGGACAGGTGCGTTCTACTCAGCTCTGTTGAACGTGTTCCCGCACGGCTCCCCGGAATGTGCCGTCGGCTATGAGATAGACGGTCACTACGGCTTGGCCGCGGCCAGGTTGTGGGGTGAAACCGCGCTGGACGTCCGTGTTGAGGACTTCACGCGGGCTGCGCCTCCCGAGGACTCAGAGAAGTTTAACCTGCTGGTCTGCAACCCTCCCTATGTGCGTCACCACCACATCCCCGGCAACGAAAAACAGCGCCTGAAAGCGCTTATACGGGACTCCTGCGGCATAGAATTCAATGGACTTGCGGGGCTGTACTGTTACTTCTTAGGTCTGTGCCACGGTTGGATGGCTGAAGGTGGGTTAGCGGGATGGTTGATACCCAGCGAGTTCATGGACGTAAACTACGGTGTTTCGTTGCAACGCTACCTGCTTAATGAAGTAACGCTGCTGCACGTACACCGTTTCGACCCAAACGAAGTGCAGTTCAGCGATGCCCTGGTGTCTTCAGCAGTTGTCTGGTTCCGCATGAATCCTCCGCCTCCATGCCACCAAGTCCGCATGACCTACGGCGGTTCCTTGCGCCAGCCGAGGATGGAACGGTTGGCGCCGGTCGAGACTTTGCGCCGCGGTCCTAAATGGACCCAATACCCAATGGCAGCGGCCCGGCAAGAGCCGGACCTGCCCGTACTGTCCGATTTCTTCACCATCAAACGAGGAGTCGCCACCGGAAGTAACAAGTATTTCATCCTGCCCGCGGATGAAATTGAGGGTCGAGGTCTCCCGGCAGAGATGTTCCGCCCGATACTACCCAGCCCGCGTTACCTCCCCGGCGATGAAATTTTGGCCGACAGGGATGGCAATCCTGTGCTGGAGCGGCGTCTGTTCCTTCTGGACTGTCGGCTGCCCGAGAGCGAGATCGAGAAGGTTCATCCAATGCTGGGCGAATATCTTGAAGAAGGCAAGACGGGTGGGTTGGCAGACCGCTACTTATGCCGGCACAGATCGCCTTGGTACGCCCAAGAGCGTCGACCAGCAGCGCCGTTCCTTTGCACTTACCTGGGACGGAGCGACAATAGGAGTGGCAGACCGTTTCGATTTATCTTGAACCATTCCCAAGCGACAGCCCCCAACGTTTATCTTATGATGTACCCCAAAGGCAGCCTGGAAGAGGCTCTAAGGGAATCCCCCCAACTCAAGCGAAAGGTCTGGGAGTTCTTGAAAGAGATAGGCCCGGAGGAGATGCTGAGTGAAGGCAGGGTGTACGGCGGGGGTCTGCACAAACTGGAACCGAAAGAGTTGGGGAAAGTTCCGGCAGCGGCACTCGCAGATTTGATAAGCCAGTTGGAGCCTGCGCACAGAGAGAAGCAGTTGGCCCTGTTTGGGGCGGCGTCCGATTAGTTTGCGCGCCGCCGACTGAGCACCGCCGGTCTAGCCACTAATCATGCTGCGCTCGTCCCTTACCTGCTCCATCGCCATCCTCGCACTTTCTCTGCTATTGGCCTCGACCCAGGGCGCTACCCTGGGGGCCTCATCCTCCGTGTCCAAGAACGCTGACGGACTCGTCAACGTTATCATCCACACCCCGAAGCCATACGACGGTCTGACCGGCGCGATAGAGGAGATGGGCGGCGTTGTGACGGTGGCGTACCGGAACGCCGATGCCATAGCCGCTGCCATTCCACCCCACCGAGTGGGCCGTCTGCTGGCATCACCCGGCGTCATCAGGATCGAAAAAGACCCGACGGTTAACCTGCCGGCGCCACCGGAAGAATTGATGGACATGAGACCCCTGCCGCTGGTCGAGGCAAAGTTGTTGACTCCAGAAACGCTGGCAACTCAGATAGGCGAACTGCCCGAGAACTACCGCAGCTATCTGGCCGAACTGACCGGGGCCAGCGAGGTCTGGGAGGAGACCTCCTTCGGCGCAGGGACCATGGTCGCAGTTATCGACACCGGGACCGACGCCAGCCACCCCTGCCTCTCCGGCAGCGGCCAAGCCGGTCTTCCCCAGACGCGCGTCATTGCAGGACCAGACCTGTCACCCGATGCAGGCACCGAGTTCGAGGGGTCCACTTCCCCAACCAACAACTATCACGGGACGTTCGCTGCGGGTATGGCAGCGTCCCACTGCTTCATTGCGCTGGACAAACGGGTCCCGGAAGACGCTGAGTTGGCTGCCGTGTTCCAGGACCATTTCCCTCCGGGTACGGTGTTTGCCACCGGACACAACCTGATGGTCCCCCTGGTCGGTCTGGCCCCGGAAGCCAGCATCTACGCCGTGAAGGTGTTTCCCCACACCGGTTCGGGAGTTGCAAGCTCCATCATCAGCGCCGCGGTGGACCACATCATCACCGTGAAGGAGCTGTCCAACGGGGGGCTTGCAGGCGGCGTAGACGTGGACATCATAAACATGAGCCTTGGCGGAGCGTCATTGGCCGACGGCCTGACGCTGGGCGAGCAGTTGGTGGACGCGGCGACCAGGGCCGGGATGTTGGTCGTGGTCTCTGCGGGAAACGAGGGGCCTGCGCCCGTGTCGGTCTCTTCCCCCGGCACGGCCTACACCGCCCTGACCGCCGGGGCGGCCAGCGACCCGGCCCACACCCGTATCTTCTGGGACATCCTGTTCGGCCCGGGCCAGGGGGCCACCCTGTATTCCGGCGATGATCTCCGTCCCGCCGATTTCAGCGCCCGCGGCCCCCTTGCCGACCGGCGTCCCGGCCCCGACGTGGCAGCCACCGGAGTCTTCAACATCTCGCTGACACCGGGTGGAGGCATAGCCTGGTCATCCGGTACATCCTTTTCCGCCCCGGCCATCGCCGGAGGCGCGGCGCTGCTCACTGCGTGGGCCAAGGTGAATGGACCCGGAGCCAGTCCACTTGCCATCCGAAACGTCATCATCAATGGCGCAGTCTCGATGGGACCCGACTGGAGGCGCCGGTCCCAGGGCGGGGGTTACATCAACGTGGCCCGTTCCCTGGATATGTTGAAGGGGGGCCACATAGACAATTCTCTCAGGTCCTACGCTCCGGATGGAACTGTGCCCAACGTCCGCTTCGAGAACGGCGCTTTCACCACCACCGTGGACGCTCTGGGTCCGGCTAGGACTGCGGACTTTGTATTTGAGGTCGATTCGACCACCGAGTACGTGGTCATTGACCTGAGCGATGTTGACATTGATCCCAATCCCGCGCCCACCCTCATCCCCAACTCCATCGAGCTTTACCTCAAGGGTTCCAAGCGCGGCGGCGCTTCCTACATCCTGTACAGCGCCAACGTGTATGGGAGGTCGAGAATCGTCCTTGGCGACGGCTCTCTCAGACTCCAAGGGCCGATTTATCCCTTCACAGCGAGCCGGGGACCATTGGAGCCGGGCCTGATCAAGCTGACCGTTCAGGGTGATTGGACCAACAACGGAAACGTTGGCGCTACTGTGACCATACGGCGCATCGGCGGCAAGGACACCCCGGACACCGGGCCGAGATTGGGGCAGGGGGATACCGTCCTGGTCCCTGTCCGGGTGTCTCCGGGAACCGAGGCAGTCCGGTTCCGTCTCGGCTGGGACCACGACTGGTCCAGGTTCCCCACCAACGACCTGGACATGTACCTTTGCCGCCCGGGGTTCCTCCCATACTTCGACTTCGGAGGCGCAACCATCAACTCCCCGGAGATTCTGACCGTTCTTGACCCGGAACCGGGCACCTGGTACGTCATGGTCCTCGGCTTCGCGGTGACCACCGGGACCGACGCCTACTACCTGGACGTGGAAACTATCGCGCCTGACGAAGCCCTCCCTGGAAGTCCAGCCTCGTCCGCAGCTTCAGCCCCTCCGCTGGTCAAGTCCACCGGGCCGGGCAGCTTCCACGACTCCGAAGACGGGCACCGGGAGCTGGCGTTCCAGGGCAAGTCCTGCTTCTAGCAGGGGTGGGCCGGGCGGGTCCGGTTGGCAGAGGGCCAGGGTTTGATATACTGTCCGCGCACCCCGTAATACCGGAAAATCATAATTCAACCCGGAATCCTGTCGCCAGCAGGGAAGACAGGTAACATGACAATTTAAGGAGGCGGAGATGGCGGACTACACTGCATACTTCAACGGCGAGTGGATGCCCTTCAGCCAGGTCAGGATCGACCCGATGGACCGGGGATTCCTGGTGGGCGACGTGATCTTCGATGTGGCCCGGACCTTTAACGGCAAGAGCTTCCGGATGGACCAGCACATCGACCGTCTCTACCGTTCCCTCAAGTACGTCCGCCTCGATCCCGGCCTCTCCCCCCGCGAGATGCACGACATCAGCGAGGAGGTAATCACCCGCAACCAGGAGCACCTGGCCGAGGCCGGGGACTTCACCATCACCCAGTTCATCACCCGCGGCCCAGGCCAGTGGTCCCGCGACGCCGGTCCGCCTGCGGTCTGCGTCAAGGCGGCTCCGGTGGCTTTCGGACGCTACGCCAGCCTGTTCAATGACGGCGCCCACGGCGTCATCACCCGTACCCGCAGCTACCCCGTGGACGCCCTTGACCCCAAGGTGAAGCACTACAGCCGCATGAACTTCAACCTTGCCGACATGGAAGCCGCCGACGTTGACCCCGAGGGCTGGCCCATCCTCACCGACTCCGACGGCAACCTCACCGAGGGCACCGGCTACAATGTCTTCCTGGTCACCGACGGCGTGATCCGCACTCCGGGCGATAAGAACATCCTCCAGGGCATCTCCCGGGGCATGGTATTCGACCTGGCCAACCAGCTTGAGATTCCCCTGGTGGAGGAAGACCTCCAGCCCTACGACATGTACACCGCCGACGAGGCTTTCTTCTCCAGCACCAGCCCCTGCGTCCTCCCCGTTACGGTGGTGGACAAGCGTGAGGTGGGCAACGGACGCCCCGGCCCCATCGTCCGGCAACTGCTGGCCGCCTGGAGCGAATCGGTGGGTATGGACATCGTGGACCAATTCGAGCGGTTCGACCGCAGCTAAACATATAACTCTTTGGAAATGGGGCCGCTTCCGCCAGGCCCCAAACACACCAGGAGGCGATCATGCCAGACCTCAGTTCAATGGCGGCATCGGTGGGCGCGTTGCTAAAGGAACGCGAGCATTCGGTAGCCGTATCCGAATCATCCTGCGGCGGCCTCATCTCCGCGTCCCTAGTTGCCGTCCCCGGCGCATCGGCCTACTACGTGGGCGGCGCGGTGGTTTACACGCGAGTGGGACAGAGGGGCCTGCTCCAGGTCCCCGACGAGGCCATGTCCGGCATCCGGGCCAGCAGCGAGCCCTACGCCCTGCTCAACGCCCGCACCGTCCGCGAGTCCCTGGGCACCACCTGGGCCTTGAGCGAGACCGGGGCCAGCGGCCCCACGGGAAACCGCTACGGCGACTCGGCGGGCCACGCCTGCATCGCCGTCTCCGGTCCAGTAGAAAAAGCAATCACCGTGGAAACACGCCACGGCGACCGGGAGATAAACATGTGGTCCTTTGCCCGCGCCGCGCTGGACCTGCTGGAACAGTGTGTACGTGAAGCGGCATAGACTCGCCGGGAGGGTTTGCCATGCCTGTTGTAGAAGCCAAACTCGCCGAATTGGGGTATGAGCTGCCTCCGCCGCCTCCGCCCGCGGGCAACTACCTTCCCGCAACCCGCAGCGGCAGCGTCATGTGGCTTGCCGGTGTCGGCTCCCGCGGCGCAGACGGGACCGGAATCACGGGCAAGCTGGGCAGCGACCTGACCGTCGACCAGGGGTATGAGGCGGCCCGGCGTTGCGCCCTGAACCTGCTTTCCCGCATGAAGGCAGAGTTGGGAGACCTGGACAGGGTCTCGCGGGTGCTCAAGGTGGTTGGAATGGTCAACAGCGCCCCGGACTTCGGCGAGCAGGCCCGGGTTGTGGACGGCGCATCGGACCTGTTCGTAGCCCTATTCGACGATAATGGGCGCCACGCCCGTTCCGCCCCCGGCATGGGAGCGCTCCCCGGCGGCACTGCCGTAATCGTGGAGTGCGTCATCGAAGTTGGCGAGTGACCGGTCGCGTGATGCCGCGATAACCCCGCCTGGAGTGACATGGAAGACCAGCTGCTGGTAGGGAAATTCATGGCGGCAAGGACCGACCGTTCTCTTGTGGTGCTGGAGGGGTTCCATGCCCTGAAACACGCAGTGCGCTTCGGTGCAGAGTTGCTCGACGTGCGATGCACCGGCACCCAGGACCTGGCCCGCCTCGCACAGGAGTTGGCCGCAGACGTTTACAGCCCGGTCCTGGACGCAGCTGCCGAAGTCCCTCCCGGGGTCTTCACCCGCCTCTCCCCCTCTTCCATCCCTACGGACGTAATCGGTCTGGCGAAACGCCCGGAAGTATCACTGAAAGCGATGCTTGACAACCCGGCCCCCGCACCGGTAGTGCTCCTGGAACGCCCCCGGAACCTGGGCAACATTGGAGCGTCCATCAGGGCGGCCGCCGCCGCCGGGGCGGGAGGCGTCGTTACCACGGGCGAACACGATCCCTGGAGTCCGGGAGCCCTGGCAGGAGGGGCCGGCCTTCAATACGCCCTGCCGGTGGTCCAGGTCAACACCATTCCCGAATCAGACCGCCCCCTGGTGGCATTCGACCCGGGCGGGGAACCCCTCAATCTTGCTGCCGTCCCTCCACGCTCCATCCTGGCCTTCGGTTCGGAACGGGCCGGACTGAGCGGGGAAGCCAGGTCGAGGGCAGACCTCTGCGTATCCATACCGATGGCGCAGGAAGTATCCAGCCTTAACCTCGCCACCTCGGTGGCCGTGGCCCTCTACACCTTGAAGTTCCGGCATGGGGCCGAATGGTCCTCCGGCTGACCCGGACTGCCTGTCCACCCATTGACGGCATTCCGGGCCGCCCACATGCCAAGCCGCCGGTTTCACCGAAGGCTTGGCAATATCCGGGAGCCGTCAGAGGTTCATGGCCTCAAGACCCACCCGGGCCAGGTCCTCGTCCCGCTGGCCGCTGGGGTAACCGCCGACGCCAATCCCTCCCAGGATGACGCCGTCCTTCCTGATCACGAGGCCGCCCTGGTTCGGCGTCAGCATGGGGTCGCCCATATCGGCGACGATTCTGCCCCCGGCGCGGACGTTGTCCCCGTGCGCTCCCGAGTCCTGACCCATCATGGCCGAGGTATACGCCTTGCGGATGGCGTGCCGGCGGCTGAACATTCTGAGATTGTCCATCTTGGCGTAGGCCACCAGGTTGCCCGTGTCGTCGACAATGGCCATAGCCACCGGCTCGTCGGGCAACTCCAGGGCCTTTTCGATCATGGCGTTCATCGCCGCCCGGACCTGTTGAAAGCTGAGGTACGGGTTATCTGGCATAGCGGCTACCTCTCCTAATGTCAAGTGCATAGGTTAGGAAGGGCCCAATTCTAGCTCATCTACGAATGGACTGATAGGTCCGGCGTCTCTGCTAGTCAGCATGATTACTTTCCGACGTGCCCGGGTAAAAGCCACATAAAACAGCCTGCGTTCAGCTTCCATAAGCCGTTGGTCGTCGCTTTTGCTGTGGGGCCAAACGCCGTCGACGGTGTCCAGCAGAACAACAGTGTCAAATTCCTTGCCCTTTGCTCGGTGGGCGGTCATCAGATGCAGGGGCCTTTCCAAGACACTTCCGTCATTCCCAGTGTCGCTATCATCCTCGAAAGTACGATACTCTTGAATCTGTTCTTTCGCAGTTTCAATCCGCTCGATCAGGTCACTAGCACTTAGCCCTTCGCCTTCAGAAATTTCGGCAAGTTGTTCAAGGGGTGGGTCGGTATAAAAGACGTCGTCCTCGGCTCTTTCAAGGTCAAATTGCAGGCCATCAAATTCACTGGCAATTACATCGATTGCGGCGGAGACTTGACCCGCACTTACGAACTTGCTGGCGGCATCATGCAAATGCATGTGGGTTTTGCCGCTCAACCTCTGGCCATCATAATCTTTTATTTCCTCAACGGCGGCACTCACAGTTCGAGCTTGTGCATTCCCCAAATGTCTCCGCATATTAGCGTCATCCCTCTTGCCGAAAGGACGCCGCCTGACAAGATTGCAAATCTCAATGGCATCGTTTATCACTTGAGCTGACCGGCGACGCTGCTGCGACCGATCCCAAATTTCCAGCAACTTAGTAAGGTCATCGAATGCCCTGCTGCTGAAAATATCCAGGTCTATAGCAGTCTTGAATGGTGCGCCGTCAGTGGCAAAGTAAATCTGGAAGGGGATTAGTTGACTGCGATAGCGTCCGATAACCCCTACCTTACCGGGTTCCGTAGACCTTACGATACTGGTTACCAGTTCCAAGCGTTGGTTAATGCCATCCGTTGTGATGATTTCGATCTCTGCGGTGTTCGCATCCTCAGCGGCTCCAACCTTCTTGGCAACCCGATTTTCATTGTTGGCGATAAGCCGTTGCGAGTGTTCGACGATGTTCCTGGGAGACCGATAGTTGATTTCCAGTTGATAGTCTTTGAAATCAACATTGAAATACCGGTCAGGGTGCAGGATGTATTCAGGTGTAGCACCACGCCACTCGAAAATCGCCTGGTCGTCGTCACCAACGATGGTTAAGGTTGACTGGTTTCGCTCCGCAATAACCTTGATCAGTTCAAGGTCCAGTGGGTTGATGTCCTGAAACTCATCGACCAGTATGTGGTCATAGCGGGCCGCTCCATAAATGTGGGGTTTAGGTTTCCCGTCCTGGCCTGGGGATTTCATGTCCAAGTAAGTCCAGTACTTTTGATCCTCAAAGGTGAACGTCGATTGGGCCAACAGAGACTCAGTGGCCTTCCTCCAGAAAGTGAAGAATCGATCATAGAAAGCTCTCCGACTAGTACCGTGTCAGGGTGAAACCGATGGATAGATACGCCGGAGCTTGTGCCGGGCGTCAGCGGTGGAGAATCTCCAGCTGATGGTTGCCGCAGCCTGATTTCGTTCG
>DAOUJS010000109.1:0-22826 GCA_034422355.1 Dehalococcoidia bacterium | reverse complement strand
CTAGCCGTCGGCGGCGGGAGTCACTCGGCGGAACACGGCGGGAGACCCGTCGGCGTGGATATGGCCTTCCAGCAGCGACAGGACCTCCCGGTGCTGTTGGTCCATCCGCTCAGTCAACCGCTGTTCCATGCGCTCCATCCGGTCGGTAGACCGTTCTTCCATACGCTCCATCTGCTCGCTCATGCGGTCCATCCGGGCGGTAAACTGTTCTTCCATGCGCACCATCCGGTCGGTAAACTGCTCTTCCATGCGCACCATCTGCTCGGTAGACCGTTCTTCAATACGCTCCATCTGCTCGCTCATGCGGTCCATCCGGGCGGTAAACCGTTCTTCCATGCGCACCATCCGGTCGGTAAAATGCTCCTCCATGCGCACCATCCGGTCGGTAAAATGCTCTTCCATGCGCACCATCTGCTCAATCATGCGCTCCATGCGGTCCTCTATGCGGTCCATCCGGGCGTTCATGCGGCGTTCCATACCGCTGATATGCCAATATACCCAGCCGCAGATGGCGGCCAGACCCGCTAACAGCATCGCGCACACTGCGGCAAAGGCTTGCAGGGTTGCAGCGTCAATCATCGCTAGTCCTCCAGGTTCCCACTATCCTAGCATTCCCGAGAACGGAGGTACACTTCATCCCCCGGCCTACATCACCAGCCCCGCATCCCTGAGCCGCGCCTTGCCCCCGTGGATCGAGGGGTCCGCGCACGCGCAGAAGCCATGGGCGCAGCCCCATTGTACCAGCAACAGGGAAGGCCACGATGTTGCCGCTGGCGCAGCGCCATTGTCAACGCACAGACGAGGATGGCAGCTTGGGAGACGCATGAACCCGGATGCCTGTCCGGCATCCGGAGGCAAGCAATGGAATCGTATGCCCCCATTCTGGGGATGGTACTGGTGTCAATCGGGTCTGTGATGGTCCTGGCGGGTGCGGCAGGGCTGGTCTATTCTCTGCGTCTGCGTTCCAGGAATTGACCCGTCCCATTTGGAACGCGAGCGGTGACGGAGAGTTGCCTGAGCACGATAATAACGAGGGCAAATTGCCATCATGCCTTGTGCCGTTGCCGACATATTCATCCAGTGCGGCCGGGCCGTCCGACATGGACAACTTATCCATCGAACCAACCGGGCGGACAAGGAGCTCCACCTCCAAGACTGGTTTCAGACCCGGTTGGACGAAATCCAAGTGGCATACGACCCGCCTGCCCGCAACTCCTACCCCGATTTCCGGCTGGTGCACAGTCCGGTGGGATACGAGGCAAAAGCTCCAGGGGACCTCTGAATAACTGGACCTAGTCTGGTTTTGGTGAGACCTGGGCTGGAGAAAGGTGATTGCATCAGCGCCCCCGGCGTCTTCATGCTGGGGGTTTTGCTTTGGCGGGGCATGGGCAAGTACAAGCGAACTGTTCAGTCCTGGCGGGAGGAACGCCTCTGCTCCCGTGGATAACCGCTTTCGCGGTTATGGAGGCCCTGCGCTTAAGACGGGTCCCCACGGAGTGTAGACAGCCCAGACCCATGGGCATTCAGGTTTTGGCACTGGAGTACCCGGCGGGTACGTTGTAATATACGGATATGCTGTCGCCAGGCAGCAAGGAGCAGATATTGAAGCGGGGGAGTGAGACTTATATATGACCTCGAATATAGTGCTGTCCAATGTTGAGTACAAGGTGGTTGGGAAGCGGCCCATCCGCCATGACGGGGTGGACAAGGTGACCGGCAAGGCCCAGTACGGGGCCGACATTCGCCTGCCGGGACACCTCCACGGCAAAGTGCTGCGCAGCCCCCACGCCCATGCCCGCATCAAGTCCATAGACACCTCCAGGGCGGAGGCACATCCAGGGGTGCTGGCGGTGGCCACCGCCAAGGACCTGGCCCCGGTGCCGGACCTGCTGGCCGAAATCGGCGAGGAGGCCGTGTTGAGCCTGAAGTACCTGAGCAACAACGTTCTGGCCGGGGACAAGGCGCTCTACAAGGGCCACGCGGTGGCAGCAGTGGCAGCCGACAACCCTCACGTCGCCGAAGAGGCCCTGAAGCTGATCGACGTGGACTATGAAGTGCTGCCCCCGGTGACCAACGCCGAGGACGCGATGAGTCCCGACGCGCCCATTCTCCACGAGCACATGACCACGGCCAGCTTCGACGACCGGTTCCCCAAGCAGACCAACATCGCCAGCTACCAGCAGCTATCGCTGGGCGACATCGAGGGAGGTTTCGCCCAGGCGGACGTGGTGGTGGAGCGGGAGTTCCGCACCAAGACGGTACACCAGGGCTACATCGAGCCTCAGAGCGCCACCGCATCCTGGGGCCACGACGGCCGGCTGACCATCTGGAACAGCTCCCAGAACCCCTTCGGCATCCGCGACAACGTGGCGCGGATTCTGGGAATATCCTCCTCGAAGATCAAGTTGGTGCCGATGGAAATCGGCGGCGGTTTCGGCGGCAAGCTGGCCGCATACCTGGAGCCGGTGGCAGCGGTACTGTCGCGGAAGACCGGGCATCCGGTGAAGGTGTCCATGAGCCGCGCCGACGTGCTGGAAGCAACTGGTCCCACGTCAGGCTCCTACATGAAGGCGAAGATGGGGGCGACCAGGGACGGGAAAATCGTCGCCACACAGGCATACCTGGCCTTTGAGGCGGGAGCGTATCCCGGCTCGCCCATCGGGGGCGCGACGGCCTGCATGACCACGCCCTACGACATTCCCAACGTACAGCTTGACGGCTATGACGTCGTAACCAACAAGCCCAAGACCGCGGCATACCGCGCACCGGGCGCTCCCCTCGGCTGCTTCGCCGTGGAGATCCTCGTCGACGAGCTGGCGGAGAAGCTGGAAATTGACCCCCTTGAGTTCCGTCTGCGCAACGCTGCCGAGCAGGGCACCCGCCGGGCCGACGGCACGGTGAACCCGGTTATCGGCGCGGTTGAGGTTATGGAGGCGGTCAAGGACCACCCGCACTACAACACACCGTTGACGGGCAAGAACCAGGGGCGCGGCCTAGCCGTGGGCTTCTGGCGGAACAACAGCGGTCCGTCCTGCGCGGTAGCCAATGTAAACCCCGACGGCACGGTGATGCTGGTGGAGGGTTCGGTGGACATCGGCGGCTCGCGGGTGGTGATAGCCCAGCAGCTTGCCGAGGTGCTGGGCATCCCGGTGGAGGACGTGTTCCCCGAGGTGGTGGACACCGACACCATCGGCTACACGTCCCTGACCGCGGGCAGCGGAGTTGCCTTCAAGACGGGCTGGGCCGCATACGAGGCGGGTCAGGACATCCGGCGGCAGCTTGTGGAGCGGGCCGCGCTGCTGTGGGAGACGGACCCGGAGAACGTGGAGTACGTGGACGGCGCTTTGCAGCACAAGTCGGATGCCGAGCTGAGGATGACGTTCAAGGAACTGGCTCCCAGGCTGAACGACACGGGCGGCCCCGTGGTGGGCCGGGGCAATGTCAATCCCAGGGGTGCGGGCGGCTCCTTCACCGCAACGCTGGTGGACGTCGATGTTGACCCTGAGACCGGCAAGTCGCAGGTGCTCCGCTGCACCGTGTTCCAGGATGCGGGCAAGGCCATCCACCCCAGCTACGTAGAGGGGCAGATGCAGGGCGGAACGGTGCAGGGAATAGGCTGGGCGCTCAATGAAGAGTACGTGATGAGCGACAACGGCGAACTGCTCAACTCCAGCCTGCTGGACTACCGGATGATGACCAGCCTGGACCTTCCCATGATCGACACGGTGATCGTGGAGGTGGCCAACCCCGGCCATCCCTTCGGCATCAGGGGAGTCGGCGAGGCATCCATCGTCCCTCCAATGGGCGCGGTCGCCAACGCCATTCACCACGCAACCGGAGTGCGGGTGGAGGGTCTGCCCCTGAACCCCGGAGTGTTGCAGAGCGCGATCGAGGGCTAGGCTTACCTGGCCCTCACCGGAGGCTGGCGCAACCCCCTATGAATTGTAGCTGAGGGGGCCGAATATCGGCCCCCTCATTTGCACCTTTATGTTATACTCCAGCCTCTTACAGCAACATATTTCGTGACCCAGGGGACGGTTTTAGATGGCTGGCGCAGTCAGGTTTATAGCCAACGGAACGATCACCAACGCGGGCGGGTTTCAGGCCGGGGCCACCTATGCCGGGCTGAAGACCTTTTCCGAGGACAAGCTGGACCTGGGGATCATACTTTCCGACGCCCCCTGTACCGCCGCCGGAGTATTCACCACCAACGCCATCAAATCACCCTCGGTCACCGTGACTCAGGAACACGTGGAGGCCGGCCCCGTCAGGGCGCTGATTGTCAATGCAGGGATCGCCAACACCTGCGTCGGGGAGCAGGGCTACACCGACGCCAAGGAGATGACAATTCTGGCCGCCCGACGCCTGGGAATCCGCACCGAAGAGGTGTTGGTATGCAGCACCGGCGTCATTGGAGTGGAACTCCCCATGTCGCTCATCCGCACCGGGGTGGAGCAGATAGACCTCTCGGCCAGCGGCGGTCACGACGTGGCCAGGGCCATGATGACCACTGACACCCGGCCCAAGGAGGTCGCCGTCACTTTTGACGTCGGCGGCCGGCGGGTGAATATGGGCGGCGTGGTCAAGGGTTCAGGAATGATCCATCCAAACATGGCGACCATGCTGTCCTTCATCACCACCGACACCGCGGTTGAAGGCAACTTCCTGCAGGACACTCTCAGAGAGGTTGCCGACGCATCCTTCAACATGATGACCGTGGACGGGGACACCAGTACCAACGACACGGTGCTGGTGATGGCCAACGGCACGGCCGGCAACAGCCCGGTTACGGCGGGCACCCCCGACGCTGAGACATTCAAGGAAGCGCTGCTCCAGGTCTGCGTTCACCTGGCCAAGGAACTGGCCCGCGACGGCGAGGGGTCGGGAGACCGGCTGATTATCGTAGAGGTGGCCGGGGCTGAAAGCGTCGCTGACGCGCGCCTGGCAGCGCGCACTATCGCCTCATCCAGCCTGGTCAAGTCCGCGGTCCACGGCAGGGACCCCAACTGGGGGCGCATCCTGATGGCACTGGGACGCAGCGGAGCGGCGGTGGAGGAGAGCAAGGTCGACCTGTTCATCAACGGCGTGTGCATCATGCAGGGCGGGCTGCCCATACCCTTCCACCGGGATGCGGTGGTGGCGCTGATGGGAGGTCCGGAGGTGACATTCCGGCTGGAGTTGGGCCTGGGCGACGGAGATGCCACAGCCTGGGGTTGCCCGCTTACCGAAGAGTACGTAGTAATCAACAGCGCGTACACCACCTGAGAAACACGGGTATCCTGCCCGTCTGAGACCGCGGCATGTCAGCAGTCCCTGGCGCTACCCCTATCCGCTCCAGCCCCTATAGAAGACAGGCCATGAAAAGCCCACCGATTGTCGTCAAAATTGGGGGAAGCACCCTCGGCAGTCACGACACCAGCCTGAAAGACTTGGTTGCCCTCCAGAAGGACGGCGTCGACGTGGTGGTGGTGCATGGCGGCGGCAACGTCATCTCGGAGTGGATGAGACTCCAGGGTGTCCAACCTCAATTCGTGAACGGCCTCCGGGTCACCGACGCCGCCAGCCTTGAGATAGTGGTGGCCGTATTGGGCGGCCTGATCAACAAGGAACTAGTGTCGCAACTGCGCGCCCTGGGCGGCAGGGCGATGGGCATCAGCGGCATCGACGGCGGACTGCTGGACGCCTACATCGCGGACCCCGACCTTGGATTCGTGGGCGAAGTCAAGGAGGTCAACTGCGCTCCCCTGCGCGACCTGCTCGGCAGCGGGTACATCCCCATTGTCGCTCCCTTGGCCCGGCACTTCGACGACGGCTCCGAGAACTCCGGCGCGGCATTGAACATGAACGGAGACACGGTAGCCGGGGAACTGGCCTGCGCCCTGGGCGCGAGCCGGCTGGTGTTCCTGACCGACGTGGCTGGCGTGATGGACGGGTCGCGGCGGGTTATCCATCGGCTGGACCGGAAGCGGGCGGACTCCCTTTTTCAATCTGGCATACTCAGCGGCGGCATGGTGCCCAAAGTTGCAGCCTGCCTGCGCGCCCTAGAAGGCTCGCCGGTGGCGGACATCATCGACGGGCGCAAACCCGGGGCACTGATGCGATGCCTCACCGGCCGACATTCGGGCACCACCATTATAAACTCGGACCTTTGACGCGGTGGGAGACCGGCACAGCCTTGAGGGACGGACCCTAGCCGCGGCTGTCCCAACCCACCCAGCCCACCACCTTGGGACGGCATGGCGGTATGGGGCAGCGTTCTCAGGCCGAGGGCCCACTTCTCAGCCGTGCGGGACACTGGTCCGTCCGACTCCATCCAGCCCACAGCCCCGAACCTATTATGAACATATATCCTCAACGCGGGGTGGAACCTGCCCGGCCGTCGAGGACCCACTTCTAAGCGGATGAGCTACAGCCTTTCCAACGACGCCGAGCTACCCCCGGCGCCGAAGCTCCCCGGAATGTCCACCGAGACCCTCCGCCGCCTGCGGCGGCTGTTGCCGCCGCTGACAGCGCTGGCCGTTCTGGCGGCAGTGCTGTGGTGGACGCGCAGTATCTACACCGACCTGCTGTGGTTCGAAAACCTGGGATACACCGAAGTCTACGTCAAACTCCTGCTTTTCAAGACCGCCCTTTTCTTAGGCGGCGCGGCAATCGCGGGGATTGCGCTCACCCTTAACGTCCACCTGGCATGGACCATTTCCCAAGGGCCATCGACTTTGGGGTTCCCCGAGAACTTCCTGAGACTCATGCGGGTCTCGGCGCTGCTCAGCGCAGCGCTCGCCGCCCTGATAGGGGGCATAGTGTTCGGAGCGGTGGCGTCGGGCCGGTGGGAGACGTTTCTGCTGGTCTTCAACCGCATCCCTTTCGGACGCCCGGACCCGCTTTTCGGACTGGACGCTTCCTTCTACGTCGTCACGCTGCGGCTGTTCCACTTCCTGCAGGGCTGGCTCCTGGGCCTTGCCGTGACGATGATTGTGCTGACGGCGGCCCTATACATCGCCGCCTACAGCATCCGGGGAGCAGGATTCATACCCGCGCCGCGGATGCTGCGCCACGCCGCGGCCTTGGGTGTGTTCCTGATGCTGGTCATCGCCGCAGGCCACGTGTTCGACGTATTCGAGCTGGTCCTGTCGGATAACGGAGTCGTATCCGGGGCGACCTACACTGACATCCATGCCCGAATCCCAGCCCTCTGGCTGCTCACCGGCATTGCAGTGCTGTCGGCGGCAGGCTTCGGCGTCAGCAGCTACTTCGGCGGCCCCCGGCTGATGGTGGGGGCCTTCAGCCTCTGGGTAATCGCAATTTTGCTGGCGGGCCTTGCCTACCCGTCCATGTTCCAAAGGTTTCAGGTAGACCCCAACGAGTTCGACCGGGAACGCCTGTACATCGAAAGAAACATCGAGGCCACCAGATTCGCCTACGGGTTGGACCATGTAAAGGTACTCCCCTATGAATCCAAGGCGAGACTGGACCTGCGGGGATTGGGGGACAGCCGCGCCATTCTGGACAACATCCGCCTCTGGGACCTGCAACCCCTCCAGGACGCCTACAATCAACTCCAGTTCATGAGGCTTTACTACAACTTCCTGAACATGGACTCGGACCGTTACATCATCGACGGGAAGCTGCGCCAGGTGTTGATCGCGGCCAGGGAACTGAACCTGGAGAAACTACCGGAGGACTCGCGGAACTGGGTCAACGAACAGCTCCAATACACCCACGGCTACGGCGTGTCCATGAGTCCGGCCAACGGGTTCAGCCCCGGCGAAGGCAGGCCCGAGTACCTTCTGAAAGACATCCCGATTCAGGGAGAGTTTCCGGTGACACGGCCGGAGTTGTACTACGGCGAGTATCCCATCCCGTTCGCCATCGTCAACAGCTCGCTGTCCGAGGTAAACCCGGACAGCAATTTCCAGCACTACGACGGCGAGGGCGGCGTGGTACTCAGCTCGAGATTGAGGCGGATGGCCTACGCATGGCAGTTCGGGGACGTGAACATCATGCTGAGCGACCAGGTAACGCCGGAAAGCCGCCTCCAGTACCGCCGCCATATCCAGACCCGGGTCAAGGCCATTGCGCCCTTCCTTCATCTGGACCGGGACCCCTATCCCGTGCTGGACCATGCTGGTAAACTGTGGTGGCTTCAGGACGCATACACGGTAACGGACCGGATTCCCTATTCCACCAGGTTGGAGGAGGGCGTCAACTACATACGAAACAGTGTAAAAGCGGTCGTGGACGCCTATAATGGCACGGTTGAGTTCTATGTAGTGCAGCCGGACGACTCCCTGCTCAGGATGTACCGCAGGGCCTTCCCGTCCCTGTTCAAAGATCTGGACGAGATGCCGGAGGACCTGCGGGCGCACATCCGCTATCCGGTGGGCCTGTTCACGGCCCAGGCGCAGATGTACCTGCGCTACCACGTGACCGACCCGCAGGTGTTTTTCAACCAGGCGGACCAGTGGGCCATACCGCTGGAAACCAGGTTCGGCAAGCAGGGAGTGATGGTACGGCCGTCGTACCTGATGTTGCAGCCGCCCGGCGCGGGGCAGGAAGAATTCGTGCTGATGATGCCATTCAGTCCCGCCGGGGAGAAGAAGAACCTGGTAGGGTGGCTTATGGCCCGCAACGACGGCCCTCATTACGGGGAGTTGCGGGGCTACCGGTTGCCCAGCGATCCCCAGGTGGACGGACCCAGCCAGGTGGAAGCCAGGATCGAGAACGACCAGCAGATTTCCCAGCAGTTCACCCTATGGAACGGCGCAGGGTCCGAGATCATACGCGGCCAGCTTCTGGTTATACCCATCAACGGCTCGATCCTGTACCTGGAACCCCTGTACCTGAGATCAGAGGTGCTGGAGTTCCCGGAACTGAAGAAGATCATTCTGGCCGACGGCGGCGATGTGGTAATGGCCGACTCCATAGACCAGGGCTTGGCCATGCTGGTATCCGGTGAGGACGCACAGCCCGCCGAGACAAGCCTTGCAGGTCCCAAGTCGCCGGCCGGACAGGCCGCTATAGACCAGGAGCTTGAGCGGATGCAGGACGCGGTGACGGGCCTCAGCGAAGCGGTAGACGAACTTCAGGGAGCCCTCGAAGACCTGCGACGGATCTACCAAGAGGCAGGCAGCAACGGGCGTTGACCGACGATAACACATAATGGGGACGACTTCTCACCGAGGGAATCGCCCTATAGCCAATGCAGAGGCCGGAATGGCCGCGGGGAACCCACACTTCAAGGGGAGGTAGCCACCAATGACCCAGAGCAGCGAATGGATTGGAATCGAGCAGAAGTATTACGCCCAGACGGTACGCCGCCAGCCCGTGGTGATAGTGCGAGGCGAGGGCACCCAGGTCTGGGACGCCGACGGCAAGCAGTACCTGGACTTTGTGGCCGGATGGGCCGTGAACCAGCTTGGCCACAGCCACCCGGTGATCACCCAGGCGGTTGCCGAGCAGGCGGGAACACTTATCCAGACTTCCAACCAGTTTTACACCGTGCCGCAACTGCGGCTGGCGGAGATTCTCATCGAGAATAGCTGCCTGGACCTGGTGTTCTTCGGAAACAGCGGCGCCGAGGCTGTGGAGGGAGCGATGAAGCTGGCCCGGCGCTACGGCAAGCTGCACCGCGACGGCGCATACGAGATCATCACCGCCTTCAACTCCTTCCACGGGCGGACCCAGGCCACCGTCGCCGCCACCGGCCAACCCCACTACCAGGAGAATTTCACACCCCTGCTTCCGGGGTTCGTCCACGTCGATTTCAACGACGTGGAGGCGATAATGAACGCTACCTCCGACCGCACCGCGGCGGTGATGGTGGAGCCGGTGCAGGGCGAGGCCGGGGTGATAATCCCGGACGACGATTACCTGCAGCGGGTGCGGGAGTGGTGCGACAGCCAGGGCCTTCTGCTGATCCTCGATGAGGTGCAGACGGGCATGGGCCGCCTGGGAAGCCTGTTCGGTTACCAGGAATACGGTGTCGAGCCGGATGTGATGTCCCTGGCCAAGGGACTGGGCTACGGCGTTCCCATCGGGGCGTTTCTCTCCAAGGCCCACTGCCAGGCCTTGGTGCCGGGAGACCACGGCTCCACCTTCGGCGGCAACGCGCTGACCACAGCCGCAGCCTTCGCCGGGACCCAGTACATGATCGAGAATGACATCCCCGGCCACGCCAAGGAGATGGAGAGCGCGCTGCTGGGCAGCCTCAACGACCTCAAGTCCCGGCACTCCTTCATATCCGAAGTGCGCGGCAAGGGCCTGCTGGCCGCTATGGACTTCGACAGCGACATCTCCGGGCAGGTGCTGGCCAACGCCAATGAAGCCGGAATCCTTCTCAACGCCCCGCGCCCTCACACCGTGCGCTTCATGCCGCCCCTGACAGTGACCAAGGAGGAGATAGACGAGGCCGCCGAGCGTCTTGACACGGCCCTGTCGAAGATTTAACGCGACCCCGGAATGGGGAGGATGCGATGGCGAAGCGGGAGTTCTACGTCGTAATCACGAAAGGCGAGGACGGTTATTTCATCGGAGAGGCGCCTCAGCTGAGGGGTTGCTGCAACCAGGGCAAGACCCTCGATGAGTTGATGGATAATATGCGTAAGTCCATCGAGTTCTGCCTCGAAAATGACGACCTGGACGACCATTCTGAATTCCTCGGAGTCCAGAAGATTGATGTCTAGCTGTGTCCACACGGTTTCCCGAAAGAGGTGGATCCGTGATGATTCCCAAGGATAACCAGCCGGGAGTTCATACGCACACTGTATAGACTTGGGTTTGAGACAGTCCGGCAAACTGGAAGCCATGCCGGGCTAAGACATCCCGAAGGCAGAAGTGTGACCGTGCCCGGCCACGGCTCGGAGGATATGGATAGGGCGTTCGCCAGGAAACTACTTCGGCAGGCAGAGGCGCCTGTCGAAGACTTCCTGAACGCACTCTAGCAACCTACCAATCAGGAGTTGTCACCACCAATGGGTAAAGACAAGATCGTCCTCGCCTACAGCGGCGGGCTGGACACATCGGTTGCCGTTCCCTGGCTCAAGGAGAACTACAACGCTGACGTGATTACCCTGACCATCGACCTGGGCATGGTGGACCTGGAGACCATCCGGCAGCGGGCGTTGCAGGTGGGAGCGTCGAAGGCCCTTACCGTGGACGGGCGGGACGCCCTGGTAAGGGACTTCCTGTTCCCCGCCCTCCAGGCCGGGGCGGTCTATGAAGACCAGTACCCTCTGGCCACCGCCCTGGGCCGCCCGCTCATCGCCCGATACCTGGTGGAAGCGGCCCACGCTGAAGGGGCCTACGCTGTGGCCCACGGCTGCACCGGCAAGGGCAACGACCAGGTGCGCATCGAGGTCAGCGTCGCCGCCCTCGACCCCAACCTCAAGGTCATCGGCCCCATCCGCGACTGGGGAATGAGCCGCCAGGAGGAAATCGAGTACGCCCAGGCCCGCAACCTGCCCATCAACCCGGGGAACAGCCGCTTCTCCACGGACGAAAACCTTTGGGGTCGCAGCGTTGAAGCCGGCGAGCTGGAGGACCCCTGGCTGGAACCGCCGGAAGAAGCCTATGCGTGGACCAGGCCCCTGCCAGATACCCCAGACGAGCCGATATACCTGGAAATTCATTTCGACCAGGGCATCCCCACCAGGATAGACGGCGAGGACATGGGCGGCATAGACATGGTACGCCACCTCAACGAGATAGCTGGCGCGCACGGCCTGGGTAGAATCGACCACGTTGAGAACCGCCTTGTGGGCATAAAGTCCAGGGAGATTTACGAAGCCCCAGCGGCGGTGGTGCTCCATTCGGCCCACAAGGCCCTGGAGGCCATGACCCTGAGCAAGGAGCAGGCGCGGACCAAATCACGGCTTGCCCAGGAATACGGCGACATCGTGTACAACGGCCTGTGGTTCACGCCCCACCGGAACGACCTTGACGCCTATTTCAGGAGCACCCAGAGGCACGTCACCGGGGAGGTGCGGGTCCGCCTGCACAAGGGCACATGCACCGTGTCCGGGCGTACCGCACCTCGCAGTCTATATAACTATGAACTGGCCACCTACGACCGGGGCGACCAGTTCGACCAGTCGTCGGCCAACGGCTTCATCTCCATCTACGGCCTGCCAGTGCGCACCCAGAACCAGGCCCAGCCGGACCCGTAGACGCCATCGCCACGGTACACCACATCACTTCAGCAGCGTTGTCACTCCCTCCAAATCTGGAGTGACTTTCTGAACCGAATGCCAAGTCTTCAGACTCCCCCTCGGACATAAGGAGGCACAGTGACAGTAGCCGCGAGAATGCACGACCTGGGCACCGAGACTGCCTTTGAGGTGTTGGCCAGGGCCAGGGAGTTGGAGGCCCAGGGTAGGGAGATCATTCACCTGGAGATCGGGGAACCCGACTTCGACACACCCCAGCACATCATCGAGGCCAGCGTCGAGGCGCTGCGCCAGGGTTACACCCACTACGGGCCGACCCCGGGCCTGCCGGAACTGCGGGAAGCCATCGCGCGCAACAGCCGGGAGGTGCGCGGCGTGGACACCGCACCGTCCCAGGTGGTGGTCACACCCGGCGCGAAACCCATCATGTTCTACGTGATGCTGGCCCTGGGCGAGCCGGGGATAGAGATCATCTACCCCAATCCGGGGTTCCCGATTTACGAGTCGATGGTCAAGTTCTCCGGCGCGACCCCAGTGCCGATGCAGTTGCTGGAAGAGCGGGGCTACCACCCGGACCTGGACGATCTGGCCGGCAAGATGAGCGACCGTACCCGGCTCATCATCCTCAACTCCCCCAACAATCCCTGCGGATCGGTGTTCACCCGAGAGGAGTTGGAGCAGATTGCGGCCCTGGCGTTGCAGCATCCCGAATGCTACGTGCTGGCAGATGAAATCTACAAGGACATTCTGTACACCGGCGAGCACCATAGCATCTCCACCTTCCCCGGGATGGCCGACCGCACCATCATCCTGGACGGCTTCTCCAAGAGCTACGCCATGACGGGCTGGCGTCTGGGCTACGGCATCATGCCCGAGGAACTGGTGCCCCACGTGGTGCGCCTGGCAGTCAACAGCGTATCCTGCGCCGCGTCCTTCACCCAGAGAGCGGCCATCGCCGCCCTGGACGGCCCCCAGGACGAGGTCCAGGCAATGGCGGCGGAGTTCGGTCAGCGCAGGAGGCTGATCACCGACGGCCTGCGCAGCATACCCGGCATCAACTGCCCGGAACCCGAGGGTGCGTTCTACGCCTTCCCCAGCATCAGGGAGACCGGGCTGACCAGCGCCGAGTTCGAGGCACGCGCAATGGCCGAAGCCGGGGTTGCCCTGCTGTCCGGCGCGGCCTTCGGCCAGTACGGTGAAGGATACGTAAGGCTCTCCTACGCCAACTCCCAGGAAAATATCCGCAAGGCCGTCGAACAGTTGGACCGCTTCGTCCACAGCCTATAGCTTGGGACTAGCTCCAACGGGAACCTTTGCAGTACCCATCGAGGCGGGAGACCTGGAAGGCAGCCGCTTTGTGGCCATGGATGCCCTGATCGACTTTACCGGGCAAGACCGCGCTGGAAAACGCGCGGCTTGGCGTGGACGCGGTAAGTGATGCTCTGATCCCGGTTATGGGTCTGTGAAAGCAAGCAAACTAAGAGGCAGAATCTATGGACCTGGGGCTTACCGAAATACAGCAGATGCTCAAGAGCAGCGCCCAAGAGTTCCTCTCCCAGGAATGTCCCCTGACCCTGGTGCGGGAAATGGAGGAAGAGCCGCGAGCCTACAACGATGACCTCTGGCGGCAAATCGTTGAGTTGGGATGGACGGGGCTGGTCTTTCCCGAGGAATACGGCGGCGCGGGCGGGAATTTCCTGGACCTTGCCGTACTTCTGGAGGAGATGGGCCGCGCCCTGCTTCCCGGACCCTTCTTCTCAACCGTGGTGCTGGGCGGGATGACGGTATTGGACGCCGGCAGCGATGGGCAAAAGCGCGACCTGCTCAACCGCATCGCCAGTGGACAACTGATCGTTACCCTGGCCCTGACCGAACCCTCGGCCACCTATGAGCCCTGGGGGATTGAGACTACGGCGGAGCGCAATGGCGACGGGTTCGTCCTGAACGGGACCAAGCTGTTCGTGCCCGACGCCGAGGCCGCCGACCTTTTCCTGGTAGCGGCGCGGACTTCTACCGGCTCCGACCCGTCCCAGGGTATCACCCTGCTCCTGGTCCCGGCCAACTCTGCGGGACTCAACGTACACCCCCTCAGGACCATCGCCGGCGATCACCAGTGCGAAGTTGCGCTGGAGCAGGTCAGCGTCGGCCTCGATGCCGTTCTTGGCCAAGTTGACGCGGGCTGGCCGGTGATCGAGCGGGCGCTGCAACGGGCCACCGCGGGAAAGTGCATGGAAATGCTGGGCGGCTCGGAGGCGGTCCTTGACATGACCGTCGAGTACGTGAAGCAGCGGACCCAGTTCGGCAGGCCGGTAGGGGGCTTTCAAGCCATACAGCACCAGTGCTCGGAGATGGCCACCGACGTCGAGGGCAGCCGCACCGTGGCCTACCAGTCCGCCTGGAAGGTGTCCGAAGGGCATGATGCCCGGAGGGAAGTATCCGTGGCCAAGGCGTGGGGCAGCGAGGCTTATCAGCGGGTCTGCGCCAGGGCGCACCAGTGCCACGGGGCCATTGGCTTCACCAAGGAACATGACTTGCAACTCTACACCCGGCGGGCCAAAGTTCAGGAACTCAGCTACGGCGACGCGCATTTTCACAAGGAGCTTGCCCTTGGGCATCTGGAGGCGTTTGCGAGATGACTACCGGCGGTTGCATATTCTGTGTTATGGCCCGCGACTCGGCCCACGAGTCCCCCATTTACCGGGACGAGCAGGTGTTTGCCGTCCGGGACATCAACCCAGTAGCCGATGTGCATCTGCTGATCATCCCCAACATTCACCTGGCGTCTCTGGCCTACATCGGCCCCGGCCAGGTGCCAATCATGGGCCACCTGTTCGTGGTGGCCGAGGAGATGGCCCGACGGGAAGGCATCACCCTGAGCGGCTACAGGCTCGTATTGAACCAGGGCGAGGACTCGGGCCAGGCCATCGAGCACCTCCACATGCACCTGATCGGCGGCAGGCAACTTGGAGCGCTGGGATAGCCGCGATGCGCCAGCCAGCAAGCGCGGGAGTCCATGTAGCAACGGCAGACCACATCAACCGCATACAGGAGCGGGTTGACCGCCTGCCCTCCGGACTCCAGGCTCACATATACCGGGTCTGCGAAATAGCCAGGGAGCTTGCCAAGCAACACGGTCTGGACGAGGAACGGGCGGTCCTGGGTATGCTGGCCCACGACGTGGCCAGGGCCATGCCCGGGGGAAAGTTGCTGCGGCTGGCACCGGACCTAGGAGTACCCATCGGGCTGGTGGACCGGCGCGTTCCGGTAATGCTCCACGGGCCGGTGGGGTCGGAGCTACTGCGTCAGCACGACCGGATAGACGACACGCCGTTGCTGGAAGCGGTCTACTGGCACACCACCAGCCATCCGTCGCTGGACACCCTGGGCAAGGTTGTGTTCCTGGCCGACAAGCTGGACCCCAACAAGCAGGGCCGCTATCCATACCTGCCCCAACTGCGCGAGACGGCTATGGAAGACCTGGACCGTGCTACGCTGATGTTCCTGACCAAGGAGACGATGGCGCGGGTGGTGCAGGGTGAGCTTATCCACCCGGCAATGGTCGATGCCCGCAACCACCTGCTGGCAAAGACCCCGGAGAAATCAGACTAGCGGCTGAAACGGTCCAGCGGAGGGAACAACGTGGAAGTAAGCCTGGGACAGAGCGCGGTTGCCCACATCCGGAAGAAGGGCGGGAAGGCAGTCGTCGAACTCCTCTGCTACTCCGGTTGATCCGGCTCCATAGTTGAGGTATCGGTCGATACCCGAGCAGACCGCCGCGACACCGGGGATTACACCATCCTCCAGCAGGACGGTGTTGAACTGCTGGTCGCGCCGGACTTGGCCGAACACACTTCCAGCATGTACATCGACTGCCGTCGGTTTCTCTTCTTCAACCATCTACGGGCACGTATAGAACTGACTAACGGCATGGTCCTGGGCCGGCGGGACTCACCCACACTGTCTTAGCGTCTGCTCCCCAGACGGCTTCTTCTGCGACGCCGACTACGTCCACTGGCTTGGCCGACTACTGCTGCAAGGTCTGTCCCACAGGGTTTGGCAATTACCCTGCGGCTGTCTTGACGAAATGTTACCCGCCTGTTGCTGAGTGCGGGAGTGGGATCGCGTTTGCCTCGGTAGAGCAATATAGGGAAAAAATCATCAACCTGTTGACCGCTTAATTGCCGATCTAACACTTTGAGCCCACTTTGTAACTGCTTGACTGACTTATTCACGTTGACGTCGCTCTTGCCACCCTTCAACTCGATGACAGCGATAATCGGAGCTTCATTCCATAGGATGCCACAGTCACAGATTCGGCCTTTAGCCTTAGTGATGCTTTTGACGCAATTCATGCTCAGGACTTTGACCTGGGATGCCATCCCGGCAATTGCGCACTCGCAGCCGCCTTCGAAACACGACGACAACACACAACTGGAAAGATTAGAAGGAACGTTCAACTCAACCTTGGAAGATGCTCCAGCGCAATTGCTTCGTCATATAAAGCGCTGTGCGTGTCCGTAAACGAGAAGGTTGGAATTCCCTCTTCTCCCGTAACCTCCAACTTCTGGACAGTCGACCCTTCATCCCCTGGCTCGAACCAATAGGCCACCACTTTCTCCGGATCCAGAATTTCGTTACGAGAATATGTCCTCCGCGGTCTCCTTCGGGGCAACACTTGGGACAGCGATAAAAGGTTATTCAACTGGTTCACGAAATAGTCGCTGTGAGTAGTTATCAGTACATTCACACCGGCATTGACCAACATGGCTATCGCCCTGGCCAGCTTGCGCTGGTTGTCAGAATCTATGTGAGACTCGGGTTCTTCGATGATGAACAGTTGCCCAGGACGCACCAAGTATTTCAGGTACAACACGATTGGGGCCACTTCGGACACCATAGAAGAGACTTCGTGCAACAGAAACCGCCCCGCAGCATTTTCGTAATAGATCTCCGGATACTCGACCTGCACGTCCAGGTCAACGATCCCTCCAGCTACCTCCCGTTCTAGGAAATCTACGACCTCTTGTGGACGATTCCCAGCAACTCTATCCGGTGAAAAGAGTAGAAGCGCTTGGATGAGGTCCGTAACCACTCCTGGCAACCTCGGTATTTCCATCGGTTGCAACCAGGCGCGGGAAGCCTGGCCAACGATTAGACCGGCCAGCGTTTTGTGCCCCAGCAAGATTCCCGATCTGCTGGCAGGCATGTAGTGCGCTCTTCCTAGCAATCGTGCCACAATCGGTAGGTTTAAATCGTTCGTCACACTGTACAGGAAAAATTCCGGATCATCGATGAAGAATGAATAAGACGGTAAGTCATCTCTGAAGTCAATGGTGCGCTGGGAAAGCATATTGTCCCAGTCAGTGGTGATGACAGATTTCCCACTTGACTGCATCTCCCAATCAAATCCGTTTTCGGCGTCTGAAATCCCAACCTTAAGGCTCTTCTCAGTATCCACAGTGCTCCCCTGTCTAACTAGCGTTCCTATATGCCTGCCATAACACCGCTGCAATTCCCCTGCGAAGTTTGACGACATGGAATTAGCGAAGGACTGAGTAGCCTCAAATAATATGGCCTGGACCCCCTCAGGTAAATCGCCCACCTTCACACGTCGGCGAGGCAACGAATTTGCATTTGGCCAAGCCTCCTTGAGCTTGTCCTTTGTGTTCTTTAACAGCTCCTCAGTGAACCCGATGCTGCTGATACTCCCGAAATGAGCCGACCACCCGCCTACAAAAGTTTGTCCTCCCGACAAAGTTCTCGACAAGCAATAGATGGCCAAAGCTAAATATGACTTTCCCGAATTGTTGGGGCCGATGAAGACTGTAAGGGGACGCAAGTCAACGTTCGCCTCTGCTATAGGACCAAAATCCTTCACATTGACCCTAGGCATCTCCAACTACTCCGAACATTCATCGTCAATCGCTAGACCATGGTTCCTGTAGAGAGTCAAGATACCCACACACCTAATCCAATGTCAATGGCATGGTCCCCGACCAATGTGAAAATATGTTCTGACTTTTCTCTAAAACCTATTGACTCTCTGGAACAGCCGTTCTATACTCCCTTTCAGGCATTAGAACGCTTGTTTGGAGGTCTGGCAATGGCTGGAGCAACGGCAACCACGGCAATAGCTGACGCGGTCCCTGAGTTCGTCCATTACGAGGACACCGGCTGCGAGGTCTCGCCATCCTGCCTGAAGTGCCCGCTTCCCCAGTGCAGGTACGACGACCCGGCCTGGTACCAGCAGTACAAGCGGTTGACCAAGGACTTCAGAGTGTGGAATGTCATCCGGTCGGAGGACCTGACTGCCGAACAGGCCGCGGAACGTTTCTCGGTCACTGTGCGGACGATCTTCCGCATCATGCAACGCTGCCGGGAAGCAGGCTCCGGGATGGAACCGGACGCCCTTCCAGCCCTGACTGCGGACTAGCGGGCCACTATGTTCCTGCCAAAGCAGCCCCGGCTGATCCCGGTTCTTGGAGCGGCCGCCGGCGGAGATACCTGGCAGGCTGCTGCTGGTCCGGGACGGGACCCCATCCACCGCAGAAGGGCGGTGAAGGAATGGCTGGGCCGACGGCACGGGGCGGCTCATACAGTTGGAGCGGTTGCCGGGGTATGCTCCGGAATTGAACCCTGATGAGGGGGTGTGGCGCTATCTGAAAAGTGTCGAGTTGCGCAACGTGATCTGCGCTGACCTGAACCAGTTGTTCAGCGAGTTCCGGGCGGCGGCCGGGCAAACCCCAAGTGTTGCGCGCCTGTGTCCGGGAAGCAGGTTATGTTTAGCAGTTCATTCTCTTATCAGTAGTAGACCCTGGTCCCTGGGACTGCCCGCCTGTCTTCTATAGGGTTAGCGGGGGAAATTTCATTTTTGCGGACAAAGCCGGTCATTTTCATCATTTCAGCCCATCATCGAGGGCACGCCCGGTCGGGCGGTGGGCTGAGACTGACGCTACAAGACATGATAGGGGAGCGCAGCCGGGGTTGGTATGGGGGCAAATGTCAGTGGGTTGGAGGATGATGGGGAGGTTGGGGATTACGCTGACAATAGCTGCTCCACTTTGTCTACGAATTGCTCGACCCGATGGAGACGGCTTTCGATCCCTTCCCGGTCCAGGGTATCCTCATAGAAGTTCCGATGCAGGATGGACGCCGCATCGAACAGTGTATCCAACTCAGTGTCTCCGGTTTCCCGAGCCAATTCCTGCGCTACGAGCAGGATGGACCGGTGGGAGCGGTGCTCTATCCCCCTCTGATCAGCCACGGCTTTGACCATTTGCGAGGCCGCGCCCCAGCCCTTCTCAGCGGCTTGGGTCAGATCCCCGGCCTCCAATTCCCGGAATGCCTTGGCCAGATATTCCCGGCTTCGTTCCTGGTATGTCTGGGTCGGTTGCATTGTTCTCTCTGTAGGTGTGGCTTGGCGTGCCAGCGATGGAGGGGTAGGATGATGCTGTGGTGTGGGTACTCCTGCGTCAAGCGGAGAACAAACGCTGGTTGCAGCTTGCTTCCGGGGTATAGCAACTCTCGAAGACCATCACCCGACTCAGGTAATCACAAACCGCTCTCCACGCTATTCCCGTAACGCACAAGGCATGAACTGTCCCATATACATGCACTGGCACAGTCGAACCTGTACCAGTGAAACATCGGGTCCCCAAGTCTGTGCGATAGACACTCTTGGTACGGACTGATCAATATTCCCTTGTAACCTGCTTTGCCACGTCCCCATTCGATATGCAATCCAGATCCATCACTACAATCGCGCTCCTCAGCCTCACCATATAGCGCGGCGAACTGACGTAGTTCACTGTCTGACTTGAGCCAGAGAATCTGCTCAATTGCTACCTTAAATTTAGTGACATACTTCCACGTAGATTTTGCGTCTGCCCAGTTCGGGTCTCCTCCTGCGATGAGACGGCGAAGAAAGTCCCCCCAACCGGATTCAGCATCGTCACTTAGCCAGAAACCACCTGGCTTATGTTCATTGTCAAGCACGTTGGAGTATCGCAACAGTTGATTGATAGGACTCTTGGAATAGTGGAAGAGGGTTTTCAAGTATCACCGAACACCTTTATCGTCGCGCATTGACTATCAAAGCGATTTTCTGGTGATGCCCCCGAAATAGCCCAAATCCTGAACGAGACCACGGCCGCCGCTATGCGGGGCAAAGGGATGAGGGTCCGTAATCGGCTACTCATGGACGACCTGTAGCCAATCGTCCTAAAGCAAAGCGTCCAGCGCCGCCATATCCAGGCACTGCCCCATCAGCCCCGTGAACCTGCTGACCTTCTCGGCGCTATGGACCGCGGTCTTGTCCAGCAGGCCGGCCAGGGCCTCGGCGGTGGGGATGGTGTCCTGCTCGACGCGGATGAGGGGGACGCTGCGCTGCATGGCCTCGGCCTTGATGTACTCGGTGGGGTCGCCGCGGCCCGTGAGGACCAGGCAGGCGGTGTCTTCCATCAGGCTGGCAAGCTGGATGTCGGGGCGTTCGGCGCGGACAATCACGGCCTGGTTGGAGTAGCGGCCGTAGTAGGTTTCGCCGGAATCAAGGATGTTGCCGCCAATCAGGAACCTCTCGATGAGGGAGTCCGTATTTTCCGGTTCCTGCACCCAGTCGCCGCCGAGATGGGCGGCCACCTGCTCAACCGTCACCGCGAGCATGGCGCGGTCCTCGGGGATTGTCCCCAGCACTGGGATCCCCGCCGCTTGGAGTCCGGAGATGAATCCCTGGGAGGTCTCCCTGGCGCGGTAAGCAGTGACCCCGTTGACGACCACTCCCGCCAGCCTGTCCCGCAGGTGTTCAACGTCCGCCGCGATTGCCGGGACGGACATGCGGCTGCTGAAGCCGACAACCAGCACTATCCGGCAACCCAGCGCCTCGGCGGTCAGGCCGGGGAGCCGCCATGCCTGGCCCGATGGCGATGCCAGGTCCGGCCCTTCGACTATGACCGGGTCTACTCCAGCAAGCCCGGACGTTCCCGCCAGTTGACCGGAGAGGGCCTCGGCTTGCCCCGGACCAGAAGAGGCAGGCAGCGGAATCGGGGCCGGCACGTCAGCCTGTCCGGGCAACAGGTGTTGCGACACAAAGGCAACGTCGGGGTCGCCATCATGGGATGTGGTGAACGGCTTGTAGTAACCGGGGCTGCGTCCCTGGGGTGCGGCACGGAGGAGAAGGGCCGCCGCCAGGTTCGTCTTGCCCACGCCGGGGCGGTCGCCGGAGACCTGTATCCCTGGCACTGGACGCTCCTACACCCGGCGAGCGGCGAACAAGGATGTCGAGGCAGGCACCGGGTTACTCCGTAACGTCCTTGAAGCCCGTGTTCAGAGGGTCGAACCCCTTGGGAAAGCGGGTGGTGTCGTCCCACTTGGCCATGCTCAGGTCCGAGCGGTGCAGGCTGGCCTGGTCGAAATTCGCCCTCCGCATGTCGGTGCCGGTCCACATGGAGTCGCGGATCATCGCCTTGGTGAAGTCGGCGTCGGTCATGATGGCCCGGTCGAGGTCCGCGCCGTTCATGTTGGCGGCGTGGAAACTGGCGCCGGTCAGGTTCGTGTTGCGCAGGTCCACCTCCAGCATGGTGGCGGAGCTGAGGTTGGCTCCGGTCAGGTCGGCGAAGAGGAAGCAGGCCCGCACCGGGCGGCTGCCGCTGAAGTTGGCCCCGTTGAGGCACGTCCGCTTGAAGTCGGCCCAGTAGAGGTTTGCCCCGGAAAGGTTCGCCCCGCTCAGGTCGGCCCCGGTCAGGGTAGCCCGGCCCATGTCGGCAGAGGAAAGGTCCGCGCCGATGAGGTTGGCCCCGGCCAGGCTGGCCCGGAAAAGGTTGGCGTAGGAGAGGTTTGCTCCCCGGAGATTGGCCCCGCGAATCCTGCAACGGCGCAGGTCCGCGTTGGACAGGTCCGCCCCCTCCAGGTCAAGGGCTGTGTCCGGGTTCTCCTCGCGCCACCGGATGAATGACTCCGGGCCGGATGTGACCAACGATAAGTGTTCTGGGTTTGCCACTGTCAACGCTCCGTATCTGAAACGCGGAACCTCCACGGCCTGGACGATCCCAAGCCGCGCAGGAGTAATCCGCGTCTGTAGTGTTCTTGCACGTGAAGGTGCAGTGCCATGCGATGGCTCTCGGGAAGGACTGCACCGGCGCTCGCGGCGCTTTAGGGCTACGAGTCGGGGAAAGCCGCTAATCGCTGGCGAGAGCGGCGTCGAAGTCATAGACCTTCTCCGCCACGATCATCTTCAACTCGTTGACCTTGGGCCAGTTGGGATACCCGCCCTCGTCTTCCTTGCGGTCGAAGATTTTCTCGCCGTCCAGATAGACCTCCAGCCGGCCTGCCCCCTGGGGGGTCATCTTGATGGCCACGTCTCCCGCGTTCTGGGAAGACCACAACTCCGTCGCCAGCCACGAGGCGACAGGGTAGTACCCTCAAGGAACACAGTAGACGATATCGACTTCAACTTTACCGAATTCAGGCGCTGGCATATCACTCCTCGGAAACAATCAGGTCTGGGCGAAGTGTAATGAATCCGGCTGGCGCTTGCAACCGGGGCGCGGGTTCAGGGTGTCCGTCAGAATTTTGGGGATTATCCGGTGCGCCCAACGGGAGCCCGCCGCCAGGGGTGATCAGCCGCAGGCCGGCGAGGGAGTTTTGACCCTTCCCTTCCACCGGATA
>DAOUJS010000108.1:0-36227 GCA_034422355.1 Dehalococcoidia bacterium | reverse complement strand
GGTAAGGCCGCTCTTTCCGCACCATTGCGGAGCCACTGGTCTGTTACGGACTGGGAAGGTTGGAGCGGGTGACCAATAGCCAGGAGCCAGGAGACCTGCCTTCGGGTGTGCCTAGAATACGCTTCGCGGAAGGGCGTAGGTAGCAGAACTTGTACAAAGCCCGACCGAAGAGGTCGGGCTTTGTTGTTGCGAGGTGAAAAGTAATGGCCACGGTGGAACATCCTTTGGTCCTTAGCCTGCGAAAGGCTGGCGAGCTGGACTCCTACTTTGACATGCCGATATCCAGCGATAACGAGAGTGGATGGAGCCCAGCCATCGCCCTGTTCCGGGCTGGTGATACCAGTTGCGTGAGCTGGTGATGAGCTACGGGTACGCAAGATGGGAGACTACCAACAATCATGTTGCAGCCTCGGCCTTCATCATCGCGTACCTCACCCGGTTTATCTATCCGATGGTTGGCCAGTATGTACTGAGCAGGCGGGTCCCCAGGGTGACCCTGGAAAACCTGGCCTTTCATCGTACCGATGGTCGTATCGACGCAACCGGACTGTGGCAACCAAAGTTCGCCGTCCTTCCCGATGACCCGGAGGCCGGCCACCCCGACGCTGAAGTCCTGCCCAGCGAGGCCGACCTGTACCGGCAGCTCAGGGAGTGGGCCTTCAAGTCCAACGTCGAAATCGTGATCGAATCTCTGTGCCGCTCCGTGCCGGCCAGCGTCAAGGTCTCCCAAAACGCGGTAGCCGCTTCCTGTGCCCAGGCCCTCCACAGGCTCTATAACCACGTGGCTGACAAGAGCCTGGTACTCAGGGATGCCGAGACCTTCTTTGAAGACCCGTCATCTCCGATTTACCGCCAGGTCAGAATGGAAGTCATTGAGCATGAAGGGAGGAGTGGGTTCTTCGCCAGTCGGGCCGGATGTTGCCTGGTGTGGCGCACCAGAGGTGACAATGGGTTAGCAACTGTTAAAACACTTGTAGGTACACGGTTTGCATTGGTCGTCTTTGGTCGCTAATGAAGAGCGCTTCCGCTTCTGCTGTAACCGGCCTGGGGAATATGGCGGCACGAACAGTTGTTCTGGTATCATAGGCTCATGACCACTCACCAGGCAAAGAGGTCTTCCCCCGCGCCAGCGGATGGGGGAAGAGGCTTATCCCTCACGTACCAGACCCGCATCCGACAGTTCGGAGAGCCGGAGCGCAGGGCCGGGGATGACCTGCTCTCGGCGTACGCCCTGCTGTATGGCAGGATAGAACGCAAGCTCTTTGCCGAAATTGCGGCGGGCCGGTCTGCCACAGCACTGAAGAGTGAATACCTGGAGCGGTACCGGATACCGGCCAGGATGTTCAACTCGGTACGGGTGTCCTTGGAAGGGAAAATTGCTTCGGTGCGGGAGGGGCAGAAGCTGCGGTTGGACCATCTGGCCCGGCGGATTGCCCGGGCCGAGAGGCAGATAGCCGTCGCTGCTGAGCAGGGACGGTGGGACCAGGTCCACCAGAAACGGCGGCGGCTGGGCAACCTGAAGACCAGGCTGGAGAAACTGGAAGGGGACATTGCCGCAGACCGGATACGGCTGTGCTTTGGGTCGAAGCGGCTGTGGCGGAAGCAGCATCACCTGGAGGCCAACGGCTACGCCAGCCATGATGAATGGCTGTGGGAGTGGCAGGCGGCCCGGAGTGATGAGTTCTTTGTGTTGGGGAGCAGGGATGAGACAGCAGGCTGCCAACTGTGCGTGGCCACGGTGGCTGACGATGGGTCCCTGATCCTGCGGCTTCGCATGCCGGATTGCCTGGCGGGTGAGCAGGGGAAGTATTTGGCCATCCCTGGTGTGCGGTTCAAGTACGGGCACGATCAGGTGCTGGCGGCCCTGGAGAGCAACGCCGAGTATTCCAGCCACCGTCGCCAGTATGGAGAGAAGGCTGCCCGGGCATCCGGCCTGGGGCAGGCCATATGCTACCGGTTCAAGCGGGACCCGAAGGGCTGGCGGGTGTTGGTCACCACCAGGTTGATGGAGGTGCCCGTGGTCACGGACAAGAGTCGGGGCGCCGTCGGCGTGGACCTGAACGCCGACCACCTGGCGGTGTGGGAGGCCGACGCCAGCGGCAACTACGTCCATGCCTTCGGGGTTCCCCTGGTCACCTACGGCAAGTCCACCCACCAGGCCTAGCCCCTCATCGGCGATGCCGTGGCCAGCATCGTGGAGTATGCCCGGCAGGTCGGTAAACCCGTCGTGATGGAGAAATTGGACTTCCGGCAGAAGAAGGCTGCGTTGGAGGGCGAGTCCCCCAGGTACAGCCGGATGCTGTCTTCTTTCAGCTACGCCAGGATCAGGGCCTGCTTCCTGTCCCGCGGTCACCGCCAGGGGGTGGAAATCCATCAGGTCAACCCGGCCTTCATTTCGGTGATAGGCCGGGTGAAGTTTATGGAACGTTACGGGCTCAGCGTCCACCAGGCTGCCGCCCTGGTCCTGGCCCGTCGTTTGCTTGGCTGTTCCGAGCGCATACCCCGCCAGCGGGTAGGTCCCGTTGGCAATGGGGTCCACGTCGCCTTCACCGTACCTGCAAGGAAGCGGGCGAAGCACGTGTGGACACTATGGGGTGCTGTTCTGGGACAGTTGAGACCGGTGCTTGCAGCACAACACCGGCTGGGGAAGCACAGACGCCGACCCAATCCGGTTCAGGCCGTCTTGCGGGCTACGGCCCGCGGGGTGGCTTGAGCGGGGACCAGTTCGGTGTTCCCGGGTGAGAGTCCCGGGCGGAGCCGCCTTGCACTGTTGGGGCGGCGGTCCGCCTATAGCGGATCTTCAGCAATGGCTGACGAAGGTCCTGTGGCTATAATCAACCATTTTTACAACGGTATTGCTCCAACTGCATCCTTCAGTCCAGAGAAGAACAGACCCGTCAGTTTGTAGAGACGCTACAGCGGGGTGGGATCTAGGCTCGGCAAAGCTGGAGTATCAGATTCTCAAAAGCGAAAGAACCAGCAGATCTTGGGAGTCAAACTGAATCAGCATCGTTAGGTGTTACACGCGACATTTAGGACTACATCCCCGATCAGCGACCTTGCTCGCCATCGTTCGGCGTTACGTTCTTGTCGTTGCCCCGAAGTATTCTCACAGGTGATCGCCGCCCAATTGTTCAATCAACGTCGTTTGGTGTTACGCAACCCGGAACCACAAGGTCACGAACCTTTCAAGGTGCAACCCAGCCAGTTGACCATAGTCCGCCGTCGCCAGAGGATTTAGCCCGGTGGCGCCGGACCATCCTTATATCCGGATCCGTTGTCTCCTGGAAGGGGGGCGCCGCGCACAAGGTCCCGTTCGCATGAGGCTGCATCTGTCCACCGACGTTGCTCATACCATCGTAACGAGTTACGCGTCAAGGCATCCTCAAATACAGAAACTGCCAGACCTATTCCGGGTTCTGGAGAGACCCGAATATCAAAGCTATCATCGCGACTGGTTACGGTGGAGGACCTGAGATCCAGATACAAAGCTACTGGTTGAAGGCTTCCGTCTACCCGTACCATTGCTACCTGTTACAAAATGCCCCGCTGGGTGTTACAAAATTCATCGCAACCGGTTACGTGTGCCGTCATTAGGTGTTACGATTCTCCCCAATTTTCAATACGATTCTTCTCTTCTCTACCCCCTACCCCTACCTCTACAGAGGAGGGGTAGGGGGATGGGCTCAGGGCCCCTTTCAATTCCCCGACCCCATCGCAATTCACCTTTTCCCTCTTGACTTGAAGAAGCTTGTGCAAGGCGTGACTAGATTCTAAAGGCGCTCAGTCAACCACTGCTCAGGGAACCCTGTCTGGATTACTCTCCATTCATTGGGAAGGCATGGGCCTTCCACCGCTGTTAGGTCAGGTACCGGATTCGCCTGGTCCTACTGATACATGGTTGAGAGCTCCGAGACCAAGAGGTTTCGCCGGGGACACTACGTTGCGGCTACCAGGCCATCACCCGCTACCGCCAGGTCAATTTAATGAATAACCCTTATGAATATCAACAGCAACCTCATGGAAAGTAAAGGGATCTACGTGACCGAATTGGCAATCTGGGCAACTACCACTATACCGACGCGCCAGGCGGATGTGGAGGCGCTCAATATATCCGCTATGGATGCCATCCTGACTGTTACGGGGTACAGGCGGCAGTGATGCAGGGCAAGGTACGTGAAGCCCGACCAGTGGTTTCCTCCACCCAGGCTCCTGCCCGGCTGAGCCTGGAGGCATGACGAAGGGTTCATTTCCAGCCGGAGTACGCGTGCCATGGAGTGGTCTGACTAATCAACGCTATGGCGGTGCGGCTGCAAAAATAGTCAACTGATCAATCTTGACCTTCACGGTGCTAGGGTGGGGAGGCTACCTAAACTCGAACGGTCCGTCATTGTCGGTGAAAGAAATCGGGGCGTGAAGTTAGCGGTGCCGCGATCCAGGAGGGGCAGGTCTGCTTAGATTCTACTTTCCTTTTGTTCGCCGAGTCCGGGTAGGGCAGGAGAGGGGACGCGACTTGGATTGTTGCTGGCGTAACCTTTGACTGCTTATTTTCGAGCACTCCCTTAGTCTTGTAACACCTAACGACGCCGGACCTGGTCAGCCTGATGCTGTAACACCTAACGATGATGGGCAAGGAGTGTCTTTGAAAGAGGTGTCTTTGCGCCTTCGCTGATGCGACTGTATGGGCGGCCTACGGGCCTGACTGCCACCCGGGGCTCCGGCAGGCCTCTGGCACAGCGTCACAATATCGCTGGGCCCTGATGCCAAGATACGTAGGGGCCCGCGGCCCCGGTGGCGTACCGCATCTGAAGTGCTTCTCAGTTCTTGGAGACAGGATCGGTCCGAGACAGTCGATTCGTAACACCTAACGATGATGAGTCTGCATAGGGCCATGTTGTAACATCTAACGATGGTTGGACATTAGGTGGAATGGGATGCCCCGTCGGGGGCCGGCAGTGATATCTTCGCGTAACACCTAACGACGCTTCGTTCATTGAATGCGGTTCCGCGGCAATTCGATCACCACCGGCTCGTTGAGCAAGAGACTCAACGCGGCATATATAGGAGATACCAAGTAACGTGGTACCTGGAATGGTAAGCCTGGAATGACTTACTCCTGTTCCTGCTCCTGCCGGCGATAAACTGCTTCGATTTCCATGTCCAGTTCTTCCGCCCAGCGCCTTACGTTGGAGCGCAGTTTCATATTCTGGTAGGCGCCCCAGAAGGTCATTGCCGCCGGGACCACCACGATGGAGACAATCAGCGAGTAGGCGATGGTGATGGCCGCCGTGAAGCCGAACTGCTGGGAGGCGGCCACCGGCGAGGCCACCAGCACTCCCAGCCCCAGTGCTGTGGTCAGCGCCGAGCCCAGCAGGGCCGAGCCGGTGGTTGCCAATGTCCGTACCGCCGCCTGCTCAGGGTCTCGATTGAGGGCATACTCCTCACGGTAGCGGTGAATCATGTGAATGGTGTAGTCAACCCCTATTCCTATGGACAGCGCAGTAATTATCGACGTTATCAGGGTATAGGGGATGCCCAGGAGGGCCATGGTACCCAACACCCAGATCAGCACGAGGACAATGGGACCCACCGCGATCAACGCCAGCGCCGGCTGGCGCACCGTAACCCAGAAAAAGAGGGCGAGGACCGCGAGAGCCGCCACGACCGTGGTAAATATGGCCTCCGTCTGACGGTCCGTGATGGCGCTTACCACGGTGATCGCGATGATACTTGCCGAAGTCGCCGTTATGGACTGGTCATCGCCAAACCAGAGAGCCTCCAGGTCTCCCTGAAGAGCCTCGGTTCGCGCCGGGTCGCCGGTGTAGGTCTGGAACTGCAGCAGCATGGCGTCTAGGCCGTCAAGATTGTTGACCAGGAGACGCTTGGCGTCAGGGTCTTTTACTTCCAGCCGGTCGATGAACTCCTGCATCAGGGCCGGGTCAAGCTGCACACCCGCCGTGGCTTCACTGAAGAGTGCGGCCAACCCCGGGTCATACTTGTCGCCGGGTTCGCCGCTGTCTTCAATCCAATTGTTCACCAGCGAATAGTATGATGACTGAATGGGTCCCGTTGCCGCCGGAGGGCGGCGCCGTTCATCCAGGAAGGCGTTGGTGAGGTCGCCCATATTCAGCAGTGTACGGGTCTCGGTGGCCTCCGCCTTCAGGAGAACGGTAGTCAATTCCACGGAGCCGCCGACCGTTGCATCCAGGGTGTTCATATCCTCCAGGACGCTTCCGCCCTTGGGCAGAATATGCCGGATGCTGAATTCCGACTTAAGCCCGGTGGCCGCGTACCCCAGCGCCACGGTCACCGCAAGCACTACAAGGAGGTAGGGCCCTGGAAAGCGGGTAATGCTTCTCCCCAGCATTTCAGCCGACGGACTGACCCCGGGCAGAGCGTTGGCAATGGGACGAGGCGGCTTCAACGTGCCCCGCGCTTCCCGCCGCCGGTCGATGATGCTGCGGCCAGCCGGAATCAGCGTCAGCATCACTATCAGGCTCATCGCCACGCCCAGGCCGGCGATGACGCCGAAATCGCCAACGATTTCAATGGGGGAGAAGAGGTTGGCCAACATACTTACAATCGTAGTGACCGCGGCCAGCAGCAGCGGGACGGCGACATTCCTCAGTCCAACACGGACGGCTTCCAGGGCCGGTTCGCCGGCATTTCGTTGCTCCCGGTAGTGGGAGACTATCTGGATGGCATAGTCCACGGTGAGGCCGATGATGATGACCGGCACCAACACCGTGAGCGAGTTGGGGGGGCCTGTAAGGCCCAGGGCGTCGGGGCCCAGCCAACCTTCCGCCCCCACAATCCAGATTATCGCCATCAGCAGCCCAATCAGGGTCAGCAGCAGGTCGAAAATCGTACGCATGAACAGCAGGAGCAAAGCTGCTATCAACAGGAAAGCAAGTCCCACCAACGGCACTATCCCCTCTTCCGTTGCCTTCTTGTACTCGTCCTCAATCACTGTCGGCGATACGCTGCTTACCCGCAACGGGCCGTGGTCTCCGGCGGCCAATTGGCTGATTCTTCTTTCTGCCTGCTCAATTCGTTCATCCCCGGTGTCTCGCAAGCGAATGACCGCTATGGAGACCGGCGTTCCGTCCCTGTCGGTACCCGTCATCGCGGCAAGGGATTCCTGGAGCGCCGGCGCGGCTCGGACGGCGCTGATTGCCGACTGGGTTACGGATTCAAAGCTGTCCACCCGGAGCGCCGCCTTGACCAGCAGTGCAGGGGAAACCACCGGTTCCGTTGGCGATAGCAGTTCCCTCACGCCGGGCTCGCTGACTATCTCGGTTAAAAGGCTGTCCATCTGAGAAAGACCGCCGTGCGTGAGGGTTTCGCCACGGAAGACTAGGGTTACCACGCTGGCTTCACCTGAGTCCCGAAACAGCTCATCGATCTCATGAAGGGCCATTGCCACGGCGCCTCCCTGGGGCAGCGTAGCTTCGGTCTCCGGCGGCGGTGCCCGTCGGGTAACCCCGGCGCCCAGCAATACGGTTATGGCAAGGAGAACAAGAAGGGTAATATAGGGGCGGGCCGTGACCAGCCAGCTAAGCCAACCGAGTAATGTGGTCATGGTGTACCTTACTCTTGGGAAATATATACTTTTGTACCAAAGTGGCACGGGGGATACGGTTACGCCGCCTCTTTGCCCGAAAGCTGGAGGGCGGCGGGATTCTCCCACCGGCCCAATGCTCTCGCCAAGATGTTCCTTGCCGCATTCACGTCCGCATCACCAGTGTACGCGCAGTGGCTACATTGAAATGCCGTCCAGCAGGTTCCTTGGGAGGCGGCGCAGCAGGCCAAAAATCGGGGCCTGTCCCGAGACGCTGTCGGCAAATACGCCAGAACCGAAAGCCCTCCGACCAAACCTCTCAGCGCCAAGGAACGGGCCAAGGCTGAGGCACTGGAGGAAGTCCAGTTGGCAAACGATTAATCAGGGGACATTTTTGCTTTTCACTTAGAGTGAGATGGTCGCTGGACAACAAGATACTCTGTTATTCGCCACGAGCATTAGGCCAGTCATCGCCACAGGCAATCATCCACCCTGGGTGTGCGTGAGATAGACTTGTATCAGGTTAAAGTCGCCAGGTCAATCACCTCTTCTGTCGCCCATGAATTTCCGATGGGGCGACAGTATTTCTCTGTAGCTGACCCCTTCTTCCGCTGAGCGCTTACTGGTGATGACGAAGCTGGAGACCCGATGTCCACCGATGATCAGCATAGAGCACTTGCAGGCACTGGATATGATGGTCCTGGTGGACCTTGGCGTGGCGCCAGTCGGCGATCTCGAAGGGCTCCCCGGGACGGGGAGCCCGGGCCGACGGGAAGCCCAACTCCGCATCGACAGACTTAATCGTCGGGTCAAGGGGTTTGTAACTGCTCCGCAAAACCCATTACTCTCTGATGCAACCTGCTGCTATCTACTACGGGGATGTCCCCCCTGACACTTGCCCATTGCTTCTGGTCCCGTGGCTCCGGTAGCATCTGCTCATGAAGAGGACCCTCCGCATTGCGCTCAAGCTCACGGCCCACCAGGAGGTCTTGTTTGCTCAGCATGCCGGCTACGCCCGATTCTCCTACAACTGGGTGCTGGGTGAGTTCCAGGCTGGCCTGGGTGATGCTTCGCGACGGGAAGGCTCTGGCCATCAGACCAGCTGACGGCGAAACCGGCCCGAAGGACCGGCGAACAGCAACGTCGGAACAAATTCCGACATCGCCGACTGTGGGTTCTGCACCAGACAGACGGCATCCAATCTGTCTGTTCTGAATGTAGACACGCCTTAGTTCAGCACGCCGCAGGCGATGCGCCCTCCGGCACCCCCGATGGGTTGGGTGTTGTGGTCGTCGCGGTTCTCGTGGATCACGATGGCGGACCCGTCTTCGTCCATCAGCAGGTGCGGGTCAACCAGGGTCGTGAAGAGTTCGGCCTGCACGGTGCCATCAGCAGTGGCGTAGATATTGGGCAGGTCGCCGTTGTCCGGGCCGTCGGCGTTGAGCAGCCCATGCTGTCGGTTGTCCACGTTGATGTGCCCGCCTGACGCCTTAAAGTCGGGCGTGCACGTCCCCACCGAATGGATGTGGATACCGTGCGGGCCGGGTTCAATGCCTTCCACCATGACGGTCACCAGGAATCCCCCTGAGCCTTGTTACATGACGACGGTGCCTATGGAGTCGCCCTCAACGTTCCGCATCTCGGCAGTGTAGCGCACATCGCCCCAACTTCTGCCGTCGTTGTTGCTGCACGCCGTGACCACGAGCATCAGCGCAACTGCCGCTGTCAAGGCAAAACCGAGGTTCCCGATCCTTGTCTGCATTAGAATTTCACCTTCTTTAGGCGTCGCCGTCATGGAACACCGGGGAAGGCCGATGAGAACGCCCTGGAATGGCGTCCCACAGGCATACCCCAGCGATAGTCACCCTGGCACTACGCCGGCCAGTCCATGGCCTTCAATCTGGTGCACGACGACCATAGTAGAAGCTCCAAACTTTTCGGCAAGATCGTCCAACTATTTGACGTCTGCACAGAGCGCATTATATCGCAGTCACGACGCCAGCGAACGGCATACCGACCAGCCCGGCAACGGCTGGGCCAAGGGTGAAAGCCGCTCGCCTGATCCTGTCGCGGGCGGCCCGGTTCTTCCGGCAGACTTCCTCCAAACCGGTGTTGCGTTGCCGCTCCATCTCAAGTTGACCTTGCAGCAACTCCACCTTCTCCTCTGTCCAGAACCCAAGCGGCCGAAATCATGGTAATCACCGAACGATAGGTCCGGCGAGTCCTGGCGGTCTACAGGAGGGAAGGAGCCGCCGCGCTGTCCCACGGCAACCGAGGCCGCCAGCCCCGCAACACCATTCCCGAAGAGACCACTGACGCCTTGGTCATCCTGGCCAGCGGGAAATATGCAGGATTCAACTACAGCCACCTGAGCAAGGTGCTGGCGGCACGCGAAGGCATTCACCTGGGCCGCCAGACGGTAAGCCGTGTGCTCAACCGACACGGCCTGCCCAGCGCCAGGCGGCACTGGTCCCCCAAATACCAGGTACGGCGGGAGCGGATGCCCCAGGAGGGCATGCTCCTGCAGAACGACGGCAGCCACCACGCCTGGCCGGAGGAGCGGGGACCCCGGTTCGTCCTGCTGCTGGCCGTGGAAGCCGGCGTCTTCTGGCCCGTAGAGGACACCCGGGGATACTTCCAGCTGATGGGGGATCTTCCACCGCCATGGGATCCCTCTGGCCCTTTGCATTGACCGCCACGGGGTGTTCAATTTCAACGGCAAGCCCAGGCACATACCCCAGCGGGTAGGGCCCACCCATTTCACCCGGGCCATGCAGGAACTGGGCATTGACCAGGTCTTCGCCCGCTCTCCTCAGGCCTAGGGACGGGTAGAGAGAATGGCCGGCACCTTCCAGGACCGGCTGGTCAGCGAACTAAGGCTGGCGGGCGCCACCACCATCGACCAGGCCAACGCCGTTCTGCAGGACTTCCTGCCCGGTTCAACAAACAGTTCCGCGCCCAGCCCAGCAGGCCCAGTCAGCCTGCCGCTTCCTGGACTCAGCCATCTTCCTGGAACGGGTTCTCTGCTTCAAGCACACCCGACAGGAGGCCTGGGACAACACGGTCAAATTCCAGTGGCGCACCCAGCAGTTGCTTCTCAGGGAGGAACGGCCCAGCTATGCCGGGGCCAGGGTGGAGGTCCTGGAGCAAAGCAATGGTCAGCTCATGGTCCAACTCAATGGGGAAGGAATCGAGGGATTGAGCCCCTGCCAGGGTGACGCATTCAGGAGGAGCGGGAGTTGACCCGCTCCCATAGGTGGCACATAGAATGGTTAGCGTGAGGACGAGGGTGACGAGCACATTCTACCTCATTCGAAAGCCTCCTCCCGCGACCCAAATATCTTCAGAATGCGGTCAAATCCGCTCATCGTAAACACTGCCCGGACATTCGGGAGAAGGCAACAGAGACGTACCTCAACGCCTTGTGACTTGGCAATCATCAGTAAAGCGCGGAGTCCCGCGCTGCTGACGAAAGTAACGGCGGAGAGATCTATTACGATCGCCTGGTCTTCGTCGCTAATCTCCGTTATTACTGCCCTGCTGAATTCCTCCGCCGTGAGACTGTCCAGCCGTCCCTTGGCGGAGATAAGCAACCCTTCCCCGGTACGATCAAAATGGATCATAATGCTTGCTCCGTTTCATGCCCCCGATAGAAATAGACGGCCATATAGGAATCAGTTCAACCTAAGGTATGGCACTGCCGCACATCGCAGGCATTTCTTCCCTCACGGTGTTGATCAGTATGGCCTGGTCCTGGATTCTTCCCGGCGTCCCTCCCCGGATTACGCCCACCACTTCTCCGAGTTTGTTTGTGACCGCGTGTCCGCTACTGCCGGGGGGATGCAGGTTGTCTCGCAGCGTTGCATAAAGTTCTCCTATATCGTCCACTACAGTCTCGGCAGGCAAGTTCTCGTCCGCGAAGCCCAGGACGTAGACCGTGTCAGCCATCCTCAGGCCATCCGAATCGCCTATCTTAAGGACCCTGTCCTTGAATGTGTCCATCGGTAACACCGGCTGCACCCAGACGCAGGCAAGGTCAAAGTTGTCGCTTACGCCCACGACAACGCCGTCATTCTTCCAGCCGCCCACATCCCCAACGGCCACCGCCCGCTGATTTCCCACCACCTGCTTGGTGGTAATAACCACTGTCGGAAGCGCGCGGCCATAAAGCTCGGTGAAGAATCCAGCCCCCTTTGAATCGACCCCCTGCGGAACCACCCTTAGGACGCTTCCCATGGCGTGCGCCGCTCTCTGGTATGGAAGAGGAGTATGCGCGGGCACCTGGCTTGGCGCAGTCGTCGGCCGCGGTGGAGGCGTGTACGTTGGTAGGGGCGGATAAGGAGTGTAGGTAGGGTAGGGTGTATAGGTTGGCGCTGGCGTCGCCTTGGGCAAGGGAGTCGGGAATGTTATGGGAGTAGGAGTTGGCAGTGGTGTGGGAAACACTACCGGCGTTGTGGTCGGCTGCGCTGTGGCGGTAGGAGCCGGAGTTGCCGCAAAGTTGGCGCACCCCGGCAAAACAATCAGAATGATTTGTATGGTAGGCAGAGCGTATAGTTTCATGGTTGATTGCTGGGGGTCGCCGTAATTGCCTTAAACGGGACCTCGATGCATCCCTTTCAGTTCATTCCTAACATTCCAAACTGTCGTCATCAGCCCGTCCCAGACCACTTCCCCGTGCTCTTCTACATCTACACCCGCGTGGAATCCAGTTCATCCCGGCGGTTAGCGGCAACATCGTATCCATAAGGCTGTAGGGCCCTTGCCATGGCTACCCGAAAGTCCTCTTCCAGGCGGTCAAGAACAATCAAGGCTATCGGTCGGCGAACTCTGAGCAACCTGTGCAAGAGTCTTAAGGCCTCTCTCCGGTTGTCAGGGTCAGCGGAGACATCAGCCACGACAATGTCAAACTTCGGGATAGCGCCAGGGTTGAGCACGTCCTGAACGTCGTCAAGAGAGATGACTAGGGTCACTCCATCGGCAGCTTTGGTCGACCTGGCAATCCCCCCATCACCAAGAAGGACTCAGCCACCCGAACGGTGATCGGGCGGGTGGCTCCTGTTGCAGTCATTGCATCGACCATCCAGCGCTGGGAACATTGAGGGACTACGCCCGCCGGTATCCATGTGGACGTTGGCCTCCTCCCTGACCCGGCTGACCAGGAAACAGAGCGCCCACGTCGCCGGAATTACGCAGGACACCACCATGAGATGAGCAAGGTGGGCACCCGCCGTCATGTCGTCGGTGCCCGTGTTCACCCAGGAGATTATTGCGATTGTCAAGGTGGGGACCAGCATTACCGGGCCCGGGGCAACACCCAGGAGTAGTCCGTGCCAGACGCGGATATTTGACATAACCATGCCACAAATGCAGCCGATGATGGGCCCAAGAACAAACGGCATCAAATAAAACACTTCTATCGGTAGCAAGTTTTCATCACTCATGGCGCCGTTTCACTACGGTTGCAGGCTCCTCAGGCCCGCTGCATCGCCCCAAGACAGTGCCCTAACCAGCTACGGGCCTGAAAGAGCGCAATATCTCAGGGATCTCTACTCTCCTCACACTGGTTCCTCTTGGGTTTAAAGGAGGCCTAATCAAGCGCCGTTCCCCTGCCTGGTGAATACCAGGCGCTGTCGGTCCTGAGTCCCTATCGTCAGCCTAGTGCCCTCGAGGACAAACATGTCCGCAACAGGCAGGATGTTTTTGAATTCATGCTCCCGCCCGAACATTTCCTGGGTCGAACATCCTGCCTCGGTGATCTGGAAGGCAACCGCAAGCGAGGACGGGCTTCTTATTTCGTACTCGCCGGCATAGGAATTACATCCGGTTGACCCCTTCATCCGGCCATCATCGAGGAACTCTATAGTCAGAGGGAGGTCCCCAGACACTTCTTGCAAGTCGGATACCGGGCCCATCTGGGCCAAAGCCCAGGAAGTACCGGCCAGCGGGTCATCTGCGCTGGCGCAGGATACCGCCAGGGACAACAAGATAAGGACCGTGGCCCACAACCGATTCATGATTGCCCTCAATTCCTAGGCCCCCCGTCGGGGCGCCCGCAGATGGTCCTCCCTACGGTGGTTTCTCGACGCGAATAATGGCCCCGAGTTGCGACGCGGCGTCCAAGTGGTTAGCGAAAGGCAGCGAAGCAGTCGAACAACGCCATGGCGCCGTGGCGGGTTACCCGGATCTGGACCATACTGAATCCTTTTGGCTCCGATTACGCCGGCCCCTGAGCGCCATCAACAAGATCCATATCAAAGCGAAGAGCAGTCCCAAGCCTCCGATCCAGAGAAACAGACGCGGCCAGAAAGGGCTTTCGGGCAAGATGGCCCCGGCCTGGGCAAGAGCTACCGGCGCGTCGGAATCAGGCGGGCGTTGGTTCCCTATGTCCACGACCGGAATGGCCCTTTCTGGCGCAGGCGTAGGCGTGTTTATTTTCCAACCTGGCCCCCAATTGCTTGTGTCAATGGTAGCTGTGGGCGAGTTTTTGGGATCCGGAGACGGAGCGGCGACCTGTAATTCCGTTTGGGCTAAGGCCGGCGCTGCCGTAGGCGTTGGGGTTGCCGTAGGCTTGGGGGTCGGTACAGGTGTTGGCGCTTCAATTGCCGTCGTCTCCGCCATCTCTTGCTCCGCAACAACGAGCACGTCTATGAAGTCTGCGCCTCCCCTCCCGTCCCTAGCCCACAAGCGGAGGGCAAAGGATGATCGGCCAGCAGGGAGGGTAGTCGCTGTCAACACTTGCCCAGAGACCGTGTTCAGCACGAAATAGCCCATGTCAGTTCCGTCTCTTGAGTAGGTGACGGTGTCCCCTTCAGGGTCCACGGCCAGAACCGGCGCCCCCACTTCGACGCTGCCAAAGGCTCCCGCCGGGACGGTCCTCTCGGCGCTATTACCCTCCACGAAAAACGGCGGTGAATTCGCGAGCCTGCTCTCAGGCAAACTCGTGGCTGTCGGCGTTAGTGTTGGTGTGGGGGAGGGTGTCGGGCTCGGCGTCCGCGTCGGCGTCGGGGTTGCCGTTGACATGGGAGTAGGCGTTGAAGTTGATCTGGCGATGGACAGGGGAACCGCAGTCGGTGTAGGCGTGGGTGTAGATGTAGGTGTGGGTGTGGGCGTAGCCTCCTCCTTTTTCTCGGCGGGGATGGGGTCTGGGGTTCTTTTCCGAACTAGCAGCGGAAGCGAATGTGCCGATTTCTCTGGACCGCGCTCGTCTGTATACTTAGCGGTTGCCCGGACGTATTTGCCTACTGCTTCGGTCGTGAGTGCGTACTGGTGTCCGGTGGCTCCGTCAATTTCTTCCCACGGACCGTCAGCAGAGGGTGCAACCCACCATACCCAGGCCAGGTCAGAGACGCCACCGTCCGGGTCGGAAAGCTTCGCAGAAACCGTTTTCCCCGCCTCAAGGGTCCCAGACACCGACACCTGCCCCCCCTCTTCTACATCATTTACGGTGATGTTCACGTTGGTCCTGGCGTACCTGCCGCCGGGATCGGTGGCTTTGACTTTGAGCGAGTAGCTTGACTTGGTTTCGTAATCCAGTGGGGCCCTGGTTTCAATTTGTCCAGTCATCGCGTCAATTGCAAAGAAGTTCTGGTCACTTCCTTCCAACGTGTGGGTCGCCTGCTCTCCGTCATCGTCATGTGCTTGCACGGGCTGGCCCACGGAATTTCCTGCAGGCGTGTTCTCATCAATCTGGCGGTCGTAAGAGGTTTCAAGGAAATATGGGGTGAAGTAGCAAGTGTCTTCGTTATCCGAGTCTGGCGTCCACCAGAAGGTGTCGTCGTCTCCATGGTTATGCCAATGCTGGTCACCAGGAGGTTTCCAACCTTGCCTGAAGGACGAAATCGGGGGATCTCCTGAGAAAAACACATCATTGGGGTAATTACTGAAATAGTCCTCGTACTTCTTATGGTGTTCGCTGTCTCGAGTGAAGCCGCTATGAAAATCGTTATGCGTATGGCGCACCGTTCCCGTCTTGGGTGGGTCCAGAGATTCCCCGCTATGACAGTGCTGCCCATCGAAAGGGCCCGCGCCGGTCTTGGCAGGCGGTTCCTGCTCGGCGGAGAGAGCGAATGCGAAGACCAGCAGGAGCAATGGCAACAAACTAACGGTGAGCCCAGGCCTGAGGATACGAACTTTCCACAACATACATCACACTCCCAGCACAATTCGTTCCCAGCGTGGGACGCTCGCCCGCGTCCTTCGCTACGAGTAAACTACACACCCTAGAGCCTCGGCATTCGGTCCACGCTTATTCAACCGGCCAACTCACGTCCACCGCCATGCCGGGGTGGACAAACCCGAACAGGCGCTCCCATCTCTGTGGATACTCGGCCTTCCCTCCTCCTTCCTTCTCCGACACCGCCACCATCGTCCTCTGCGAAGCAGAAGGCGTCAGTAAGGCCAGATGGTTCCGGCAGGTCCGCTCATCGCTGCACTTGCGAAATACGTTCCTGGCTTTGAGTTATTCGGTCTCCGCCAGAGGCCAATGGTGATGGCATACGCCGGTCATTGCTGCTCCCAGTCAAATTCAGCTGGTCTGCGATCTGAATCAACAGGCGAGTCAGAGGGAAGGCACCACGGAACAATCAAGCAAGGCGTGTAACGCCGCGCCCTTGGGCCCCTGCCTTATTCTGGCCAAATAAACGCATTGGGCTGACCTTGAAGAAAATTTCTACACCCTATCGTTGCCCATATCGCATTGACTCCGCAAACCAACTCGCGCCCGCCAGCGAATAGGGCTAACTCGCTCACTTTCAGTTCGTTTTCCACGCTCTCCGTTGTCCCAAATGTCAGGGCTGGCCCAACCCTAGCTGGGACTGTGACTGCCTTGAATGCAAGGAGGTCTGTTGCAACCTCCGCCGGCTAGCTCCTTTGGCTCCAGAACCACACGGCCACCCAAGCTACGCCGCACGCCACGATCGTTATGACTATGGGAACAACAAAGAAATCCTCATCAAGAAGTCCCCACGGCACGCGCACTGTTATGAGCCCCGAACTCCACCACATGCTGATGAAGCAGAAGCCGACAACCGCCGCCATCGCGCCGATCAGGATCCCTACGGCCATCCCGGCGTCTACGAGCCTTTTTCCCGCGATTCCCCCGACAAGCGTAGGCGTAGCAAGCGGAAGGACCAAATAGAGGAATAGAGCGATTGCGAGCTCTTCAGGCGTGAATGTAACTCCACTCATAGGGGATGTCCTCCGTCATCGTCGGTCAATGCTTCGTCGTGTTTATGGCCTCGGCATCCGGCAAAAGGGGCAAAATTCTGGAGGAAAACAGGCCGGCGGAAGGACAGGAACGGAAGGAACAGGCGCAGGCACAACTTTAGCTAATCAGCAGCGTCGCAACTACGCCGGCTACCCCAACTGTGGCTCCGGCGACCAAAGCTAATAGGACCAATTGGAGCCTTGACCGCTCGCGAGAACGCGAGCCCCGCCCGGCACCATGATATCCCGACATATCCAGAAGAAATGCGTACCTTGCCTCCTCAGTCCCCCAAACGCCGGTCCGGTGGTGATACAGAAGGCCGTGTGTCCTGGTGAACTTTTCCGAGTCCAGGACCCGGCAACAAGCCGCAAACGCATCCTCTGTGTTCAGCCCAAGCTCCTGGCAGATGCGCCCTGCCTCCAGGGTAATGTCCTCATTCCCGCACTGCCTGGCCTCCTGCACTAGCTTTGCCAAATAGGTCCGTATGCGCGCCGCGTCTCTTGAATCTGACAATTTCCTGATACGCAATCAACTACTCCACAACTCACAGAAGGCCATAGAGAATTAGGAGGGTGCCCCAGCAGGCAGGATAGACTACACTTCGACCAGGGGAAACCGGCTGGCCGGCATCCAGTTGAACGCGAACCGCGGAACGAAACCTCCACCGACCAAAAACCGCTGGGTTGCTCCAAACAAAGCTTGAATACATCGAGGCCACGGCTTCACCTAAAGCAATTTGCTGTCAGACCGGCAACCCAAATTCGTAATGGGGCGTCTACAATTGCCGATACCTTACATTATCAGCCGTATGCTGAACATATTAATTCGTTCCTTAATTATATGAAATACTGTATGATTCACTCGGCCCACACTATATTGAGGTTGTGAGATGGCCCAACGCCGGCCGCCCCGCTTGCAGGGTGTGCGCAGGAGCGAGAATGGAACTGCCAAACAATGAGGAACGAGAGGTCCGAGCGCTGCAGGAACGTCTGTCCCGCCTAAGTGCGGCCAGCATGCGTATCAACGAGAGCCTGGAATACGACGAGGTACTCCAAGGGGTGCTGGACTCCGCAAGGTCACTGACCGCAGCCCGCTATGGGGTGATGATCCTGGTGGACGACCGTGGGCAAGTGCAGGACTTCCTCTCCTCTGGTTTGACGCCTGGGGAATCCGAGCAGCTCTGGCTAATGCCTGATGGGCTTAGGATCTACGGGGCCCTGGCAAATATCACCGAACCCCTGCGGGTTGCCGACCTCGCTCAGCATGTCCGGAGCCTTGGGTTCCGCGATTTCGCCATCCCCCTGCCAGTGGAGATATTTCGCTTCATGGGAGCACCCATTTTTCTCCGGGGTGCTCGTGTGGGACATGTTTTCGTCGGCGACAAGGAAGGGGGCCAGGTATTCAGTCAAGCGGACGAGGAAACGCTGGTGATGTTCGCCTCTCAGGCGGCGTTGGTCATCTCCAACGCCCGAACACATCGGGAGGAGCGCCGAGCAAGAGCCGATTTGGAAACCGTGATCAACACCTCACCAGTAGGCGTGGTGGTATTCGACGCTCAACGTGGGGAGCTGGCATCGGTCAACCGGGAGGCCATGCGCATCGCAGATAGTTTGCGCGAAGGAAACCAACCAGTCGAGGAGTTGCTGGAGGTGGTGACCTGCGTTCGCGCCGACGGTAGGGAAGTCTCCCTCCAGAACCTCAGCATGTCGGAATTGCTCAGGTCAGGGGAGACAATCCGCGCCGAAGAGATCACGATAGGAGTCGCCGAGGGCCGGAGCGTGAACGTCCTGCTCAATGCCACGCCGATTCACGGAGATGACGGCCAGCTGGTTTCCTTTGTGGTTACAATCCAGGACATGACACTTCTGGATGAGCAGGAGCGGCTGCGGGCCGAGTTCCTGGGCATGGTGAGCCACGAATTGCGTATGCCGCTGACCTCCATTAGGGGCTCGGCGAGTGCCATGCTGGACGCCACGGAGGAGCTGGACCCGGTAGAAATGAGGCAGTTCCTGCGTATCATCGTTGATCAGTCGGACAACATGCGCGTCCTGATTGGAGACCTGCTGGACGTGGCGCGCATCGAGACAGGCACTTTGCAGGTGAGCCCCGAGCCAATCGACATGGAAGCATTGATTGACCGGGCCCGGAGCACGTTCCTGAGCGCCGGGGGCCGAGAATATCTCAACATCGATTTGGAGCCTGATTTGCCCCTCGTCATGGCGGACCGGCGGCGCATCGGGCAGGTGATCGGCAACCTCCTGTCCAACGCCTCCAGACACTCCCCAGAGTCGTCGGCCATCTTCATTTCCGCCGCTCAGCGGGGCATCCACGTCGAGGTCTCGGTGGCGGACCTGGGCAGGGGAATCCCCGAGGAGCGCTTGCCCCATCTGTTCCGGAGGTTCTCCCCCAGCGGGGACGGCGAAACCGGTGGCGACACGGGTCTGGGCCTGTCGATCTGCCGGGGAATCGTGGAAGCCCACGGGGGTCGCATCTGGGCCGAGAGCGACGGCCCCGGTCTGGGAGCAAAGTTTACGTTCACGTTGCCGGCGGTGGAGGTTGCGACCGACGTTTCTGTTCCGGCGCCTTCCCCGCGTACGCGGCGAGCGACAAAGGACCGGGTACGAATCCTCGTGGTGGACGACGACCCTCAGGCCCTCAGGTACGTTCGAGACATACTCACCCGAGCCGGCTACGCTCCCACAGCAACCGGCGACCCAGCCGAGGTCCCTTGCCTTATGGCGGAGCATAGGCCCCACCTGGTGCTGCTGGACCTGGTGCTGCCAGGGACCGACGGCATCCATGTGATGGGCGACGTCTTGAGGACGGCGAACGTGCCGGTGATTTTCCTGTCGGCCTACGGCCAGGAGGATACCGTCGCACGGGCCCTGGACATGGGCGCCACTGACTACATCGTCAAACCTTTCTCTCCCACGGAACTGTCGGCGAGAGTCAGGGCCGCGCTTCGGAGGCAGCCGGAGGGCTCCCCGGGCGAACCGACGGCATTCTTCGCCTTGGAAGGGCTGAACATAGGTTACGCCCAGCGCCTGGTGACAGTGGAAGGGAAACCGGTGCAGTTGACGGCCACGGAGTACGCCGTCCTCTACGAGCTTGCAGTACAAGCCCCCCGAGTGTTGTCCCATAACATGCTGCTCCACCGGGTTTGGGGCCCTGAAAGGGTTGGCGATTCCTGGTTGTTGCGGGATGTGGTAAAGAGGCTGCGAGGCAAGTTGGGGGACGCCGCCGCCAACCCCAGGTACATACTCACTGAGCCCAGGATTGGTTACAGGATGGGCAGTTGAACACTGAAAAAGGTATTGCTCCGCATCATGCCGGTGACGTTCAGGTCCTCTATGACCGGGTTCCGGAACTTGTTGACCAGCTGGCTGGTCAACCGGTGCTGGGCATATCTCCTGGGACCCGTGATATGACGATTAAGCCTGTCGATGCGGCGTTGGGCTTCCCGCCGGCCCCGCCTCCCGGAACAGGCCGGGCCTGGGCCCGCTGTCCGCGCCGCAATTTACTCTCTGCCTGGAAAGGGGCTGTGGAGTTATTCCGGGTCTGGCCTTCTCAGTCGGTTGCATACGGGTTGACACCAGTGTCCACCGCGCCGTTAGGGATACGGTCATCAACTTCCGGTAATTCCAAAGGAGCTTTCCATTACCTGATGCTGAGGAACCAGCGTCCTTTCCGGGGCTTGATATTGGCTTCGTGAACAATTCCGGGCGGTAGAGTATGGAGCAGCTTGACAGGGCCCAGGCCAGTCAACTTGAGACGGCGTTTGCCGTCGTCGGGGATTTGGGCCACCCCGGATGCTGCCCGGAAGGAGCCGGCCCCGGTGTGGCTCTTCTTCTGGAACCTGGGGCTGCCGGCCTGGTTGCCTGGGTCACGCCAGCTTTTCAGAGCAGTACCGAAGTCCATGTAGGCTCCTTCGGCCACCCGGCTCCCGACCTGGGTCACAAAGGGGTAGTCCTCCTTCTTGGCAGCAATGAACTCCTTCTACAGGTCCTGCCAGTAGGGCCATGGAAGTCGATTGACCCGGCAGAACCAGTGGGTGGCAGAATAAAGGTTGTAGACGAACCGGGAAATGCCCACGGTCCGGCGGCAGCAGGCTTCCTGCCTTACGGTCAAGTGAATGGGGTCCGAATAGCCTGCTTGCACATACCTATCAAGGCGGAAGGACCGTCGCTCCCGAAAAGGAGCGATGTTTCCGGTGGCTGTTGACATCATGGACGCGCCTACCGCCCTGTCGTGCTCGTCCTTGAGGGTAATTGTTGTCGCCTTGGCTGGTCTACGGGCATCTGCTATCAGGCCTTGGCTCTTTCTGTCTGTGTTAGTTTCTAGACTAAGTCTGAATGTAAGCAGACTCTAGGGCGTGTCGTCAAATTCGTCCAAGCCTTCCTGTAACGGCGGAAACCTTGATCCAGCCTGTCGAGGCTCCGGCCTTCGCGGGAACGACGAATTACTACGCCTGGAGATTCCGACCTTCAATTTGACGACAGCCCCTGGTTCTCGAAGACTGGGCTTCCCGCATTTCCCGGGTCATGACAAACTGGAGGATGGTGGGGCCATTGGCAGAATGCTTTGAGGCTAGAAGGTAGGGCGAAACTTCTTGCGGATGCGCCCCAGCAGCTATACTACCGCCAGCCAACTGAGGAAATAAGCACAGCTGACGCTATAGCTTATCGCAGAAGCATCGAACCAAAGGAGGCCTGAGTTGCCCGGCAACGCTGAGGGGCGAGAGGACCAGTTCCAGCCAGCCGAGTATCCCCGCTCGGCAAAATATGATCAGGAGTGGGTGCTGAATAATATGATGGGACCAAATGCCCTGTGGCTGACGGAGTCCCTGGCGCAGCGCATGGACCTCCGCCCGGGGATGAGGGTCCTTGATATGGGCTGCGGCAAGGGCTTGAGTTCCATCTTCTTGGCGAAGGAATACGGGGTGCAGGTGTGGGCTACAGATCTCTGGATAGACGCCACCGAAAACCTGGGCCGAATCAGGGCCGCCGGCGTTGAAGACCGGGTGTTTCCCATTCATTCAGAAGCGCATGCATTGCCCTTTGCTGACGGGTTCTTCGACGCCATGGTGAGTGTTGACGCCTATCATTACTTCGGGACGGATGACCTGTACCTGGAGAATCACATGGCCCGGTTGGTCGAGCCTGAGGGACCAATGGGAATTGTCGTCCCAGGGATTGTTGAAGAACTGCCCTCCGACGAACCACCGGACCACCTGCGCCCATACTGGGAGCCGGCGTTGTTCAGCCTCCACAGCCCCGACTGGTGGAGACGGCACTGGGAACGAAGCGGGCTGGTGACCGTGAAACTCGCCGACCTAGTGCCGGACGGGTGGAAGCTGTGGATGGTGTCGGACCAGCTATGGTCGGACCGCATAGGCAAGCCCGCCGCCGAAGCAGATATGCTGGCCTTCGATAAGGGGCGGACCCTGGGATTCACTCGGATGGTGGCCTGCCGGAATGAAAGTCAGCCGGCGCGGTTGGATATCCCTTAGTCGCTACCTCAGCTAACTTACCGGCAGCGCCGCGGAGGACGACATGCAGCATAGACCTTTCGGCAAACTGGGGACGGCCAGCGCCCTTAGCCTCGGCGGCGGCGGTCTGGGGCAGGTGTGGGGGTCCACGACCAGGGAGGAGTGCGTAGCCACCGTGCGGGAAGCGGTGGAATCGGGAATTGATGTGCTGGACATGGCCCCCACCTACGGGAATGGAGAGGCGGAGAGTGTCATCGGGGAGGCCTTCGATGGCGCGCTGCCGGCCGGAGTGCGAATCACCACCAAGTGCCGGGTCGGCGACACTCCGCCGGAACAAGTATACGACCTGCTTTCTAACAGCCTGGAGGGCAGCCTGGGGCGGATGAAGCTGGAGCGGGTGGACGTTATGTTCCTGCACAACGCCGTTACGCTGGAAAACGCGGGCGGCGACCGGTTGACCCCGGTGGCTACGGTGGTGGAGGGAGTGGCCCCCGCCTTTGAGAGGCTGATCTCCGAGGGGCGAATCGGGTACTGGGGGCTTACCGGCATCGGGAATGCGGACGCGCTGATTCACCTGTTCAAGAACGGCCCCCGGCTGGGCTATGTCCAGTGCATCACCAACCTGCTGGACTCGGCGGGCGGGTTGTTCCAGGCGACTGAACCGCCGCGCCCCCGAGACGTAATCGCCGCCGCCATTGCCAACGGTGTTGCGGTCCTGGGTATAAGGGCGGTCCAGGCCGGGGCGCTGACGGACGCCATAGACCGTCCCCTGCCCGAGGGGCACGCGGAGCTGATCGACTTCGCGCGGGCAGCGCCTTTCCGCGCCATCGCCGCGGAGACAGGAAAGAGCGCGGCCTTCCTGGCCCACCGTTACGCCCTGTCAGTGGAGGGCGTTGCGACGGTGGTGCTGGGCGTCAAGAACAGGGAAGAATTGCGCGAGTGCGTCGAGGCCGAAGCGTCGGGTCCGCTGGACCCGACACTCATGGCGCGCATTGACCTGGCCGTGGGGCGTTAGGACAGGTTCCGGTGAAGGTGGTTTGCGTCGCGAACAGGCCACTCTCAAACCCGCCCGGCCGGCTACAAACCCCCCGACTCGGCTAGGGTGTGTTGTCAAATGCACCATGCCATTACTGAGTGCACGCCTGCCGGGGTCGAATTAACTCAGCCTGTCGAGGTTCCCGCCTTCGCGGGAACGACGTTTTGGGACGTTCTGAGACTTTCGCCTTCAATTTGACGACAGCCCCTGGTAGGATTTCATGTACTGAACGGCATTGTATGTGGTTGAAACCGTTGTAAGAATGGTTGACTTTAGTCGCGGGACCACTGTCAGCCAGTTCTGAAGATCCGCCTATGCGGACCGCCGCCCCAACAGTGCAAGGCGGCTCCGCCCGGGACTCTCACCCGGGAACACCGAACTGGTCCCCGCTCAAGCCACCCCGGGTGTTACTCCACTCGGAACAGCCTGAACCGGATTAGGTCGGCGTCTGCGCCGACCCAGCCGGTGTTGCGCTGCAAGCACCGGTCTCAACTGTCCCAAGATGGCACCCCAGTGGGTCCACACGTGCTTCACCCGCTTCCTTGCAGGTACGGAGAAGGCGACATGGACCCCGTTGCCCACGGGTGCCACCCGTCGGCGGGGGATGCGCTCGGAACAGCCGAGGAAACGACGGGCCAGAACCAGGGCTGCCGCCTGGTGGACACTGAGCCCGTAGCGTTCCATGAACTTCACCCGGCCGACCACCGAACTGAAGGCCGGGTTGACCTGATGGATTTCCACTCCACAACGGAGCCCCCGGGACAGGAAGCAGGCCCTGACCCTGGCGTAGCTGAAGCTGGACAGCATCCGGCTGTACCTGGGGGACTCTCCCTCCAGGGCAGCCTTCTTCTGCCGGAAGTCCAGCCGCTCCATGACAATGGGCTTGCCCACATCCCTGGCATACTCCACCACCCTGGCCACGGCGTCGCCTATGATAGCCTGGGCCTGATGCCGACTTTTGCCGTAGGTGACCAGGGGGACACCGAAGGCCTTGACATAGTTGCCGCAGGCGTCGGTCTCGCAGACCGCCAGGTGGTCCGCGTTCAGGTCAACCCCGACGGCCCCGTGTTTCCTGTCGGTGACCACCGGTACTACTGCCATCCTGGTGGTTACGAACACCCGCCAGCCCCTGTGGTCCCGCTTGAACCGGTAACAGATGGCCTGGCCCAGACCCGATTGCCTGGCCACCTTCTCACCATGCTCCCGTCGGTAGCGGGAATACTCGGCATTGCTCTCCAGGGCGGCCAGCACCTGCTCCTGCCCGTACCTGAACCGGACCCCTTCAATGGTCAGGTACTTGCCGTGCTTGCCCGCCAGGCCATCCGGCATACGTAGCCGCAAGATCAGCGTCCCGTCATCGGCCACCGTGGCAACACACAGTTGACACCCGCTGGTCTCGTCCCGGCTCCCCAGCACGAAGAACTCGTCACTGCGAGCCTCCCGCCATTCGGCCAGCCATTCCTGATGGCTGGCGTAGCCGTTCTCCTCAAGGTGATGCTGTTTCCGCCACAGCCGCTTCGACCCGAAGCACAACCTGACCCGGCCCGTCACCCGGTCGGCTTCCAACTCCACCAGCCGGGATTGCAAGGTCGCCAACCGACGCCGTTTCTGGTGGGCCTGGCCCCACCCTCCCTGCTCAACAGCGTCAGCGATCTGCTTCTGGGCCCGAGCAATCCGCTGGCCCAGACCGTCCACCCGCAACTGCTGCTGCTCCCTCACCGACGACACCTTTCCCTCCAGCGATACCCGCACCCCGTTGTACATCCGCGCGGGTATCCGGTAGCGCCTCAGGTACTCTGCCTTCAGAGAAGGTACAGACCGGCCTGCCGCCATTTCAGCAAAGAGCTTGCGCTCTATCCGGCCATACAGGTCGGCGTAGGCCGACAGCAGGTCATCGCCGTCTCTGCGATCCATCCCTGGGAAATCACGGATGCGGGTCTGGTAGGTGGCGGGCAGGCTTCTTGCCGCTGAAACTGGTGCAGTGGAGGACCTGTTTTCCTGGTGAGCAACCATAAATCCATAATACCAGAACACCTGTTCGTAAAGCTTTAACCCTCGACGGATGTGGGGCCACTATGGGAAGCCGGACATACTCTTGATCAGTAACCAAAAACTACCAATGCATACCCTGTACCTACAAATGCTTTAATAGTTCCCAACCCGAACAATAATCGTGAAAAGTTGCTGCGATCAGCCTACGAATTTTGCGCGTAATTTGTGCTAGATTGAACCCAAAGAATTGCCGCCCACACTGTCGAAGGGGGGTGGTTGGGGAAGGTGAGGTGGGAGTATGCGACTTGGGGCTCGTATTGAGTTTATATCTGCAAGGGGGCTCGGTGCTATTCTCAGCAACTTGTTTGCACTCCTCCTTCTCTTAGCTCTGGCTCTTCCCGCCCACGCGCAGTCGAACTCCCCTCCGTTCTTCCAATCTGGGTCCGTACACCGCTTGATCAAAGGAGACTCTCAGCCTGGTCATGCCGTGGGAGCTCCCGTCCTGGCCAATGACCCAGATGGGGCAGATACGCTGACCTACACTTTATCGGGTTTGGACGGCGTTTTCTTTGCCATCGACGGATCGTCCGGCCAATTGTGGGTTATAGAACCCCTGGACCACGATGTCAGATCCAGGTTTTTTGTGATGGTTCGGGCTACGGATTCCGGCGGCCTGTACGATACAGTTCCAGTAACAATAGACGTGACTGACGTAGATGGGCTTGGCGACGTGGTCCTGTCGTCGTCCCACGTTCGAGTTGGGACTGAACTGAGCGCCACGCTATACGATCCAGACGGAAACCTTTCCGTAATGGGATGGAAATGGGCTAATTCCCGTGACAAAGTAACGTGGACTGATATCGCCCAAGCTGACTCGGCGACTTATATGCCGATGGCTGCTGACTCAGGGAAACATTTACGGGCGAGAGCCACGTATGTCGACAATTACGGCACTGTTAAAACTTCAGAGTCCCTAACCGGAAAAGTCCTGGAACCGTCCCAGGACAATTTTCCACCGGAATTTCCCTATTTTGAGTCGGGAGTGCGCGAGGTGGTTAAAGCCATTCCGGTAGGAGAGCCTGTGGGGCTGCCGGTACTGGCCAGCGACTTGGACCGGGACCTGCTCACCTATCAACTCTCCGGGGAAGCATCCGCTTTTTTCACCATCGACCCCAACACTGCCCAACTTCAGGCGAAGAATTCCATAGAATCCCAGCAGCTGAGCAGGTATTTTGGCGTGGTCGATGTCTTTGACGGCAGGGGAGGCAGCGATTCCATTACCCTTCGAATCGACGTCGTTGACATGCTACTGCAAATGGGTCCGGCCGCTGCTTCGGAACACCAGGTAGGTAACCAGCAGAAGCCCGTTTCTACGCCCGCAGCCAACGTTACGTCTTCGGACCCACAGAAAGGTACAGTGGGCTCTAACTCTTCCGGGCCTACTGCTCACGATTCGGGTGCCGCCCAGACTCCGGTGGCGAATTTTGCCCCGGTCTCGGAGCAGACATGGGACCCAACCTCTTTTGGGGCCGCCAGTTCTCCGGGCGTTGCTGCATCGTCGGTATATTCAACGCCGATTCCATCGACTGTACAGAGGAATTCGGCAGCCGAGGACATCCTCTCGCGCGCACGGGAGGGGACTGGGGGGCCCGCCAAAGAACAGGGAGAAGCAGTGGCCGATATTGAGCGACCTGGTTCCCCCACTTCAATGCAAGGGGAAATCACAGGAGAAAGCCAGACTTCGAGCGGGCTGCCCAAACTGATTCCGTTCCTCCCTGGATGGCTGAACTGGTTCCTGTTGACGTTTGTTCTTGGGGTGGTGGCGCTATTGGCGTGGATGCTCCTGAACCGCAAAGAAATGGAACCCCTGAGTGTCCGGACCACCCTGCCCTCCCCTTCCGTTGGTCCGGTACGCCGGATAGCTCCCTTGCGCCCGTTGGCTCCGTCTGAAGGTGAAACCAGCGACTCCCAGGTGGAATCTGACCAAGAAAGTGGCTCCAAAGAGGACCGGGATTACTGAACGCGGATGCTTCTCGTTGCTGGTAGGAACCGTCAATCAACCACATTCCCATTGGCATAAGCGCCGGTGAAGTAGGGGCAAAGGTCTGTGGTGTCAATTACGGGCAGTTTCCATGCTCCGTCGGAAGGTGTGTCATTAAAGGCGCCATAAAGGTCTGTGGTGTCAATTACGGGCAGTTTCCATGCTCCGGGCGCCATTCGGAAGGTGTGTCATTAAAATAGTAGGCCGGAGTGATGTCCCCGTACAGGCTGCTGGTGAAGGCCTCGGTGGAGGTTGACTTCCAGGTGCAGCGCGTTCTGTGAATGTGAAGCCCGCAACTACAGAGCAGTTGCGGGCTTTTCGCTGATTACCGTTTGGTGGCATGCACAGTGCAATCTCATAATCTTAGCTGCATCAATCAGCATTTTCACCGCGCATCCCAACTGGGTACTTTGGAGCAATTTCTTCAGCTGACTCGCTTTCGAATATCTGACAGTTTCTTCTTGACATGCCCCGGGGCCGGGCGTTAGGGTTAGAGCAGCGGGCCAAAAAGCAAAACGCCGGGTTGCCCCGGCGCCCCGCCCGCCACCGGGAGCTGGAACTCCCGGTCACTTGGCACATCAGGTGAAGGAACCACCATGACGGCCCAGCGCATTATACCCCCACAGCCTGAATATTCGCCAAAGACCGGCCCTGGTCAACTCCCGGCATTCCGGCGGGCTGCTGCATATGCGGCGGTTCGCCCATTTTTTCGGAGGTTGCCATGGCTGAAACTACACCCACGACCTGGATGACCCGCATTGAGCTTCGGGCCCGGGGCTGGTCGAAGCAGATGTGCCGGGCCTTGCTCCCGCCGGCCGAAGCCACCATCGGCCCACCGCGAAACCCCGTGCCGGTGTGGTCCCTGGCCACGATCCAGGAGATTGAACTCCGTCCAGAGGTCCAGGCCTGGATCCGCAGCACGCTGCAGGAGCGGATGGAACAACTGGGCCACCAACTGCCGGCCTGCCAGTGCGGCTTGCTGTCCCAGTTGGGCCAGATGATGGTGCGGCAGGTGGCCTATGAGGTTGCCCTGGTCGCAACTGACGGGGACCGCCAGGCGGCCCTGGCAATGCTGGCCGCCAGGAGCCTGTCCATGGCTGACCCTGCGGCGGTGGGGCAGATTCTTTACAATCTGGCACACAGCGAGTGAGCGGGCTCGCCGGAGCTCTTGAGTAGTTAACAAGGGCTCTTGACAGTTAGCTCAAATCTGCACCAACTGTCGAACCGGGTCACTGCTTCCGCCCAGGTCGTCCAGGTCGAGGCCCTTTTGCTGAAGGGCTGGCAACGAATGTCGGGACGGAAGACATCGGACCTGGCGCCGGCGGAGTTGCTGCGCCAACTGGATTACAAGGCCAGGTGGCGCGGTGGCCGGTTCGCCCGGGTGGCCCGGGACTTCCCGTCAACCCAACTCTGCCACGACTGTGGCGACCGGAACGGCAAGGTGGAGCTGGATGTACGGCGGTGGCATTGTTCTGAGTGTGGGGCCATACACCACCGGGACGGCAACGCCGCCCTGAACATCCGAGACTACGGACCGTGAGCTACACGGCCCCTGCCTGTGGACGCTTGTGTGAGACCCGCTCAGCGGGCAACAGCGGTGGAAGCAGGAACGAGGCTAACCCGTCACTCTGCAGATTAGTGCAGGTTGTGTAGATTAGATTAGTTTCTCAGTAGCGGTAGTTGCCTCACAATTCCGTCGCCTCCCCACCTTCAGGGGATAGGGCTGCGGGGAGATGGCCAGCCCGAATACCTCGTCCTCGGGTAGCGGGCCGCCGTGGTGCGTCTCGAACTGGAGCCGGTGCAGCATCCGCGTGACGTGGAGCCACACCGTCGTCTCGGCGAAGCGACGGCCGGGGCAGCGCCTGTGGCCGGTGCCGAAGGGAATAAAGGCGTTTCCGCTCAGCGCCGGCGACGCGGAGCCGTCCTCCAGGGGCAGAAACCGCTCGGGAAGGTATTCGTGAGGTGACTCCCATAGCCTGGGATCGTGGTGGATGGAGTAGATGTTGCCCAGCACCTGCGCTCCCGCCGGAATCCGGTACCCGCCTATCTCCGTTTCCACCGACACCTTGTGCGGCAGTCCCAGGGGACCTATGGTCCGATAGCGCATTGACTCGGCCAGGCAGGCGAAGGTGTAGGGCAGCCGGTTCCGGTCTTCCACCGTGGGCCGCGCGTCGGGGCCGATGACCTCATCCAGTTCCTGGTGAACTTTTGCCTGTAACTCCGGCCGGTTGGCCAGCAGCAGCAATGTCCAGTTAACCGTCTGGGCCGAGGTGTCAGTGCCGGCGATCAGCAGGTCCATACACAGGTCCCGGGTCATGTCGGCGGTGATTTCCCCTGCTTTCTCCCGGGCAAGCATCACCTCCACGAGGCACGACGGGGCCGACCGGCCCAGGCCGGAACGCTGGCGCGCGTCCTCCACCAACGCGGTGACGATGGCCCGGCCGATGTCCTTCTGCCGCCGGGCTTCCCTGACTCCGCCGTTGGGCAGGAACCGCAGGCAGGGAATGTAGTCTGCCAGGTTGGTGGCCGTGGCGTTGGCGAAAATCCAGTTGACGTGCTCCAGCAGCGCCTCCCGCAGTTCCAGAAACTCTCCCCCGGCTTCCTCTTCGTGACCGAAGATGCTGCGAAACATCAAGGTGGAGTTGCTGCGGGCGGTGAGCTCAATGGGTGACACCAATTCCTCCGCGTCGCCCATCCGTCCCATCTGCTCCACCAGGTCGTTTACCACCCCCTCGATGTAGCGTTCCCGCACGGTGTCCAGGTTGCGGGCGCTGAGCAGTTCCCGGTTGGCGAAGCGCTGCATCTGACGCCAGTGCTCCCCGTAGGGCGCCATCACCAGGTCCTTCTGTTCGCTGAGGATGTCCATGATTTCGCTGACCCAGCGGTCGGCCAGTTCCGTCTTACCGAAGGCTTCCTGCAGCACATCCGGGTCGTTGATGATCACTGTCGGCACGCTGCCGAAGCGCAACAGGCAGACGTCCCCGTAGCGCCGGGCCAGACGGTCAATGGCCAAGTGGGTGTCGTGGCGTACGTCCAGCAGAGAACCGAACACGGGCAGACCGCGCGGCCCCGGCGGCAGTTTGCTGGGTGATGCTGTAGTTGCGGAGTTCATTTCGACGGTCTCCAGCATTGATCTTGGAGTGCAGGTTGTCGACCTCACTGTAGCAGACCACAAGCCGGGCAGGAAGACTATCCGGCCGGTTCAAGATTAGTGTGGTTAACGCCTTCGTACTTGGTCCGGGCGAGGTGGGCCGCGTCAGCCGCAATAGGCTCGTGAGTTGCCTTGGGCGCCTCGCGACCCCGATGACTGTGGGCCAAGGCGACAGCTCCCCCTCCCGGTAAGCCGCCAAGATTCGCCCGGTATGCCGTTCGCTAACATCCATCAATGTGGCTACCTGCTCCACCGTCACATGTTCCGCCATTAACCTGTTCAAAACCTGAAATCTCGTCTGTTCTTTGGGGGGGGGGGCAATGGCACATTCTCCATGGAAGGAATGTGCCATTTCTGCTGGCCTGTTAACCAGGACCTTCTTGCTGAAGGTGAACAACCTTGACAAGCAACATCGGATTCATCACTGAAGGCAATATAGACAGTCTTGGCCACGTCGTCGGTGCCCTACATCTATTAGGGAATGGTCCGCCAGTCTCTCTCGGGGGTGGCCTCCATGAGACTGTGCTAGCTCTGGCGCAGGCGTCCGTTGATGGAGAAGCGGACCTCCTGCTGGCAACTGGCCCGGGCCGCGGGATGGATGATATAGAAGCCGCTTTCGGCCCATCCACCCTAGTCGTATGAACTGTCACTTGGCCACGGCGTAGCGCATTTGTTTCTCCGACTCCCCCAGCAACTGGGCGGGACTCTAGTCGGTTTGGGCCCGCCCATCCCGGAGCCTGGCCATCAATACATCTCTGGTGTCGGCTGCGACGGCCAGCAGCGGATGATAGCAAAGCCTGTGGCTGTAGCCGTGGTTGCGTACCCCCTCCTTAATTGGGCCGTAGGTATGGCAGATGGTGGAGTCCAGTCGATGGTGAAGGACCCGGCGACGAGTCCTGCCCCGGTAGCCCAAGCCCGGGCCAGCTGCACCCAGCCTGCTGTCTCAGGTGACCCCAGCGAATGCTGTGCAGCGAGGTCCTCGGCGTGTACATCTCCTTTTTCGAATAGCCCAGGACCAAGGGCATACCGCTACTGTGCAACGCATCGGCGGGTCTATGCAGTCACCGCCAATCAGGGTGTTGGCCCGGTCCGGGGCGTTAACCGGGCCCAGGCGGAGGGTCAGGGTGGCGGGAAGCATCAGCCCGGCATTGGTCACAAGGCGGGGATCGACAAAGGCGACTTGCTTGCGTCCGGGGTGCTCAAGTGGCAACATCCAAAAGGTGCTCTTTCTCTGGGGTCGATCTTCCGTTCAAAAGCCATTATCCTGGATCCCAGGGCCTCACTTAAGCTTCCAACAAACCTTTAATCCCCACTCCTTCGGTGGATTCGGGCTTACAATTAGAGAGGGTTGGGACTGCCCTGAGTCTGCCAAAGCAATGCGGGCAACCCCCCCGCCACTATTAAACTATTTCTTATATAAATCAAAAAACTCCGCAAAATACCCACCTTGACACTACCTCCCCGCCGGGGTTTATTCTATTCCCGATACCGGAAGCCCCGACTTTAGGGGCGTCCGGCCCACGAGCAGGATGTCGGGTGGTGCTGATATGACTGGACCCATCTTTAATTCTCACCGGCTTGACCCCTCGGTTATCCCTAGAAGTCCCCCTTCACGACATTTGCGAATTGTATGTCGGGAATTACTGGCCCACCCTGAGCTTCTCAAACGTTCAACCTGGGCCGGTCACCTGCCATTCCTGCGAAAACCGGATTTCCAATGCCCGATCAATTCGTAACACTGGCGTAATACAGGGGTGGGTAGATTGTATTCACCCCAAATCTTGAGGAGGATATTCCTGGCAAAAGGGGCGTTGCATCATTGGTCAGTTCTGATGCAAAAAGCTGTGAACAAGGTCGAATACACAGGACGCCCTGGCTTCAAGAGAATCCTTTTTGACTCTGGGAATTATGGACCAAATATTTAGGAGGTTATTCATGGTAAGAGGATTTACCCCTATCGTAGGCCTGGCCGTGGTAGTGGCCCTGGCTCTCGCCGCCGTCTTCGGTGCTATGAGCCTGGCGAACCCGGCGATGGCCGCCCCTGAGGCCCCGGCCGACAGTCGGTTGACCGAGCGGGTGGATGCGCCGCAGGCTGCGCCCACGGTCTCTGTGACGGCTACAGCTAGTGGTGCAAGCCTGAGTTGGGCAGCGACCGCCGGCGCTACTGCTCATCTAGTAAGCGTCAGAACTAACACTGGCAATTCGAGTCTGGATTCCTATCAGCATTTCGCTCCTATAACTGCACCAGCAACTGCAGCTCCTGTTATTGGCGGCATTACGGTTACATTAGGGGCAGGCGCCGGAATTGCTGATGTAGAGGGGGCTGATGTAACCGGACTGTCCAACGGCACGGAATACTGCTTCCTAGTGCGGGTGCGTACTGGTACTGGTGCGACAGAGGCCACCAGCGGTTATTCTGTTGAGAAGTGCGCCACCCCCAACGCTGCGCCAGCAACGCCGACAGCCCTTACGGCCATGGACGGAGCAGGGGAATCGGTTCTCATATGGACTCCCGGGGTGGTAGATAGCGATAACCCAGCCGCGGTAAGGTGGGAGTTCGATAGAGCTGGCGGCACTCCCATGCCCGTGGTGGATGTAAAGGCCGGAGAGGCCACCGGTACTTTGACCGGCAAGGCTGTCGGCCTTACCCCACTTTCCCCACCGGCTGATGAGACTTTCCGAGTACGGGCCATCAGCAGTGTAGGTGTGGCAAGTGAATGGTCAACCGGTCCCACGGATGGCGATGCCACTATTACTCAAGGGCCCACGTTCACTCCCCTGAGCGACAAGCCGGGAGCCAATACCCGCTACGACATTCGCTTCCCGGCAAATCATGGTGCGGATGCCATCTTTAACACGGTGACTGACGACATTGTCATTGAACTTGAGGATTACAGCGTTCCCTCAAGCATCGCCGACAGTGCGGTGGCGCTGAGTATTGACCAGCCTGGAACATGTGGTGATGGAGCCGATCCGTCGCTTTGTGATTTCACTACCATCGCCGATTCCGTAGCTGTGTCGGGAGAAAAGATAACCATCACTGTTGGCGACTGGAACAAGGACCGGACGGGTGACAACCAGGGCGCATATAGCAGGGTTACAAATTTAAGCGTCATTACGGTTGTCTTGAAGCAATCCGCCGGCATCAAAAACCCCACCAAGGCCGGCATGTACGGCCCAACAGTTGAATCCAAGTCCACAAACAACCCTGATACCAAGCTGGTTAAATATGACATGAGCAGCCAGCACGAAATCGACCGCATTGTCAAGCTGAGCGAGGAAGACGGCGGGTTGGGCGACACGGTGATGGCTACGGCCAGCGGCTTTGAGAAAAACACTACCGTTCGGTTCTTCATTGACGGTTATGCCGGGCCCCCGGCCCGCGAGACCAACGGCATTCTGGAACAGGGCGAAGATGTCCTGTGCGCCGCAGTGTCCAGCGGTGACCACGTTGCCTCCTGCGAATTCATGGTGTCCACACCGGTGTTCAAGAGCGGTTACAACTACGTGAATGCCAAAGATGGTGATGGCAACTACGGAACCTTTAAGATGGACGACGACCAGAGGTTCGAGCTTAAACCCTCCATCAGGGCTACGCCGGACGGTGGCAGTCCCGGTGAAATCATCCAGGTGCAGTTGGCCAGCTTCATGCCGGGCACCGTTAGCCGCGTTTCCCTGGGTGGAAGAGACGTCTGCGGCGGACCAACACCACCCGGTGACGGGCCCTGCAATGGCAGCGTCAACAACCAGGGAACCGGCACCACCCGGGTGGCAATACCCAACTGGGCGGGCGCCGGGATCCAGGAACTGAAGGTCTGGGTCGGCGACCAGGATGATAATACCAACGTAACCATCGCCGGTCCGCGCATCGTTTCCACTCCCAGCACGGTGGTAGCCAACCAGCGCGTCAGCCTGGTGGGTACCGGCTTCAGCCCTAACGCGCGTTTGGGCGCCATAACCCCCCAGGCCGGCGAGATAATGCCTTCCATCTCCATCGGCGGAGCGGACATTGACTGGAACGATGTCAATGACGGCCGGGTGGTAAATGTTGACGACAGCGGCAACTGGTCCGCGTCGGTGGACCTGCCCATGGTGGAAGCCACTACCGGTGAGGGCGAGCGCCTGATCCGCATCACCGACTCCAAGGGCCGCACCGGTGGCAAGACTGTCACCCTGGCAGCCCGGGACTTCGACATCACCCCGCCCTCCGGTCGTGTCGGCACCCTGGCCGTGGTTCGCGGCGTAGGCTACCCCGGCAAGAACGACGAGGGCACCAGCTTCACTGTTGATGTTACCTACAAGGTTTCGGAACGGTCCGAGACCCGGGTATCGGTGGTACCCGATGCCAGCGGCCGCTTCGAGGTCCAGCTGCGGATCCCGACCACCGCTGCTATACCTTCCACCAACCAGGTAGAGGTCTCCTTCGACCTGGAGCGGAACGAAGGCAGCGTTACTGACGTGAAGCAGCACATGGTCCCCGAGGGCATCATCACCCTTTCGGAGACCAGCGGCGGCCCCGGTTCCACCATTACCGTCAGCGGTGAGGGCTTCAAGAACTTCTCTCCCGTAGCTTCGGTCAAGATTGGCGCTATCAACATCACCCCTGCGCCCAATCCCCACACCGACGCCAACGGCATGATGAAGTTTGACGTGCTGATCCCCGGCCTTGACGTGGGCATCCAGACCATCGAGGTACAGGTTGGCGGCACCACCTCCAGCACCGGCTTCACGGTCATCGAGTCCGGCATCGCCCCGGGCGACATCAAGCCCGTGGCAGAGGCCATGGAGCCCCTGGGTGACAACCTGGTCGTTGTCTGGCACTTCAACAACGACACCAAGGTCTGGACGTTCTACGACCCGACCCTGACCGAGGGCAACACCCTGACTCACACGATCACCGGCGAACCCTACTTCATCCGGATCAAGGCCAACCAGGAGGTCATCCTGAACCGGGACACCCGGAGCCTGACCTGCGTGGGCGGCAACTGCTGGAACCCCATAGTCTGGTAAGCAAAGGCCAGGGCCAAGCGCCTTTTCTGGGGCGGATTCATCATCCGCCCCAGAACCCCGGCCCGCAAATACAAGCTGAGTAGAAATGGGTGGAAGTGACAGGGAAAGGAGAACATTTCCTCAAAGGGTTCCAATACCCGCAGGGACGGATAGCCGTCTGCCCTTCCTTACCCCACCCAAATCAACCGGGGCCAAGGGCGCCCCAGGCATAAACCCTTAACTCTAAAGGAGGAATCAATGGCAAAAGTCAGTAGAATCCTGGCCCTGCTAGCCATAGTGGCCATGCTCTCTGCGCTGCCCTTAACCGTGTTTGCGCAGAACCCGCCCCACGTGGTGCTCGGCACGGCCATGTTGAACGGCGCAGTACCGCCCAATGACACCATGATCGTCGCCATGCAGGGCGACACCAAGCTTGGCTCCGCCATGACTATGGCCGGCGGCAAGTTCTCTCTCCAGGTCATGCAGCCCCCCGGCACCGGCCCGGTAACCTTCATGATTGCCGGTGTGGACGCCATGGAAAGGCTCACCGACTGGGAACTGGGTAAGGTTCAGCCCAACTTCAACCTCAGCGCCCGGGCCTCCGGCAACGACGGCGCCGTCGGCCCTCCGGGCCCTCCGGGTCCTGCTGGCCCCGCCGGTCCTGCCGGTCCCGCCGGCCCTGCCGGTCCCCGCGGTGCTGAAGGCGCCGAGGGTCATGACGGCCACGACGGCCCCCAGGGCCCTGAAGGTCCTGCCGGTCCCGC
>DAOUJS010000107.1:0-12891 GCA_034422355.1 Dehalococcoidia bacterium | reverse complement strand
CAATGGCCTTCCAGCCCTCCCGTTCCACAAACCCGGCAGCTCTCTCCGCATGTTTCAGCGTGACTTCCCTTTGCCGGGTGAACCGGACCACCTCTGCTTCCCAGGCGTCCGGGACCCACTGCTCCCCTCCGTCTCCCGGCTTAGGACTTCCCGCATCTCCTGGGTGGCCCGTTCCATGATCTCCCCAGTACCATACAATGCGCCCGCTCCCGCTTCATGGCCCTCTCCTTCCCCGCGCTGACCGCGCTGCCACTATCCGTATATTCAGGAGATTGCCATCTCTTTTCTCTCTTGCAAACTGCCTCCATTTCCAACCACTTTTGGTCACATCCGCAGCCGACCATAGGTCAGGACGATTGCAAAGTCGTCCTGGGTTGTATGTAAAGGGAGTGGGATTTGGGGATGTGGATATGGAGGCGGCGGAATCTCTGTTCCGGTGTCTGGAGCAGGTGGCGGATCCCAGGAAGGCCAGGGGAGTCCGTCATCCCTTCCAGGCCATTCCCCGGCTGACCCTGCCGGGCTTGGTCTGCGGCCAGACCACCATGGCCCACATCGCCCTCTTCGCCAGGTTGCGCTGGCCGGTGCTGAAGGAGTCTCCAGTCTTCGCGCGGGGCCATCCTCCCCGCGCCGCCTCCATCTCCCGCATCCTGGCTGGAGTCTCCTATGAGGAGTTGCAGGGCGCCCTGAGCGGGTGGGCGGCCCGGGTGGCGGCGGACCAAGAGATGCAGGCCCCGGTGGACGGCAAGCGGGCCAGGCAATCCGGGGATGCCCCGGACAATCCCTTGGTGATGGTGAACGTGCCGGCCCACCGACCTGAAGCTGTGCCTGGCCCGGTGACCGGCGCCGGAGAAACGGTACGGACCCGGGGTGCTGCGGGACCAACCGGCCCAGTTGTTCTAAAGCTATCCATGCCTGAAGCTGCTGACCATGAACGCCCTGTATGCAGAGCGGGAACTGTGCCAGGCCATAGCGGACCACGGACGGGACTGCCTGGTGCGGGTCAAGGGGAACCGGCCCGAAGCGCCGGCGGCATTGGCCGGGGGGGCCGGAGAGGAACTGGCGGGGACTGAAGCGGAGAGCGTAGAAAGAGCGGGCGTGACAGAGAGGCGGCGCATCTGGACCCATCTGGACAGGCGAGGCGCTGGCCGGCTATATCCGGGAGGAGTTGGGCTTTCCCGGGGCCAGGCAGGGGGTGATGATGGAGAAGGGGAGGGTGGACATAGCCGCCGGTGAGGTGAGCCGGGAGTGCTGGAGCCTGCTGCCCAGCCTGAGTTCCCGGCGGCGGCCGCCGAAAGAGTTGCTCTGGGCGGTCCGCAACCACTGGGGGGCCAGGAACAGCCTGCATCACGTGAAGGACCGCAGTTGGGATGAGGTCGTCCACACGCTGCGCCGTCCGGGTCTGGGCGAGGTATACGCCAGCCTGGTCAACACGGCGCTGAACGCCCTGCGCCTGGAGGGGCGGCTGCCCAAGGCAATGTCCATGCCCTGAAGGCCATGACCTGCGCCTTCCGCTCAACCCAGACCATCGCCCGACTCTATGCCAGGCTCCCTGACTTGTATCTTGGAGTTTGGGCAGAGGATAGCCATTGGGGAGTAATTAAGAGTGCGGCAGACCGGCAATGGCTGGGTCTTGGCAGACCGTTGCAAAGCATGGCCGCCACACCTTTCCCCACAGATCCCGAATAGTTGCCTGGGCCACGGATCCCCCATGTTGCAAGTACGGGCCAACCCTTGACCGGGAGGCCGGATGAGTGAGCAATCCATATTCGCGGGGATCGATGTGTCCAAGGAACGCCTGGATCTCGCCCTCAGACCATCGGGCGCGGTCAGGACCCTGGCCTGCGGCCCGGGGCCGGGATTGGCGGCCTGGTATCTGAGTTGCATCCCTTGGCCCCCCGGCAGTGGTCCTGGGGTCTACCAGGGGCTTGGAACTGCCCTTGGCAGGATCCCTGTCGGCAGCGTCCCTGCCGGTGGCGGTGGTCAACCCGCGTCAGGCGCACGACTTCGCCAAGGCCGCCGGCCGCTTGCCAAGACCGATGTGCAGGACGCCCAAGGCAGCCCATTTCGCCGAGGCGGTCCGCCCTGCTATTCGACCCCTGACGGACTCCGGAACCAGGAACTCTATTCCCTAGCTTCTGCCAACGGCTGCCGGCGGCGGGCAACCCCAGGAAACTGGCACTGACCGCCCCTATGCGCAAGCTGCTGGCCATCCTCAACAGCATGGTCAAAGGCGGCAAGCGCTGGAATCCCCATAAGATCAGCCCTTGACATCAAAGACAGTTGCTTTGCAATCGTCCTAGCTCGTGGTTGCAGGGCGCTTTCAAAAACCCTGCCTTGGATCACTCTGCAACAAGTTACTCCCCCGTAGAGACCCCAAATTACCGCGGCACCATGCTTACGGCCACGGCAAAGACGAAGGGGCAGGCTATGCTCCCGGCGGGCGGTAAGTTACCGTTTTGCCGCAAGCCGCGTCGACCTCCTCGGCGGTAATCAGCTGAACTGTGCTGATCTCGAGGGCGCCGCCCGCGCCGATGTTCAAGGAGACGGCCGCGGCGGTTGCCGCATCCGGGAGATCGAAGGTGATATACAGGTCGGAGCCTCCGAAGGCGTAGTAGAAAGACTCCAGGGTTCCCCCCTGCTCCCTTGCCATTTCTTCGAAAACCTGCCGGCGTGCAGTGCCTCCCTCCTTCAGCAGCCCCTGGAGACCCTGGGCAGTGTAATTGGCCTGAAAGAGATACTTGGGCATGGTCCTTGCCTCCTGATATAGCCTTAAATAGCTTTGAAAAGGCCCTACATGCAGATGGAGAGCGCAACCCCCGTTACGCCGGTTCGGCGACGAACACCGGAATCTTCCGGGACGTCCGGCCCTGGTACTCTTCGTAGGGCGGGAAAGCCTCCACTGACAGCGCCCACAGCCGGGCCCGTTCCGCCTCATCCTGGACCTCGCGGACCCGCATGGTGTAGACCTCGGTCTCGTCCCGTATCTCCACATTGCCGTCCGCCCGCAGGTTGTACACCCACACCGGGTTCTTGGGCGCACCGCCGCGGGACCCCACCAGGACGTAGTTGTTTCCGTCCTTCACCCGCATCAACGGTGTCTTGCGGATTGCCCCGGTCTTGTTCCCCTGGTTGGTGACAATGATGACGGGCAGCCCGGTATCGCGCAACGTAGTCCCCTCGGTGCCCCCGCTCCCCTCGTAGACCTCCACCTGCTCCCGCACCCAATCACTGGTTGACGGTATGTACTCGGCCATATCCTGCTTTGCCTCCTGATTGCTGTTTGTTCGCGCTCCCATGATAACCGGACTGGCGCTTGTCCTCCACTATCCGTGCGCCTCAATCGCATCCGCGCGGGGCCAAGGCCGGCGCACTCGCATGGGGTTCGGGCGACAGGCCGCGATTGGCCCAACGGCCCGGCTATGTCAATTGACAACCCCATGCCGCTATGATACTTTGCTGTGCGGTCTGATGGCAGTAGTGGAGTCCGGCATCTCCCCTTCCCAACCCGGCAGGGCCGGGCAGTGGTTCCAATGTCTCTGCTTGGCGTCCGTGGTAGCAATATTCGCCCTCGTTGTGCTGGGAGGCGTGGTTAGGGTCACCGAGTCCGGGCTGGGGTGCCCCGACTGGCCCCTATGTTACGGTAAGGTAATCCCCCCGCTGCGTGCAGACGCAATTATCGAATACAGCCACCGGCTGGTAGCATCTGTCCTGGTGGGCCCCCTGGTCTTCGCCACCTGTTGCGTCGCTTGGGTCGTCCATTGGAAACGCGGACCCTCTGCGCGGCGAGGGGCTGGCAAAACCATGAAGGGCCCTCTTCTCCGGCTGAGAAGCAAGGGGCTCGTCTGGGGATCAACTTTCGCCGTCGCGCTGGTACTGGTCCAGGCCATATTGGGCGGTATCACGGTCCTGACCGAGTTGCATGGCTCCCTGGTGGCGGCGCACCTGGCGATGGCGGAAGCCCTGCTGGCCTGCATGATTATACTGTTCGTAGGGAGCCGGAGAGCCGGCACTCCCTCCACCGGCGGGACCGGACACTACCTGCCCATAGTTGCAGCCGCCGGGTTGGGCGTGTATGTTCTTATCATGTCAGGTTCTTTCGTAACGGTGTCCGGGTCAACCGCCGCCTGCACCCAATGGCCAACGTGTAACGGCAACCTGGTCCCGGCAACCGCGCCCCAGTTCATCCACATGCTCCACCGTCTTGCCGCAGTGTTGATCGGAGGTCTGCTGCTCTACGCGCTGCACCTGGGTTTCAGACAGGAGCAGGGACCAAAAGAGTTGCGATACTTGTCCATAATCGCCGCCGTTGTCTTCGCCGCGCAGGTGCTGGCGGGCGCATTTACGGTGTGGTTCCGCTTCCCGGTAGAATTGCGGGCGCTGCATCTTGCCCTGGCAACTCTGCTGTGGGCCGCAGTGGTTGCGTTGACCGCGGTGGCATTTGCGGGAACCCGGTTGAAGGAACAGGAGCCTGCCCATGCTTGAAAGACAGGGCACGGCTGCGCCTGAGGTCGCGCGAGTGCCTGCGCACCTGAAGAAAGCAGCAGGGGTGGTAAACGACTACGTCACCCTGACCAAGCCCCCGATTATCATGCTTCTCCTACTCACGGCGTTGGGAGGAATGTTCCTGGCAGCGCAGGGCGTCCCCCCGCTGGGACTGGCGTTGCTGGTATGCGCCGGGGGAGCCATGGGGGCCGGCGGCGCAAACGCCCTCAACCACTATTGGGACCGGGACATCGACCTGAAGATGGGCCGGACGTGCCAGCGTCCCCTGCCTGCCCATCGAATCGCGCCTGGCAACGCACTGACCTTCGGCATTCTGCTGAACGTTGCCGCCTTCGCGCTCCTGTGGGCGGGAGTGAACCTGCTGGCCGCTGCCCTGACCTTGACCGCGACGCTGTTCTACGTGTTCGTCTATACCATGTGGCTCAAGAGGTCCACACCCCAGAACATCGTCATCGGCGGCGCAGCCGGGTCCATACCGCCGATGGTGGGCTGGGTGGCCGTCACCGGCAGTCTTTTCCCGTTTGGGGGTTTGGTTGGGAGCATCCCGGCCTTCTGCCTCTTCGCTATCATCTTCCTATGGACTCCACCCCACTTCTGGGCGCTGGCTCTGTTGATACAGAAGGACTACGAGCAGGCCGGCGTACCCATGCTGCCGGTGGTCTCATCCCGGGAATACACGGCCACCAACATCTTCGTCTACTCCCTGGTTCTGGTGGGCGCCAGCCTGGGATTCGCGCTGACCCGCGCCGTGGACTGGATATACCTTGGGGCCGCTATCCCATTGGGAGCAATGTTCATCGCCTTCGCGTGGCGGCTTACCCAAATGAGTAAAAAGACGGGCCCCAACAAAAAGTGGGCCCGCCACGCCCGCCATGTCTATCTGTATTCCCTGCTTTACCTGGGGTTGCTATTCGCCGCGATGATGGTGGACAGCGTGGTTGCCTTGTGAAAGCGAAACCTCACTCTCAACCACCGTCACCGGCCTCCACCGGAAAACTCCAGATCTGGGGCTTTGACGGGCAGCCCATATTCGTTGACAGATTTATGGGCCTTATGATACTTTCCTTCCGTTTGAACAAAGGCCACATTTTGCGTTGGAAATGCCCCCAGTCCATACCAGCACGGGGGTTGAGCAGATAGCGTGAAACAGGTACTCATCGCTGCACTTATCACATTGTTCCTGCTGGTGGGCGGGGTGGCGTTGACCTTCGCTTTCCAGGCCCCGGAAGACAATCCGCGCGTCTTCTCTCCGGAGGATGCGAATCAGGAAGAGTTGGCCTATCGCACCGAGACGGTGCGGTCCGCCGAGGAACTGATCAGCGGCGGCATTACCCTGTTGATGGCGAATGCCCCCAGGGAGGAGCAGGCTGCGGTACGGCCAGTCCTGAGCACGGTCCGGGCCAATCTTGCCAAGCTGGGCCAGGTCACCGAGCGGGAGGAGAACAACCGCCTGGTGGATGAGAGCGTGAACAACCTGCGGGCTATCAACGCCCCCTCCATGCAAACCGCCATCTACCGCCTGGCCGACCACATCGACCTGCGGCTGCGCGTCCGCTGGGAACCGGACATGGCGAAGGTTGATGTGGGCTGGGAGGTCTACCAGCAAAATTGCGCCACCTGCCACGGCGCTTACGGCGACGGGGAACAGATAACTCCAGAGGGCCTGAGCGTGTTCCCCCGGGACTTCACCGGTAAGTCCCACAGGTCACGCTCCGTGGTGTTCAAGTTCAACACCTCGGACCGCCCGGATATGCTGGCGCTGGACGAGGACCTGAGAAAGACCATCAGGGAGGGTCTTCCCGGTACGCCCATGCCCGGGTTCTCCGACTTCAGCAACGAGGAGACGGACGCGGTCATCGAATTCATCAAGACCTTCGGCTACTCCGCCTGGAAGTTCAATCATCCCTCCGGCCCCGGCATCATCGTGCCGGAGATGCCTGCTGACTTCGACTCCCCGGAGAGCGTAGAGACAGGACGGGAGTTGTTCGTAAGCCGGGGGTGCCAGGCCTGCCACGGCGACGTCGAAAACGGCGGACCTCCCCTGGCGAACCAGGTTACAGATTGGGTATATCACGGTGAACTGAGGCCCATCGTTCCCAGGGACTATGCCCACGACCCGATCCGCAGACCGGCCATCGAGGACATGTTCAAGACCATCCGCCTGGGCGTGAAGGGCACGCCGATGCTGGCCAACAACATCTCGGACGATGATACCTGGGACATCATCGCCTACGTCCTCTACGTGAAGCAACTGGGGATAGAGGGAAAGGTCAAACTGCAAGAGATGCCGGTTCAGGTTGAAGAAACACCGGCCCCGCCGCATTAAGAGCCAAACTCCAGATCCGGGGGCTTTGCCCCATAGCCGGTGGAGAGCCGGAACGGAGGCTGAGGAGCCACGTTTTAGCAGGAAGTAGCCCATGCCAATAATGCCAGACATTTCCACCCACGGCTGGTGGCTCGACTGGAGCCTCCTGATTATCTCCATGGTCACCCTGCTGGTGGCCATTCTGTCCTTCACCCTCATCATTCTCGCCCTGATCAACTTCAGGGCGAGCAAGAATCCCACGCCCACGCGCCACATGAGCGGGTGGATCACACGCCTCGTAATCCTGGACATTGCGATGATCATCTTCGACATCATTATCACAGTGTTCTCCACCTGGGGATGGGCCGAGACGATCCTGAAAAGCGAGGAGAGCCTGGAGGCCAAGCACGGCGAGGCCCTGACAGTCAACGTGACAGGCCGCCAGTTCTTCTGGGCCTTCGACTACGCGGGCGGGGACAAGGTCTTCGGGACCGCCGACGATTTCACCCTGGGCAACGACCTGGTGGTTGAGAAGGACCGGCTGGTCGTTTTGAACATGACCTCCGGGGACACCATCCATTCCTTCTTCGTGCCGCACCTGCGGGTGAAGTACGACGTGATCCCCGGACGCACTACGCGGGTATGGTTCGTGCCCAAGGAGGCCGGGGAATACCCGGTCCTCTGCACCGAGCTCTGCGGACTGGGTCACTACAAGATGCTGTCCAACGTGAGGGTGCTCGATACCGACGACTTCGATAGCTGGCTCGATTCAAGAACGGTTACCTTAGGAGTTCCGTAATGGCGGCACACGCGGCGGCGGTCCACCACGCCGAGATGGGGTGGATACGGACTTACATCTTCTCAACCGATCACAAGATGATCGCCAAGCAGTACCTTCTGAACGGGTTGTTCTTCGCCCTGTTCGGCGGGATCATCGCCCTGGTTTTCCGTTCCCACCTGGCCATGCCGGAGCAGGAACTGCTGAACCCGGCCCGGTACAACGCTTACGTGACCATGCACGGCACCCTGATGATCTTCTGGGTGGCCATGCCCATACTGCTGGGATTCTTCGGCAACCTGACCATCCCTCTGATGATCGGCGCGCGGGATATGGCATTCCCGCTGCTGAACATGATGTCCTACTGGACCTTCTTCATTTCCAGCGTGGTCATCATGGCCTCCTTCTTCGTGCCGGGCGGCCCCTTCGCCGGGGGCTGGACGGCCTACGCTCCCCTGAGTGCCAACTCGGAACTGACCGGGGTCAACTGGGGCATCAACCTCTGGGCGGTGGGGCTGGCCTTGGAATTCACCGCCGTGCTGATGGGCGGAATCAACTTCATCGTGACTCCCTTCGTGCTTCGGGCTCGGGGCATGAGCCTGATGCGGTTGCCGATAATCATCTGGATGGTCGTGATTGCGTCCCTGCTCTTCATGATGTCCGTCGGCCCCCTGATTGCCGGGACGTTCATGCTACTCTTCGACAAGAACGTCGGCACCCACTTCTACCTCGTAAGCGCGGACAAGGTGGGCGACCCGTTGCTGTGGCAGCACCTGTTCTGGTTCTTCGGCCACCCGGAAGTGTACGTCATCCTCATTCCCGGCCTGGGCGTCATCTCGGAGATATTCCCAGCGGCGGCCCGGAAGCCCCTGCACGGTTACAAGCACATTATCTTCTGGACCATATTTGCCGGGATACTCAGCTTCATGGTCTGGGCACACCATATGTTCGTTGCCGGGCTTAACCCGCTGGCCGCGGTCGGGTTCAGCATCACCACCATCATCATCTCGGTGCCTTTCCTGGTTATCGTAGTGGCGATGGGGCTGACCCTGTGGGGAGGGTCGCTCAGGTTCAATGCGGCTTTCCTGTACGCCTTCTTCGCCTACGTGATATTCATCGTGGGCGGCCTGACCGGGCTGCAACTGGGGGCGACAGTTGCAGACATCCAGTTGCACGAGACCTATTTCGTGGTGGCCCACTTCCACTACGTGATATTCGCCTCGGTGATACTGGCCACTTTTGCGGCGGTGCAGTGGTGGTTCCCCAAGATGTTCGGGAGGCTTATGCACGAGGGCATAGCCAAGACCCACGCCATCAGCACGTTCCTATTGTTCAACATAGTCTTCACACCCATGTTCATTCTGGGCTTCGCCGGGTACACCAGGAGGTATGCCAGCTACGATCACATTCCCCTGCTCCAGGGGTATGCCTGGCTGAACGACTTCGTGTCGATAGCCGGGGTACTGCTGATACTGGTGCAGTTCCTGTTTGTGTTCAACTTCTTCTACAGCATGATCGCCGGCAAGCGGGCGACGGAGAACCCGTGGGAGGCCACCACATTGGAATGGTCGGCCCCGTCGCCGCCGCCGCACCTCAACTGGGGCGACACCGTCCCGGTGGTGGAACGGGACCCGTATGAGTACGCGCCGGAAGTGCCCCAAAACGGAGCAGACTACGAGCCGCAGGGACGGCTGATGACCTTGACTGCACGGGACTAACCTTTAGCCCCCGGCCACGAACGGGGGGAGGATTAAGCAACATGGCCCATGCCCAGGCACATTCTCTGGAACACGTAGAACCGACGAACATCGGCGCCCCAAAACTGGGGATGTGGCTGTTCCTTTCCGGGGAGGTGGTACTCTTCGGCGGGGTGATAATGACCATCGTCCTGTTCCGCATCTCCTTCCCCGGATGGAAGGAGGCATCGGAGCACACCAACCCCATCATCGGGTCGGTCAACACCTTCAACCTGCTGACCAGCAGTATGCTGGTGGCGCTGGCCCACAAGATGAGCGCCACGGGGAATCACGGGCTGTCCAAGCTGTGTCTCCTTGGGTGTCTCGCCTTCGGAATACTGTTCCTCGCGCTGAAGTGGGTCCTGGAGTGGCCTTACGAGATCGCCCACGGTTACACCATCCACACCAGTCCCTTCTGGCAGCTTTACTACACCGCCACCGGGTTGCACGCGGTCCACGTTCTCATCGGCCTGATCGCGTTCACAGTCATCCTCATACTCTACATGGGTAAGTGGAGACCCAACTTCACCCTGGAAGCTACCGCGCTGTACTGGCACTTCGTCGATATAGTGTGGCTGTTCCTGTGGCCCCTCTTCTATCTGTCGTAGGAGCGAATGCCCGATGGCATCGGAACACGCGGAACAACATCACTGGCCCAACTACCTGCTGGTCTGGTTCATATTGCTGCTGCTCACCGGCACCAGCATCGTTGCCACCTTGCTCGTGGTCAATTTCGCCCCTGTGGAAGGGCAAATCCGGCACTTCCTGGATATGCTGCTGCTGGCGTTCCTGTTCATCCTGGGTGTGATCAAGGCAGCCCTGGTGGTGTCCTACTTCATGCACCTTAAGTTTGAGGCCAAATATCTCTGGGTGCTTGGCCTGATTGCCCTGTTCTTCGTCGGTTTCTTCCTCGCCGGCACCTTCTTCGACCTTACGGCTACCCAGAAGCAATGAGCCAGCCGAAGCCCTCTGACCCCGATCAGGGTGGTCAGTCCTCCAGGGCAGCCTATACTTCCGGCGCCCGCAACGGCGACGCCCGGCACACTCCGTCTGACATAACCGTCCCTCCCACGGGCATGGTCAACGGGGGACATGGCTGGCAACCTGACGACCGTCCTCAGATCAACGGCATCGCCGTAGCCCGGTTCGGCATGGTGCTGGTGATCGTGGTAGAGGCCATGACCTTCGCCGGGCTGATAAGCGCCTTCCTCTCCATCAGGACATCGCTGGACTTCTGGCCACCCCTGGACCAGCCCCGGTATCCCGTGGTGGCCACAGCCATCAACACGGCGGTGCTGCTGGCCAGCGGCGTGACCATGCTACTGTTCATGTGGCAGTATCGGAAGCCGGACGCCTCTGTTCACACCCTGACCCTGCTACTGGTGGTCACCCTGGCACTGGGCGGCCTGTTCGTTGGGCTGCAGGGCGTCGAGTGGGTCAGGCTCATCGGATACGGCCTGACGGTAACGTCCAGCTCCTATGGTTCGATTTTCTACGTGCTGATCGGGTTCCATGCCATTCACGTCCTGACGGCCGTGCTGTGCCTGGCCGTGGTAACCGTGGGCCTGTTGACCAAGCAGTTCCCACGCCGGTCCGCCGGCATGGAGGCCGCCTCAATCTTCTGGTACTTCGTAGTGCTGGTCTGGCCGATACTGTATGGAGTGGTCTACTTTTAGCCTGGCAGGCATGTTGAGGGCAATTGCCGCCCACGGCCGCATGGTCGGGGAGGAAACAGGGCTGTGGGCCGCTGTAGGCGTCCTGTTCATTGCCATATTCGTGGTGGGCGGCGGGTTGATGTGGTTTCTGATCAAGACCGCCAGGTCGGAAGAGTCGCCCAACGGCCGAACCCACTCCGACCCCAATACATTTCAGTAGCAGGTCCCGCTGGCAGCAAGTCCCGAAGGTCCATTCTCAACCCGGTTTTACCGGAACCGGGTCCCGGCAGCGGGGGGAGCACAGTTCAGGTTTCTTCCCAGGCTTCTTCCAGGGTGTAGCCCTCCGCGCCGTCTGACTCAAGGGCCAGCACTCTCACAACTGCCGTCTTGTTGATCTGCCCGTAGATGTGGGGGTAAATCTCCCCCGACCGGCTCGGCTCTTCTTTTATGGGAGAACTCAACACCTCGGTATCGAGTTCCAGCACCAGCATGTCGGTGCGGTCCCGGTACAACCTGCGGGCCACTGCGAATAACTGCTCATGGTCCTTCGAGCAGTGGATGAACCCTTCCGAGGCCAGGCTGTCCGCGCTGTACTCAGGCTCACTGCTGGCAGCTTCCCAATCATCTCTGGGAACCAGATGGTAGATGTGGGCCATAACATACCCCTGCGGGCAGACCAAGTTTTTATGAGAGCCATCCGCCGCGCCCGGTTATTCTAGCACCCATGCCCGCGAAGGCTACGCCGCGGTCCGCCCACGCACACCCCAGGGCGCTGATGATTCAGGGAATCATCATGATTATCATGTGAATCTACGGTGCGAATCAGTGGTCCGTGATGGTAGGATGTGCGGGACCCCAAGACACCGGCAACGGCCACTCTTGCAACAGACGTGCGCCGGACCGGAAATTTCTGGAGCGGCGCGAAATGCAGGCGGAACAACATCAAGGCAAGGGCCTCATCTATCTGACGATTTTGCCGGACGACTACGAACCATCCCTCAGCTACCCCCTGGTGGTGTTGCTGCACGGGTTCGGCGCGAACATGCAGGACCTGGCAGGGCTTACCCCGGCCATCAACCGGACCGGCTACGTCTACGCCTGCCCCAACGCTCCCATCCCCTTCGACCTGGGCGGCGGCCACATGGGATATGGCTGGATGACGCCCCGGGGCATGGGCACGCCCGACGAGGCGAAGCAGGCCGAGACACTGCTGGGCGGGTTCTTCGACGAGGTGTTCGAGCAGTTCAATGTAACGCCGGGGCGGGCAGTCCTAATGGGATTCTCCCAAGGCGGCGGCATGACCTACCGCTGCGGTCTCACCAGCCCAGACCGGTTCGCTGGCCTTGCCGCCCTCAGCGCCACGCTGCCCGATACCGGCGAGCTTGGTCCCCGGCTGCCACAGGAACGCACCCAACCGATTTTCGTCGCCCACGGACTGTCCGACCCGATGGTAACGGCGGACAGGGCATACGCGGCCCGTGACTTCCTGGAAGAAGCAGGGTATTCCCCCGAGTTCCACGAATACAACATGGGCCACGAGATAAGCGTCGAGGTGCTCCAGGACCTTATTCCGTGGCTGGAGTCGGTACTGCCTCCCCTGAAACCGGGGGAGTAAGCACCTGACCGTCTCTCATGGTGATACTCAGGAAGAAGAGGGCGCAGAAATGAATGGCGAATACATCCTCACCGATCACATAGAGCGCGCGATGTCCTATGCCGCCTACGAGGAACTGGAGGAAGACGGCACCTTTGCCGGGACCATCCCACCGTGCCTGGGAGTGCTTGCGTTTGCCAAGACCTTGGGATAGTCTGAACAAGGATGTTAATTGCCCGAATGTCCCGACCAGCCAGTGATAGGGGGAGAAATTCTCGCCTCAGGGCTGACTGGCTGCCGTTCCACACCCTTGGTTTCGC
>DAOUJS010000106.1:0-24911 GCA_034422355.1 Dehalococcoidia bacterium | reverse complement strand
GAAGTCGCTGAGCTAACCCGCAAGGGAGGCAGGCGCCGAGGTCGGGCTTGGTGACTGGGACGAAGTCGTAACAAGGTAGCTGTACCGGAAGGTGCGGCTGGATCACCTCCTTTCTACGGAGCTACGGTTCGACCTGTTTCCCCGGCAACCGCCGGGGTCGGGGCCGGACCCAACTCCCAGGTCGAGCGGTGGGTGTTCCGTTCTAGAAACCAGTTGGTTGAGCCATGCTCCCCGGTGAAAGGAACGGTCCCCTGAGAAAGTCCACCGTTACCCCCGGCCAAGCCGGGGCTTACCAAAGCAACAACAACCTATCCTCCCTTCCACTACTCAGCCGTTAAAGCGCAGCAACGAAGCCGGACTTGATTAGTCCGGCTTTTTGATTGTCGGACCGAATATCCGTTCAAAGAACTAAACTGAAGCCAAAGTGAAATGTGCATATCGCTAGGCCGCACTGTCGGTACCCACCCAGTTGGAGCTTAAAGGTGATATGAGGTGCTGCGGAGTCCTTTCAGTCGTTTTCAAGACCCCAGAAATGCACATCCCACCTTGGTATTGGTTTAGCCGCTGCGCCTATCATCCCTACAAGATAAGTTGGGGGCAAAATGGAAGAGCCGGAAACCGAATTCCATCAGGCGATGTTCAGCATTTACGAAAGGGCTTTGAGAGACCTTGGCTATAACGCTCGTCTCTTTGTAGAAATGGTAGCGCAGCATGGAGGTGTGGAGACCGCTCGCCGACTACTCGGCACCGAGGACATTCAGTATGGGTTCGACAAACTTTGGGAACATGACCGACTGGACCTGACCGTCGAATGTCACGTGCTTCAACCTCGATTCAAAGGGTTGTTCGACGAGAACATTTTGAGAGAAGCAACCAGACGGTTAAAAGATCTGGGCTACATCGTGGACGAAAGCGGAAATCTCCGTCGTTCTTAACCAGGCGGATAGCCTCGCTGCGAGAAGGGGCAGGTATGGCACTGAAAGAACCGACCGAAAATCTGAACGCCTGTTTAAGCCTGCTCCTCGCAGTGCATCACTCCCCTAAGACCGTTTGTGGGTCTCTTACGATGGAGAGGGGGATGTGTTGTACGTCAACTTTCAAGAGCCAAGCCGGGCAACCGACAGCGAGTTGATCGACAATGACATCATCCTGCGGTACAACGCCAACGGTCTGGCAGGCATTACGATACTGCACGTCAGCGAGCGCTGAGATCCCTATTGTCTTGGAGCTTCGGCCAACGCTTCCCCTGATCCCGTTGGTCCTGTATCCCCGGGGTCGGGTAGTTCCACCTCTATTGTGCCAACGACTACGTGCTCCGAGTATCCAGCATCCAAGTCGAACAGGTCCCAATCGGTCGGTTCCCGCAAGTCCAGTTCCAGCTTTTCTTTGACCATGAGCAGCGCTTTGCCGGCGCAATTCTCCTGGGTGGAGCACATGGGAAAGATGGGCGTGATAGCAGTGTAGCATCCGGAATCATCCTGGTGGAGCAGGACCACGGACACTTTCCTCTTCGCCGTCGGGGCGCCCGCTTCACCCAACTGCGCCGCGCCGTCCCCACTCCCGCCCACGGATATGGGGTGTGAGGGTACGCTGATTTCCACTGTACCCATCACTATATGACCGGGATGGACATGATCCAGGTTGTAATGGTCCAAGTCTGCGGACGCCTCCAGGCTTATCTCCAGGCACTCCCTGGCCATAGCAAAGGCGTCTTCCACGGTCTCCCCCATCGTGGCCAATTCGGGGACCGTGGGTATGATGACGCTATAGCCGCCGGCCTCGCCATCGTGGAACATGGCAACAGTCACTTTCAGTTTGGCCATCAGAGAATCTCCTCCGCCCAACGATGGAACTCCATCGGGGGTACATGCGCTTGCCGCAATATCCTGCGAAAGGTCCCCGCATCGACCTCGCGGTCCGAAACGGGGACACTAACCGGAAGTGTCCCGTCCGGCAATACCAGTCTAACATGGCTCCCCCGTTGCCTGACCCGAACCCAACCCAGACGTTCAAGAACCCGGATAACCTCACGTGGACGGTAACGCCTCGGCATAAGCTGCGATTGACCTTCCTTCGGGAATAACTGGAAGAACATCTGACAACGGGTATAATCGTGCCAGATTATAATCGACCCTTGAGGAGCGCGTTATGAGGCTGGAAGGTAAGGTTGCTATTGTCACCGGAGGGGCGCACGGGATGGGGGCCGCTGAGTCCAGGCTGTTTGCCCGGGAGGGGGCCAGGGTGGTCATCGCCGACATCCGTGAAGAGGACGGACGCCAGGTGGAAGCGGAAATCGCCGAGGCCGGCGGGGAGGCCATGTTCGTTGAACTGAACGTGGCCGACGAAGCCGCTTGGGAGTCCGCGGTACAGCAGACCGTGGCCCGGTTCGGCAAGCTGGACGTGCTGGTGAACAACGCGGGCATCAGCGGCAGCCGGGAGACCGACTTCCGCAGCACCGACGCCTGGGACCGGCTGATGAACATCAACGCCAGGGGCGTTTTCCTGGGCATGAAGTACGCTATCCCGGAGATGCAGGAAGCGGGAGGCGGCGCAATTGTCAACATCTCTTCCATTTCAGGAATCGTGGGCCAGGAATACGTCCATCCCGGCTACAACGCCTCCAAGGGCGCGGTCCGCATCGTGACCAAGGCCGCCGCGGTCCAGCACGCCGGGGAGGGCATCCGGGTCAACTCGGTGCATCCCGGCATGATGCCGCCCATGCTCGGCTCCGAGAACCGGGACCCGGCCCAACGCCAAGCGTCCCTGGCCAACGTGCCGATGGGCAGGCCGGGCGAGGTGGATGAGGTCGCCAACGCGGTACTGTTCCTCGCGTCCGACGAAGCCTCTTACATCACCGGGGCGGAGCTTGTTGTAGACGGCGGCTTTACCGCAAAGTAGGCAGCTACTGGCTGCCTGACCATTGGGTCCGCTTCCCGGTGATACAATGGGACCCAACAACGGGACCCCACAACTTATGTCAACAGGAGGCCGTGATGTTCACCAAGGTCCACCATGTTACCTACATCGTCGAGAGTATCCAGGAAATGGCCGACTATATCGAGAAGAACTTCGGCATGAAGCCGGCCCGCACCGACGAAATAGCAGACCGGGGATACAAGTCCATCATGTACCACATCGGCGAGACGATGGTTGACTTCTTCGAGCCGACGCGAGATGACACGGCGATGGCCCGCCAGTTGAAGGAGCAGGGCCCCGGAGTGGCCCACGTGGCCTGGGGCGTGGATGGCATCGACCAGGTCTTCGATGACCTCAAGGGCAAGGGCAACGAGATGCGGGGCGATGCTCCAACCTTCAGCCCATTCGGTTATAAGACCCTCAGCATCGAACCCGGCAGTTCCCACGGCATTTACTTCCAACTCGCCGAGGGGGAGGTATCAGGTTAAACGGGGCCGGAACCGCGCCCTCGGGACATTCCAGACAACACGGGGATGGCACGGAAAATGGAATACGTTGAACTGGGACGGACGGGGCTTCGGGTATCCAGGGCCGGGTTCGGCGGGGGCGGAATCGGCCAGGTCTGGGGGCCTACTACTCAGGACGAATCGGTGAGGGCCGTCCACCGCGCCCTGGAGTTGGGCATCAACTTCTTCGATGTTGCCCCAGGTTACGGGGACGGCAAGGCAGAGGAAGCCCTGGGCATCGCCCTCCAGGGCCATAGGGACGAAGCCGTTGTCGCAACCAAGGTACGCATCAGGGCGGATGAGATGTCCGATGTGTCCGGCGCGGTGGCCCGGTCGGTGGACAACAGCCTGCGGCGGTTGCGCATGGACTCGGTGGACGTGCTCCACGTCCATAACCGTTTCACGGAACGCCGCGGGGAAGCCCCCGACTCCCTCTCCGCCAATGACGCATTGGGGCCGGTGCTGGAGGCGTACCGCCGGATGCAAGAGGCGGGCAAGACCAGGTTCATCGGCGTGTCGGCGATGGACCACCATGTCCCCACCATGCGGCACATCCTCAACAGCGGCGAGTATGATACCGTGCTGGCCTACTACAACCTACTGAACCAGACCGCGCAGGAACCGCCGCCTCCCGGCGTGGACATATATGACAACGGGCAGATCATTCCTCTGGCCCGGTCGAGGAACATGGGCGTCATCGGCATACGCTCCCATGCCGCCGGAGCGTTGACCCCCGAAGTGGACCGGGAAGTACCGCCGGGAACCCTTCTCGCCTACGACCTCGCCAGCGCCGGGAAGCTGGGCTTTCTGACCGGCGGCCCGATAGCCACCCTGTCACAGGCGGCAATGGTCTTTTGCCTGATGAACCGGGACATTCATACTACGGTGCCCGGTGTGAAGAACGTGGCGGAAACCGAGGAAATCGCCGCCTGCGCCGGCCTTCCGCCCATCCCGCCGGAGCACCTTGAGAAGCTGCGAAATCTGTACATCAAGGGGTTCCGGAAGGGGTTCCGGGACTGACAGGTCTGTACAAGTCCTCCCGGTCTATACCTTCGGCCAGACCTCTTCGGCAAAGCGTTCCATGCGGCCCAGCATCACGTCCAGATCGTCGGTCTGACGCAAAAAGTCCAGGACCAGCGAGCCTACGCCCATCTCCTCGTAGCGCTTGATGTCGCCGGCGATCTGCTCCGCGTTGCCGACGAATGGGGGGCGGTCAGCGCCTGATGCGGCGCCGTTAAGCTCGAACTGGTGGGTGCGGTAGATGACCTCGATCTCCGCGGGGTCGCGGTCGAAGCGGCGGGCGTAGCGGGCCAGCCTGTCCAGACCTGCGGCAAGCTGTTCCGGCGTTCCCATCGGGAAGACCGGGTTGGACCCCAGCGGGTACCATCCGTTGGCAAGCTCCGCAGTGCGGCGCATTGCCGGGCGGCTCTCCCCGCCGACCCAGATGGGCGGGTGGGGCTTCTGGACCGGCTTGGGCAGGAAGCTGATGTCGTCGAAGCTGACGTACTTCCCCTGGAAGTGGGGATCATCACTGGTCCATAGCTCCTTGAACGCCCGGATGTATTCGTCGGTGACCGCGCCCCGCTCCTCGAATGGCGGCAGGCCCAGGGCCTCGAACTCTTCGCGCATCCAGCCGACGCCCACGCCAACCACCAGGCGGCCCTGGGAGAGCACGTCCAGGGTAGCAAGGGCCTTGGCTGCCACCAGCGGATTACGGTGGGGAACGATGATAACGCTGGTCACCAGGCGGATCCTTCCGGTCTGTCCTGCGAGGAACGCCAGCAGGGTCAACTGCTCCATCGACTCCCCGGACGCCGAACCCGGAAACTCCCCGCCTTCGGTGTAGGGGTAGCGTGAGGCGATGTTCCTGGGCACGAGGATATGGTCGCCAGTGAGCAATGCGTCGTAACCCAGTTCCTCACCCTTCCTGGCAATGAGGCCGAGTCTTTCGGGGGTGGCCAGAGGCCCTCTTCCGGGCAGCGTGAACCCGTATTTCATCGTTCCTGCTCCTTATCGGCATCGACGGATGGCCGGGGGTTGTCCATAGCCCCGAGTGCCGAGCCGAGACGGACGCGGCTCAACTCGGTGCGGGGGTGAAGATCACCCAGCACTTCTTCCCTGGCTTCGAGGGTCTGCCGGTGCAATTCGGCGGCCTCTTCGTAGCGGCCCAGGCAGGCGTAGGTGTTGGCCAGGCTGCCCAGGCTGCGCAGAGTATCGGGGTGCTCCGGCCCAAGGACCTGAGAACGCTGCCGCAGGATGTCCTGGAACTGTTGGGCGGCCTCTTCATATCTTCCGGCAGCATAATAGGTGTTGGCCAACCTGCTCCGGCTACGCAGCGTCATGGGGGCATCGGGGCCGATGGTTTCCAGGTGGGCGTCCAAGGTGCCACGGTAAAGGTCAATGGCCTCGTCGAACCGCCCGGCGGCACGGAGGGAACGGGCCAACCTGTTGCGGGCTTCCAGTGTCTCGGGGTGAACTTCCCCGTGTTCCCGGGAACGGCAGCCCAACGCACGCCGCAGCAACGCCACCGCATCCATGAACCTACCGGCGTCATGGAGCTTGGCCGCTTCCGATTCTATCCGGGAAAGGGACTCTGACATCGGTCCTTGAGGGTCCATTGCAGCCCCGGTCAGTCTGCCAGAGGCACTATGATGAAGAACCTGGGTTGGTCACCGACGACTCTGGTGAAATGGCCTGTGCCGGTCAGGTCTTCAGCCAGGAGCACTGTACCCGGGCCGCCGTGCTTGACCGTGCCGTCGGGAGTGCCGATCTCGATCTCGCCGGTCAGGGTGATGCTGTACTGGCGGCGCGGGGCCGTGTGGAAATCGAGAAAGTAGCCCGGCTGGTATTCCCGGAAAGTGATGCCCGGCGTGTTGATCACCGCGGTGGACATGCCATGAGCGCCCTCGGTATCAACAAAGGGCTGCATCTCGAAGTCCAACTCTTCTATGTGAGACTGGCCATCGTTGCCGGTGTAGACCCGCAGAAAGCTAGGCATATTCCCCTCCAATGACGCGGCGCGCGCCTGCGGACGAACGCGCGCGGGACTGGCCTAATGGTACAGGAATTCGGAAGGGCGTCAAGGCAATTGTTCAGTCCCGGCTTGAGGAACGTCCCGGCATCAAACGTTCCGGCCTCAGTGGATACCAGCATTCGCGGGTATGACGGCGCTGTGCTAAACGAGGGTTCCAAATGGAGCCTGAACTGCAACGCTGCCATTCGATAACGGCAAGTCGATAGCGGCAAGGCATCTCGCACCCTTCGCTACGACCCCGGCAGGGGGAGCGTGGGGTAGGACTGGGAGGTGGGAAATGGGTGGCCGGGGTCTACGCGCCGCATCAGGTAGGCTTCGGAGTCCATGATCTCGTCAACCCTTGCAGGGATTTGCTCGAAGGGGTCGGCGAAGGCGCGAATGAGTCGGCCAGACAGTCTTCCGCAATCATCGCTGCCCAGAAACACGGCCAGCTCCGCGGCACGTTCGATGGAGGCCCCCTGGCCCGACGTTACCTGCACGCCCCGCTGGTAGGTGGCGGTGTCGCCTATGGCAAGAGCCAGGTCGCGGGTCTCTTCCCACATGCGGGTGTGGATGGAGCCGGGGCTGATGGCGTTGACGGTAATCGGTGTGCCCGCGAGCTCCAGGGCAAGGTTCTCGGTCAGATTGACGATTCCCGTCTTGGCCGCATCGTATGAGGACATGTTGGGCCCGCCGACTCCTGACATGTTCACGATGCGCCCGGAGTCCTGATTGAGCATCACAGGCACGACGGCGCGGCAGCCGTAGAACACGCCCATGAGATGCACTGAGACGGTGCGGGCCCAGTCTTCCGGATCGTTGTCCCACAGTTTGCCCACAGGGCCGATGTTCCCGGCGTTATTGACCATCACGTCGATGCGCCCGTAGCGGTCGAGAGTGCGGGCAACCGCCTCATCGATCTGCCCCCGAGAGGTTACGTCGGTTATCGCGGTGAGAACGTCGCTGCCGTAGTTCCCGGCGATGTCGCGGGCTGTCTCATCCAGCTCCGCAGCCGTTCGCGCCGCCAAGGTTAACCTTGCCCCCTCTGCGGCATACGCCTTGGCAATTGCTCTTCCGATTCCCCGGCCCCCGCCAGTGATCAGGGCCACCAGCCCATCCAGTCTCTTACGTTGTACCATTAGCCAATCTCCCGACGAGTCTCGCAATGTGCGATTACAGTGCCCCCCACTCCGGCGCGTTCTCCCGTGCTGTTATGGACGCCTCCACTTTCTGTCTAAGCCCGCCGATCCAACGCTTTAGCAGGGTGTCAGAGGCGGCGCTGGGCCACGACCTCGCCATCATGCGGTATACCCAACCCCGGTTGATGCGAGAGGGCCTATCCGGGTCGAGCCATCCGTCGTTTCTTGCCAGCCGGGCCAGCGTCGCAAGCCCGATCAGGACCGGCCACAGGGCGGCCAGCCTGAGACGAAGGCAACGTCCGGGAATGGTCAGCACGTACTCCTCGGCGGCGGTGAAGTGTTCCAGGGCTTTCTCTATCCCGGCATACAGTACCGGCCGCGCTGCGTTGGTATTTGACGGTTTCAGCAGACAATAAGGGGACAGTCCGGCGGCGGACAACCAGCTTTCGGGCAGGTAGCATCTGCCGAGGCGGAGGTCCCTGGGGACGTCGCGCAAGACGTTGGTCAGTTGCAACGCCTTGCCGAATCGGACGCCCTTTTCGCTCATGTCATTGGCGTCCCACCCACCCAGTGCAGGGGCGTGGGCCATCGATATCCTTGTCCAGAACTCTCCCACGCAGCCGGCCACCATGTAGGTATAGGAGTCCAGAGCGGCATAGTCCTGGAGGGCGGCTATCCGGCCTGAATCCTCAGAAGGGAAGGTCTTCAGGTCGAATTCCATACCACGGGTGAGGGTTGTTACCACTTCACGCACCATAGTCCGGTCAGGCTCCGGGGCGCTTTCGAGCATGGCAAATGCCTGAGGCATCGAGGCCAGCAACTCCCGCTCCGGCTGTCCCGGCAAGGAAGGCGCATTCTGTCCGGCAAACTCCGTTTCGATGGACCGGAGGACTTCAGCATCGCCGGGTCCCTCGATTTGTTCCCGGAATTTCAGGAGGTAGGCCAACCTCAGGTCTGGGGGTACCAACTTACTGTCGGCAATGGTATCGGCGGCCCGGGCCAGAAGGTATGCCAAGCCTACCGGCTCGCGTAAACCACGGGGGAGCACCCGCAGGGTGAGATAGAAGCTGCGGGATACCCCCTGCAGCAACTCTTCCAGCAGCCGTCGTTCATCCGCAACCGTGGGCGGAACAGCGGGCCTCCGCGCCACGGGTCTAACGGGCGGCAAGTTCCACTGCCGCGGGCCGAAGCAGCCTGGACTGGGTGTTGTCCATTGCCTGTTGGACCAATTCATCCATCGGGAGGGCCGATTCGAGCCTCTCGACTGTCGCCAGTTTGGCGCGGGTCTCCGGGTGACGCGGCACGAACAGGGAGCAACAGTCCTGGTCTGGCAAGATGGAGATGGGATAGGTGCCCATTTCGCGCGCCTTGGTAATGATCTCTTCCTTGTTGGTCCCGATGAGAGGGCGAAGGACGGGCATGTTGGCTACTGCGTCAATCGCCGCCATGTTGTCCAGCGTCTGAGAACTTACCTGTCCGCAGCTCTCCCCGGTGATTATGGCCTTCGCGCCACGGCTGCGGGCCAGGGCCTCGGTGACGCGCATCATAAAGCGGCGGTACAGTATGACCCGGTAGGCTGGGGGAGTCTCCAATATGATCCGCTTCTGGGCTTCCCCCATAGGGACCAGCGAAAGCTGGGAGCCGTACTGGTGCCGGGTGAGCAATTGCACCAATTCCTCCGCTTTCTCGATGGAGCTGCGGTCTACCAACGGGTAGCTGTGGAAATGGACGAAGTGGACCCGGCAGCCCCGCTTCATCATGTGCCAGGCCGCCACGGGAGAGTCGATACCGCCGGAGAGCATGGCCGAAACCAGGCCACTGACGCCGACGGGCAGACCGCCGTGGCCCCGGACCTCGTCGAAGTAGACCAGTATCTCTCCGGGAACTACCTCCAGGAATATCTGGACCTCCGGACGAGTCAAGTCAACCCTTGCGCCGGTCAGGTCCTTGACGAACTGGCCCACGTCACGGTTTATGGACTCCGACTTGACAGGGAACCGCTTGTCGGCGCGGTTGGCCGTGATGCGGAAGGAATCGAACTTGCGTCCCTCCAACCAGGATGCCAGCATCTCCTTGACCTTATCCAGGTCCGCGGGAGCGGAATAGGTCTTGTAGAACTTGGCCACTCCGAAGCAGTCCTTGACCTGTTGCTTGACCAGGGTCCAGGCGTCCTCGTCCTCAAGAGTCAGACCGACCATCATCTGCCCCTGCCATACACTGGACACTCCTGCCCCACGGGTGGCCGTTCGCAGGTTATCCACCAACCGGCGCATGAACCACGGGCGGTTCTTGCCCTTGAGGGCCAGCTCGTGGGTCTTGACGATGACGTGAGTCTTCATAGAGTCAGTGCACGGTTTCTCTACGGGGGGATACCGTCCGCAACGCGAACAGGGACGTCGAGGCCGTGGAGGGAAGCCGTTCCAGCCCTATTCTACAGCAAATCGGGGGCGGGCGAACGGGGGGCGGGACGATTGGACGATTGAAGGACGCTCAGGCGAACATATCTTCCTTGATGTCCATTACTTCCTGGCGCAGTTGCATGTCTTCGTTGATCTCCCCGTTTATCTTGCCCGCGCCATGGATGATGGTGGAATGGTCCCTGCCTCCGAGGAAACGACCCACCTGCGTCGGGGTCATGTTGAGCTCGTATATGAGCATGTACATCGCCACCTGACGCGCCCGGGAGACTTTCTTGGTGCGGCCCCTGGCAATCAGGGATTCCGCTTCCAAGCCGTAATGCCCGGCGACCGCCTCCAGGATTTCGCGGGGGTCTATTGACTGGCGCGTGTCATCCGGCGCCGAGTCATCCAAGATCCGGGCGGCCGACTGCACGGTGATAGGGACGTTCATCAACTGGGACTCGGCGATCATCCGGTTCAGGCTTCCTTCCAGGTCACGGACGCTGCGGCGCACCCTCTTGGCGATTAGCTCGAGGACGGTGTCGGCGACCTGCACGCCCAGATGTTCCGACTTGGATGCCAGTATGGCCATGCGGGTCTCGAGGTCGGGGACCTGGATATCCGCCGTTAGACCCCACTGGAATCGGGAGCGGAGCCTGTCTTCCAGGCGGGTCAGGCCGTGGGGCGGCCTATCGGAACTGATAACCACCTGGTTCCCGGAAGTGTGGAGGTCGTTGAAGGTGTGGAAGAAGCTCTCGTGGGTCTGCTCTTTGCCGCTGAGAAACTGCACGTCATCCACCAGGAGGACTTCCAGGCTGCGGTATCTGTGGCGGAAATCTTCGGTCGTCCGCGTACCGATTGACGTGATGAACTCGTTGGTGAACTGCTCGGAGGTCACGTACCGGGTGGACTTGCCCCGGCTGGCGCAGACGTGGCCGATGGCCTGGAGCAGGTGAGTCTTGCCGAGACCAACACCCGAGTAGAGGAACAGTGGATTGTAGGCTTCTCCAGGAGCGTCGGCGACGGCCCTGGCCGCGTTGTAGGCAAACTGGTTGGAGGACCCAATCACGAAGGAGTCGAAAGTATACCGACGGTTCAAGTTAGAGCCTGTGGCGTATTCCCCCGGTCTTGAGCCGAGCGCCTCCGTGGGCTGGTCTTGCCATCCTTCCTCTTCGTCATCGTTCACGCCAGCGCCGCCCAAGACCTGAAACCGGACCTCGAGGGGCATCCGGGTCACTTTCTGGACTATTGTCTGAATGGCATGGTACATGCGTCGTTCCAGCCATTCCACCGCGAAGGGGGTGGGTGCGCCTACAACGAAGACCTCCTCATCGTACCTCACTCCCGTTGTACGCTTGAGCCAGGTCTCGAACATGGGCTTGGGGACCTGCAATTGCAGTTCCCCAAGTACAGCCTTCCAGACCTCCCTGGTCTGCATTTCGGACATGTCCACGCAACCCCCGATGGAACAACCGAGTGCCTCTCCCCGGCGCTGGACTGTGCAAGGCAGACCGCTCTAACATGCCGATCATGGAAACTCCGAAAGGATGGTAAAGCTCCGGCAGGAGCGAAGTCGAACCCGGAAACAGCCATGATCGCGGAACGTCAATCCGCCTGAAAGGCCACGGAGTGGAGCCGCAAGACCAGGGCACAGCCCAAGTGAAAGAGGATCTCCCCGGAGTACCGGGCAACACTCCCTGCGCCACGAACCAGCCCTCCACCGCAACGCTTTGGGTGTAGAGATTAGAGAGGATTCCGAGGATATGTCAATGCGGAACCCCGCGGGATTTTAACGACTTTTCGCCGCCGGAGCATGGGTTGGTATCTGGGCTGGCCGGAGCGGGCCGCGGAGATGGCATGGCATCACCTTGGACGGCTCCAGGACGGTCCGCTTGCCGATTCGGGTATTGACCAGACCCCGCTCGCCACCGGGGTATCAGCGGCCTGCGCGAAGGGTTCGAGTCTGTTTGCGGCCCCTCCTACTGCCGTATATAATGCCCCTACCGTCGGCAAGTCGAGAGGTTAACGATGGCCCACAGGGGGGAATCAAGCCCGGAGAGTCCCGACGGCGCCGGAGTCGGCGTCGGGGAACTGGCAGCGTCTCTGCCGGAGGGGCTTACCGAACAGGACATGGTGGATGTCTACGCCAAGACCGTGCTTGCCCGTACCATGGACGAGCGCATCTGGGCGTTGAACCGCCAAGGCAAGGTGCCTATCGCCGCCTCCTCCCAGGGCCACGAAGCTGCGGAGATAGCGAGTCTTCTGGCAGCCCAGAAGGACGGACGCACTTTTTTGTTCCCTTACTACCGCGACCTTGCCTTGAAGATGACCGCCGGACTGACGGCCACCCAGGTCATGTTGTCATTCATGGGGAAGGATGGTGACCCCTACAGCAACGGCCGGCAGTTTCCCCTTCAGGGAGCAGACCTTCCGCGCAACATCATCCAGATCTCCAACGTGGTGGGGGCCGGCCTTACCCAGGCCACGGGCTACGCCTTCGCGTGCAAGATGCAGGGCGACGACACTGTGGTCTTGTGCTACTTCGGCGACGGCGCATCCAGCCAGGGCGAGACACACGAGGCGATGAACTTCGCCGGGGTGCATCGGTTGCCCATCGTCTATATTTGCGAAAACAACCACTACGCCATTTCGGTCCCGCAACGCCGGCAGATGGCGGTTGAAGACGTAGCATCCCGCGCAGCCGGTTACGGATTCCCGGGCATCGTAGTTGACGGGCTGGACTTTCTGGAGGTCTACGCCACGACCCGGGAGGCTATCGGGCACGCCCGGACGCAGGGGCCAGTGCTCCTCGAAATGAAGTGCGAGCGGCTGATGCCTCATACCACCGATGACGACGACCGGCGTTACCGTCCTCCCGAGGAAATCGAAGAAGTCCGGAGCCGAGACCCGGTAGCCAGGCTCGGTGCATACATGGTTGAGCAGGGGTTCCTGACCCCGGACCGGATAGAGGAAATCAAGGCCGAAGCGCTGCGGGAAGTTGACGCCGCCACGGACGCAGCCGAAGCCGCCAGCCCGCCGGACGTTGCCACCCTGTTCGACGCGGTCTATCCGTCTTAGGTAATGGCATGACCGAGAGAAGCGTTATCGAAGCCGTTCGGGATGCGCTGAGGGAGGAAATGAGCCGTGACCCCTCGGTGTTCGTCATGGGCGAGGACGTGGGACGCAGGGGTGGAGTTTTCCTGGCCACCCAGGGACTGATCGACGATTTTGGGGAGAGCCGGGTAGTCGACACTCCTCTGGCCGAGGCATCCATCGTCGGTATGGCTTTGGGATGCGCCTTCCGGGGGATGCGCCCCATCCCGGAAGTGCAGTTTTCAGATTTTATATGGCCCACTATCAACCAGTTGGTCGGTGAGGCGGCCCGCGCCTGCTACGGCAGCAACGGCGCGTTGCAGGTCCCGATGGTGGTGCGGGTGCCATACGGCGGCGGTATCAGGGGAGGGCTGTTTCATTCCCAGAACGTCGAGTCCCTGTTCTTCCACACACCGGGACTCAAGGTGATCGTTCCCGGCACACCCTACGACGCCAAGGGCTTGCTCAAGTCCGCCATACGTGACAACAGCCCCGTGGTCTTTCTGGAGCACAAGAAGACCTACCGCCTGGTACGCGGTGAGGTGCCCGACGATACCTACATCCTCCCGCTGGGGCAGGCGGACATCAAGAGGGCAGGCAGCGGCATTACCGTAGCCACCTACGGGCTGATGCTGCACTATTGCCTGGAAGCGGCCGAACTGGTAGCCGGAGAAGGGATAGACGTAGAGGTTGTTGACCTGCGTAGTCTCTGTCCGCTGGACAAGGAGACGGTCCTAGACTCGGTAAGGAAGACCGGCAAGCTAGTGGTCGTGCATGAGGACAACATCACCGGAGGGGTAGGGGCGGAGATAGCCGCGTTGGCCGCGGATGAGGCATTCGAGTACCTGGACGCCCCTATAGCCCGAGTCTGCGGCCCGGACGTTCCGACCATGCCCTTTGCCCAGAGCCTGGAAGACGCTTACATGCCCAACACCGAGAAGATCGCCGAGGCGCTGCGCAAGCAGGCCGCATACTAAGGGCAGGTGATTTAGCGTTGGCAATTACCATTGAGCTTCCCCATGTTGGCGAGTCGGTCGTGGAGGGCACCATCGGGAAGTGGCTGAAGCAGCCGGGTGAGTCCATTGCCCGGTTTGAGCCGCTGGTCGAGGTGGTGACCGACAAGGTGACTATGGAAGTCCCTTCTCCCGTATCCGGCTCGCTGCTGCGGTTACTGGCAGAGGAGGGCGAGACCCTGCCAATGGGCGCTCCGATAGCTGAAATCGAGACCACCGAGCAGGTGGAAACCCCAACCGCACCTCCCTCGCCCGCACAACCTGTCACCGCTCCTCAGCCTGCCCCTGTACCTCCGCCAGCGTCCGGCGGAACGACCGGCTACCTGCTCCGTGACGTGGCCCCGGTCGGACCCACGGGCGGCGGCGCGGGCGCTCCGGAAGCGCTGGAAGCACAGCAGCCCGCCACAGCGCCTTCCAGAGACGTGGCACGTCTCTCGCCCGCAGTACGCCGCCTGGCCCGGGAACATGGGGTTGACCTGTCGCAGCTAACGGGCACCGGGATGGGAGGCCGCATCACCAGGGACGACCTGCTGCGCTACATTGAATCAGGCATGGAATCAGGCCCGGAATCAGGCCCGCAGGCCGCTCCCGCACCTGCGCCATCCCCGGCGCCCTTTATACCGGCGCCCACAGGGCAAGACTTGCCAACAACTCCTGCGCCCGACGGATCAGCCGCGGATGAGGAATACTTACAGTTAGCCCCAGTCAGGCGGATGATCGCCGAGGCGATGGTCAAGAGTGTCACCGAGATTCCCCATGCCTGGAGCACTGTGGAGGTAGATGTAACGGGCGTCGTTGCGCTGCGCTCCAAGGTCAGGGCCGCTTTCGAGGAACGAGAGGGGATAGATCTTACGTACTTGCCGTTTATCATCAAGGCGGTGGTGGAATCGCTGAAGGAACACCGGACCCTCAACGCCTCCTGGGGAGGGGACAAGATAATCCTGAAGCGGCGCATCAACCTTGGCATCGCAGTTGCCGCCCCGTCGGGGCTGATAGTACCGGTGATCCACGACGCCGACCGGTTGAGCATAGCGGGTCTGGCGGCCGCAGCCCGGGACCTGACTGTCCGGGGACGGCAGAACAAGCTTACCCTAGAAGACGTACAAGGCGGCACCTTCACCTTGAATAATACCGGGGCGCTGGGGTCCATCGTGTCCTACCCAATCATCAACCATCCCCAGGCGGCGATTCTCACCACCGAGGCAGTCCAGAAACGCCCTGTGGTCCGCGACGACGCCATAGCCATCCGGTCCATGATGAACCTCTGCCTCTCCTTCGACCACCGGATCAACGACGGGTCGGAATCCAGCGCCTTCCTGCAAGCAGTCAAGTCACGGCTGGAAGCCGTATCGCTTGACACCCCAATTTACTGAGCCGCGGTCATGCCCTCACTACCGGGGTGCCGGGTCATAACCCTGGGCACGGTGGATTACCGGGATGCCTGGGACATTCAAGTTGACCTAGCTTCGGAAGTGCGAGAGAACCGTATCTCCAACACTCTGCTGCTACTGGAGCACCCCCACGTCTATACACATGGGCGGCTCAGCAAACCTTGTCACTTCCTGCTTGACCCTGGGGAGTTGGCAGGCCTGGGCGTGGGGGTCTACGAGACCGACCGCGGGGGTCTGGTCACCTACCACGGGCCGGGACAACTGGTAGCTTACCCAGTCCTTCGGCTCCGGGAATGGGGTGGCCCAGTCAAGTACGTGCGCACCTTGGAACAGGTTATCATCGACTGCCTGGCAGACTTCGGCATAACCGGATACACCGTGGATGGCGTTACCGGCGTGTGGGCCGGCGGCGGCAAGATCGCGTCCATCGGGGTCAAGGTCAGCCGAGGCGTCTCCTACCACGGCCTGGCCTTGAACGTGAATACCGACTTGAGCTACTTCGGCCACATAATCCCCTGCGGCTTCCATGATGTGGAGGCAACTTCGATGGCCCGTCTGCTCGGTCAAGATGTTGATATTGAGATGGTCCAGTACAGCTTGGCCTATCATTTCGGCAAACATATGGGGTTCCGCATGATGGAGGGCGACCTTCCCGCAATACCTTCGTCCACTGGTCAGGTTAACCTCGAACTGTCCGACATCCATGCAGACTCATAAGCATTTGCTTGGAGACAGGAGGATACCTGTGCCATACGACGAACAATTAGCGGAACGTGTAGACCAACTGCTGTCAGCCCAGGACGGCGTGACCGCCAGGAAGATGTTCGGCGGCCTAGCGTTTATGCTCGACGGCAATATGTCCGTGGGCATACACGGGGACGGATTGATGGTCAGGGTTGGTCCGGAGGGTTACGAAGACGCGCTTGAACGTCCGCACTGCAAGCCTGTGGACATTACCGGGCGTCCGATGAAGGGCTGGGTGATGGTGGATGCGGATGGTGTCGCCGCAGACACTGACTTGGCCGCATGGGTGTATTTGGGTGTCAGGTTCGCTTCAAGCCTGCCCGCCAAGTAGGATGCATCAGCGGGTCCGCTTCGACAACTTGCATGACGGCGGGTATCATGAGGCACGGAAAGGCCAATCGCCAGGGACACCCTAGCGTCATCCGAAGGAGAGTATCATGCCGGTCTCCGAAAAAGTCCGGGGGTTCATGGAGCAGGGGGGGTGGATCCGCCAGATGTTCGAGGCGGGCATCGCCCTGAAGGCCCAATACGGAGAGGAGAACGTCTTCGACCTGTCCCTGGGCAACCCGGTGGTTGAGCCTCCCGAGGAGTTTAACCAAGAATTGCGCCGACTGGCCGAGAATCCCATGAAGGGGATGCACCGGTACATGCCCAACAATGGCTATGTTGAAACACGCCAGGCCGTGGCCGACGGTCTGAAGGAGGAGACGGGTCTGCCCTTCACGGCAGGCGACATCCTGATGACCTGCGGCGCGGCGGCGGCGTTGAACGTAACGCTGAAGACGATCCTGAACCCCGGCGACCAGGTCATTGTCCTCGCGCCTTACTTCGTCGAGTACGGATATTACGTGGATAACCATGCCGGGGAAACGGTGGCCGTTCATACTACTGGCGAATTTCAGCCGGACCTTGATGCCGTTGAGTCAGCTATCACGTCCCGGACCCGCGGCGTGATCGTCAACTCCCCCAACAATCCTTCGGGTGTGATCTACCCGGCGGACACCCTCCGGCAGTTGGGGGAGATCCTGGAGCGCAAGCAATCTGAACTGGGCACGGAAATCTTCCTGATTAGCGACGAGCCATACCGCCGCATCATCTACGACGGCCAGACTTACCCGCAGGTATTCCCCCACTACGAGAACACCATTGTCGTGAACTCCCACGCCAAGGACCTGGCGCTGCCCGGGGAGCGTATAGGGTACGTTGCTATCAACCCAGCGTATCCACACCGGGAGGAACTGGCCGACGGTCTGGCCTTCTGCAACCGCACACTGGGTTTCGTCAACGCCCCGGCCCTGATGCAGCACGTGGTGAGGGCGCTGCAAGGGGTAACGGTGGATGTGGCCGATTACCAGCGCAAGCGGGACTTTCTGTATACACAGTTGACCGAGATGGGTTACGAGCTTGTGAAACCGCAGGGGGCCTTTTATCTCTTTCCGAAGGCTCCTGGAGGGGATGACCTGGCCTTCGTGGGAGCGTTACAGGAGAGCAATGTACTCACGGTGCCGGGGCGCGGTTTCGGCTCGCCCGGCTACTTCCGCATCTCCTACTGCCTGGAAGACTCGGTCCTGGAAGGAGCACTGGATGGAATGGGCAAGGCGATAGAGAGGTTTGGGTAGACGGGACGCCCATTGATATAAGGCTTCTTACTCCGTAGAGAATACGCGCTCCAGGTCTATTGCCAGTCCTGCCAGCATCGGGGAGGCGAGGGTTTCCCTGCTTGAGTAGACCGAGTGCGGCACCATACCCGATTCTCCCGGCACAAATATCTCGACCGTCTCCGCAAACGGGTCCACGATCCAATACTCGCGGACACCGTGCCTCCAGTACAACGTCATTTTGTAACCCCGGTCGTACCGCGCCGTAGATGGGGATATGACCTCTACCAAGAGGTCAGGAGCGCCCCGAATGTTGGCCTCGGTGATGATTCCGGCCCGCTCGTTGGAAACGAACACGATGTCCGGCTGGGCAATGTCGGTGTCGGAAAATATGACGTCAAATGGGGCGTACCAAATACGACCGGCTGAGCGTTCCCGAACGAACAGGCGCATATCCGAGAATACTTCTGCCGAAACCGTTTGATGCTTGGCGGATGGTGAAGCGGACAAGATCAACTCTCCGTCCAGAAGTTGGTAGCGCGTGCCTTCAGGGGTGGCCATGTAGTCATCCACGGTGAGCTTTACCCTCGGGTTAGGCCGGACCATATCTGAGCCTCCGGGGTTTGAGTTTAGAGCTATTGTAGCGGGCAGTCACGGGCTTTGTGAGGCTAGACTGTCGTTTGCTTTGACGGCAGCCGGATGGTGGCCGTGCCCTTGGTGGTTATTTCCTGCCGCTGGTTCTCTCCCCAGATTTCCAAGTCCACCAGTGGTTCTCCATCCTCCATTCGTTTGGCCGATACCTTGCCGCGGCACCAGGTGGTGTCTCCCACTACGTTGAATCGCCGTAGCTCGACATACATCTTCTTTACGAAACCGTCGTCGCCCATCCAGTTGGTGAGCAGGTGCCCCATCCAGCAGCACCGCTGGCAGCCGTAGTCATAAGCACCGGGCAACCCGGCGCTCTCAGCTGCTTCCTGTATGTCATGGACGCGGATGATGGCTTCCTGCGCGCCCGTGGAGGGGTCGGTGAACCCCCACGACGGATGGCGCAGCATTTCCCGGAGTTGTATCCCGTGGGAGATGCCGCCGATGCACCCGGCGACGAAGGCAGAGATGTCCCCGTGGCTCATTGGTCCCTTGACCACAGGCTGGAGGTCATCACCCACCTGTACGTCCTCCCACCAACGAGGGTTGTTGCCCCGGACTTCTTCGGCCAGTACCGCTTCCTGGATGGCACGAAGTTCCTCTTCGGTGTAACGGTACGGCTCGAATGTGTACTTGCGCCGTTCCCTGGCAGCGCTGCGCTCCGCCCTGATCTGCCATCCGCGGGTCTTGGCGATGGCCTCGCCGCGCTGGTTGAAGTAGTGAGTCACGCTGGACTGGATCAGGATGCGTCCGGCAAACTGGCTCTCCTTTTCCTCCAGGCCGGTAAACTGCTCCTGCACCGAAATCTTGTCGTCAAGGTAGATGGGACGGTACCACTCCCAATCGTTGCCGGCGTGAAAGCCGTGGACTCCCGGCAGACCGCCGGTGCGCCCGGAGCACCAGTAGACGCTGTACAGGAAACACGGCGGGGCGAGGATAGTCCCATACCTGGTGGACTGGGCATAGCTCATGTCCCAATACAGGGGATTGACGTCGCCGATGCCCTGGCAGAAATGCCTGATGGCGCTGCGCGACGCCTCCTCATTGAAGAGACCGACGCCGTACTGCCTCGGCCGGTTGAACGTGCCGAGCCGCTCCCTCAACCGCTGAACGCCCTCTTCGGTTATCCTGCCTGATTCCAGGACCATTGCATCCTCCTGCACGGCGTATGATCCAAGGTCAACGTCTAGAACGTCTACAAGGAACGTAGTCCGAATTGCTCAATGGGGGATTCGTTCATTGTGGGCGCAACCTGGCAGGCGGGCGGGGCCGGGGGATAGTCCAGTAACACACCGCGGCCAAGCCGTAAATCGCGGACAGGGGCACCAGCGCCCAGAAGTAGCTGTCTGTCCGGTCGAAGATTAGACCCATCCATACCGGGGTGCTCATAGACATCAACTGGTCAGGCAGGTGCTGCCATCCTCTCAGGGTGGCGTAGTTTCTCCGCCCAAAGAAGTCTCCCATGATCGCCCAAGCCAAGGGATTCGCACTCTCGGCAAAGGAGAGCAACGTAACGAACAGACCCAGTTGCCAGAGATGACCCTCTTGGCCCAGCAGCAGGATGAGGGAAACCGCACCGGCCGCCATCGCTACTGAACTGAGCTTCAGTTTAGACCAGGTGTCTCCCAGCCACCCGACCAGAGGGTTAAAGCACATGGACCCCAGGGACAACGCGCTGATGAACAGGCCGGCAATGAGCAGGCTTGCCTCCTCTGTCCGGCCTCCCCCTTGCAGAAACCACACCATCACAGGGGCCATCAGGAACGACATACCGGAGTGGACCATGTTCCGCAACCCCACGGCCCAAACAAGAAGCCAGTATGAAACGCTGTGCATAGCTTCCCTGACCGTGAAATCGGCATCAGTTCGTTCTGGTCTGCCGCGGCGGTCCCTGCCCGGGGAAACCACGGCCCTTGGACTTGCTCCTGGCGATACTGTCCTGGCGATACTGGGGGTGGCCGACGGTACGTCGAGGCTGTCCCCATCGGGCTGGAGTCCCATCGTCTCCGGGGAGCGGCGAACCAACAAGGACAGCGGAACCACGACGACGATGATCCCGACCCCGGAGATAATCGCAGCGTCCCGCCACCCGACCCACACTATCAGCGGCACCAGGATGGGAACTATGAGGAATCCGCCCAACCCGTTGCCAACGGACGCCAGGGACATGGCAAACGCCCTGCGCCTGCGGAACCACTGGTTCAATGCCGGGACCGACGCATTGTTGTACCCGCTGCGCATCCCGACGGAAATGAGGCCGACAAACACCAGGACGAAGCTCAGATAATTGTGGGTAGACGCCAGGAGAATGAACCCAAGACCTGAGGAGAGCCCCCCGAATGCCATCATGATCCGCGGGCCGAAACGATCGGTCATGTATCCAGACAAGGGGCCGAGAAGTCCTCCTTCGAGACGCCCCAGCATATCGGCCACGGATATGGCCGCAATCCCGATCCCGAGCTCAGTGCGCAGCGGAAGCACGTATACGCTGAAGCCGCGGTTGAACGTGCCATGTTTCAGCGCGTCTGCAATCAGGCTGGCCAGTACGATCCACCAGCCATAGAAGACCCCGGCGGGCCGTCGCAGCAATCCTCTGGCAATTACGCTAATCACGTCGCTCCACAGCACAAAGGTGAACGGAGTAGTTGTTGGCCCCGATTAGCAGGTTGGGACAGAGTAACATAAAAGAAGGAGCCAATACGTACCCGGACGGGTATCCGGGTTACGGGATCGTGCCAACGGCTTGCGGCTGAGTTGGGAGCCCCGCGGACATAGAGGGCCGTTGCCGGTAGTGTGCAATGGTATGGTATCTTAATGTCCGCTTACGCCCCTGTCCCGATGCTGTTACGACAGGGCCAAATTCACGACCCGAAATCGTCAAGGAGTCTCCCCGATGAGCCTAACACAACAGATCGCCGAGTACGTGACCACTGCCGACCTTGAAAACTTTCCGCCGGAAGGGGTCCACGCCGCCAAGGGAGCCATCATCGACTGCCTGGGTTGTATATTGGCTGGGCACGACGAGCCGCTGGCTGGAATCCTGGAAGGGTTCGTAAGGACGCCGGACGGTTCGGGTGCGGCAAGTGTCGTCGGAAGGGGTTTCAAGACCTCCTCGCCAGATGCCGCACTGATAAACGGCGCGATGGCCCATGCCCTGGACTACGACGACATTACCCGCGCCATCAAGGGACACCCGACGGCGGTGTTCCTTCCGGGGACACTGGCTCTGGCCGAAGAGACGGGCGCGACCGGCAGGGACCTGCTTCTGGCCTACATATTAGGGTTCGAGGTTGCCTGCTGCATCGGGGAAGGCATGAGTACGGCCTACTCCGATGACTTGGGCTGGCATCCCACAGGACCTCTGGGAGCTTTGGGTGCAGCCGCGGCGGCCTCCCGGATCATTGGCCTGGACCAAGAACAGACCGCGATGGCCATATCACTGGCTGCTTCCCAGGCGTCGGGGCTGCGCCAGAATTTCGGCACCATGACCAAACCCTTCCACGCCGGGGCCGCCTGTCGCACCGGGGTCACCGCGGCCAAGATGGTGAAGGCCGGTTTCACCGCGGGCACGGATGCCCTGGAGGGCCGGTTCGGGTTCATCCACGCCTTTTCCGGGGGCGAGGGATACGACATGGAACAGATAGCCAGGAACCTCGGCGCTACCTGTTACCTGGTCGAATCCGGGGTTGAAGTTAAGAAGTATCCCTGCTGCGGCAGCGCCCACCTTGCCCTGGACGCTATCACAGAGATCATGGGCCAGCATACCATCGACCCGGCCCAGGTAGACCGCATCGACGTTATCGTGGACTTCGACCCGCCCAGGTCACTGATACACGACCGGCCGGCCAGTTCGCTGGAGGGCAAGTTCAGTATGCAATACTGCCTGTCGGCCGCCCTTCTTGACGGCAAGATCGGGCTTGGCACTTTTACGGACGAGCAGGTACTCCGTCAAGAAGCCCAGGCCATGATCCCGAAAGTCACCATGCGGCGTAGCGCGGAGTTTGTTGGCCAGCCAAGTTGGACGGAGGCATTCAACAAGGTGGATGTCCATCTTAATGACGGACGGGTGTTGACCGGCAGGTCTGACAGGACCACCGAAGGGGCATTGAGAGGCGTCACCATGCCGGAGATCGTCGCCAAGTTCCGGGACTGTGCCGAGGTGGCGCTTGACGCCACGGCAACCGATGAACTGGTCGCATCGCTGGACAGCCTGGAGGACCTGGAGGACATTCAGCGAGTGGCCGACCTGCTCCGGGGAACCGGGTAGAATGCCGCGACACAACTGACGCCGTCAGTCAACAAGCCACCTTATGCGGTATCCGTGGCTGTCGCACTGGGCCAGATGCTCCCATGTGCGCACACCATTGATGTAGGTATTAAGGTCCAACTCCGAGTTACCCTGGCTCTGGCGGCTCTCCAGGGAAATAAGGGCCAGGTCTCTTTGTGACCCATAACGGTCGACAAGCTCCCCGAACCGTTCCCTCGCCTCAGTTGGAAACTGGTTCAGAGTGTGGGAGTGGAAGATTAGCGGCGCCGTTTCCGGAGGTAGACTGTCAAGCACTTCCGGCAGCACATTCAGGGCGTCCCCGGCGATAAGGTGAGGCGGCGTGGTGCGTGCCAACTCGATGGCCCGTTGCAGCAATTCCGCCTCGTCTCTCCTCTCCGGCCATACCAACGCCCGCAGCCATGACACCATGTCATCATCGCCCACTTCCACCGGATTGAGGTCTATTCCAACCCGGCCAGTTACGTCGAGCACCCTTGCCGGCATGGGAGGGCGCCTGTCTCCCAGAGAGGTAGTGGTCAACTGGACTGGCGACGCCGGATCGCCCCAGCGCACTCCCTCACCATAGTCGTAGCCATACCGGTCCCAGAACAGGTTCAAACCCGCGCTTGCCCCAACCTCGACAAGGACGACCGGCGCGCAATTCCAGTTGCCTATCGCCCTCAAGAATGCCGGGAGTAGCAGGATACTGCGGCGGACCACGTTGGTCTGGACTCTACAGACTGAAATCATCTCCACAATGAGGCTTTTCCGGTCCATGCAGAAGGAACGAAAGGCCGGGTATGGATCGCCGGAGGAACTGCCCCCCGCTGTCAGATCGGGGTAGAACGAAGCAAGGGGATGAAAAGGCTCCTCAAACAGCAGCGCGTGGACCGCGGCGAATAAGAGGTTTGGCGCAGGCTGCCCGGCGCGCCGCTGTACCGCAATGGCGAGGACCTCCGGGTCGTTGGCGGCGCTCCGCGACAGCGTCTCATATAAGGGGGACATGCCGGGACATTCCAATTCGGCAAAGCGCCGGAAAATCTCGGCCATTCCACTCAGGTCTTCCATACAATTGTCCCCACTACGCCCAAGACCGATGGCATCAGCAAACCGACGGCGCGTTGGCTTACTCTTGCGCAAAAGATTAACACACCTCCGTGCCCGTTAGGCGCGATCAGACCATATACGCTGTACCACCGTCCCTACACCGTTGGTTGACATCGAAAGTGGGGCTGGATAGTATTGCTCAAGGTGATTCCCCCCTTTTGGGGCGGACCAACCTTGAGCGATTCAGGACTGGAGGAAAGAACGTATGGGCCAAGAAGACATCGCATTGATGGCTCACTTGATGCGCCGTGCCGGTTTCGGCGCCACCCGCGAGGAGTTGGAAGCGCGGGCGGCCAAGGGGTACGAGGCGACCGTAGAGGAACTGCTCAACCCCGAAAACCAGGAAGCCCTGAACCGGGCTGAGATGATGCGCTACCACCCCTGGACATGGCGGCCAGGGACGCTGCCGGGTATGGGCGCGGCCGAATGGCTCCACGACATGCTGAACACGAAGCGCCCGCTGGAAGAGAAGATGGCGCTGTTCTGGCACCAGATATTCGCCACCGGCGTCTCCAAGGTTGACCATTACGACGAACTCCAGGACATGGTGGTCCTGTTCCGTGAGAAGGGAATGGGCAACTACAAGGAGTTGCTCCTGGACATGGCCAAGAGTCCTGCGATGATCTACTGGCTGGACAACTGCGAGAACCATGCCGACGCGGTGAACGAGAACTGGGGCCGCGAGCTGCTGGAACTGTTCAGCATGGGCGTGGGAAACTACACCGAAGTGGATGTCCGCGAGGCATCCCGCGCCTTTACAGGCTGGACCATCGCTCCCAAGCTCCCCCGCGGACCGATAGGCCGGTTCGACTGGTTCTTCGAGTACCGGGACGAAGACCACGACGACACGGAGAAGACCTTCCTGGGCGAGACGGGCAACTTCGACGGCGAGGACATCATCGACATCGTCTGCCGCCAGCCCGCCACCGCTGAGTTCATCGCCCGCCACCTCTACAACTTCTTCGTTGCCGACGAACCCCAGGTCCCGGCCTGGGCCGTGACCCCTCCCAACGACCAGGACGCCATCGGCCTGCTGGCCGATACCCTGATGGAGTCGGACTACGACATCAGGGCCACCCT
>DAOUJS010000105.1:0-4941 GCA_034422355.1 Dehalococcoidia bacterium | reverse complement strand
ACAACGGAAGGATTCAACCTGAACGAGGACTACCGGCCCCCGCCCTGGCCCGAGGACTTCGGGAAGCGGCTGGAGGGCCTGAAGAGGCAGACCCGCCTGCGCTGGAAGGAGTTTGCCGCAAGGCTGGGGGTGACCGACCGGGAGGTGTTGCAGTGGCGCCGGGGCAACCGGCGTCCCTCCCGGACCAGCTACCTGGCGATCATGGCCCTGGCCCGGGACCTGCCCGGCGGCTGCGACCTGATGGCCGGGTATGACGACGGCGGCGACGCCCATGCCAATGCCGCCGACGACGAACCGGTGGGCCAGGACGGGGACGCTGCGGGCCATGATTAGGGACCGGAACGATGGCAGGTCCGGCCCGGGCAACGGCTACCCGCCGCCGTCCCTGCCCCAGGACCTGCACTTCCGGCTGAGGCGGCTGGAGGACCGGTCGGGGACCTCCCTGGAGGAGGTGGCCCTGGCCGCCGGCCTGCCCGTCAACCACGCCCGGCTGTGGCGCATCGGCCGGCCTCCCAGCGAGGACGAACTGCGGGCCATCGTGCGGTTCGCTTGCACCGTGACCGGCGGCTTGGCCGTGCTGCTGCTGGACGCCTCCCAGCCCTGGCCGGTGCGGGAGTAGGGCCGTGGGCCGCCGCCAGCAGTGGGTATACCACATCGAACCGGAGGCGTTTCCGGCGGACTTTCCGCAACGGCTGGACGCCTTCCGGCAGGCCGCCGGGTTCAGTTGGCGGGGCCTCTCCCGCCAGCTCAAAGTCAACTCCCGGACCGTGCGCCGCTGGAAGGCCGGATCTGCCCCCGGCTCCGGCCACCTGGTTTCCCTGTTCAGCCTGGCCGCCGGAATGGGACTGCTGCACCTGTTGTTGCCGGAGGCGGGGGAACTGGAAGGCACCAAGAGCGGACCGGTGGAGGGGTCTGACACCTAGTCGATTGAATTAGCGATTCAAAACGGGCGGTTGGGACAGTTGGGGGGCCGGATAAGTTTCTCCCGCTGAACCTTCTCGCCCGTAGTCTGGTCACTCCCCGTCTTCCCCGTCTGCCGATGGAATTGTTACCCTGTATAGTCTTCTCAGGTTGGGACCGTCCCACCCCATGCCCCAGAGGTCGCTTACGCACACGACGCGCTCATCCGTATCGACCACGCAACCCCCGATTCCGTCGGGCTCATCCTCGTCCTTGTCCGTGAATCCGAACCCAAGCTCGTCTCCAATGGCGAAATGGTGGGATTCCAGGAACTCGAAGCGGTAACTGCTTCCGTCCCACCCGCAAGGGTACCCTTCCACATGCTTGAAACCGTAGCCCATATAGCAGACCAGGTACGCCTTGCCAAAGTCTTGACCATTAGCGAAGACATGGGCCAATTGGGTGGCCCTCCTTACCACGAACGCGATGGCGTTCTCCCTTGACGACAGGACCGAGCGTTGCCTTATGCCCAAGGGCTCCGCGTCCCAGAGGCCGTCGCTCCGTTGGAATACGCTTCCCAACAACGTTCCGTTCCTACTCTGCACATGCGTATTGATACCGAAGTCGTCCGAGAGTACGTACCCATCAGCAAGGATCGGGTCCAGTTCCTCGGAGTCCGGCGCCGTCCTCCTCCACAGATCCAACTGATAGCGTAGGGCGATGTCGTTCTTGGACTCGTCTTCCAACGCACGGGCAGCCCTCTCCTGTGGGGAGTCCTCGACGACCTCACCACGATGGCTGGCATGAACGGCATCCCGAATCCATTCCCGGTGTTCGGGACCAAAGACCCTTTCGGGCGGGCTTACATCGCCATTCTTGGGTAAAGCAGCCGCGCCGAAGGCCCTTATATATGAGCCTACCATGCGGCTCCAAAGCATCTGAGGGGGAGGGTTGTACGTGACGTCGGGTTCGAACGCGCGTGCAAAGTGACGGGCGGAGTACATCAGGGTCCTGACTATTTCCAGATGCAGCCTGAGGTCTATCCGACGCCAAACGCTGTTCACCAATTCTTCGAAGTCATCGTGCATTGACGGTTGGTTATATCTGTATGCCTCGTAGTGTTCCGCCCGCCCCGTGCTGCGGAAATACTTCTGTATGCTCTCATAGCGGCTGCAATCCCCCCATCCACGCAAGAGGCCATAGACTTGGACGGCGGAGTCGAAGGACCTGCTCAAATAAAATACCGCCTGCTGCCCCTTGTCCGAGCCGTGTCCAAGGAGGGCAAGCAACTTGCAAAGGTCGTGTTCCCGGATCGTTCCAGGCCTTCCAAAGGCTTCGATCAAAGTCTTGGTGCCAAGTTCTATTGCCAGATGTAGCGTAGCCGGGAGTGTTGTCCCGGTCCCAAAGTACAATTGTCTGGGGTTCGCCGGATCTCGGTCCTTGGCAAACACCGGTTCTAACGGCTCCGCCAAAACTGACTCCGTAAGGCGGACCCGCTCGTAGAGCCTCATTTGCAAGTCTTGGAGTTTATTTTGCGTCCCGCTTGGAATTGTACTCATTGCGTATCTCGCACACGACAATCAAGCCCGCAATAACGAACCAAGTGTGGTGTTGCGTCTATTCTATCTTACCCAATGTATGGACGATGACAGAATCGGGCAGCTCGCTGCAACGGAACTCTGGTGCAAAGGTTGGCGCAAGGCCCCGGCGGACAGGCTGAACGCTTGCTACGGGGTTTGGCTCCCAACTGCGATGCCCATCTCGATACAGTATATCTGAGCACGAGGTTGCAGGGAGAGGCAGTTCACGCGACTCTCAAACCCGCGATGCTCGACGTGGTTGTGGAGAGCCTTGGGACGCCGGATTTGGTAAAATGCCACCACCGCACAGGATCGTTTGCAGTTAAATGATACGGATGGAGGATCGCTAGAGTGACGGCCGAATCAACACCGACCAGGGAGACTGCTGGCGGTGTCCAGTATTCCATTCATAACGTGGATGCTTTCGGGTGGTTGGCGGATGCCGAACCGAATTCAGTCCACGCTGTCGTCACGGACCCTCCTTACGGTGTCCTGGAGTTTACTCCTGAGCAATTGGCCAAGTACCGAAACGGTCAGGGAGGGGTATGGCGACTCCCCCCGGCATTCGACGGAGCTTCCCGTCAGCCGTTGCCGCGCTTCACGGCCCTCAGCGAGGCTGACCGGACGGCCATCCGGGCTTTTTTCACCGAGTTCTCAAAATGCCTCTTTCCGGTGCTTGTGCCCGGCGCCCACGTATTCATAGCCTCAACGCCGACCATTTCTCACCTGGTATATGAGCCGTTGATTACCGCCGGGTTCGAGAAAAGGGGCGAAATAGTACGCATCGTCAAGACGCTCAGGGGTGGAGACCGCCCGAAGAACGCTCACGAGGAGTTCCCGGATGTCACCGTGATGCCACGAGCAAACTGGGAACCGTGGGGTCTGTTCCGCAAGCCCATTGAGGGCAGGGTGCAGGATAATCTCAACAATTGGGGAACGGGTGGCCTCCGGCGCATTTCCGACCTGTCCCCCTTCGCTGACGTGATCGAATGCTCGCCCGCCCGCGGCCCCGAGAAGGCGATGGCCCCACATCCCGCCCTCAAGCCGCAAACGCTGATGCGGCAATTGGTCCGCGCTTCCCTGCCGCTGGGTGAAGGAGTTGTGCTGGACCCCTTCATGGGGTCCGGGGCAACCATCGCCGCTGCACTTGCCCTGGGCGTTCGCAGTATCGGTCTGGAGGTTGACGCAAATTTCTTCAGGCTGGCGCAAGGGGCGATACCACAACTGGCGGCCTTGAGCTTTCCAATGCCCTGGGATTCAGATGAGACCGCAGGACTTTAGCGACACGGTGGAGCGGCCACCCGGCCTGACGTTGGCGGCCATTCGGAACTCGACCGATTACATCGAGCGGGAGTTGGCCGACCTGGTGGACATCTACTTCGAGCAACCAAACCTGTTCAGCGGATTGGTTGGCATCTACGGCACACGCGCACTGGACAGCCACTCTCTCTATGAGAAACACCGGCATCGAGACCTTGCCGCCCAACGGTTTCCAGACCTCAGACGCAGAGGCAGCGAGGACCCGCCGAGGCCGCAGGACTCGCTGGAATCCAAGGCGAGCATCCGCCCCTGGGCATTGCAGGCGCACTACGATCATCCTGGGTGGTACATCGTATGGCGATACCTTATTGACCTCACCGAAACCTACGAAGCGGGGCGGCCGGTGATTATCTGGCGGATAGACATGGCCTTCCTGAACAAGGAAGATTGGAAATACGAGGGCAGCGCAGCCGGGCCCCAGGGCGGTGGACGGACCCACACTTTCGGGCTGCACCGGCCCGCCTCGCGTCTTCGCGGTAGGGCTGTATACCAGCGGTCTGACGTGGTATTGAGGGGTGGCAAGCCCGGCCCGGCGAACGGCGGCGGATAGCGGCATAGCTCTTATGAAGGTTGGGGAAGGCGATCCGCGAAAACAAGAACGCATTGGGCCGCACGAAATGTACCGTGCGGCCCAATGCGTTTCCCTGGCCCCGTCGTCTGTTCACCTCCTGACCACCCCCTGGGGGTCGTTCCTTGACGCTCTGCGGTTCAGGGCCCGATCCAGGACGGCGAAGACTCCGGCGCTTTCACCGGAATCCACACCGGCAGCGACTGGTTCCTCCCGCCACAGCAGTGCGTGGGCCGCCATACCGGCAACCTGGAGCAGGCAGTCAGCGTCGGGACTGCGGAAGACGGGGCCGGCGATCACCCGGTCGATGGGAATGTTGCGGGTGTGCCAGCCGTCGCCGCAGGCGCCGGTGCGCACGGGCACCGGGTTGTGGCTGCGCAACCTATCGGAGGTACGGAACACCATGTCCTCGGGTTCCTGCCCGAAGATGACGAAGGCGTAGCCGCGCTCCTGGGCGGCTGTGGCGTTGATGCGGTTGAAGAGCCGGTCGAGGGCGACCTGGCGGCAATGCGGCACGTCGTCCCGGTCCAAGCAGACGTTGATCACCTGGACGCTGCCGTTCTCCACGGCGAA
>DAOUJS010000104.1:0-25080 GCA_034422355.1 Dehalococcoidia bacterium | reverse complement strand
AGGGTGGCCCTGATGTCGTAGTCCGACTCCATCAGGGTATCGGCCAGCAGGCCGATGGCGTCCTGGTCGTTGGGAGGGGTCACGGCCCAGGCCGGGACCTGGGGTTCGTCGGCGACGAAGAAGTTGTAGAGGTGGCGGGCGATGAACTCAGCGGTGGCGGGCTGGCGGCAGACGATGTCGATGATGTCCTCGCCGTCGAAGTTGCCGGTCTCGCCCAGGAAGGTCTTCTCCGTATCGTCGTGGTCTTCGTCCCGGTACTCGAAGAACCAGTCGAACCGGCCCATCGGGAACCTGGCCAGCTTGGGGGTGATGGTCCAGCCCGTGAAAGCACGAGAGCATTCGCGGACATCCACTTCGGTGTAGTTTCCCACGCCCATGCTGAACAGTTCCAGCAGCTCGCGGCCCCAGTTCTCGTTCACCGCGTCCTTGTGGTTCTCGTTGTTATCCAGCCAGTAGAGCATGGCCGGGTCCTGCGCCAGGGCGAGCAGGAGTTTCTTGTAGTTGCCCAGCCCATTCTCGCGGAAAAGGATGATCTGGTCGTTTAGTTCGTCGTAATGGTCAACCTTGGAGACGCCGGTGGCGAAGACCTGGTGCCAGAACAGCGTCATCTTCTCTTCCAGCGGGCGCTTGCTGTTGATCAGGTTGTGCATCCACTCCGCCGCGCCCATTCCCTGCACGGTGCCCGGCTTCCACGTCCAGCCGTGGTAGCGTTGCAGGTCCAGGTTGTCCACGGGCGCTTCCTCAGGATTGAGCAGTTCCTCTACGGTCGCCTCATACCCCTTGGCCGCCCGCGCTTCCAACTCCTCGCGGGTGGCGCCGAAACCAGCCCGGCGCATCAGGTGGCCCATTAGGGCTATATCATTATCGGACATTGCCTTTCCTCCCTTATGCGTCTAATCCCGTGTGCCAGGACGCCGCGCCAACTCAGGCCGATTGCCGGGTGGCGTCGGTGCCACACAAATACCATCCCGGTGTATCCGGGGCTTGGGCCAATTGTCTTGAATTCAGTCGATCTTGTCAACAAGATTGCGTCCTGAAAGGACTTTGCAGGAGCCTTCTCCGCACGAGACGAGCTAATTCTCGCCCCGTCCTTGACGGTAATACCCTGCCCACATAGAATGCCCACGATTTGCCGCCCGACGGCAGGCATGGAAACCGGAAACAACCCAGGAGTGATGTCAATGTACGGACGGGGACTCTCGGTGTATAAGCCGGAAAAGACCTATGACGGGTATACCCTTTTCGCACCCCTGGAAACCACGGACGTATACCTTATTGACATGCAGGGCAACTTCGTCCATCGCTGGCAGATGCCCTACCAGCCCGGCGATTATGGATACCTGCTGGAGAACGGCAACCTGCTGCATACCGGCCGCACCGGGAAGGGACCCTCCTTCGGCGGCCGCGGCGGCATCCTGATGGAAGTTGACTGGGAGGGCTCGGTGGTGTGGCAGTACGAGGAACCCACCATGCACCACGACTTCACCCGCCTAGAGAACGGCAATACGATGGTCCTGGGTTGGGAGAGGACTCCCCTAGACATCTCCGACCGGGTCAGGGGCGGCAGGCCCGGCACCGGCGACGGCGAAGGATTGTGGTGCGACTACTTCCGCGAGGTTAATCCGGCGGGAGAAACCGTCTGGGAATGGCACGGGTATGAGCACCTGGACCCGGAACTGGACTCCATCTGTCCCATCCACAACCGCGATGAATGGACCCACTGCAATACCTGCAACGTGCTGCCCGACGGCAACATACTGACCAGCTTCCGCCTTCTCGACATCGTGGGCATTGTGGACAAGGCCACTGGCAAGTTCAACTGGAAGTGGGGCAAGGACGAGCTGGGCCACCAGCACGACCCGACCCTGCTGGACAACAGCGACATTCTCCTCTTCGACAACGGCTGGCACACCATCACGGCCCCGCAGCCCGGTTCCAGGGTCATAGAGGTAGACCCTGCCAGCAGCGAAATCAAGTGGGAGTACAAGACCAGGCCGGGATGGGACTTCTTCAGCGCCTTCATCAGCGGGGCGCAGCGGCTCCCCAACGGCAACACCCTGGTCTGCGCCGGGATGACCGGCAGGCTGTTCGAGATCACGCGGCAGGGGGAAATCGTCTGGGAATACACCAACCCCTTCTTCGGGTATGACGACCGTTTCGGCTACGCCAACCGCGTCTTCCGCGCCTACCGCTACTCAGCCGACTTCCCAGGTTTCAGGGACAAGGAATTCCGCCCCGACAAACTCGCCTGGCTGACCAACCTGTACCGGTAGGGCATCACTTCTCTTCGGGTAGCACTCTTGTTGATACAGTGCGATGGCTGTGCTACGGTCTGCCTACAGTTCGATGGATCCTTGATAATCACATGATTTACAGTTTCACCCCCACCCTGCAAGAGGAAGACGATGGTCGATGGAGCGCCTGGATAGAAGACCTGCCGGGTTGCGCCACCTGGGGCTACACGAGAGAGGATGCCCTACAGTCTCTGCGCGATGCAGTCGTACTTGTCCTGGAAGACATGATCGAGTGCGGGGAAACTATCCCTCTGACCAATGTCGACTCGGGTAATGTCATACAGGTGGCTATTCCTGCGTGACCATCCCTCCCGGCCTGGTTTCGCGTCTCCGAAATATCCCAATCCGCCAATGGATTGCCGCCTTGGAGCGCGACGGATTCTATGCCCGGCGCAGCAGGGGTGGTCACCGTGTGTACCGCCACGCCGACGGCAGGCGAGTAGTCCTCAGCTATCACAGAAGCAACGAAACTTTGCCCACGGGAACATTGCGTCAGGTGTTGGAGGATACCCGCTGGTCCGAGGATGATGCACAGCGTCTGGGGTTGCTCTAAGGAGAATGTCTGAGCAATCCCCTGCCTCCTAGATACGCGCGTCCGGCTCCAAGCCCAGGACAACCCTCCCGTACTGCTGGCCGCCCAAGTCCATGATCAGGCCGTCCCGGTGGGCCACGGCCTGGGCGTCGCGGTGGAAGCGTTGCAGGGCCACCGAGTCGAACAGGGCATGGCCGCCGCTCAGGTCGAACAGCCGGTTCACCGCCTGCAGGCATAGCTGGGTGATGAACGCCTTGTCGCGCCGGTAGCGGGCGCGTTCCAACGGGGTGAACGTCTCCCCGGCCTCTGCCTTGTGGAACATCCCCTCGATGTCCTCGGCCAGCAGCGCGGCGGCGGCGTCCACCTCCGCAGAGGCCAAAGACAGGCGCAGGTGGATGGCAGGGGAGTCGGCGGTCCTACCGGGACCGGACGTGCCGATTGTGCGTGCGGTGAACTCGTCGATCATCCCCCGGGCGATTCCCAGCATCGGCGCAACCAGGTCCCAGCCCAGCAGCATGGGAATGGGAATCCGATAGCGGGCCTGGCGGTGCAGTTCCCACGCGCTCCAGTCCCCGTCCCCAGCGGTGGTAACGTCCAGCAGCCGGTGGGCCGGGATGAATGCGTCATTGACCTGTATGTCCTTGCTGCCGCTGCCCCGCAGCCCGGACACGAACCAGGTGTCTACGATTTCGTAGTCTCCCTTTGGAATCAGGACCCAGTTGCGGTCGCCGATGCCGGAAACCCCCAGCATTATCCAGCTTGCGGAGTCGCACCCGCTGGAGAACTCCCACTGGCCGGACAGCCTGTAGCCTCCGTCGACCGGGGTGAGGGTGGAGTTGCCTGTGTTCAGCGAACTGGAACAGAGGACGTCTGGCCCGTCTCCGAACACCTCTTCCTGTGCTTGCAGGGGCCAGTAACCCACCAGCCAAGCGTGGGCAGCCCAGAGGCAGTAGCACCAGGCCGTCGAAGGACACCCCCGGCCCAACTCCGCGGCAACGTCCAGCGCCAGTCCGTAGTCAAGGTCGAACCCGCCGAACCGCTTGGGCACCCCGATGCGATAAAGGCCACGTGAGAGCAGTTCCTCGACGCTCTCGGAGGGGACTCGTCGCATTTCCTCGGTGTGGGCGGCCCGCTCCTTGAACAGTGGCACAAGATCAGTCGCCCGCGCCAGCAGATCCTGGGCCGTTGGGGCATCTGTATTAGTGTCCGGTATTGCGGTCATGGCGCTTCTTGCCGGTGGTCAGATTCCTCTATAGTGTAGATGTCCGGCAGGTTGCGCCAGCGTTGGTCAAGGTCAAGGCCATAACCCACGATGAATTTGTTGGGGATGGTTAACCCCCGGTAATCGATGTTCACCTCCACAGTCCGGCGGGAAGGGTTGTCCAGCAGGCAGCATAGGGCCACAGATTCCGGCTCGTCATGCTGGAGCAAGTCAAGAAGATGTGCCGTGGTCTGCCCCGTGTCAACGATGTCGTCCACCAGGACTACATGCCTGCCCTGAACATTCAAGCGTTCCGCCCCCGATACCCTCACGTCTCCCGTGCTGTTGGTGGAAAGGTAGCTCTGGGCGCGGACGAAGTCCACTTCCAAGGGAATGTCGATGGCCCGGACAAGGTCTGCCATGAATACAAAGACCCCGTTCAGCACACCGACGAGCAGAGGGTTCAGTCCCCGGTAATCGCGGCTGATTTCTCCCGCCAGGCGGTTGACCTCTCCCGCAATGGTTTCCCTGGTGTACAGCAGGGATAAGGCCGCATCTGATACCGGGGACGGGATCACTCCGTCCGCTGGCCCCTGGGCAGGCGGTTTGGCGTTGACGGACACTACTGAGGCTCCGGCGGGGAGGCGATCAGCCGGTCTATCAAGGAGTCGAACCGGGCCACGTCTATAGGCTTCTGGTACAAGCCCCACAGGTCGGTGGACGGGTTGATCCCGTAGGAGTAGAGGCGCGCTCTTTCCGCCTGGGTCGAGGTGAGGATCATCACCGGAATGCCCCGCAGTTCCGGGGCGGCGTTCATTTCTCCCAGTACCTCGTAGCCGTCCTTCTTGGGCATGTTGAGGTCAAGGATTATCAGGTCCGGGCGTATCGAGTCGGAGTAGCGGCCCTGCCTGCGCAGGTAGGACATTGCGACTTCGCCGTCCTCTACCACACTGATATGCACCCTTGCCTGGGCGCGGCTGAGGAGCCGCCGGGTCAACTCCACGTCGCCGGGATTGTCTTCCACAAGCAATATCTCTATGGGATTTTCGCTAGTTCCCAGCGTCATTATCAAACACCTCCCCGCTAGTTTCCTGGCCAAGCCCCAGATCTGGAGTTTTGGGGATGGAAAAGTAGAATGTGGAGCCCTTCCCAAGCTCCGACTCGACCCAAATCCGCCCGCCGTGCCGCTGGACGATCTTGTGACACAGGGCAAGCCCTATGCCGCTTCCTTCATATTCCGACCGGTGGTGCAGCCGCTGGAACATCTTGAAGATGCGCTCGTAATGATGAGGGGCAATGCCGATTCCGTCATCCCGCACCGACAGCACCCATTCCTCGGGGCGCTCTTCTGAGGATATATGGACGTTTGGAGACCCGTCGCCGCCGAACTTGAGGGCGTTTCCTATCAGGTTCTGTAGCACCTGGGACATCTGTATCGGGTCTGCGTCCACCGTGGGCAGGCGGTCCTGGGACAGGGACGCCCCCGAGTCTTCAATGGTACCCTCGAGGTCATATATGACCTGTTCCAGGATAGTATTGAAGTCCGTTGACTCGAATGGCGCGCCCTGGGTGCCCACCCGGGAGTAGGCCAGCAGGTCGTCGATCAAGCCCTTCATCCGGCTCGCCCCATCGACAGCGTAGCCGATGAACCGGTCGGCGCTTTCGTCCAGTTGCCCCTTGTAGTCCTCGGCAAGTATCTGGACGTAGCTGGAGACCATGCGCAGCGGTTCCTGCAGGTCGTGGGACGCGGCGTAGGCGAATTGCTCCAGGTCATCGTTGGAACGGGCCAACTCCTCCGCCCGCAGTTCCAGTTCCTCGTGAAGCCGCGCGTTCTCCAGCAGGGTGCCAAGGCCGCCGACCACGGTGGTCAGGAACCTTATCCGTTCCGGGGTGAAAAAGTCGGCCACGCGGGAATAAATGATCACCAGCCCGATGGTCCGGCCGCCGGTCTTCACCGGAAGCGCGGCCAGGGACTTCACCCCCCGCTCAATACCCAGAGGTGAAGCCAGCGGCTGAGAGGGGTAATCGTTGACGATTACCGGCTCCCCGTGCTGGTAGGCAGTGCCGGATACACTGTCGGTGTAGGACAGCACGCCTGTAGGCAAGTCCTGGACTGCGGGCCCGGCTGCAGCCACAGCCTTGAGCCCCTGTGCATTCTCGTCGGGTACGCGCAGGGAAACGGAGTCGGCCTGGGAAATCTGGGCCAGCGTCTCCAGTACGTGAGCCACCTTCTCCTCGAAGTGTTCAGTCTGCGCCAGAATATTGGCCAAGGAGAAGAGAGTGGCCATCTCCTGGGAGCGCCGGTGCTCCTCCTGTTCCGCGCGTTTCCGCTCGGTGATGTCCCGGGCGATGGTGGAAGCGCCGACGATTTCCCCGTAGGCGTTCTTCACCGGAGAAATGGTCAGGGATACATCGATGAGCCTCCCGTCCCACCGTCGCCGGACCGTCTCGAAATTATCGACGTGCCGACCTTCGCGGATGGTGTCCAGCGTGTTGGGAACATCGGCCTCCAGGCCGGGCGGGTCCAGCAGGGAAATGTGCTTGCCCTCGACCTCGGCGGCGGGATAGCCGTAGATCCTCTGAGCCCCGGAGTTCCAGCTTGTGATTATCCCCTCCAGCGTCTCGCCGATGATGGCGTCGTCGGACGACTCGACAATGGAGGCCAGCCGCACCACCTCTTCCTCGGCCTGCTTTCGGGCCGTGATGTCCCGCAGCACCGCCAGGGTGGCCGGCTGACCGTCGAACCTGATGGCCGCGGCGGACGCTTCCACAGTGCGCAACTCGCCGCTGGCCTTGCGGATGCGGTACTCGTGGATTCCCCCGGAACTGAGAAGATTGGGTTCCCCCTTCTGCCGTGCCAGTATCCACTCGCTTACTCGTGGCCGGTCCTCGGGCAGTATGAAGTGGTCCAGGCCCAGGCCCTCGGCCTCGGAGATGTCGTCTATCCCGTGCAGGTCCAGGAAGGCATTGTTGGCAAAGACCCGCCGGGTGCCCACGTTGACGACAATCGCCTCGGCCACATTGTCCACGGCGGCCCGGTAGTGCTCCTCGCTGAGCTGGAGCTGCTCCCACTCCCGTCTGCGGCTGGCTTCCAAGGACTCCAGTTCAGCGACTCTGCGCCGGAGGGCGGTCAGCTCAGCCCCAGCGTCTTCTGAAAACGCGGATCCCGGACGACTCTCTGGCCCGGTGTCAGGGTATGGGGCAGCATTCCCAGTGGGAATGTTCGTTGTGTCTGCCACCGCAGATTCTCCTGGTTAATCTGATAATCAAATGAATCAGTGGTCCCTGTGGCGTCATTATACTACCCGGCAGCCTCCAGCGGCTCAAATCCGCTGGAGTTCGCGCATCGGGTGTGCAACCTTGCCGACAGGACGTTGTACGACAAATCAGCCATGTGTAATGTAATTCCATTGTGACTGTTTTCACGGGGAGCATGATGTGAGCATCACCATTGACGATAGAGAGACCTGTGCAACTGACCGAAGAACCGCGGCTGTGGCGCAAGTATCTCCACCGGTGCGCGACGATGTACAATTGGCGAAACTATCCCGGTATCTTGTGGACAGTGAAATATGAGGACAGGGGCTGATTACAGAGAGAGTTTACGCGACGGGCGCGACGTATGGGTGGTGGGCGAAGGCGCTGTGGCAGACGTGACGGCACACCCTTCGACCTCGGCAATGGTCGACGAGTACGTTGAGTGGTATGACCGCCACTTCGAAGCTGACTGGCAGGACACCCTCCTGACTCCGCCCGACGGTGACGGGCAGCGGCATCCTCTCGCGCTTACGCCGCCAAAGACATCTGCGGATTTGAGACGCTTGGGCAAGGCCATCAGCGCCGTCCATTTCGTGACCGGCGGAAACATGACCCACACCCCCGGCTACGGCGCATTGATCGCCTTAGGGTTACTGAATGTTCTCAAACGGCTGGACAACTCCTCTGAGGACATCGAGAAGGCTGAGGCGTATCTGGAGTCCCTGGCTGAGAGCGGCAGGTTCCTGACCTTCGCCGGGGGCGGCCCGCTGATCGGGACACGGCTCCGTGAGGATGAGAGCCAACGGGCGGCGCTACAACTGGTTGGCGAAACTGCTGAAGGTATCGTAATTGCCGGCAAGATACAGATGCACACCAGCACACCCTTCGCGGAAGACCTGCTGATCACCAGCAGGGACGAGCTGCCGCCGGGCAGCGGCAGGCACCTGTGGTTCATCGTGCCGGTGAACGCCCCCGGCCTCCGGGTGGTGTCCCGCCGGATTGCTGCCAGGCACGAGAACCCATTCCTGTCACCCCTGAGCAGCCGGTTTGACGAGTTGGACTCAATGGTCTGGATGGAGGACGTTTTCGTCCCCCGCTCCCGCGTCTTTACCGGGGAACCATTGAGCCGGAACCGGCGTCATTCGCTGGTGTGCTGGCTGCTTTGGCACCACAGCTACGGGTGGCTCGCCAAGGCGGAACTGACCTTGGGTCTGGCCCTTGCTCTGGCTGAGGTCATGGGCCTCAAGCACAACCCCCAGACGATTGAGCAGTTGGTCGAGCTGACCGTCAACGTCCAGACCACTCGCACCTGTATGACCGCGGCGGAGCTGGACCCGGAAACTACGGCGGGAGGGCACGCCTTGCCCAACCAGCTTCACGTGGCCTCCGCGGGGATCAACACTCTCAGGGTCCGCCAGCGAATGGGGGAAATCCTGCGTGCCCTCCCAGGTTCCTCGCTGGTCAACGCCCCTGCCGACACCGACTTCGCAGACCCGAAGATGGCCGCCGAACTGGAAGACGCTTTTGGCGGGGGCGGATACACTGCAATGCAACGAGCAGCGCTCCTGCAGCTCGCCTGGGACCAGGTGTCCTCGGGTCTGGACGGACGGGAGGCGGTCTTTGAGCTTCATGCCAGCGGCGGGTTGGAGGCATGGCGCCGCCGGTTGGCGTCCTGGTTTGAAAGATACAACGAACTGGCCAATGGCGTGCAGGACTTTGTCCAGGTAGACTTGCCGGCCATGGACCTGAGCAGCCTGGGGGAGATGCAGAACGTGCCGAGGCGAATACCTCAATTATGAATGAGGTTGACGCACATCTTCAGCGGGTTGCATACTCAGTCCAGCCAGCCAGGGCTGCAAACTTGCCGGAAGGCCGGTTGTGTACCGAATGGCTTGGGCAAGCATCTGGCCAAACCGGAACCCATACACCTGAAGAGGGAGGTGGACCGTGGCAGGACCATGTACAGGCCTGACCGTACTGGATTTCTCATTGGGGATGCCAGGGGCCATCTGCACCTTGGTAATGGCCGACTACGGGGCCGAGGTGATCAAGGTTGAACCTCCCGGCGGTGATCCGTACCGCTTTCAACCCGCCTGGATTTCGTGGAACCGGGGAAAGAAAGGCATAGTCCTGGACCTCGAAACCGCAGAAGGACGTGAGCAAGCCATCCGGCTCGTGGGACAGGCCGATGTGCTGGTGGAGTCCTTCCGACCCGGCGACATGGCGGACTGGGGGCTGGGGTACGACACCATATCGCAGCTTTGCCCCCGGCTGGTCTACTGCTCCATAACGGGCTTTGGACAAAATGGCCCGCTCCGCCGGGTAAAGGGATACGAGGGCGTCGTTGCGGCCAAGGCAGGCCGGATGCTCAACTTGCAGGGACAACCCAACCGGGAAGGCCCGGTTTATTCGGCAGTGAACACCGGTAGCTGGCACGCCAGCCAGGCAGCGGTGCGCGGAATCATTGGCGCACTCCGGGTGCGGGACCTGTGCGGGCGCGGGCAATGGGTCCAGACCAGTATCGTCCAGTCCCTGGCGTCTCCTCACGACAACAATGTCGGCGACGGCGGACTGGTGAATATGCAACTCCGGCGCAGGGACCCGGAGCGGTTCCCCGGGAGACCCGGCGGCAGCCGTGGCCTCTCCTCCATAGGATACGTCCCCGTGCGTACCAGCGACGGCACATGGCTTCAGCACGCGAATCAGAGGGTGCCGCACATCCAGGGACATCTCAAGGCCATTGGCCTTGGGCACCTGCTCGAGGATGAGCGGTTCGAGAGGGTTCCAGCCATTGATTTGGAAAGCCGCGAACTCCTGCGCCGTGAGATACTGGAGAGCCAGTCACAGAAGACCTCCGACGAATGGATGGAAATTTATCTCCAGGACGGCAACATCGCCGCGGAACCCTATCGCACCAGCATCCAGGCCATGGACCATCTTGCGGTGGTGTCCAACGGCACGGTGGTAACTATCAATGATCCCCGCGTGGGCCCAATGCGCACTCTGGCCCCCCTCGTGGATTTCAAGGACACTCCGGGAGAGCCAAGCGGCCCGGCCCCTGATGTGGGAGAGCACAACGCCGAGGTGCTGGGACGCCTGGGTCAGCAACCTGCGGCCGCAAGCGGCGGCTCGCCCGGGGCAAATGGCGCTACCGTGCCGGCCCACCCCCTGTCAGGGATCACCGTCCTGGACCTGGCCACAATCCAGGCCGGTCCATACGGCGCGGCCCTTCTGGCAGACCTTGGGGCGCGGGTTATCAAGGTCGACGCCACCGACAGGCGGTTGGACGAGGGGCGGCGTTCCACTGCCCAGGCAGTGGCCGACCCGCGGACCTACGCCGGCAAGGAAGGCATCCAGGTTGACCTTCAGACCCCTGAGGGCAAAGAGATCATCCACAAGCTCATCGCCAGGGCCGATGTTCTCACGCACAACTTCCGCCTCGGCGTTCCGGAGCGTCTCAACGTCGATTGGGAGACTTGCCGGAAGATAAATCCCCGCATGGTCCACGTCTGGATGGGCACCTATGGCGAACACGGCCCCCATGCCCGCAGGCCGGGCGCTCATCCCATTCCCGGCGCGATCATGGGCGGCGCAATGCGGCAGATGGGCCGCGGAATGCCCCCGCCCCCGGAACAGGTCATGGATGTTGAGGAGACCGTTGAGGCCACCCGCTGGATCATGAAATCCAACTGGGGGCCGGACCAGAACACCTCCCCGGCTCTGGCTACGGGCATCATACTCGCACTCCGGGCGCGTGACGCTACCGGCAAGGGCCAGCCTGTCCACATCACCATGCTAAACGCCAATGCCTGGACCAATGCCGACGAGTATTACGACCACTCAGACCGTCCTCCCATCGCCATGCCCGACGAACAGCTTCATGGACTCCATGCGCTGTACCGTCTCTACCAATGCCGGGAAGGGTGGGTGTTCCTGGGCTGCCTGTTCCAGGACGAGTGGGAGACATTCTGCCGCACGGTAGAGCGGACAGACCTCCTGGCCGATGCCCGCTTCTCCACGCGAGAGGCGCGGGAAGCCAATGACGAGGCCCTGGCTGCCGAGATTTCGGGAATCCTCTCCGGGCGCGCCGCCGCCGAATGGGAGGAGTTGCTGATCAGGGAGGACATAGGCTGTGTCCAGGCCGACGAGGCCCTGGAGGGAGAGTTTTATGCCGACCATCCTCATGCCAGAGCGAATGGTCTGAGCGTCGAGGTAGAGCACCCGCATGTCGGCAAATACCTCCGCTACGGAGGGTTGGTCGAATTCTCCCTGACCCCGGGCCTCTACCGGACCTCCATCCAGATCGGCCAGCATACCAGGCCACTTCTGCGGGAAATCGGGTATGACGACCAGCGGATCGAGGACTTCGGAGCGCGGGGAATCGTCCAGTGGGCGGACCCTTCGGTGGGTGGGGAGCCGTAGGCAGTGACGCCCAACATGAGACCACCCGGACATGGAGCGGGCGGTCCCAATCCAAGTCCAATTTGAGAAGGAAGGTTATACTTGGCAGTACTGGTCAGTTTCGATATAGATGGAACGCTGGAAGCGGGAGACCCGCCCGGTCCAATTACCATGAGCATGGTCCGGAGGGCCAAGGCTCATGGGTGCATCATCGGCAGCTCTTCCGACCGTCCGCTTGCAGTGCAGCAGGCAATTTGGGACAGGCACCGCATCGAGGTGAGTTTTGTCTTGAATAAACAGGGTCTAATGGACTTGAAGGCTCGATTTCCTGCCGAGGAGTACTACCATATCGGCGATACGGAGTTGGACCAACAATTCGCGCTGGAAGCGGGATTCCATTTCCTCTGGATGGATGCCGGACATACCGAGCCGTGGCTGAACGGGAGTACGGACGCTGCGTAGGCAGTGTGCAATTCAGAGCCTGCCCGTGGCTCGGCCGGAGGTGGTTGTATTCCAGTACTCCTCGCCTCCCCAACGCTTCTGACATTTGCATCCTGCATGGGGTTGGGTAAACTTCAATCGAGGGTGTCCACGTGCGGCAGACCGGTTGCCCCCCGGCATGGAAGACCGTTGGTATGCTCTGGTTGCCGCACCCTTCGGAACCCGGGCAACGAACCTCTTTGACCAGCAAGGGCACTCTACATATAATCCGAATCAGATTGTGCCGGTAACGGCAACGCACGGTGTGCAAGGTCTCAATCGAGTGACGGACCCTTCCCGGTCTTTCCGGCCATCCAATGCGTAGAGGGTCCGGGTTCCATAAAGGAGAGGAGCACCATGTCAACTATTCCAGGTCTGGAGAGACCTTCGCCGGTCCCCAATGAACTGACCCAGCCCTTCTGGGACGCCTGCAACGAGCGGCGGCTGGTCTTGCAATACTGCACCGCATGCGAGAGGTTGTTCTATCCGCCCGCCCAGCGGTGCAACCAGTGTGGCTCTGCCGACAATTTCGATTGGAAAGAGGTGCAGGGCAGGGGACACATTGACGTGTACATGGTGATACGCGATTCTCGTATCAGGGGTTTCCGGTCGGCGCAACCCATCAACTTCGCGGTGATAACCCTGGACGAGGACCCGGGCATCAACTTCCTGTCGAACCTCCCGGGCACTCCTCCGGGCGAGGTCCCAGTCGGCGCCCCGGTGGAACTGATATTTGAAGAAACGAGCACCGGCCAACTGGTCCACGAGTGGCAGGTGGTCAGCTAGCCCACTCGGGTTCTAAGGACAAAGCAAATAGCGCATAGGACATGAGGTAGCTGAGATGGTTAGTAATACGAACTGGATGAGAAACCGGGAAGGCTTGGGAGTCTGGGAGCACCGGGGCAAGGTCGCCGTTGTAGGTTGGGGCCAGTCCCACATGGACCGGCGCTGGGACGGCGTGACCATGGACAGGAGCTGCGGCGGCCTGACCAAGGAGGCGTGCCTGAAGGCGATCTCAGATGCGGGGCTGTCGCTGGACGACATCGACGGGCTTATCACCAGTCCGGAGACCCGTGCTGAGCAGACCTGGGCGCCCCGTCCATATTTTGACCCGCCCTACGACACCGAAGACGGCCTGACCTACACCTCAGCGGAATGGATACAGAGGGAGTTGGGGCTGAAGAACGTAAAGTATTTCAAGTCTGATGCACCCTACATCGGCCCGATGATGGGCCTGGCGGCCCAGGCAGTGGGTGACGGTCTGTGCGAGACTGCCCTGGTATGGTACCCGATGGTCAACCTCGCAGGCCGGTACGGGCACAACAATCCACAGAATACCAACCAGGAAGCCCCCGGAAACAGCGCCTTCACCATTCCGTGGGGTTATCAGAGCGGCGCAATGTTCAACAATCTGACCGTGTTCCTTCAATACTGCCAGAGATACGGCAAGTCCCACGACGGTCTGGCCGACCTCTGTTTGAACCTGCGCCGAAACGGGCTGATGACCCCCTGGGGGTACTACGCCATGCACGAGCCCTATCAACTCACCCGTGAGGACTACCTGACCGGGCGCATCGTCGAGGAACCGCTGGTGATATATGACTGCGACAGGCCGGTCAACACCTGCGCAGCGTTCATCTTCACCACCGCCGAGCGCGCCAAGGACATGAGGCAACAGCCGGTCTACGTCCTCAACCATAACCAGATCAATCGCAGGGGCAGGAGCAGCATGGCAACCCTGGATGAGCATCAGGAGTCGGTGGCCAGCATGGCGCGGATGATGTGGGAGGGTTCCGGGCTTGGTCCTAACGATGTTGACGTGTTCAACCCCTACGACGGCTACCTCACGTTCACGCAGCAATTCCTGGAGGGCTTCCAGTGGCACGGCGTCAAGTGGGGGGAGGCCCACGACTTCTATGCCGACGACATCAGGGTAGAAGGCCCTCATCCCTTCCTCTCCAGCGGCGGAAATAACGGAACGGGCCGTAACCGCGCCGTCCTATTCGCTGACAGCGTTCAGCAGCTTCGGGGAACGGCAGGGCCGCGACAGGTTACGATTAAGGCCGAAACTGCCCTCGCTGGCTGCAATACTCCCGACAGCAACGGCTTCATCATGTTCAGCAAGTATCCGAGCTAAATTCAGCCTGATCTAACGTCGGACCCTATCCGCGGCTCCCCGCCGGGCAGGGTTGTTCAGTCGGCCACGGACTACAACACGGGGCCGTGTTCGCAGGAGGAGAGATGCCCAAGCAATATCCAAGCCCGCCGGAGATGACCATCGATCCGGCCAAGACCTACACCGCGACAATTGAGACCAGCCAGGGCGAGATGGTGCTGGAACTGTTGCCAGGGGACGCCCCTGCCACAGTCAACAACTTCGTGTTCCTGGCGCGGGATGGCTTCTACGACGACTGCTCCTTCCACCGGGTAATCAGCGGATTTATGATCCAGGGCGGCTGCCCGGAGGGGACAGGACGCGGCGGGCCGGGATACCGTTTCAATGATGAGCCCGTCACCAGGCGGTACACCAGAGGCACCCTGGCAATGGCCAACGCCGGTCCCAATACAAACGGCAGCCAGTTCTTCATCGTCCACGGGGCGGACGTCGGTCTGCCTCCCAACTACACTATCTTCGGGATGCTGACCGGTGGGGGAGACGTGCTGGATGCTCTGGCCGGGTCGGCAGTGAGCGCCGGCGCAGGGGGTGAACGCTCCAGTCCGACGGAGCGGCTGGATATCCGGACCATACGCATAGAGGAGAGCTAGACGGGGCGGCTTTCCAGCCTGCCATTTCCGCGCAGGCAATGGCCCACTGTTGCGATCTTCGATACTTGCCAATTCAAGGGCAACTCCGACCGGGTTGCCCTCTTTTTTCCGCTTAACCCGTGGGCTGCGCGGCTTCGGCGGGTTGAGGTGCAGCGGCCGGAACCCTGGGTCTCCGGGCCATTAGGAAGAGAATGCCACCGAGGAAGTTCAGCCCTGCCAGTATCAGGAACGCCTGGGTGTAGGTGCCCTGCACGTCCCGCATGTATCCGGCCATTGGCGAGGAGATGAGGAGGAGGATGTTCATCGGCACCGTGGAAAGGCCCAGGATCTTGCCGAAGGACGTTCTGCCGAAGTATTCGCCCCTTACCGCCACGGTCAGCGGGCTGCGGCCTCCGAACCCGATGCCGAACAGCACCGCGAAGGCGTAGAAGGTGGCCAGGTTGTTGGCCATCGTCAGAACCACCACTGCGCCGGCCTGGATGGTGGTGAACGCGAACAGGGCCAGCCGCTTGGGTATCCGGTCGCCAACGTAGCCTCCGACCAACTGGAATCCCATCGCCACCATTGTATATACGGCTACTATCCAACCGGTGGTCTGCACCTGGTAACCCTTGTCCTCTATCAGCAGCCCCAGGTGGGACATGATGGCCAGGATCACCATAGAGGTGAAGCCGTGACCGAGGGCGATGAGCCAGAAGGCCGGGGTGCGCAGCGCCTGGGATGCGGTCAGGTCTCCTCCGGTGTCAGCCTGCCTGGAGCGGGCCGGGGCGCCGTCGGCAGCGGCGGCTGAGGGTGAGTCGCCGTCGGGAAGGAGACCGTAGTCCTGGGGCTTGTTGCGGATAATGCGGGAGATGGGAAAGGCGATGGCGATGCAGAAGATTCCGAGAAGGGTGGCGGTGAGGGACCAGCCCAACCTGTCTTGGTCCGGGTCCACGGCGAAGGCAATTCCCGGGACTATGAGCAGCGCGCCAAACCTGCTGCCCACGTTGGCCCAGCCGATGGCAGTGGCCCGGCGGCGTGAGAACCAGTGGTTGAGCATGGTCATCATGGGCACCCAGCTTCCCATCCCCTGCCCCAAGGCCATGATGATGTAGGCCAGGTAGAACATCCACAGGTTTTCGATGCGGCCGAAGAAGATGAACCCGGTCCCGGTTATAATCAGACCGATGAGCACCATAAGCTTGGTGCCCATCCTGTCCGTCAGGTAACCCTCCAGCGGCCCCATGATGCCGCCTTCTATCCTGGTCAAGGTCAGGGCGAGGCCCAGCTCGGCCCGGCTCCAGCGGAACTCCCGCTCCAGGGCGACGGCCCACACACTCATGGCGTGAAACATGGGGCCGGTGGCGATAACCATGACGAAGCCGCTGATGGCCACCAGCCACCAGCCGTAGTAGACGTCTCGCAATCGCCGGTAGAACCGGGATACCTGTCCGGAAGTACTCAAGCAGACTGCTCCTGGAGGAGTGAAAAACGCTCGTCAGGCTCGGGTCGACGCGCAACAGTATATCATCTATCGGAATAGAAATTAGGATATATCATTTGCAATGGTCGGGTAAATGAACATGCCTGTTGGCTGGCCAGGAGCAGGTCGCATATTGTGGGAACGGGAGTATGTGCAGCGAATACGATCTTTGGGGTACAGCGTGCTCTGTCAGCCGCGTTCCGACTCTATCCATAGCCTGTAGACGGTGTTCCGGGGTAGACTCAACGCCTCGCTCACCCGGGCCACGGCGTCGCGGGAACCTACGCCAGCGGTGCGGAGTTCCCGGAGCCGTCGAGACGCTTCTGCCAGGGTTTCCTCGTCCGGCCCTGTATCGAGAGCTTGCGGGGATGCGCCCCGGACGACTATCACGAACTCGCCCCTGGGTTCGGCGAAATGGGTGATGACCTCGGATACCATTCCTCGAAACACTTCCTCATGGAGCTTGGTAAGCTCCCTCCCGATGGTAACTTCCCGGTCGCCCAGCATAGCGAGCAGGTCCGCCACGGTCGCCTGCAAACGGTGTGGAGCCTCGAACAGGACTAGCGTGTCGGGAGATTGGGCCAGGGGAGCCAACTGCGCTCGCCGGTCCGCGGAGCGGCGGGGCAAAAACCCGAGGAAATGAAACCTGTCGGCCGGCATACCCGACACCGACAGGGCTGTGGTCACGGCGGAGACACCCGGCACGGCCTCTACTCGGTGGCCCGCAGCAATGGCCTCTGCCACCAGCCCGCTGCCGGGATCGCTGACCCCCGGCGTGCCCGCGTCAGTGACCAGCGCAACGTCACCGGCGTCCAGTGCCTCCATCAGAAGCGGAGTCCTGCGCGACTGGTTGTGTTCGTTGTAGCTGACCATTCGGACCCTGATGTTCAGATGCCGGAGCAGCCGCCCGGTAACCCTGGTGTCCTCCGCCGCCACAAGGTTGACCTCGCCCAACACGCGCACCGCCCGGAACGTCAGGTCTTCAAGGTTGCCGATGGGGGTGCCGATAACGTAGAGAATGCCCATATATCAGACGAAGGCTGGCCTGTGAATGTCCTGGTGACTGGCTAACAGTGGAGTTGCGGATACGGGTGCGACGGATTCAAAACCACTGCTTCATCGTATATCATAGGCCAGATGTCCGCGTTCAGGCGAACTTGCAAACCAGGCCCCGCACCCGTGGGGCGATTCATGAGTACATACTGACCCGTCAACACTACCCCCACAATATCGTCAGCTTTCATAAGGAGATGCCATGCCCACGCTTACCGGCGCTCACCTGTTTGTCCGATGCCTGAAACTGGAGGGGGTGAAGAAGGTATTCACCATTGTTGGGGACACCATTCTACCCCTGGTGGATGCGGCCCATGACGAGGGCATCGAGTTCATCGATACCCGCCACGAGGGCGCGGCCATGCACATGGCCGACGGCTACGCCCGCATCACCGGGGAGCCATCGGTGGGGATGTTCACCGGCGGGCCGGGGTTCGCCAACGCCATCTCCGGCCTCCCGGCCATCTACACCTCGGAAAGCCCCGTCATATTCGTGGCGGGCTGCGCCGAGCTTCCAGAGAAGGGAATGGTCACCTTCCAGGAGATAGACCAGACGGCGATGGCCGAGCCGGTGACCAAGGGTTCATGGCTGGTCCATGACACCACCCGCATCCCTGAGTACGTCGCCACTGCGTTCCGCACCGCCATGTCGGGACGGCCCGGCCCCGTGCATCTGACCTTGCCCATTGACCTGCAAGAGGCCGTGATATCCGAGGACGACCTGCCCAGGTACATGCCCCAGGAATACCGGAACGCGGGCCGCGCCCATGGCGACCCGGGCCGTATCGAAGAAGCGGCGGCGCTGCTCCGCGGCGCGCAGCGTCCGGTGATTATCGTCGGCAACCCGGCACGCTACTCCGTCGCGCCGGAACAACTGGAGGCCTTGGCCGAGACCACCGGCGCGCCTGTCTTTACCGTCGAGCAGGCCCGGGGCCTGCTCGACGATGAACACCCTCTCTGCTTCGGTTACGCAGACGGGGCGCTCAATCCCACGGCCCGCCGGTTCCGGGAGGCCGACGTGGCGCTGTTGCTGGGCAAGAGGCTGGACCACCGCTACCGCTACGGCCAGATTTTCGGCGGCGACGCCAAGCTGATTCAGGCCGACCCTTCCGAGGCGGAGATCGGGCGCAACCGCGGAGTGTCAGTCAGCCTTCTCGGCGACCTGGGCGCGGTGGTGGACCAATTGACCGCGGCCGCAAAACAGGGAACCAAGACCGACATATCGGGCTGGCTACGCCAGTTGGAAGCCGACCGCAATGGCTGGCTCGAAGAACTCCGCTCAAGGGCCACTGGTGAGGAACCGATGCACCCCCTTGACGTGTTCACCCGGATCGAGCACCTGGTGGACGATGATACTTTCATCATCATGGACGGCGGAGACTACGTGCAATGGGGCCGTTCCTATCTGAGGGCTCGAAAGCCGGGACGCTTCATCCGGCTGGGACCCCTCAGCCACCTGGGGGCGGGCATTCCCTACGCGATGGCGGCCAAGCTGGCCCACCCGGAGAGCAAGACGCTGGCGCTGATGGGCGACGGTTCCTTCGGCTTCTATACAATGGAATACGATACCTGCATCCGCCACAACCTGCCGATTACCGTCGTCATGGGCAACGACTCTACCTGGGGAATCGACAAAACCTTCCAACTGGCCTACTTCGACCGGGCGGTGGGCACCGACCTGCGCTTTATCCGTTACGACCGGGTGGTGGACGCCATTGGCGGCTATGCCGAGTACGTGGAGAAGCCGGACGACGTGGCGCCGGCGGTTGAGAGAGCCTTCGCCTCGGGACGGCCGTCTCTGGTCAACGTGGCGGTTCGCTCCGGCGCCAGCCCCCTGGCCGACGCCATGATCGCGCGCCGCACCGGGGGTTAGGGACGCCTGGCCGGGAGAAGCCCGGCAATGGCTGCAAACGGAGATACATTAGAAGAATTGATAGCCCGGTGGCGGGACCATATGAACCGCCCGGCTATACATGCTTTCACCACAGACGGACTGGAAAGCCGCCTGCGGGAGGAGGTCAGTGCCCTCGTTGCGTCCGGCTTGGCCGAAGACGAAGCCTTCATGGTGGCCGTCAAGCGCATGGGCGACCTGGACGCCGCATCACATCAGTTGGCCCGAGAACATACCGACCGGCTGTGTAGACGACTTGACCCATCTCCCGGACAGATTGCCAGACCGGGCAGCATAGGAGGTATTGAGACTTCCATCGTCGTCTTCGTCCTGGCGGCCGTCGTAGCCCTGGCGATCAAGCTTCCCGAATTGGTGGGTTACACTCTTAACGACAACCTGGATTTTTACGCCCGTAACCTCAGCCTCTTCGCTCTGCCATTCCTCACCGCCTACTTTGCCTGGAACCGCAAGGTGAAAGGTTTCTGCTGGTTCTGGCTGGCAATTGTCTTCGTGGCAGCGGCCGTCTTTGCCAACGCCTACCCACTTGGAGAGGACACCTGGCTGCTCACGGCGCTGCACCTGCCCATCGCCCTGTGGCTAGCTGTCGGCATGGCATACACTGGAGGACGCTGGCCCATCGGCAGCGCAGGCATGGACTTCGCGCGGTTCTCCGGAGAGTTTTTCTTGTACTACGTGCTGACTGCCCTGGGCGGCGGAGTCTTGGCAGCTTTGACGCTGGGCATGTTCGCGGCCATCGGGATTGACGCATTGCGGCTGGTGACGGAATGGGTGCTGCCCTGCGGAGCAGCGGGAGCCGTTATAGTCTGTGCCTGGATGGTGGATGTGAAGCCGGGCATCTCTGACAAGATCGCCCCGGCCTTAGCCCGGGTTTTCACGCCCCTGACTGCTGCGGTATTGCTGATCTTTCTGTCGGCGATGATTTCTACCGGCAGAGGAATCAAGCCGGACCCGGAGGCGCTTATCATCTTCGACCTTATGCTGGTGCTGGTAGTGGGCCTGTGCTCTACGCAGTATCGTCCCGGGACCGGCACATGCCCGCCAATGCCTTCGATTGGTTGTCGACGCTGCTGGTAGTCAGCGCGCTCTTCGCCGACGTCGTGGCTCTGGCGGCAATCGCAGCGCGCATTTTCGGTCTCGGTTTCAGCGCCCACAGAATGGCGGCGTTGGGAGAGAACCTCGTCCTGCTCCTCAATCTGGCCTGTTCGGCCTGGCTTTACGTGCGATTTCTCCGCGGCCGTAGCCATTTCGCCAGGCTGGAACGCTGGCAATCGGTCTACCTGCCGGTCTATTCTATTTGGGCGGGATTCGTCGTCGTTGCCTTCCCGCCGCTGTTCGGCTTTATGTGAGGCACGAGCCTGAGATTTCATTCACTGTCAATGCTATCATCCGTGTTGCGATTTACGTTGTCTGAATGGGATAGTCCAGCGGATAACTGACTGTTTGCGCGGCCATTACGATATTACGTTGACAAGTAATGGCCTCCGGTATATGGTTTCCTGACGGGCAAGAATCCAGGCAAACATATCTTGAACACGCACCAGGAGGAGAAGACATGCTGAAAATCGGCCATGAAGTAATAAGGCCCGGGCGGAGGTTGGGAGACTCCGAGGTCACCATTCCGGTCCCCGAGGAACTGGAAACGGTGCCTGGGATTCCCCTTAACGAGCGGGAAGTCGACTGGTACGCGCGGGAATATCCCCTGGAGAGCATGAACGTGACTGAGCGGGCTTCCCGGGACTGGGCCAATACCCTGCGCGACCAACATGCGGAAATGCGCGAGATCCGGAAGGAGCACGAGAAGCTCAACCGCTCCCTGATCATGGCCTGCCGGCTTACCTCTGATTTGGAGCCAACGGCGGAGCCCACCGGTGAGGATGTAACCGAGTTGATCAAGGGGAAAGCCCGTGAGTTGGGTTTCGTAGAGGTAGGGATCACCGCGTTTGACCACCGCTACACCTACCAAAGCAAGAAAAACCTTCTCACCTACTATCCCCACGTGATATGTCTGGCCTACGAGCAGGACTTCGAGCCCACCCAGACCATCCCCAGCATAGACGCTGAGATTGTCCACTCCAGCACCTATCGCACCGAGGGCGCGGCTGCCCTGGAGTTGGGCAGTTTCATTCGCTCTCTCGGCTATCGAGCCCAGGTAACCGGCTCCGGCGACGCCCCAGGTCCGTACATCCCGATGTTTGTAGAGGCAGGACTTGGCCAGTTGGGCGCCTGCGGCTATTTGTTGACTCCCCACGTCGGAAACCGTTGCCGCCTCGTGTCGGTCACGACTGACGCCAACGTCACCTACGACAAGCCCATCGACTATGGCATCCACGCCTTCTGTCAGGTCTGCCAGGTGTGCGTCAACCGCTGCCCGGGCCGCGCCCTCATGCGCGACAAGATCTGGTGGCGCGGACTTGAGAAGAACAAGCTCTACTTCAAGCGCTGCCGCCCCGTGATGGCCCGCTATCTCGGCTGCGGCGTCTGCATGAAGGTCTGCCCCATCCAGAAGTATGGCCTGAAGAACGTGATGGACCACTACGCTTCCACCGGACAGGTGCTGGGCAAGGGCACCCATGACCTTGAAGGCTATACCCTCGAGGGCAAGGGCTACTTCGGCCCCGGCGAGATGCCTGTCTTCGACCGCGATTTCTTCGACATGCCCCACGGGAGCGAGTTCGAGTGGTCCTTCGACCAGTTCAAGGACAGAATCAAGGAGGCTGGCGGGGTGATTACCGATGAACTCATGGAAGAGTTCAGGAGTGAGATTTCCGGCCACCTGAGCCGGGAAACCACGGACCAACTGGTGATGATGGACCAGGACGCCGACTACATCTAAACCGTCGCTTCCCCATACATGTCAGCGCGAGGCCAACCCCTTTCGCTGGCCACAGGCAGCCCAAAGGCCACACGGGGCGAGGAAAACAAAGTCCTCGTCCCGTGTGGTTTCCCGGACGTGACCGGTCCGTAGCCCGGATACGAATAGCCGCCGTAACTGTGGCACAATTGCGACGAATTACGTCAACGCCTTCGGCAAGTCCACGAATTATCGGGCAGATATGAAAATTGCCCCCACATACTATTGACATGGGGGGTTCGGACATATATTGTTGGGGCAGAACTCGGGCGGAAAAGCGTCCACGAGGCATATTATTGGGAGGAGAAGACATGCTAAAGATCGGCCATGAGGTCGTGAGGCCCGGCGCAAAATGGGGTGACCCGGAAGTCACCATTCCCGTACCGGAAGAGTTGGAGACCGTCCCCGGTATTCCTCTCAACAACCGCGAGGTTGACTGGTACGCCCGCGAGTATCCCCTGGAGTCCATCAACTACACTGAGCGCGCTTCCCGCGACTGGTCCAACGCTCTCCGCGACACCCACGTGGAGATGCGGGAGATCCGCAAGGAGCACGACAAGCTCAACCGTGGCCTGATTATGGCTGGCCGCGCCACCGCCGACATGGAGCCCGCCGTTGAGCCCACCGGTGAAGACGTCACCCAGAAGATCAAGGACAAGGCCCGCGAGTTGGGCTACCTCGAAGTAGGAATCGCCCCCTACGACCACCGTTACGAGTTCCAGAGCAAGAAGGGCTTCACTTTCCTGCCGCACGCAATCTGCCTGGCCTATGAGCAGGACTACGAGCCCACTCAGACCATCCCCAGCGTCGACGCTGAGATCGTCCACTCCAGCACCTACCGGACGCAGGCTGCCGCTGGCCTGGAGTTGGGCAACTACATCCGCTCCCTGGGCTACAAGGCCCACGTCATCCACTCCAGCGACGCCACCGGCCCGGTCATCCCCATGTTCGTGGAAGCCGGCCTCGGCCAGCTCGGAGCCTGCGGCTACCTGTTGACCCCCCACCAGGGCAACCGCTGCAGGTTGATGATGGTCACCACTGACGCCAACATCACCTACGACAAGCCGGTAGACTACGGCATCCACGCCTTCTGCCAGGTCTGCCAGGTGTGCGTCAACCGCTGCCCCGGCCGCGCCCTCATGCGCGACAAGATCTGGTGGCGCGGACTTGAGAAGAACAAGCTCTACTTCAAGCGCTGCCGTCCCGTGATGGCCCGCTATCTCGGCTGCGGCGTCTGCATGAAGGTCTGCCCCATCCAGAAGTACGGCCTGAAGAACGTGATGGAGCACTACGCTTCCACCGGACAGGTGCTGGGCAAGGGCACCCACGACCTCGAAGGGTACACCCTCGAGGGCAAGGGCTACTTCGGTCCCGGCGAGATGCCTGTCTTCGACCGCGACTTCTTCGATATGCCCACCGGCACCATCGAGGACCATGCGTTCGAGGAGTTCAAGTCCAAGGCCCGCGCTTCCGGCGGGGACATCAGCGACGACATGCTCTCAGATCTGAAGGAAGAGATGGTCAAGGCCCTCAGCCAGGAGTACGACATCGTTGCGATGATGGACAACGAGTTGAACAACATCGACGCCGACTACATCTAGTCGATCGTCACCCGGCGCTCCAGCGGCGACGTTGGAGCGTCAAGCAGGAAAACCCCAAGGGGCCGGCAGAGATCTGTCGGCCCTTTACTTGTTTGGCAGAAATGTCGTTGGAAAGACCAGGGAGGATTGCTTCCGGATGCCCTGACATATGGTCGTGCTGTCTCTGACCATCGACCAGCGTACTGATAACTATCGAGATTAGCGATATAGAAGTTGTATCCCTATAGGCTTGACAAATATACGCGCAGCAAGTATGGTTTGGCGTACCTTGGGGCAACCTTTATTTCAAGCCAATCCGATAGGGAGGAGTATATGCTGAAGATAGGCCACGAGGTCGTAAGGCCGGGCAAGTTCCCTGGTGACGCCCCGGTAACGATCCCGGTCCCCGAAGAACTGGAAACAGTCCCGGGCATCCCCATGAACCAGCGCGAGGTTGACTGGTACGCCAGGGAATACCCGCTGGAAACCATGAACATCACAGAGCGGGCGTCCCGCGACTGGGCTAACACATTCCGCGATCAGCACGCCGAGATGCGGGAGATCCGCAAAGAGCACGACAAGCTCAACCGGCCTCTGATCATGGCCGCCCGTCTTACCGGCGATCAGGAGCCGTCCGTCGAGCCCACGGGCGAGGACGTCACCGAGCTCATCAAGTCCAAGGCCCGCGAGCTTGGATTCGTCGAGGTCGGCATCACCTACTACGATCACCGCTACACCTACCAGAGCAAGAAGGACTGGGTCAAGTTCCCCCACGTCATCTGCCTGGCCTTCGAGCAGGACTACGAACCTACCCAGACCATTCCCAGCGTCGATGCTGAGATCGTCCACTCCAGCACCTACCGGACTGAAGGCGCAGCAGGCCTGGAGCTTGGCAGCTACATCAACTCTCTGGGGTATCGCGCTCAGGTCCACAGCCCCAATGACAATACCGGTCCCTACATCCCCATGTTCGTGGAAGCCGGTCTCGGTCAGTTGGGCGCCTGCGGCTACCTGCTGACTCCCCACGAGGGCAACCGCTGCCGGATCATGATGATCACCACCGACGCCAATGTCACCTACGACAAGCCGGTGGACTATGGTATCCACGCCTTCTGCCAGGTCTGCCAGGTGTGCGTCAACCGCTGCCCGGGCCGGGCCCTGATGCGCGACAAGATCTGGTGGCGCGGACTTGAGAAGAACAAGCTCTACTTCAAGCGCTGCCGGCCCGTGATGGCCCGCTACCTGGGCTGCGGCATCTGCATGAAGGTCTGCCCCATCCAGAAGTACGGC
>DAOUJS010000103.1:0-4781 GCA_034422355.1 Dehalococcoidia bacterium | reverse complement strand
TTCGCCGTGGAGAACGGCAGCGTCCAGGTGATCAACGTCTGCTTGGACCGGGACGACGTGCCGCATTGCCGCCAGGTCGCCCTCGACCGGCTCTTCAACCGCATCAACGCCACCGCCGCCCAGGAGCGCGGCTACGCCTTCGTCGTCTTTGGGCAGGAAGCCGAGGACATGGTGGTCCGCACCTATGAACGGCTGCGCAACCACAACCCGGTGCCCGTGCGCACCGGTGCCTGCGGCGACGGCTGGCACACCCGCAACATTCCCATCGACCGGGTGATCGGCGGCCCCGTCTTCCGCAGTCCCGACGCCGACTGCCTGCTCCGGGTCGCCGGCCTGATTGCCCATGCTTTGTTGTGGCGCGAAGAGCCGCCCTCCGCCGGTGGGGACGGCGACGGTATGGCCCACGTATTCCCCATCCTGGACCGGGCCCTGAACCGCAGGGCGTCAAGGAACGACGTCCAGGGGGTGGTCAGGAGGTGAACCAGCGTCCGAACGGACAAGAGCAGGTCGAAAGCCGGACGGTCTAGGTCGTCCGGCTTTCCCGCTATCTGCCGCCTGGATGACGCGCTGCCTCCGGTTATGCCATACTTTTCTTGAGGTGTGGCGTGACCAACTTTGCCGACAGAACCATCTGGACCGGGGACAACCTGGACATCCTGCGGGGCATCAACTCCGCCTCGGTTGACCTGATCTACCTGGACCCTCCCTTCAACTCCAACCGCAATTACGCCGCTCCGGTGGGCAGTGCCGCCGCGGGAGCAGCCTTCAAGGACACCTGGACCCTCTCGGACCTGGACGTGGCCTGGATGGGATTGATTGCTGACGAGCAGCCTGCGATGTACCAAGTACTGCAAACCGCCGGGTTGACCCACGGCAAGGGTATGCAATCTTACCTTTGCATGATGGCGGTAAGACTCTTGGAGATGCGCAGAGTCCTGAAGGAAACCGGATCCGTCTACCTCCATTGTGACCCCACGGCCAGCCATTACCTCAAGATGCTGATGGACAGCATCTACGGCGCAGGAAACTTCATGGCCGAGATTACCTGGAAACGAACCTCGGCCCACAGCGACTCCCGTACCTTCGGGAACGTGGCCGACATCATTCTTTTCTACGGCGACCAGATAAACATCAACGACGTGCGAGTGCCCTATGACCAAGCCTATATTCAACGCTACTATCGTTACGACGACAACGACGGCCGAGGTCCCTACACCCTGGATAATATGACCAGCCCAAATCCTCGCCCCAACCTGACCTACGAATGGCGAGGCTACCCGCCGCCGGTCAAGGGTTGGCGATACTCGCAAGAGACCATGACCAAGTTGGATGATGAGGGGCGTATCTGGTATCCGAACAATACGCGGCAACGTCCCCGCTTGAAAAGGTACTTGAACGAGATGCCGGGGAACGTGGTTGATAATGTCTGGACGGATATTCCGCCGATAAACTCCCAGGCCAGGGAGCGCGTCGGCTATCCGACCCAGAAGCCCCTTGCCCTCCTGGAACGTATCATAAAGGCGTCGTCCAATGAGGGCGACGTGGTGCTGGACCCCTTCTGCGGCTGCGCCACCGCGTGCGTTGCGGCGGAGAATCTCGGACGCCGTTGGATCGGCATCGACATCTCCCCCAAGGCGGTGGAACTGGTCAACATCCGTTTGCAGCAGTCAATGGGAGACCTTTTCCACAACCGATTGGTCACGGCCCGCACCGACATACCCCGACGCACCGACATCGACGCGCCGGTGCCCTATCGTCAGAACAAGCACGTGCTTTTCGGACAGCAGGAGGGTCGCTGCGGCGGGTGCCGTTCCGCCTTTGAGTTTCGCCACCTGGAGGTTGACCACATTATCCCCCAGGACGCTGGCGGCCACGACCACATCGACAACCTGCAACTGCTATGCGCCCACTGCAACCGGGTCAAGGGCAACCGCCCCCAGGAATACCTGGTGGCCCGCTTGCGGGAGCTGGGTATCGCAATCTAGCGAATTTTCCTCGATGAAACTCGACGCCCCGGTTGACAGCAGGCGCTGGTAATGATAGCGTTTTCTCTACCACCCCTATCGCTTCGCCGGTAGGGTCGAGACCGCCCTTGCAGGCGGTCTCTGTCTTTGTCTGGGAGCGGGCGATTGATCACCAACGTTTACATCGACGGCTTCAATCTCTACTACCGCGCCCTCAGGGACACTCCCTTCCGGTGGCTGGACCTGTGGAAGCTGGCCGAGACCCTGTTTCCCCAGGATGTCATCAACCGGGTCTGCTACTTCACCGCTCTCCTGGACGCCCGTCCCGACAACCCTTTGCAACCCCGGCGGCAACTGGTGTACCTGAGAGCCCTGGCGACGCTGCCGGGCCTGGAAATCCACTACGGCAAGTTCCGGTCTGGCACCAAGCGCCGCCCGCTGGCCGAGCCGGCGCCGGGTCTGCCCGCCAGTATGTTGTTCCGGGACTCGGAGGAGAAGGGGTCGGACGTGAACCTGGCCACCCGTCTGTTGGTGGACGGGTTCAACGGGGAATACGAGCAGGCGGTGGTGGTGTCCAATGACGCCGACTTCGCCGGCGCCATGCGCTACGTGAGGGATGGCCTGGGCCGCCGCGTGACGTTGGTCAACCCCGACCCGCGCAACACCAGCCCCAGGGACCTGTCCGCGGCGGCGACCTACGTGAGGCGTCTATGGAAGAGCCACCTGCGGCGGAGCCAGTTTCCCGACACCCTGACCGACTCGGTTGGCGTCATCACCAAGCCCGCCGGTTGGTGAAGGCCGAAGCAACAATTGAAAGGCCGGACGGAATCAACCGTCCGGCCCTGTGATGCGTAAGTTGCGTGAGGTTTGCGTCAATTACTCCGGCGGGGCACTGCTGCCCTCCATATCCCCCGCCTCTGGCAGTAGCAGGTGCAGCAGCCCCATTCCGGCGGCCAGGCTGAACAGGGAAACCAGGTGGCCGGAGCCGGGAGCGGCCCCGGCCTTCCAGCGGCGCACGGTGCGGGAGTTGACCTTGAGCTGGCGGGAGAGGCCCCGCCAACTGAACCCGGCGGCCTGCCGGAAGGCGTCCAGCCGTTGCGGGAAGTCCGCCGGAAACGCCTCCGGCTCAATGTGATAGACCCACTGCTGGCGGCGGCCCACGGCGCTACTCCCGCACCGGCCAGGGCTGGGAGGCGTCCAGCAGCAGCACGGCGACCCCGCCGGGCACGGTGCACGCGAACCGCACGATGGCCCGCAGTTCCTCCTCGCTGGGAGGCCGGCCGATGCGCCACAGCCGGGCGTGGTTGACGGACAGGCCGGCGGCCAGAGCCACCTCCTCCAGAGAGGTCCCCGACCGGTCCTCCAGCCGCCCCAGCCGGACGGGCAGATCCTGGGGCAGGGACGGCGGCGGGTAGCCGTTGCCCGGACCGGACCTGCCATCGTTCCGGTCCCTAGTCATGGCCCGCAGTGTCCCCGTCCTGGTCCGCCGGTTCGGCGGCGTCGGAGTTGGCGTTGGCATTGGCATCGCCGCCGGCCATCAGGTCGCAGCCGCCGGGCAGGTCCCGGGCCAGGGCCATGATCGCCAGGTAGCTGGTCCGGGAGGGCCGCCGGTTGCCCCGGCGCCACTGCAACACCTCCCGGTCGGTCACCCCCAGCCTGGCGGCAAACTCCTTCCAGCGCAGGCGGGTCTGCTGCTTCAGGCCCTCCAGCCGCTTCCCGAAGTCCTCGGGCCAGGGCGGGGGCCGGTAGTCCTCGTTCAGGTTGAATCCTTCCGTTGTCATGGTTCTGCCTCCTTGTTCTAGTTTCTCGGTCTGTGGATTACGATCACGTCCTCGTCTATCAGCAGCGCCAACCCGTCCGGCACCCGCACCGCCAGGCGCACCAGGGCCAGCATGGCCCCGCCGTTGGGCTCCCCGCCCTCCTTGCGCCAGCGCCAGAGCTGGCGGCTGTCCACCCCCATGGCCGAGGCCATCCCCTCCCAGGAGAGGCCGGTCATTTCCTTGATGGCCTTCAGCGTGTCGGCGAAGTCATCGGGCATCAGGGCGGTGCCCGGGGGGATGAAGAGCAGGGCGGATGCGTTGGCGTTTCTAATCACCGTTCTCCTCCAGGTAGAACAGGTCCTCGAAGCGGGACACTTGCAGGACCTCCATCAGGCGCTTGCGGGTCTCCGGCGACGGGCAGCGCTCCCCGTTGAACATCAGGGAGACGTAGCCCGAGGAGCGCCCGATGCGCCGGGCCAGCTCGTTCTGGCTCATGTTGAGCGCGTTCAATCTGGCCCACGCCTTGCGCTGGTCCAGCCGGACCCGAAAGGCGGGCTTGCGGCGTTTCATTCCGCGGCCTCCCGCCCGGACTCCCCGCTGCCATCCCCGGCGTCAGCGGGCTGGGGATACAACTCAGGATGTTCCAGGTAGTGGCGGGCGATGATGCGGGCCAGGACGCGCAGCCCCTCGATGCGGCGGCGCTCCTGTTCCCTGGTGAGTCGGCGTTTCTTGCTCAAGGCGATAATCTCGGGCCGCTACCCGGACTGACCCCTGGGGGTTGGCCGGGAGTCCGGCGGTGGTGTATACTCGGCCAGGCGGATTAGAAATTCCGTTCTGGCAATCAGAGTGTAGCAATAGGATTTCGAGACAGGCAATAGGCCGCACGCCACTTACAAGCCTTTCTTGACCAAGTGCTTTCTCTGATGTAACAATTAGCCAACAACTATGTAACAAGTATCCCACCGGCAACACCGCCGCAATCGGGGAGGGAGGGGAACATCATGGGCGAGATTGACCAACAGCAAAGCGGCCCGCCGGAACCGGCTGCTGAGCGGGG
>DAOUJS010000102.1:0-2327 GCA_034422355.1 Dehalococcoidia bacterium | reverse complement strand
GCGGCGTCGTATTCCGCCTGGGTATAGGTCTTGGGAGGTTCCGGCGCCGGTTCGTCCTTTATCCCGGCCTTCTCAAGCAGTCCCTTGATGTCGTCGAATACGCCCATGCCTATGCTTCCTCCTGTTCCTCGATTGGCTCAAAAGCCTGTGCCTGTGATTCGTGGGTGAAGACCACCTTGGAATCGCCGGTGAGGGCAAGCGCCTGGCTCTCCCCTACCCCGATGCTGAAGCTCCCCGCCTTGCCCAGGGAGTCCATGATAAACCCGTGCAGGACCTCACCCTCGGTGCTGGTGTTGATGATCTGGACCGATTCCATGCCTGCCCTCCTGTTTTCCCCGTATTGTATCACGGCGTCCTGCCGCCGCTACTGCCGCCGCGCACGGCCCGGCCAACCCGCCGCGCGTGCTTCCGGCGTTCTTCGTCCAGGAACTTCTGGAAGCGCCGGTTGCCCTCCTGGATGGACCTCTGGACGTATCCGGCAGACCGTCCGCGGTTGTTCACGTTGCTGGCGTATGGCGCTCCCCAACGGACCCGCAGGGTGTCCCGGTTGATGAAGTTGACCCGGACAGTGGACAGCAGGTTGCCGGTCCGCGAGTCCTTCCACGACTGCGGGTCTCCCGAAGGCCCGAATCCCGTCCCGCCTACAGGAGACGGCGTGTGGATAGTCGCGCCGACCTGGTAGCTGCCCACGGCGCGGCGGTTGAAGAGGTCGAGGCTGCGGCTGCGCTTGAGGCCCGTCCTGTAGGTGAGAAGCCGCTGTCTGGCCCGGTTCATGCCCCGGACGTTGGCGTGGATGCTGGCCATTATTCGTCGTCTCCCCCCTGGCCGGCAAAGCCGATGGCCACCTGGATATTCTGGCCGTTCATGGCCGCCGTGATCGGGTCGTTGGCCTCGGTGATCGGGATGCGGATGTTGTTATTGTCCGTCACACCCGCAGGTATGTCGAACCGGGTGCCGGCCACCTTGACGTAGGTGGGGAAGTCACCCGCCTCCGTCCCGACGCCCATGCCTATGTCGATCACACGGGTATTGCTGCTGAACAGTGACCGGAATCGGAATATCTGGTATCTGCCCTCTCCCCGGTCATAGAAGTTGGGATTGATGCTGCCGTGGTCTCCGGTGGCGAACCCCCATGCCGAAAACCCGGTGAAGGCAAACCCGGCCACGGATATGGTGAACTCGTATTCGGTGAGTGGCACCACATAGGGTATGTAGCCTGTCTGTGGCACCAGCGCAACGATGGTCCGGCGCCCCCTCCTGGCAGTGAGCCATGCGTACACGTCCGTCCCGCGGGTGGCAAACACAGAGAGGCCCCGCCTGCTGGTGAACGGGTAGCTTTCCGACAGGTTCGCCAGACGTGGCCCCGCCGCTCTCCCCGCCCTGGCCGCGACGTAGGCGTCTCCCACGAACAGCCCAACCCGGTTGACCGTCCCAACCGTCCTGGTCAGCCCAAGCTCCACGTACTCGCCGGTCAGCGTGTCAATCACGTACAGCCGCCAGTTGGCCCGCTCCCTGGCTGGCACGGCGTCCCACCACGTCTTCCAACGCTGCCCGCCCCCGCCAAGGCCAACCTCGGCGTAGTTCCACACCCAGTCCGGGAAACGGTGTCTGCCCTCCTGGAGGGAGAACACCACTGCCGCGATCTCCGGTATGGCCGGGTTGGTGAACATATCAGCCGGGAACTGCCGGTGGACCACACCGATGTTGGCCCCGCGCGGCTGCGTCCTCATAGGCGTGATTGCCTGTTCCGCAGGCGCCCCGGTCCCTGGCTTGGGTGAGAGCGCCGCGCCGGTGTTGCTGGCCACGGTGTTGTCGGCGGTGAAGTCGATTACCAAGGCCCCGGTGATGTCAATCAGGTGGCCCCAATAGTCGGCGTCCCGGATGTCCAGGCGCACCATCTCGCTGGCCTGTCCCACGGCGCCGGAGGGGTCTGTCACCCGGCAGGTGATGATCACGTCCACGTCGGCCTGCGGGACGTTCAGGGCGGCCCCGGCAGCGTCGGTGCGCTCAAACCTGTACCTGGTGTTGGGCTGCTGAATGGCATCGAAGAATCCGAAGGGAGGACTCACACTCCATTCATACGTGAGGTTGACGGCGTGGCCTTCGTCCGGGTCGCTGGCAACGCAGTGGACGTCAATGCCGTTGCCGAGCTGGAGGACACGGTCATGGCCTACCTCCAGTGTGACTACCACGGTCGGCGCGTGCTGGGGGTCTCCGCCCGGCGGGACGTGGGGTGTGACAAGGCGGCGGAAGGCCCCAGTGCCGATCAGGTCGAGGTTGAGGGCCACGCGGTCACCGCCCTCGGTGACGACGTACTCCATGCCGTC
>DAOUJS010000101.1:0-18710 GCA_034422355.1 Dehalococcoidia bacterium | reverse complement strand
GCGGTCATTTGTGAAGGAGGTGCTGGTGCGCCCCGGCGGGGCGACGATTACCTACACGATCCCCACGCCCGAGGATAGTCCCATAGGGGGAAAGGACGCCGCTGAAATCGCCTTGAACGGTGGAGTTCGCAGTATCGGATACGGTGGTGGGCCTGCATGGACTCGAACCATCGACCTCGGTCTTATCAGGACAGTAGCCTTGCCCCTCGCCCCTACCAGTAGTCAATCAACTTAGCGACATGTGCGTCCAACTGGACGAATGTGTGAGATATGAGAAGACCGGTTGGACCCGAACCGCAAGTTGGTGCCAAGCATCCCAAATTTTCTATCGAGAGGATCAAATCGCTTTCGGGTATGCTGACGGCTACCCGCAGGCCGGTCCTTCCCAACGGGCTTGTGGCCCACAAACGCTTGGGTCCCTGCATGAAGGCTGATCTCATGCCTCGACTGAGCGGTAGTGTCTCAGTTTCAATAGGCGATTTGTAGTCAAACTGAGACACTACCCACTGAGCAACCTACTACCTGCCCGAGGGGCAAGGGTGTATACTTGGGCAAGCAATCAGGGAATTCAACCGAATCCGACGCGGTGATTGGAGGAGGAATCCCCGATTTCTTGCCGAAGATCGTAGGTGATTTCACGAGGCAGAGAGAAAAGTAGCCGCGCTGCCTTCTAAGCAGCGGGTCGCGGGTTCGAATCCTGCCTGGGACGCCAAAACAGCTACGAATAGGCTCAAATCGAGCCCGTAAAGCCGCCGCCTGGGCGGCTTTTTCTTTGCCCAAAACCCCTATCCGATACGCTGCCTTTTTTCGGTCCCTAGGCGCCGGCCCCGTTTGCTTGTCTCCCGGACACTATCGGCCAAGGAGGCAAGGACATACCATGGCAAGTACACGGAGAGTTCGGAGACGGGGCGTGAACAGGAATCAACTGGAGCTTTCAAAATTGGCCCAGCACTTCGAGATCCACAACCGGGCGGAGGGCAAGTCCGAGAGGACCGTGGGGTGGTACAACGAGGTCCTCGGGCTTTTTCAGGACTGGCTTGAGGGTGAGGGGCTTCCCGCCACCCTTGACCGCGTCCGGGAGGAGGAGGTTCGGGCATTCGTCCTTCATCTTCAGGGCAGAAAAGGGCTGTGGGGACCGGCTTCGAGCCACACGCTGAACAACAGGGTGAGAGCCCTCAGGGCCTTCGCCGCCTGGCTGCACCGCCAGGGATATGCGGAAGAAAACCGGCTCAAGAACCTGAGGCCTCCCAGGGTCACCGAGAAGGTCATCGAGGTTCTGAGCGCCGACGAGATCCAGAGGATTTTCGCCAGCATCAATCCGGCGACACTTCTGGGAGCGCGGAACACCGCCATCTACTCCCTTATGCTGGACACGGGACTGCGGCTCTCGGAGGTGGTCACCCTCAAATACGAGGATACCCATCTGCAGGACAGGTACATCAAGGTCCTGGGCAAGGGAGGCAAGGAGCGGATCGTGGCCTTTGGCGCAACCTGCCAGCGGTCGCTCATTCACTATGCCTATCATTTCCGGGTCCAGCCGGCAAGCCCGGAGGAGGACACCTTCTTCCTGTCCATCGACGGGCTCTCCATGTCGCCCTCCGCCCTGCGGTCGCTCACGGAGAGGCTCTCCAAGTCCTGTGAGGTGCCCAGGCTGCACCCACATCTGATGCGGCACACTTACGCCACGCAATTCCTGCTCAATGGAGGCGATGTTTTTCTGCTCAAGGAAAATTTGGGGCATACCACCCTGGCCATGGTTGAGAAGTACGTGCACATTGCAAGCCGTACGGCGGCTCTGAAGAGCGAGGGTTTCTCACCCCTGGACAGGTTCGGGCTGAAGGGCGCCAGGCAGTTCCGCCACGCATTCAATCCCGAAAGTCCGAAAGGGAGGATTTATCCCAATGCAGACATGGCTTCCCGAGGCAAGCGGTCGCGGCGCAACAGGTCTTCCAACAGGCTTAGGCCCGGTCCCGGTCAGTTGGCGGGGTAGGCCTGGCCGCGTCCCCTGAGGGGCGCATAGCCCGCCGCCATCAAGAGCAGGTTAATGTCGTCGATGGATAGTGTGACCGAATCAGCCACCAGTGCCAGACAAAGCTTGAGCACCGTATCCCTGGACGGATTCTGGCGCTCACCCGATTCCAACCTCAGAATGTACGCTTCGTCGACCCCGCTGAACTGGGCCAATACATACCGGCTCTTCCCGGACCTGGTCCGCAGTCCTCTGAGGGTTCTGGAAAACTCTGTGTTCCTGTTCAACAACATGCTCAATCCTCCCGATGCGCCGCCTGCGGCTAACATTAAGTGTCCCACCGCCGAGGGAAGTTGTCGCCTTGATTGTCATCAAGGAGGAGCTCCGGACCCCATGATGTCGGCCTCCCAGATACCGTACCTGTGCAATTTTTGTGTGGTCCTCTGGGTGCGTTTGAAAGGCAATCCCCAAGCGGGACACTGGAACCGGCCGAGCCAGCCAGGGCGGGAGCATGCCGGGCGGAGAACAGCGGGAGAGCATTGGCGAGATTCCGGAGGCCTGAGCCAGGAGACAGCCCCGCCACAGGATGTGGTGTGACTGGGATGGGTCCGGGGGATTGCCTGGAGCAGGGATTCCCGCGCAGAAGGACTCCCGGACGGGTTCGAGACGCGGGAGCATCCCGGTCTGGGTGAACTCCCGGAGAACGAACAGCGGCCGACTCGCGGGATGGTTCTATGTCGCGTTAAAACGCGAACTGGATGGTGCGCGCTAATATTTCTGTGACACGGTGACCCCGAACATCGAGGGAGGTGAGAGATGACCACTCACAGAGACCTCGGGCGGCGGGCCCGGCAGCAACAAAACCGGCGGATGGCCCGGCGACGGTGCGGCCGCTGCGGCGAGCAGGCGGAAGCGATGATTGAGTGGGGGAGACAGCGGGTGCCCATCTGCTTTGGCTGCCGGGGTCTACTGACCGGTCACATGCCCGACTGGAGCAGGTACGGGCCCGGGCAGGGCCCCCGGTGCCCCATCGGCACGGCCCGCCCGTGCTATGACTGTACCCGAGAGGATGAGCCGGCCGAGGATGAGCCAACTGTGGAGGCGGGCCGGCGCGAGACTGCGCGGCCCCATTCACTTCTCTCTTCGGCCCCGCCATTAACACGTAACACGACACTTCCGTTGGAATGCGACCCCCTGTTGGCTACAGGCCGGGTTTTCGTCAACACGCGGGTTGACGGAAGGCTGGTACTCTCATGTGAGACCCATGGAGGCAAGCATGACCGAGATTGACAGGTGGCTGTACATGATGCCGTGGTCGTCGGCAGAGACCCTGATGCAGGTGACAGGGCTGAGCAGAGCCACGGTGAACCGGCGCGTCGGCCGTCTCTACGAGGACGGCCTGGCCGTATCCCGGATGGTGGGGCGCAGGCTACCGGCCACGCGCCGCTGGATATGCAGCCGGCCCGGGCTGGAGCAGCACTTCGAGTTCGGCCACGGGGCCCGGGCGCACGGTCCCCATGACCATATACACGACCCGCTCTACCCCGATGTGGAAGACCATCGCCACGTTGACTGGTGGTACGGACAGGCCGGGGTCAGACGCCTTTACGACCGCCTGGAGCAGCTGGAGGCGTTCTATGAGCTGCTCCCGAGGCTGTTTCGGGGCGACGGGCGGAACTGGCTGGCCGGCGGAGCCGAGGCGTCCCTGGTGGGAGTCCGGTTCCTGCGCCGGGGCCAACTGGCGGACCTGGTAGCCACATACGAGGGAGACATAGAGATCGTATTTTCCTGGCTTGGGAGGGAGCTGAAGCCGGCGCGCATGATGGAAAAGTGGGGAAGCCGGTTTTCCCACCCGTACCTGGAGTACCTATCGGAAGCCCAGGAGCAGGACCGGAGGCGCGACGTATTGGTCGAGCAGCCCGACCCGGCCTTCGACCCCAGGCCCCAGCTGGCCGGGAATGTACTCGTCGGGGCCGACGAGTGGGCGGTCCGGCGGGCCATGGACATGCTGCCCCGCCAAGGGTATCTCAGGGACCATGCATGCTCCTGGTGGGTGGCCGACGGTCGTGAGTTGCGTCAGGTGGGGCAGCATGGTCTTGTAGTCCCCAGTGTGGACCGCGTGGCTGACCGGTTTGAGGACATCCTGGTGGACAATCCGGAGACGGTTGCCCCTCCGTGTGAGGGCGACCGGGATGACCGGCCGGCGCCGGCGGCGCTCTCCGGGGTCCTGGCCAACCGGATGCTGTCCCTCTCTGAGGAATGGCCTTGCATGCTGGAGGATGACTTCGTTGACCTTTGCCAGGAATTCAGGGCCCCCGTGCGAGAGGCGCTGGCCGAGTTGGTCGCCGGGGGCCTGCTGGCCCAGGTGGAGAACGTCAACTATTACCTGGCAGACCCGGGGATGATTTACGCGGCCCGGCGAGACGGCGTCTCGGTGAGCACCATTCGCGGCAGGCTCCGGAACTTCCTCACAGAGGATATGACGTGGCACCGCCACTACCTGGACCACAATCGGGGCATGGTCCGAATAGTTCGTGCCTTCTCGCGCCAGGGGATCCGGGTCTACGGCGGGTGGAGGGGTGTGGTGCACATCCAGGGGGTCACCCAGGTCCAGCCGGACGGAGTCCTGTACGCGGATGGCGACCTGGGCCGGGGCGCCTACTCCGTCGAGCATGAGCGGTCGGCGACGACCCCGCAGGACGTCCTTGACAAGTGGCTTCCCTACCAAAAGGCGGCCGGGGCCGGGGCGCCCCTCCGGGTCCTGTGGGTCTGCGAGACCAAACGGGCCGCAGGGCGCTTCCTGCGTCTCAGCCGGGGTATGCAGGCCATGGTCACCACGCTGGACGAGCTGGAGGCCGGGACCCTGGCCGGGCCAAAGACCGTCTGGCGGTCGGCGGGCGGGGAGGACCTGCAGCTCTGGCCCTTTTGACGTGTGTGAGCATCCCGGCGCTTTTGCATCAGGTGGGGGCAGAGGGCCGAAGGGCCGTCGGGGTCGGGCGCCAATGCTGCGGGCCGGACCGGGAAAGAAATTCCGTACCCCCTCTATAAGACGTGTCTCGTGGCGTCGCCGGCCGATGGATGTGCCGGGTATGCCTGCGCAGGCCCTGGGCGCAAACAGGCTTGATTCAGGGGGTGAAGCTCCCGGACACTCACTCGTGGGCAGTGCCATGCGCCCCTTGGCGGTGTGGGTGTGCCAACCCAGGGGCTCCACTCCCGGGCCGGAAACAGGTCTGACCGGAGGCGCCGGAGGCTTAGTAGGAAATACGGCGGAATCGCATCGGGTTCTGCCTGCGGCGCCGGGTATCCCTGCGCACTGTCGGGCGGCGGTCCGTGGTCGCTTTCTTCCCCGCTCTGCGGGCAGAATGGCCCTTCCGGGGCCTGTCCCGGTCCCCGGGTTGGGCCCAGTGTCGCCAGTCCTGGTGGTCGGATCCCAGCAGGACCTCGCCCACCACGGGCGGTCTGTTCCGAATGGTGCAGGAGATCCCCTGGCCGCACATCACCGCTTCCCGGCCTGCCGGGAACCGGGTTGTATCAGGAACGGCTGGTCCTGACCCGTGGCGTGCACGCCAGGGTCAATCCTCGCTGTGGCAGGTCGGGGCTTGCCGGTTGACTTCCCCTTCCCGGTCCGCTGCGGACCGGGCGCGCCCCCGCGGCGGGGAGACTCAGAACCTCGCGTTCTCCGGGATGACTTGGTCGCACCTCAGTCACCGCATCGGCGACCGCGGCCAGCTCCCGCCTCATGCGGGATGCCCCCACCTTCACGCCGGTATCCCGTGTGTAACGCTGGGCCAGGCTGCCGGTGGTGTGGATTTCCCCTGACGGAAAGGACGGGCTACCCGCCCGTCCCGCTAGGGGTCAACTCATTCCGGTTGGACAGCATCCACCCGTGCTGGGTGCAGACGGCCCCGTCGCCGTTGCAGTCGGTGGTCTCGGGCAGCGCGACAGTGAAGTCGCCGTTGACGCCGGTCTGGACGTGAATCTCCCTGCGTACGTTGCTGCCCTGCTCCAGCCGCCTGTCCTTGGTCACCGTCCCTCCGGTCACGTCGAGGACGTGGTCCCGCATGGTCTTGAAGTTCATCTTCACGTTCTCGCTGAAGCGCAGCTCGAAGGTGAAGGCCGTTGACCCGTCGGGCCTGGGGCCGGGGTGTCCACGGGCCGGACTCCCGGCCCAGGTTGCCGGGACCGGCATGCCGGCTCTCGCCGGGTGAGGCGCTATGCCCCTGGCGGCGGTGTGCGCACACTGGACGCCGGTCCCTGGGCCCATGCCCCCGCCGGTGCGGGGATCGTGGTTGGTGGCGCCGCAGTTCCAGCGCCATTTGTGGTGGTCCCAGCCCTGGCGGGGTTGGGTCCGGTTTGGTCCCCGACGAGTCGGGGTCTGGAGGCGGAGGTCCGGCATTGCGCAGAGACTTCCAGCGGGGTCGGTCAATCCCCGCTCCGGCGGGGGAATCTAGTTCTGGCGCAGTTTGGGCTCGATCTGGTGCGGTTCATCCCCGCTACTGCGGGGAATAGCTGATGGTTCTCCCCTTACCGGCGCGCCGCGGGAGGGGGCGAAGCCCCGCGGCGGGACGCAGCATCGGCTCTGAGGGCTTCCGCCGCGGTAGTGGTGTTGAGGTTGCCTCTGCCGGTGCTCCCCTATCGTGGCGGTGGCGGCCTCCGGCCCTGCTTCCTCTGCGGGCGGTCCACACCTTGCCGCCGCACCGCGCACACGGGCAAGGGGGCGCGGCGCCGCAGGCCCTTTGCGCTACGCTGCCGGAACACTCTGGGGAGATCTCTCGACGGTGTCATCATGAGGAACCCCGGCATCGGAGGAGGCGAAGCTCGCCGGATCAGGGTTAACCAAGTCGCGACCTTCAATATCGTCCACTCCCCGCGGACGGAGTGCAGACACCGGCAGGTGTCGTGCACTCGTTTGGGACACTGCTGCCGGTCGTCAGGCGCCGTTTCGGGAACGGGGGAGGTGACGTGCGGCCTCGCGGTAGCCTCGCTCAAAGCCCAGGTTGTAAGCCTTGTCCCAGCAGCCCACGGCGCCGTCCCCGGCGTAGCAGCAGGGGCAGGGCGAGGGGCGGTCCCCTTCCTCCAGGTCCTCGGGCTGGTCCGGGCAGGAAAGGTCTCGCAGCGCCTTCTCCAGGAACTGGACAACCTGGCGCAGGCAGCGCTCCTGCCGGGGGTCGGAGCCGAGTTTCGCGAGGTCTTCGATTTCGAAGAGCGCTTGGTACAGGCCCTTGGTTACCCCGTTCGGTATCCGGTCCGGCAGGATGGAACGTATGTACTCCGGGAGGGAAAAGTGGTCGCCGTTATGGTCCTGCATGTGCATACTCCTTGCCGTGGCCGCGTGTCCCGGCCTGCGGCGGGACGCCTGTCCCTCGTCAACGTGGCGTCCTCTTTGCCTGGGTCTTGTCCCGTCGCCATAGGCTGGCGGCAGGTTGTTGTTCAACGGGTTTGTTAAGTCCGTTGGCAACACCGTTGAAGGTGCCGGCGTGGAATAGCAGGATCGGGGTTATTCGAACAGGTGAGTGCCGCCGGCTGCCCTGTGAGTTGTAAGCGCCAGCCACGACGCCGGGGGGGCGAGGACGGCGTCATCACCCCGGCTGCGGCCGGTGTGGCGAGACCATGGCGATCATCGCGGTTCCGACCCTCTGAATGGGTCCGGGAACACATGAAGGTGTTCCATCATTCACTCGGTATAAGACGCCGGCCTGCCGGGGACGCGAAAGGCCGGCGGCCACATCCCCGAGAAGGCATGCCTGTCCGTTCTGTATTCTGGCATCACCCCCTTGGCGGCCGGCGTCTACCCCGAAGGCCGGATGATCACCTCGGGACGCCGGTCCCGGTGGAGAAAATGTGCAAATTTGCACATTTCTCCGGTCTATGTTGGCGTCAGGTTGGCCGCCAGCCAGCAGCGGGAGGCGGAATTGGGCCACCCGCCCGGCCCGGATCACACCCCCCGTGTACTCGCAGAAGACTCTTCCGGGGGGTTCCCGGCCGGTTCTGACCCAACTGCGGCCTCAGCCTCGGAGAGGCGGCGCAGGGTGAGGTCCCGGGATGAGCGGTCGCTGGACGCGCCGATGAAGGTGCATCCGCTCCTCACGGCTCCCAGCGCGGTGCCGGCCCTGCCCAGAAGCCACGGGTCGCACACGAGATAGCCCGGGCGGGTAAACCTCTGTACGACCATGGCCATCCCGACCTGGACGGAATGCCGCAGGCCCTGTCCCACCGAGTGTTCCTCGAGGGGCGGAACAATGATCACGTCGTCCCCACCGGGGAACGGGAACCCGGTCTTGGCGTAGACCAGCAGCGGCCTCCGGCGAAGGTTCACCCGGGATGGGAAGTCCGACGTGCCCAGGATCCCGTTGAATTGGACGTCGTACTCCAGCACAAACCGCAGGTCCGGGTGCTGCAGGCCCCCGATGACCTGGGGGAGATTCGAGGCATAGGCCAGCACCGCCATCACGCCCTCCGGCCTGAGGGCGTGGGCCGCAAACGCCGACAACTCGGAGAATACCTGCGCCTCTCGCAGATGAGCTGGGGGATTGGTGATGATGGCGTGTACGCTGGCCGGGGCCACCAGCTTGTGCAGGTCGGACACGGCTGCGTGGTACAGGGTCACCCCCTCCCCTGCCGGCATGGACGGTGCGGATTCCGGTTTCTGTGTGTCCTCCTTCTGGCGGGACATGTCGCCCTTGACCTGCCGTACGGCGCGGGCGATGGTCGTTGCGCCGCCCCCACGCACCTTTGCCAGGGCTGCGCTCTGGACATCCTGTGTCTCGCCGATGACCCGGATCACGTCCGACACCGAAATCTTTCCGTGCTCGACTGCCTGGAGCACCTCGGGGTCCACCCCGCTCTCCGGCGCATAGATTCTGGCCGCATAGCAGACCTCACGTCTGCTCACCCCCAGCAGCGCTGCGATCTCCTCCTGGGTATATGTGCGGTGGGGGTGTTCGCCATTCTCCTGTTCCTTCGAGGGCCGTCCCCGCTTCAACTGGCCCCAGAGCCTGTAGGCTACTATGGCCTTCTGGCTCTGGGTCAAGTTCCGGCGCAAGACGTTCTTGGCCAGCACGTATGCCACCGGGTCGGTTTCGGGGGGCAGGTGCACGAAACGTGGTGTCACGCCTGCCTCGTCGCAGGCCATGACCCTGAGGTGACCGTCCACCACCTCTTCGCCCAATACCGCTGCCGCCTCAATCAGTCCCTGGCGGCCCACGTCGTCGACCAGCCTCTGGAAATCCTCCGGCGCCATTCCCGGGAATATCAGTGCGTACGGGCTGACGGGATACTGGAATTTACCCGGATCATCCATGATTTCCACCTCCATGCGGTCAACATCGACAACATGGTATGTGAGCGCTGAGGGTTCGCGTTTTAACGAAACTGGTGAGAATGCTGCGGTGGAGGTGGCGGTCTTGGAGATCCCTCCTGGCTCAGGACAGGCCGCGGCGAGGCCGGCCCGTTGGAAATAAAGGGGCATCACTGTGCGGGGGTCGGCATGGCACCCATCCCTGCCGCCTGGCGACATTGTGGTCTTGGCCCGGTGTGCGCACACCGGGCGCCGCTCATGGAAGTTCGTCCCCGATGACCCGGGGCTGTGTCGTGCTCCGTGACACCCAGAGTGATGGCCCCTGGTCCATCCCTGCACCGGCGGGCTCAAAAGGGCAGAAGGTGAACATGAGTCATCCCGGAGATTGGTTTGTGGATGTGAGGTTAGGGGGATAGGCAACCAAAGGGCACTCAGGGCGGTTCTGAGTCTGGAGAGCGGTATCGCGGCTTGGCAGTACCACTTTCCCGTTCTATGGCACCAGCCCCGGAGCAGGCCTTGGGCCAGTGACGCCAGCTCAGGGGCCAGCAGGGAGAGCAGGAAGGCGTAGACCAGGCTGACCATCAGCAACAGCTTGAGCCGGTTTTCCCAGAACCAGAGCCGGGGGCTTTCCATGGCCAGGTCCGTCTTGCAGGTCCGGTAGCACATCTCCACCTGCCAACGCCAGGCGTAGGCCATGAACACCCGCCAAGCGTTGCCGGCCGTGGCTACCGGCTCGTTGGTCAGCAAATACCAGGGGGTGCGGCTCTGGCCGGGCCGGGAAACCACCAGCCAAAGGGCTCCATCTGCTTGGGGATGGCGCACAGGGACAGCCACGATGCCGGTTTTGCGATATTGGCGGTGGTTTGAGTCCCAAATCTGGCGGTGGTCCTGGGGGCGTTGGCCCCGGGCAATCTGCCAGGCAGGACGCTCGCCCTTTTCGTCGGCCAGATTGTAGCGGGTAGGCCAGCGCATGATGAACCGCGCATGATGGACTGCCAATTCCCTGAGCCAGGGTGCACCAGCATATCCCCGGTCGAAAACATGGACCACCCACTTCTGCCACCCTGCGGCGCACCGGTACAGCAGGGCTGCGGTCTGCTCCCTTCGGTGGCTGGCCAACTGGCCCCGGCTGGTCCACCAGCACATGGCGGCCAGGCCGGGAGGACCCTGCATCCCGGCCTGCATCACGGTGAGCCATTGCAGGCCTGGGACGAACACCGGAGGCCCGCCGGGGGGATTGTAGGTAGCCGGGCTTGATGCCTTTGAGGCGTGCCGCCTTCCTGGAGCGGACTGGGCACAGACCCTCCAGGACGATGCTTTCCGGCTTTTCCAGCACGCTCTCGTCCCAGATGGCCAGGGCCAACTCGCCCCCTCCTTGAGTCGCGTAAGCCGTTGGTCTGCCCGTTGCCAAAGGAACTTTTCCAAGAGCGCGTGCGGCCACTTGGAGGAGCGCAGCAGATTGCTGAGCCGCTTGGTTCCTGCGGGGGCCTAAGGCGGGGAGAGAACGTGAGCGCCCAGCTCGCTGAGCAGCAGTCCAGACCGCGAGTGCCGCAGGCGCGCGATAGCGGCCAGGGCCAAGAACAAAGTGCGCACCAGACGGCGACCCACCAGTTGGTCCAGCCATACCTCCAAAGGTCCGATGAACGAATGCAGCAGATTGGCAACCTCCTGACCTCGCTCCCGCCCCGCCCCATGCCACAACATAAGAGAAGACCCCTCCAGGTGAATGGTGTTGTGACATTCCCATTCCACCCGGCGGGGTCTTTCTTTGCGCCTGTTTTCCTACGCGACTTTTCCCGTCTTTCCTAAACTCCGGGATGACTCATGCTGGCGATTACTCATATATGGCGGCTTTTTTGTTGTCTTGAACCAGCACGGTAACGTTCACGGACACCCGGAATCACCATCTTGCCGATGACAATTAGCAGTCCGTTCCGACTTTCTTGGGTTCTACGTATACAGCGAAACGATGTCCTTTCTGGAACGATTTCCTCGCGCACTTTCGGTAGGCTCCGATTACCCAAACCCAACTACAGTGGCATGATGAGGGGTATCGGAGCGCTGAGTCCCACATTTTGACCCCAGGCGTTGCATTTTCTTGCGTACAGGAGGCAGGTCCAGGCTTGGGAAATGCGACCTCGGGTTGTATTTCTTTATAGGAGGTATCTCTTTGGCGCCTGTCACTCTGGCGAATCGGTGACGCCCGGGCCGTCAGATCAAGCGGCAACAATTGCTGAACGCCTCCCGCTCGGGAACGGTTGTCCGACCCTAGCGGAATAGCTCGTCGGCGTGAGCCTTCCACATGGCAATATCGTCATGTCTCTCGGAGTAGGAGCTTGTCTCCCTGCGGTATCCGGAATCGCGCTCTCCCCGGTAAGAAAGCCAGTTAAAACTTCCCCAGGCACAGAACTGCTCGTCGCAGATGATGAACTTTTCGTGAGTCTCCGCCACTTTAATGGTTAGATTGCTCCTGAGGTCGCCCGGAATCAAGCCCCGAAGCTTGGAGAGGACGGCTTTGCCCTTTTCCCGGTTGCGGGATGCTTCAGGGCCGCGTTTACGAACACCTAGACCCCAGGCTATTCGCACACGTGCGCCCCTGCCGATGGCGGCTGCCAGCATCCGGCAGACCTCATCATCGAAGGCATAGGGGTCTATCCAGGCCGAAACCAACGTTACCTCTGAGGAAGCCTTGCCAATGGCGGTCAACAATAAATGCCGGTGTTCTTCGGTCCTGACCAGGCGGATTTGGCCTTCCGTCATTGATGTCAGCCTGGCCTCCCGCTCCTCCAGAGTTTGTTGCAGTTCGAGTTTGTCCAACTCAAGGGCCTTGATTCGGGCTTCCAGGTCAGAACGTTCCAAGGCGTCTTGCGTAGTTCCCTGTGTTGCCCTCGCTTCGGCAACCGCCCGCCCTGCGTCCGTAATTTCCTGGTCCAGGTCGTCAATCTCTTTGAGAAGGTCGGATTCTTCCGGGGAAATGCCCTGCGGCTGAACCCAGTCAATGAACTGCTCTGCCTTCAACTCCTCGGGTACCAGGTCTGTGCCACGGTCTGCCAACCTCTGCAGCGAGGCGGATTCGTCCTCAAGATACTGCTGAGCCAGATAGGCAGCAAAAAGCGACTTGTCCGTGTTGACCGCGTCAAATTTCACCAGAATGATGTCATTTCGGTACTTGAGCCTGACGTCCTTGATTTCAGACACTTCCAGGATTTCGTTCTTGTCCCTCTGTCGGCCGTAAAATCGCTCATAGTCCTTGATTTCTTCTAGCCGGATCCCGCTGAGCCGTGGCCTCCGGGGACTGGTGGGCGCAATGAAATACCCGTTTTTTCTTACCTCGTCCCTTTCCAGCAGTTGCTCGACGTCGATATCAACAATCCGCCTGGTCAGGGGATCGTACGGGACCTTGATATGCTTGTTCCGTGGACGTCTGGTCCTGCCTCTGTCCCTGAGAACCTGTCTTCCCAGGTCAGTAATTCCGACATTGAGCCCAGGGGACTGGGCCACCAGGTTCTGTCCAAGAAGTTCGGCAGCCGCAGTTGCCACATGGTTGGGTGGCATGCCCAGCATCCTTCCAATATCCGCCGGTTGAGTCACTTTCAGGTCCGACAGTTGGAGCACAAATCTCGCAGGTGTCGAGAGTTCGTCTTCCGCGATTTCGGTTACTTTCAGGCGCAACTCGTAGACCGGCAGGCAAACACGAAAGGGTACGTCGACTTTGTGGTCAGGGAACCGCCGCTTTGCGCGTGCGGCGACTTCATCCAATTCGTCATATGTTGTCGTCATAGAGAATTCACCAAGTTCGGCTGAATGATCCGGCACTCCTCAGGGTGCGAACGTATGTGGTTGAGAACGGAGGCGAAGGGATTCAAATCGGCACCGATAGTAGCCGATTCCATCATGTAGCCGTCCCCTACGATCACCAGGAGGTCCTTGGCACGGGACAGCGCCACGTTGATTCTGCGGCGGTCCTTCAAGAAGCCAATGCGTTGGTCGCTGTTGGACCGTACCGTGGAATAGATAACAACGTCGCATTCACGACCCTGGAATGAGTCCACCGTGGCAATTTCTATCTGGATATTCCGCCAGCGTTCCTGGTCTTCGATGTGGACCCGGGTGGTCAACAGTTCTACCTGGGCCGAGTATCCACTGATTACCGCGACGGACGGTCTTCTCCTCCGTTCCCTGGATTTTTCTTCGAGTTTCGCTAGTAGTTCGAGAGCCACGTCCACCTCGGCCGGGTTCGCGAACGATTCGCCAACCCGGTTTTCCGCCTTGTTAGCCATCATTGAGGTTGATATCCAGGTCACTGGAGCAGGCATCCAATCGAAAGGAAATTGCCGGGAACGGGTCCGGTCGCCGTTTTCGAGGCGACCGTCATAAAATACGGAACTGATGAGGTTCCCGATGGCCGGATACATCCTGTTTTGAGTGCTCAGGGTCGCCAGAAAGTCCCAATCCGAGTCTTCCACCTGTTCCACCAGAGTCTGAAACAGGCTGGTATCCAGGCTATGATCCTCCGATGAGAAGTTGAATTCGTCGCCGATCATGTCCTCGACCATGGGGGGCAACTGGCGCTCATCGCCGACCAATATTGCTCGCTCCGACTGCACTATTGGTATCAAGACCTCCGGAACGGTCGCCCTTCCAGCTTCGTCGATGATGGCCCAGTCGAACCCAGCCTCTCCCAACTGTGCGCCGGCCTTCCTTTTGCCACTGAACAGGCAGGTAGCGGCGACGACACGGGATGACTTTCCGATCAACTCCTGGAAATCCTGGGTGAGTCCCACGACCCTGGTCCAATCCGAGAGCGTCCTTCTCAGGTCCTGTATGCGCTGTAGTTCCAGGCTTGCCGGATCATCGACCTCCGGGGCGTGTTGGCTGGGAGATGCCGCCGCAGTTATGATTTCTGCCAGCATCTCCTGTTCGCTCATTCCCTGTGCCTCTATCGGCGTAGGCAGCAGTTCATTTAGGGCATTCAGTTGTTCCTTTAGATCGCTCCGAGTCCTCTCCACCATCTCCGCTATTGCATCTCTGGCAACATCGGTCGCTTCAGGCCCCAGGGAGGAATATTCCTGCTCGTATTCCTGGAGTTGCTCCGCTATTTCCTTCGCCTCCGTGACCCATTCTTCGAGGGTTCCGGCGGTTTCCAGGTCAGGTTCATTCTCCGGTTCGAAGGCTTTGATGGCATTCCTGGCCTCACGCTCTGCCGAACGCAGGTTCACCAGCTCCGGTTGGCACCTCTCCAATACTTCTTGTCGCCAGGTGCGGGCGCGCTCGGCCAAGGTCCAGGTCTCTCCACCGTGGCCGATTTTTTCGGAACGGCCAAGCCTGACCATCTCGGGAGGAGAGTCCCCGGCGGCATGCGCTATCTGGGTGAGGGCGTCGTCTACTGCAACATTGGACTGAGAGGTTAAAAGAATTCTGGCTTCGGGCTCTCTCTTGAGAATCTGAAGAACGATCTCGGTGATAACGGACGTCTTGCCAGTCCCCGGCGGACCCTGGATCAGGAACAGTTCATTGCTCGAAACGGCTTTGCGGACCGCGGATTGCTGGTCTTCCGACAGCCAATGTTGATAATAGTCATGCTGGGCCTCCGGGAAGCGGGTGGCGGTAGAGGGGTCAACGATTACCCGGGCCAGGCTGGGATTGACCATCTGCTCATAGAGGAAAGCGTTGACCGCGTTCGACTGTCGGCTGTTCGCAACCAGGGCTTCAGTCAGGTTGGAAGTCAGCAGTCCGTATTTGGGAACGGGTGAGTCACTCCTGCGGAACCGGTTGCTCTGTTTGGCAACCTCTATGGTCCGTCCCCGGATGTTCATCAGGTTGCCTATCGATATCCTCGGAGCGTCGGGATTCTCCCTGACTGCCAGGGGAGCATCATCTTCCCAGTCCAGGTTGTCCGGAGGGAGCTCCACCAGCGAAAAACTCCAGTGGTCGGATTCCTCCGTTACATCGGAATATCTCAGCGCCGTGGCCTCTCGCTCGATACGATTACGATTTCTGCTCAGCGCGACGTTCCAGTTTTCTATGAAGCCACGCCGTGACTGGCGTCGTTCATTGGATACTTTCCCCACTGTTTCGTATGTATCGAGTTCGGACAGCAGACTGGTCAGCTCTTTCGCTGCCTCCGAAAGCGACGTCGCATCTTCATTAGACCTGAAACCTGGATTTACCGGGTCCCACATCGCCCGGTAGGCCATCGACCGCCCTTTCTCACTTTCCAGATTGGGGGAGTAGGGAGTTTGAACCGCCTTCACGGCCAAGGCGTCTCCTTGCTCGTCAACCCCACAGATAAGGCGGAGGGAATCTCCCAGGATAATCACGTCTCGGCTGTCTCGCCGGTCACGGCAGATGTGTACGTCCTCCAGCTCCATTCCACCCAGGTCTTCGATAATCACATCTGCCACTGACTGAAAATCATCTGTGAAACTGAGTCCGGCTGCCACAACGTCCCTTATGGCGGTTCTGGTTAGAACTAGGAAGTGCGTGGGCAGCGTCTCATGGCGCCGGGTAACATCGAGAGCGGACAGCAGGTCCGACCCCCTGGGGAACCGCCGCTGTGGGTCTTGCGTAAGCATTCTTTTCAAGATGTTCTTGATGGGAACAGGATGGTCTACAAACTCATCCACCATTTCGGGAGATGGTCCCTCCGGAGGTGGTTCGCGACCGGAGAGCAGGTGATAGAACACCGCTCCCAGCGAGTAGAGATCTGACTCAGGGCCGGTCGCCAGTGACGCTCGTTGCTCGGGCGATGCGTATCCGCTGCTCCAGAACCCGGCCAGTGTTTCCCCAATGGTTAGTTGAGTCAGGAGTTTGCTGATGCCGAAGTCCGTCAGCATCGGCCTTCCGTTCACATCCAGCAGTATGTTTGACGGTTTGATGTCTCGGTGAACCACGTCCTCGGAGTGGGCGTGCGCCAGGGCTTCCGCGAGTTCCCGCATGACGCGATATGGCTGGAATCCAGCTAGTTGCGATTGCAGTTTTCCCTTCAAGTACCGGTCCAGGGAATAGGGTTGGTATTCCAAAACCAGGAAAGGTGGATTGCCGTCATCGGGCCAGCCGCTGTTCAACAGGCGGACGATGTTCCGGTGTCTCAGCTTCTTGAGTGCGCTGGTTTCCCGCCTGAATAACTCTCTCTTGATGTCGTCGCTATGGGAAGTGCTCAAGACCTTGACAGCGACTTGGGAGTTGCCGGATGCGGTATCCAGAGCCATATATACAGAACTCATCCGTCCGTCCCCAATTTGCTGCTGCACTTCGTATCGGTCGATATTCATTTCTCTTCCCAGATGCTCCGATTTCTCACAGACGGTGATTGAAGCCAATCTCAGATTCAACGGTTCGCGAGACGGCACCGAGAATCATAGCACAGGCTTACACGAAACGCAGACGCGAGGCGAGGTCTGTATGATGTTCTCTGGGTCCCGGGCTTGATGTTTTGTAAACAACTGCTAAAGGGTCTATGTCCGGCCTTTTGATGCGTGGACTTGCAGCGGAAAAGCCCAAACTGGCCGCCGGTTGAGGGCGAACCACACCTCAACGCCGTCCTCCATGGCCTTAATGGATGCGGACGTTACTTCCGTTTCCTTCCCGTGCCGCCGCCCTGGACTGTCGCACCTTTCCCTTCGGGCATTTGCGCGGGGGTGTCACGGTTCAGCTGATTATGCCGGGCCATCCTCTGCATGGTTCCTGCCTCGCCGTCAGCAGGCGGGCGAGGCCCATATCTTCTGTAAGTTCCAACAGCGCCATCAGATGATCCGGGTGGGGCCGCACCCCGGCCCGCCAGCGTCTCAGGTTTAGGTCGGAGATGCCCAGGCAGCGGGCCAGTTCCGACCAGGACAGACCAGACGCCTCCTTGAACCTCTTCAGGTGTTGCGGTAATTCTTCGGGAAGGATGTAAGGTCCTCCTGCTGTGGTTTATGCGCTGTCCCGGCACCCTGCCGGTCCTTCAAGGATATCTACCGCGCTAACCGTTCACACGGCCCCAATTGAGATTCTAGAGCCGAGTCAGCAACCTCCGTCTCCATCTCCGCCGACTCACCATCGGAGGTGGCGAAGCAACATCGCCACCTCCGCGCTCCTCGATGGCCGGTCTGTATGCCGCCCCTCTGGCGTTTCAGCGGGAGTGCGGGCTGACCGACGCTCAGTGCCACCAGTCCTTATAGTGCACCGTCCAGTCCACCTTGTGGTTGGCGTTGTGGCCCACCCCGTCGTGCGATAGATCCGCGTCATCCTTCGTGGCCGTCGATTTGAGGGTGCCGCCGTTCAGTTCCAGCGTGTCCTCCAGCACCGCGATGCCTTCGGAGGAGATGTCCGGCTCCACCACCCAGTGATTGAATCTCAGGCTGGTCGTCCCGTTGCCGTGCGAGTATTCTGCCCACGTGGTGCTCCCATCGGCCGAGTCCATGCCGATTTTGAGGCGTGGTAGGCTGCCTAGTATTACAACGACGGATGGCAAGTAACGACCTTTGAACACCTTTCTGTGACGGGCTGTCTGCGGGTTTGACAGCTTTGCGGACATGCTTTCCTAAATGCAAATTCAGGATCAGAATAGACGAAAATGATGAAGCGTCGTTGTAATACTAAACTAAAGCCAAGGTGAAATGTACATATCGCTAGACCGTACTGTCGGTGGCCACCCAGTTGGAGCTTAAAGGTGATATGAGGTGCTGTGGAGTCCTTTAAGTCGTTTCCAAGACTCCGGAAATGCACATCCCACCTTGGTATTGGTTTAGTACTCAGTCAGGTCAGAAATTGATTGGATAGAGGCGATGGAGTTTTGCTCTAGCGTCCTGGATGCCAAAGCGCCAGTTGATGCGGGCTTGAGCCTGGTTTCGCTCCCGTTCCAGGGCTTGGACCTCCCGGCAGAGGGATTCCCCGCCGGGGAGACGCTGCCTCAGACAACTGCGAGAGAAGACGCTGAACTCGATCTCCGCCATGTTCAACCAACTGCCGTGCTTGGGCGTGTAATGAAATTCCAGTCTCCGGGCTATGCGCCGCGCCTCCTCCGCCGGAAAAGTCCGGTACAAAGACCCCTTGCGGTGGGTGTTCAAATTGTCCAAAACCACGCGAATCACCCCGGCCTCGGGGTATGCCTCCTCCACCAGCCAGCGCATCTGGCGGGCGAAGTCCTCTATGGTGCGCCGCTCCGTCACCGCCACATGCCGCCACCCCGCCAGGGGTTCGCAGGCCAGAAACAGGTTGCGGGTGCCCTCGCGGCGGTACTCGTAGTCCTCCCGCCCCGGCCTCCCCGGTTTTGCCGGAATGGGCGGCCGGGCATCGGACAACAACTGGGTGGAGGTCTCGTCGAAGCAGACCACCGGCCTCTGGGGGGCATAGGGTTCGGCGTACAGGTCCAGGATGTCCTCCATGTGGGCCACGAATTCACCGCTCACCTTGGGAATGCACCACTGCTTCTTCTGCCACGGTTTGAGGGCGTTTTTTTCA
>DAOUJS010000100.1:0-11208 GCA_034422355.1 Dehalococcoidia bacterium | reverse complement strand
CCGGGTTGACCTGATGTACCCCCACTCCCTCACGGTGGCCCCGGGACAGGAAGTACGCCTTGATTTTGCCGTAGCTGAATGACGACAGCATCCGGCTGTACCGGCGGGACTCGCCCTCCAGAGCAGCCTTCTTATGCTGGAAGTCAAGCCTTTCGATCACGATGGGCTTGCCCGCCTCACGGGCGTAAGCTACCACCTCGGCAACGGCGTCGCCGATGAGAGCCTCCGCCTGGTGGACGGTCTTGCCATAGGTGACCAAGGGTACGCTGAAAGCGCCCTTGTAGTTGCCACTGGTGCCGGTCTCACAAACCGCCAGGTGGTCGGCGTTCAGATCCACGCCGATGGCGCCGCGCCCTTTGTCCGTAACCACGGGCACATCCATCATCTGGGTGCTCACGAACACCCGCCAGCCCTTCTGGTCCCGCTTGAACCGGTAGCTGACGGCGCGGCCCAGACCGCTGGCCCGCGCCGCCTTCTCTCCATGCTGACGCCGGTGCCGGGCATACTCAGCATTGCTCTGCAGGGCCACCAGCGCCTGCTCATGGCCATAGGCAAAGCGTACACCGGAGATGGTCAGGTATTTGCCATGCTCGTCCGCCAGGCAGTCCGGCATCCGCAGCCGGAGCGTCAGGGAACCGTCGCCGGCCACGGTGGCCACGCACAGCTGGCAGCCCGCCGTCTCATCCCGGCTGCCCAGCAGGAAGAACTCTGAGCTGCGGGCGTCCCGCCAGTCCCTGAGCCACTCCTGGTGGCTGCTGTAACCATTGGCCTCCAGGTGATGCTGCTTCCGCCACAGCTTCTTCGACCCGAAGCAGAGCCGCACTTTGCTTGCCGCAATGTCCGATTCCAAGGCCGCCCGCCGCAGCTTCAGATCGGCCAACCGCCGCTTCTTCTGGTGCACCTGGTCCCAGCAGCGCCCTTCCGCAGTCTGGGCAACCCGCACCTCGGCCCGGGCGATGCGCCGCTCAAGGCTGTCCAACCGCAGCTTCTGCTGCTCCCGTACAGACGCAACCTTCTCCTCCAGCGACACCCGCACCCCGTTGAACATTCGCGCCGGTATCCGGTACCGTTCCAGGCAGGCACTCTTCAAGGACGCAGCAGACCTCCCGGAGGCCACATCGGCAAACAGCTTCCGTTCCACCTCACCGTAGAGCTTGGCGTAGGCCGACAACGCCGCGTCGCCTGCTGCCCGGTCCAAGCCGCCATAGGCGGACACCCGGGTCTGAAAGGTGAGAATCACACACCCTCCTGGGCCGCCGCCAACGCCCGTTCCGCACGACGCCGTGCCGAACGCCTCCCGTACAGCCGCGCGCACAATGAGGTCATCACCTCGGTCACGTCCCTGACCAAGTCATCCTCGAGCTCACCGTCCTCCATCACCAGTACTTGCGCTCCCCGGCCAGCCAGCGCCGCCTCCAGGTACTCGAAGCCGAAACGGCACAGCCGCTCCCGGTGCTCCACCACTATGGTCCTCACGGTGTGATCAGCCACCAGCCGCCGCAGACCCAGGCGGTTGCCGTTCAGTCCAGAACCAGTCTCTTTGACCACCTCGTCGGGCCGGTGTCCCTGCCGGGTTGCCCACTCAACCACGCGGCCCACCTGCCTGTCCAGGTCATCTTTCTGATCGGCCGAGGAGACGCGGGCATAGACAACGCAGCGTCCTTCGCTCTCGGGAGGGACCACGACGTAGTAGCGGCCGTTGGGCAGTTGCTCGATCTGAAGCTCGGGAGGGAGCTTGCCGGAGCGGTGCAGCCTGGAGGTGGTGGCCTTGTCGAAGCCGTAGAGCCTGCCCCAGGCGGTCAGGCTGATGCGCTTACTAACAACATCCATTACATACTATATTATACTTCATGCAGCAACAGTTGAATACCCTGTACCGTTGTTTAGAAACTCAAGGATTATGGGCGTGTCGGTCGATGGCGTTTCCAGTTTGCCATTTTCGCCCAGGGCCAGCAGCTTCCAGGAAGAACCGGCGAGGATCGGCGGTTCGGCCTTCGCGCAGGACAGGGCGAACACCGCCAGTATCAGGGCTACCAGGCAGGCGATTTTCATATTCAGTTCCATCGTTAGTGGTAGGAGTTGCCGGCATTATGTTCCTTCCAGATGCGTTGTTGATGCCGCGCGCAATCCTGCTTCCACTATGCGCCGAATGTCTGGGCCGGTCTCCCGGTAGAGGCGGAGGAACTCCCTTTCCTCAGCGGTAATCACGTCATCCGCCAGCGCCTGGACCTCGCACAGTTTCAATAGCCGGCCGGTTACCAGGGCATCGAGGGGCGAGACGCGCGCCGCCCTTGCGATGTCAACGATCACCTCCGCGGTGGCCCTCCCCGTTTGCTCGATGGTGCCGACGGCGTTGGCATTGCGCCCGGCGGATATGGACAGTTGCCTGGCGCTTGAGAACTGCTTTCCAGGGCCGTAGAGGCTGTGGACCCACTTGACCAGTTCCGGGTTGTACTCATTGACCCGAGATGGCATAGGCGCCTCCCTTCCCGGTTGATACCCTCATTGAGACACTGCTGACGCCCTCAGGCATTCCGCAATTTCCCCAAGGTGCCATAAAGCTGTTGCATCTACCTGTTGTAATTGGTAGCATCGACAATGCTTTTACCTGTTTTTATTGGCAGCATCCGCAAGACGCAATTTCGACGGGCGGCGGCGGGCGCTGGCGGAGGGAGAGTGATGGCCAACGACACCGGCATCGAGGACCTGCGGCTGTTGAAGCTCCAAGACGTGATACGCCTCACATCCCTGTCCAAGACCAGCATCTACGACCTGATCGCCGCGGGGAATTTTCCCCGGCCCCTGCAGACGAGTCCGCGCCGGGTGGCGTGGCGGGAGTCGGAGGTGAAGGAGTGGCTGGAGGCGCTGGAGCCTGCGGCGGGGGACCATGAACGGGGCTGATTGGGCCGGAGATCCTCCAGTGCAAGACGCGGAGATAGACCCTTGGCCCCCTGGCGCCCTGTGATGCCCTGGACGGTCCCCCGGAGGGTTCCCCATTGACCCGGGGCCGCCTCCCAGTGAGGGTCCGGCCGGGAGCGCGGTCAGCCCATTCGCCGGGAAGCCCGCGCCCCGAGGGTTGGATGTCCGGCAAATTCCGGCAGCGTCCCGCCGTCCGTCCGCGTGGCTGACCGGAATGGCGGGCCGGACCAACCGGACCGGGAAGCCGCTCCCCGGAGACCGGCTTCCGCATCAGACGCGCCCCCTGGTAAGTCGGGGGGGGGGGGCTGACAGGCTGAGAGGGGTATGTGTTTCATTTTCGACCTATCCATACTCGGCCTATGGTCAACGGCCCCCTGCACCAGTGGGGCCGACTCCCCGGAGCCGGAGCGTCTGTCTCCGAACTTTCCGAGCCGGGTACATCCCGTGCCTCCCCTCGGAGCGGGGAGACGCGGAAATCCAATAGAAAACAGTACCAAACCACCTCTATCCCCTGAGTATCTTTCACTATCTCTTTTGGGTAATTTGGCGTATCATTCTCCCTGATTCCCCTGGACTAGGAGAGATGTGGCGCCTTCAGACCAGCGGGACCGGAAGGCGGAGTCTCCTGCCTGATTGCCAATCTGCTCGGCCCCTTTGCGTTTCAGCCCCTGCCGGCAGGCTGCCCCCTATGCCCGGATTCTAGTTCCTGAAACCCGGCCTCTCCCCTCCCCTCGTGCATCCCGGAGAATGGGGGATAGGGATCTCCCGGACCGTCAGTGGACTGGGAGCCGGTCTTCACGGCGGTGCAAGACGCAGGGACTTCCGGTGACAGCCCGGTTGATTTCGGCCGGTCGCAAGTCGCAAAAGAGATACCTGTCCGTAGCTGATATCGCCAGAGCTGGTCTTGCCGGTAAGTATTACAGCAACATTGGGTGATTATAGCGTGAATTACTGATGAACAAAATAGTGATGCAATCTGGTACAATGGGCAATACCTCAACCGGATACTCGCCTACTGTAACGATGGCGTGCCATACCGTAATTGCTGTGCTGGAAAGCCGGGTGTTGAGATAGTCCGCTTCGACCGCCTGATTCACCTGCCAGTTTCCCAAGCCAAGCGCACACCCGATTTCAGCCGTTGCCCACCCCTGTCGGCCCCCCCGTCTCCTCGGACAATGTCAGGGAGGTGGGGCCGCGCTGGGTTCCTTCCACCCCTTTCCCGAGGAAAAGTCAGGTGAACACCAAGCTCGGAATACTCGCGGGGCTGGCATTGGTGACGTTCACCGGCATCTTTACCGCCATGCTTGCCCTTGGCGTCATCTCACCCCTGGGAGTCCAGGGCGCTGACCATCCTATTGACGATAGCGCTCAAGCCGTGGGCTTCCAGCCTGCGATGGTCACGGACGTCTCGGTGACCAGCACCACTCAAGACCCCGGGGACGTATCAGGGTACCGGTTCCGGTTCACCACGCCGGATGCGCTCACGGCGAACGAAGACACCATCACGGTCCATTTCGACAAAGACTTCATGTACCCGCCCGAGGTGCTGTCGAGGAGCAATGTCACCGTGTCCGCGATGGTCAGTTCCGGCAGCGCCACCACCGATGCCTCCGGCCCCGGCGCCACCGGCGATTACGGTCCTCCCAGTGACGCCACACGGGAGATACTGACATCGGGCAAACACGGCCTCAGCGACTCAGCAGCCCTGAACAACGTCGAGTACACCTTCCAAGTGCCCGACATGAACGGCGATAAAGAAGGCTCCCCCGGCATCGCCGCGGGCGCGACGGTCACCGTCACCGTATCCCCGGGCGCCGGGATCAGTAACCCCACCGAGGCCGGGAGCAAGGGACCAATCGGGGTCTTTACCAGCAGGCAGCCGGTGATGGACACCTCGCTGAGGATCACCGTCAACCGTACCCTCCAGCTCAGCGACTACGACACCCACCGCGGCAAGGCGATCACCGTTATCGGCAAGGGGTTCCAGGACGGCACCACGGCCCACATATTCCTGGATAACGCCAACGGCATGCGCCAGGAGCTGGTGAGCGAGCACGTAGCCAGCGACGATACCTTCCTGGCCACGTTCATCGTGACCGTTCCGCCATTTGTCCCCGGCAAGGGAAACATGATCTATGCCGAGGACGGGAATCAACCGCCATTCACGGCGGGGCCGGTTGAATTCGAGGTCGAAGGCTTGTTGACGGTTTCCCCGGCGTCTGCGGCCGTCGGCGATGAGGTAGACATTACCCTCGTGGACTGGCCGGACGGTCCCATCCCGGCTGGTGCGGTCACCATAGCGGGGGTCGCTCAGAGGGTCATCGGCTCGCCTTCCGTAACCGGCAACAGCGCGAGCTTCCGCATTGAGATCGGGACCGGCACGCCTTCCGGCACCAATGAGATCAAGGTGACGGCCAACGGCGAGAGCGACCGCGTGTGGATCACTATCTTGGGCGCGATACTTGAAACTTCGCCCGCCACCGCGGTGCCGAACCAGGCCGTCACCGTCACCGGACGGGGCTTCACCGGCGACGGCACCATCAACGCCGCAGGCGACGGCAGCGAGGTGACGCTGGGCGGGGACGGCAAAGCCCTGACAAGGAGCGCAGGGGGCTTCAGGAACTTCAACAACGGCGAAGCGGTGACGGTGGACAGCGGCGGAAGCTGGTCCGCCACCATCATCGTCCCCATCACCACGGCAACAACGCTCCCCGGCACCGATTGGCTGGAGGTCATGGACTCGGGGGGGCGCTCCGGTTCGGCGGACATCACGTTCCCCCCGCGCACCCTGACCATCGAGCCGGCGGGGGCCAGGCCGGGCGAGGAGGCGGCCCTCACCGGTGCCGGTTTCCCCGCCAGCAACACCAGGGCCAAGGAGCAGAACACTCCGCCCATCGAGGTCTATTACGATGACGGACTCGTGGGGACGGCTATCCCGGATGGGGATGGGAACATCACGCTCAGCTTCCGGGTCCCCCTGGACGCGGCCATTCCGTCCACCAACCGGGTGGAAGCCAGGTACATGATCCCCGGTGCGCCCAGCGGCTCTGCCCCGGTAAAGGCCCACACCAACCACGAGGTCCCCGGGGCGCGGATCAGGCTGTCCATGGACGAAGGCAAGCCCGGGGACAGCCTGACCATTACCGGCGACGGGTTCAAGGCTTTCGCCCTGGTGGAGTACGTGAGGATTGGCGGGGTCGATGTGACCCCCGCGCCCAGGCCGGACACGGACCTGGACGGCGAGTTTACCGTCACCATCCTGGTGCCCGACCTGGCCGAAGGCGCCCATTCCGTCGAAGTTCAGGCCGGCGGCGTCACGGCCAGCGCCAACTTCATGGTCCTTGATTTCGGTACCGCTGCCGGAGACAGGGCGGCGTTGGCGGCCCTCTACAACGCCACAGGCGGCATGAACTGGACGAACAACACCAACTGGCTGACCGGCGCGTCCCTGGACCAATGGTACGGTGTGGAGACGGACGCCAACGGGCGGGTTATTCTCCTGTACCTTGAATCCAACCGGTTGAGCGGGAAGATACCGGCGGAACTGGGCAACCTGACCATGCTGGCCGTGCTGTATCTCGGCGGCAACCAGTTGACCGGGTGCGTTCCCGCAGGGTTGCGGAACGTAGCCCTTAACGACTTCGCCGAGCTTGGACTGTCTTTCTGTGTCTCTAAAGGTGTCGCGGGAGACAGGGCCGCGTTGGTTGCCCTCTACAAGGCTATGGATGGCGCGAATTGGGCGAACAACACCGGCTGGCTGACCGACGCGCCCCTGGACCAGTGGTACGGTGTAATGACCGACACCAGCGGTCGGGTTGTCTTCCTGTTCCTTGGCTCCAACCAGTTGACCGGGCAGATTCCTCTGGAACTGGGTGACCTGACCAACCTGGAAGCTCTGGCCCTCATGGAAAACCAGTTGAGTGGGCCGATACCGGCGGAACTGGGCAGGCTGACTAAACTTTTCCTTTTGGACCTCAGCTTCAACCAGATAAGCGGGGATATACCGGCGGAACTGGGCAGCCTGTCCAACCTGGAAACTTTGGGGCTCAGCTTCATCCAACTGACCGGGCAGATACCGTCAGAACTGGGGAGCTTGACCAATCTGCAATTCTTGGGGCTCAGTAATAACCAGTTGAGCGGAGAGATACCGGCGGAGCTGGGCAAACTGAAATCCCTTGAAGCTCTATTTCTGTCCCATAATCGGTTGAGCGGGGAGATACCAATGGAATTGGGTAGCCTGACCAACCTGGGCGAGTTGTTCCTCAACGACAATCGGCTAAGCGGAGAGATACCAACGGAACTGGGCAGCCTGACCAACCTGGAATATCTGTACGTCGGCAGCAACCGTTTAACCGGATGCGCCCCCGCGAATCTGCGGGGCGTAGCGAGTCACGACCTTGCTGAGCTTGGCCTGCCCTTCTGCGATATGCTCGATGGCTCACCGGTGGTTGTTATCAGGTTTGCATCTGCGGCGGGCACCCCGGTCAGGCTTGGCTCTCCGGTATCACTGGAGGCCACGTTCAGCGAGCCGGTTTCCGGTTTTGCGCTGGAGGACGTCAGCGTGGCCAACGGTGTTGCCGGTAATTTTGCCGGCAGCGGGGCCGTCTACACCTTCGGCGTGACGCCCAACGCCATCGGCGAGGTGACGGTGAATATCGCCGCCGGCGCGGCGGAAGATGCGGACGGCGGCGGCAATTGGGCCGCCCGGCTACCTTTGGGGTTTCCGTATGATGATGACGGAGACGGAGCAATCAGCAAGAGTGAGGTCATCACGGCCATAAACGACTACCTATTTGGGAATAGGAGCATCGCCAAGTCCCATTTGATCTACCTCGTAAACCTCTATCTCTTTGGCGGTACGCCCTGAGCGGTCATCAGGTCGCCCACTGTGGACAACAGCAGTCCGGCGGCGAGGGTCTCGCCAGGCTGGTCCTCCAGGGTAACCGCCCCCAGCCAGGCATCCTGCGACCCCATCGGGGCTGCCTCGCCAGCCGTCGTAGCCTCGTTGGGCTGTTGTTCCCGCTCTTCCAGCATCACCACGCTTTGGTGGGGGGACCGGGAGAAGGAGGTCCCCCCACCAAAGCCATCAAACACTCACGGTCCATCGCCACCGGCAGCACCTCCATCACGGAACCCCGGCACGGCTTGGTGCATACGCCGGTTCGCGGGCCCAAACAGACCGTATTGCGAACTTTTCGATGGGAGGCCCCATATGGGGGAGCTGGTTGGCTTACCCTGAACCAGACTCCTCCCTTCCGGTGCCGGAGGATGCTTTATGCCATCGCGCCTCTTCATCTGAGGACGCGGGGAGAACCGGAGCCTCACTATCGCCGCTGCCTCGCCGTGAATCAGGAGCGGACATAGAGGCTTCGCCAGCGCCTCTCCGGCGCGGCAAGCCCTCCGGACGCGGACTGGCGGCGCAGTCAGACGGTCTCCGCTTCCGGCCCCAACCGGTAGCCGACCCGAGGCTCGTTGAAGATGTACGTGGGAGTTTCAGCGGTCTCTCCCAGCTTCCGGCGCAGCCGCTTCACGTAGGCCCGCACCACCCTGGAATCGGCGGAGGACTCCCGTGCCGCCCAGACCCGTGCCATCAAATGCTCCCGGCTCAGCGTCCGCCCCGCGTTGACCGCCAGCTCGCAGAGCAGGTTGTACTCCGTATCGGTCAGAGTCACCGCGCTTCCGTCCAGCGTCACCCGGCGCCGGACGTAGTCGATGGCCAGGTCCCCAAGCCGGAAAGACTCCCGGTGGGCCCACCCTTGCGGCGCTTCCCGCCGCCTGAGCGCCGCCCCCACTCGGGCCACCAGCTCGGTGGGTGAAAAGGGCTTGGCGACGTAGTCGTCCGCGCCGCTCTCGAATGCCAGGGCTAGGTCCCGCTCCTGGTTCGCACCGTGCCCCGAAAGCAACACCACTGGCGCGTCTGTTGCCTTCGATATGCGTTGCATCAGCCCTCGCCCGCCGTCCCCGGTCAGGGCCGAGTCCAGCAAGATCAGGTGGGGCCGTTCCACCGCGATGAGCCGCTCCACCTCCTCCGCGTCCCAGGTGGCTACCGGGGTGTAGCCCGCCTCTGTCAGGGTGTTGCGCACATGCCACAACACCTGGGGGTCGTCGTCCACCACCAGGACCCGCCCCTGTCCCCGGGCGGCCCGGCGGTTGCCGGCGGAAGACTGGCCCGGTGGGCCTGCCCTATCCGGCACAGCGCTCTCGGCCGCCGGCAGGGTGAAGGTGAACCGGGATCCCAGGCCCGGCCCGTCGCTCTCGACCCAGATGCGCCCCCCGTGGGCCTCCACGATGCCCCGGCACACCGCCAGGCCCAGGGCTTCTCCCCCGGCTCCGCTCCTGTCGTCCCCCGTCTCCGGCCGGGAGAGCCTGCGAAACAGCAGGGGGTGTGACGGCGACTCCCTGCCCCTGCCGGCCACGCACACCGCGACGTGCGAGTCCTCCCGCCGGGCGGTCACCGTGATGCCCAAACCCTCCGGGGAGTAGCCGGCGGTGCTGGACAGCAGGCGGTCCAGCACCTGGAGCACTCGCTGCCGGTCCGCCATCACCGGGGGCAGGTCCGGGGACAGGTCCAACTCCACCGGATTGCCGGACCCGTCCTCAAGGAACGACGCCCGGGCCTGTCCCGCCAGGGAGGCCAGGTCCGTGGCTTCCGGATCCAGGGTCAGCGTCCCCGCCTCCATGTGGGCCACCTCCAGCAGGTCCCAGATCAGGCGCCGCATCCGGTCGGACTGCCCCTCGATGATGCCGAAGAGCTGGCGGGCCTTGGCCAGGTCCAGCCGGGACAGGTCCTCCAGCACCGCGGCGGCCGAGCCCTTGATGGAGGTCAGGGGTGCCAGCAACTCCTGGCTCACCAGGCTCAAAAACTCGGCCCGCTGAAGGCCCAGTTCTTTCATCGGCGCCAGGTCCTGCAGGGTGACCACCATGGACGCAACACCGCCTTCCTCGGAGATGATGGGCGTGGCGTTGACGATGGTGCTGATCCGGCGCCCGTCGGGGACCTGGATGAGGATCTCCTCGGCCCGCAACGTCTCCCCGGAGTTCAACACCCGCGCCAGGGGATTGTCCCTCAGGGAGACCTCCCGCCCGTCGGCCCGCCGGAAGGTCACCTTCTCCAGCAACTGCTCCACGCTCTGGTCCGGGTCGCGCAGGGCGTCCACGATCCTCAGGGCTTCCCGGTTGATGAAGGAAAGGGTCCCCTTGTCTCCATCGAAGACCACCACGCCCACCGGCGAGGTGTTGACCAGCGTCTCCAGGTCAGACCGGGCCCGCTGCTCCTCCCGGTAGCTTCGGGCGTTGGCGATGGCCAGGGCCGCCTGGGAGGCGAAGAGGATCAGCATCCCCTCGTCCTCCGGGGTGAACTCCGCTTCACCCTCCTTGCCCGACAGATAGAGGTTGCCCACCCGGTGGCCCATGTGCCGGATGGGCGCCATCAGTAAGGCCCCCACCGGTCCCAGGGGCGGGCCGATTTCGGGCAGGCCCAGAGTCCGGGTGTAGCCGGAGAAGTCCCCCACCCGCAGCGGTTCCGGGAGGCCGCTCAGGTGCTCGAAGAGATCCAGCCCTCCGGGCAATTCAACCACCAGGCGGTGTTCCTCCGGGGTCAGGCCCGAGGTGATGAAGTTCTGCAACTGCCCGGCGTCGTCCAGCACGGTGACGCCGCCGTGACGGGCGCCGGTGAGGGAACAGGCCCCGTCCACCACCCCCTGGAGCACGGAGTCCAGGTCCAAGGTCTCGGTGATGCGGATGCTGGCCTGGCTCATGCGGGAGAGGTGGTCTCTCCGTGCCTGATGCCCAGGTTCCCCGGCTGGTTTCTCCGCTCGGTTCAAGGCTGTAACACTGCCTGTGATCTTGATGGTCAGTAGAGAAGGCTCGAATGGCTCTGAGGCCAGATTACAACCAATAGGATACCATGTATAGTCACCGGATATTCACCTATCGTTGACGCGGTTTATGCTGCGCTATCCGCCGTGAACAAATCAGCCTGCGGACACGAAGAAAGCTGATGTGCATTGCCAGGCCGCCTTCCGGTGCGCCAAACCCGATGAGGAGGGTGTCCGACCGTAGCCGGACGCCCTCCCCTGGCCGCACTGGACTTGACGCCTCCTCCCAGGTGAAACGTTCGCGGCACACACGAGAAGCCAAGAGACCCGGCACCCCTGGGAGGGTTCTCAACTGCTGGCGATTAAGTGCATTCCGGTTGTTTTGGTATGCTCCGGTTCAAGCTGCATAGGACATGCCACCTCCCCGGCAACTCCATCCCCCATCCGGGACAATCATATTATGAAACGCTAC
>DAOUJS010000099.1:0-57083 GCA_034422355.1 Dehalococcoidia bacterium | reverse complement strand
GGCGAAAATGGGCCAGTAGTTGATTTTCAGAATCGCGGCCCAGGCCGCCAGTGTCTCTGCCTGCGGGTTGGCGACCTCGGGGCCGCAGACCAGGTTGAGCGGCTTCACCCCCTCGTGCTTTCCGGCGATGCGCTCGTGGAACACCAGGGCGTTGGCCATGATGGCGCAGGCCATCCGGCGGGTCTGGGGAACGTCGGACATCCCCAGCAGCCGGGCGATCTCCCGGGCGGTGGCCGGGGCCATGTCCTTCAGTTCGTCCAGGATAACCGCCGCCCTTTCGATACCGTCCTGGAGAGTGTCTGCCGCCCGGTCCACTTCCTTCTGGGGAACGGACACCAGCCGGACCAGGTCGGCAAGGTCGGTTACGGAACCTTCCAGCCAGCCCGATTCTGGGAACCGGCTGCCGTCCTCGTACACCACGCAGTAGGATAGGCGCGCGTCGGCCACGGCCTGCGCTAAGTCGTAGGCGTCGCGCACGGAGACAGGATAGCGCAGCGCAATCGCCGCCTCGACGGTGCGGGACTCGCCCGCTACGGCCAGGCCCAGCCGGTCGGCGGCGTCCTGCTCCGCCTCGGGAGCGGGTTCGTACTCCGCCTCCACCACCACCGGGGACCGGCCCGGCGCGGTTATCAGCACGTCCGCGTGCTGCCCCGGATGGGCCGGGAAGGTCTGGGTGTTCTCCGAAAGCACCCTGCTGCCAGGCATCATGCCGCGGAGCAGGTCTCCCAGGGCGTTGTTCGCATTCGGCTCGGTCTGGTTTGGCATGACCCACTCCGCAAGGGAGGTTTGGCATCGGGAGTATAGCAAACCAGGCAAGAGATGTTCGCGCGCTAGAGGGAAGTGCATTTGATACGTGGAGCCAGCGAGGCTGGATATGGCGGTTAATTTGGGGTGGTGGGTGTAAGCGGTAGCTTGGAGAGAACTGCGAAATTGGTAAGGCCCCGGCGTTACCTAGCGTCGGGGCCTCTTTGGGGAAGTGCTCTGATCAATTCAAGCTGTCACGGGATATTGATATTTTCTAAAATCAGCACAGAAAAATCAGGCATTGGAAGTGGTGAGCGGTAGAATGGGAGTGCTGGAGTTAATCTAAAAACTCCAACCCCTCCAAGGTGGTGTGTAACACCGAGGGCGGCCCACAGCGCAAGTGCTCGCGTCCTTGATGCCGTTGTGATTGGGTGGATAATTCCGCAGACACGAGTCCAGAGAGACGGGTTGGTAGGTGGTCTCAAATGCCAAACCGCCACAGTCTGGATCTTCTAAACTAAAGCCAATGTGAAATGTACATATCGCTAGACCGCACCGTCGGTGGCCACCCAGTTGGAGCATAAAGGTGATATGAGGCGCTGTAGAGTCCTTTCGGTCGTTTTCAAGACTCCAGAAAATGCACATCCCACCTTGGTATTGGTTTAGTTTCTGGTTCCACCAGAGGCCGCAGTTTTTCGTGCCTCCTCCCTCACCTCCGAGGATCGCGTCAAGAGCGTGACCTGTTATTCTCTTTCAGGGGGTGGTGGTGGCGGCGGTGGTGGTGGACCTTCCCCAGGCTCTCGGTCTGGTTGGGCGGGGACAGGTTCCATGTCTCTGCGTCGGGGGCTTGTTGAAGGCGCTGAACGTTCTTCATCTGGCCTGTTAGGGTCTGGCTGGGGGCGTTCTGGTTGGGGCCTAGGTCGCGGCAATATTGTACCTCTCTGTAAGTACCTGTCGGGCTTCTCTGGAAGTCTCCCTATTTAGGCAGTGATCCACGTTAATGTCGTTGGCCCTCGCGATGTGTTCAAGCTCCATCCATTTCTGTGTCATATTGCCGACCTGTTCTCGTACGTTTGCCTCACTGTAACGCGGTCTTGAATCATCAACGTGTAACCACAGTTGATGCGCTTCTGTTCTAAGATAAGAGAGGTGCATACATATTCCTTGGATGGTCGCGGCCTTTCTTGGGTAGCCAGCCACGAAGTCCCAGACCGTCAGCACGACAAGGATCACCCCGGCCACAACCGGGAAGACAGCCACAAAGATAGACACGTAGGCCGGGAGCGGAAGGGCCGCTATCACGAGTAAGCCTGAGCCTGAGGCCAACAACAGTAAGGTGGCAGACCTTAGCCAGATGTGACGGGTCGTGAAGCGAGCATGCAACCGCTCGTAATAGCGGTGATTCCGCTCTAGGTCAAATAGTAGACCCCAAAGCTCGTTACGGGTCCGGTCGGTAATTGCGCCTGATTCAGTACTAACCATAGCGCTCACTGGTCACAGGAATAGCAGGTCATCGCTGGTTGACCAATCGCATACTTGTCATTAGGTTAATAGGAGGAATGACACGTGGGCAACGTTTTTTCAAATTACTGTCATTACTTACTTCGGAATCGTGTGCACACTGATATTATAGCACGCACTGAAGCTCTCGTGCATAGTATTGGAGGGGCCGGGGGGGAGCAGAGACCGACGACTCCCCCTGCGTCGAGGAGTTATCTGACTTGGAATTAGCCGCGTTGCTCAGCATTCGCAGAGGACAGTCTGACGAGGAGATTCTGGGCTATCTGGCTGATTGCGGATTCCCCGCAGAAGAAGTGAAGGAGACCGTCCAACGGCTCCGCGCGGATAACGAGGATCCCAGCGATAACGACTGATGCTTGCTTGCGGGGAATTTAGCGGGCGGGATGGTTCCCCCTACTCCCGGAATACCCCCTCTGACCCTTTTGGGACCCGCCTTCGTGACCTTAAAGGCGTCAGGCCCCAAATTGGAACGGTGCCGCCAACCCGAAAAATACGGTCCGGGGAGCGAGCATCGCTCCCCGGACCGTATATGAATCTGTCTGCATCCCCCGTGCCGTCCAAATATGGCGGCCTACCGGTTTATTCTCGCCACTGAGACGCGGCCCCTCTACGCCGCGCAGGGCCGGGAAAACCGGGCAGGCCCCGTCCCTTGGTGGCGGGGCGGGTAATTGGATGCCCTCTATGAGTCCAAATAGGCCGCGATGACCATGAGAACCTGTTCCCTGGTTATCAGGCCGTCGAGGTAGTCATTGATCGCCGCAATGACCTCTTCCCGCTCGATTGTTCCATTGCCGTTTGCATCGTACCAACTGACCACGTCTTCCGGGTTCACCATGCCGGTCGCCGTAGCGGACCAGTTCCCCGGACCGGTGGCGTTGACCGCCCGGACTTGAACGTCGTACCACGTGTTGCCCGCCAGCCCCGTGATCTGCGCCGTCAACTCGCCGCCGCCCGTGCGCCAGACGCCCTCAATGACGTTCCAGTTGGAATCGTTGGTCTCGTCGGCGCTGGTGGGGATGTAACGCAGGTCATAGGAGGTGATGGCGCCGCCCCGCATGAATCCGGGGGCGGACCAGGTGACCGTTAGAGAATCAATTCCGAGCGTTGCCGTGTTCACGGTTGGAGCCGCGGGAACGAGCCGGTGCCCATAGACCTTGATGTTCCACGCCTCGAATGTCCCGGTCAGGCCGGGAATCCGGTCGGTGACCCGTATGGTCCACTCTCCGTTGGGGTCTTCTCCCAGGTGTTTCGCCGAGCCGAAACGGAACTCCCCGAACAGCGGCACGGGGTCCTCAGACTCGTAGGGGCCGACCAACGTCGAGACCTGGCCGGAAGGGGACACCAGCTCAATTTCCAGGTCGCGGAAGGATGGGTGACTGAAGTTGAGGTCGATTTCGACGAACTCGGTGAACCTGGTATCAGTGGCCAGCGTGAGCGCCGAGGTAATCGTTGTGGGGCGGCCATCGGGCGATACGTCGGGAATATGCGTATCCAGGTACCCCGACGCAACTTCCATGCTCTCCAGCGGCGGGACGGTGGGCCAGCCCTCGGCCAGGTCTACGGCAGCCTTGGCGTCGACTACGCCGAAACCGTATTCATGGTTGAAGTGATACCGTTCCGTTTGCGGACCGTACTTGAGCGCCCCGTCTTCCCATCCCGTGTTCTCCCCATCGTTCTTCCGGGCAGAGGCCGCCAGGATCAGCTTCAGGTCCCGCCAGGTCAACTCCGGGTTGGCCTGGCGAAGCAGCGCGGCCACGCCGGCAACGATGGGGGTTGACGCGGATGTGCCGTTAAAGCTGTTCGAGTAGCGGTTGGAATTTTCGGTGGTAACGATGCCCCGGTCACCGGCGCGGAGGCCGTGGGAGGGAGCGCATACCCACAGGTTTGCGCCCGCCTCCGAGTAGTAAGTTCTGAAGTAATTGTCGTCCACCGCGCAAACCGCGGTTGTCGCATAGTAACTTGTGAACCCGTCCAGGTTGGAGTTGTCTCCATCGTCGCCGCCATTGCCTGCGGCCCAGGTATAGAATATCCCCTTGCCGCCGTAGCCCTTCTCAACGCCTGACGCCACTGCGGCTTCCCATATCGCTTCAGCCGGACCTAGCCCGGGGCCGTCGCGTGGTCCCCAACTGTTGCTGTTTACGGCGGTTACATCCCGGTTGCGTACCGCGGCGTTCACTTCATCGAGTAGCATCTGGGAGGCCAGGAAGTTGTACCCGTATATGGTGGCCCTTGGCGCGACGCCTCGCGCTCCGATGCTGTTATCCCTCGCCGCGATGACGCCGGCCACGTTGGTGCCGTGGTGCTCGAGAGGCGAGTACACGTCACCGCCCCCCGTGTAGTCGTAATTGAGAGAGGTGTCGATGTTGGGGGCCAGGTCCTCGTGGTAGTGGTCTATGCCGTCGTCGACAACCGCTACGTTGACGCCCGTGCCGGCGATTCCCTTGGCCCAGACAGGCTCGACGTTGATGTCGGCATCGTCGTTTGCATGGTTCCGGAGGTGCCACTGGCACACGTACAAAGGGTCTCCGGTCGTTCCCCGGCAGTCGTCTATGAAGGCGGTGTACCAGGGATCATAACGGGTGTGAAGCGTGTAATCTGCGGCGGCGTTTGTGGTCACTTTGACGAAGTAGGCGCCAGCGCTGAAGTCGTCCCGGATGTAGAACCCGTCATCCCACGGTGACACATTGACGTCGATTCTTTCGCCGTCGCTGTCCAGAATTTCCCCTGCCACCGGGTCCAGGGTTGAGGTCTTGCCGTAGAGGATCACGTTGGTCTTTTCCGTAAAGTCCAGGCGGAAGTAGTCCGCGTCCCCGGCATGTTTGATTCTGCCGGGGACCAGTGAGTCAAGGGTCAGAGTGGTTGCGGTATCCCTGCTGCTGCCATGATCGGGGATTGTCTCCGCGCCTACGCCAAAACGCCCGACATCCGTACCGTAGCTGCGCACATTGACGTAGTAGGTCCCGGCGGCGAGACTTTCCCGGAGATGAAAGGCCCGGCGCCTGCCTATGAGGAGGCTGTCGTCATTGGACGCTATCACGTTGAAATTGCTGTCATACAGCGTTCCAACAGTGTCGAGAGGCCCATAGCCGTATATCCAGACGTCTGCCGGACTGTCCAGCGCCAGCTTGAAGTATTCTTCATCGTAGCCTTCGGCTATGACCCCAATCACCGAATCCCCCAAGCTGAGCTGGCCGACCGGTTCGGCGAACAGGGCGTATGGGCCGGTCTCGGATTCATAGCTCCCGGCACGGACGTAGTAGGTCCCGGGTCCGAGGTCCTGCCGGATGGAAAAGTTCAATTCCGTGCCGCCGTCGTCATCGGTGGCCAGCGAGGTCAGGGTCGCGCCGTCGCTGGCAAGCAGTTCTCCCGTCGTATCCAGGTCTCCGGTGGTATAGACCACGAACTCGGCGGACTCGGTGATCTCCAGCTTGTAAAGGTTGGTGTTGGTGGAGGGGTCTATCAGGCCAATCAGGGGTGTGCCCGGCTCCAATGTGCCTGCCGTTTCTACGGTGCCCCCGGTCTCAGGCACGCTGGTGGCGTATACCCGGTACGGGCCGGAGCCCCCCGCGACGCCGCTTACCTTGAGGTGGTAGGTCCCTGCCTGCAGGTTCTTTGCTATGAAGAAACTGAGTCGCCCGGCCGAAAGCTCGCTGTCGTCGTTGTACGCGACCCGGCTGCCGCGGCTGTCCAGCAACTCGCCAACGGTATCGGTGGGGCCGATGGCATAAATCCAAACGTATGCCGTGTCGGACAGCGTCAGCCGGAAATAGTCCTGGTCGAGGCGGTGGTTGATGAAACCAAGCTCGGAAGAGTCCAGGGCTAGGTCCAACGCAGTCTGGCTGTTGTTGCCCTGGTCCGTCACCGTTTCCACGTGCAGCCTGTAGGCCCCGGTGCTGTCGTCGTAGCCGAGGACCGCCACGTAGTAGACTCCTGGCCCAAGGGTCTCCCCGATGGAGAAATCAGACCGTTCCTCCGACATGGAGCTATCGTCGTTCGACGCAATCTGGACGCCGCGATAGTCTAAAAGCCTCCCGACGGTATCGATATTGCCGGATGTGTACATGACCACGTCGGCTTGCGCGGGCAGTTCTATCTTGAAAAGGTCCAGGTCCCCGGCGGGGCCTATGATCCCCTCTTCCTGGGTGTCCACGGCCAAGGGGGCTGCATCAGCGCGGGTTTTGCCCTGGTCAGTCCCGGTCCTGGTGTGCAGGCTGTACGGCCCGGTGACCGCCTCATGACCCGCCACGATCACGTAATAGGTCCCCGGAGTGAGGCTTGCTCCGATGTAGAAGTGAGACGTATTTATCGAGAGGGCGCTGTCGTCGTTGATTGCGATCTGGGCGCCGCTGCCGTCAAAAAGGCCCCCCACGGTATCGCTGATGCCGCCTTGGGTGTAAATCCAAACGTCGATGATTTCCACCGTGTCGGGAATATCAAACGTGAACACGTCGCGGTCGCCCGCGGGACTGATGACCCCGGCCACGGTTGTTCCCAGGGTCAGGGCCGTGGCGTCGGCAGGCGTGTTGCCGTGGTCGTCAGCCTGCTGTGCCCGGGCCTCGTCGCTGGTCAGAAGGAAGCATAAGAAAAGCAGGAATGCCATTGGCGCTATCCTGCTTGGTGACAACATTGGGAGAAATTTCGACAGGTCCAAAACGCTTTGCATCCTCACGGTTATGGGAATAGGCGGTGGGGCATAGTGATCGTCACTTCGTCTCCAGTTGCCGCCACCAGTTGGGGCTGGAGACCGTTACGCCCTCCTTGCCGGCCAGGGAGTTGGCCAGGTCAAGCGATGGGAAGCCCGCGTCGGTCTCGACGAAGAAGGCGTTGTCCAGAAATCCCAGTTCCGACACCTGGCTGGGGTCGATGCCGTTCCCTTCAAGGAACTTGTCCACCGCGGCCTGGTCCCACTCCGGGTCCAGGGCCAGCATCACCCCGCCGGGCAGGGTCATCAGCCCGCCGCCCGACTCGGACTTGAACACCGGCTGGTCGCCAGAGCCGTGACTGTACTGTTTGCTCACGATGCTGTAATCACGGCTCTCCGCGACGATAACGTCCTTGGGAGTGTTGCCGGACTTGCCCTGCGCCGCCAGGTCGTTCTGGAGCACGACGCGCATGGTGCGGTCGCCGTCCTGCCAGGTGTACACATTTCCATCACCGGCGTCTTTGCTCGATTGGTCTGCGGCCTTGGAAATCGGCTGCGTTGACGACTCCGGGACCGGCCCTGGCGGGATGCGGTCGCCCTTGACGCCGCGGTCGAGGACGGCCTTGGGCGTGGCCTTAAGCTCGGCATTTTCGGCTACGGGCTTTGGCTCGGGCAGACTTGCGGGGTCCGGCCCCGTTTTGGGCGGGACTTCAAAGTTGATAACCACCGTCGGGGCCGGTGTGGGAACGTCCGGGGTCCCGGCCTGGGCCGGTGTGGGAGTGCCCGGGGTCCCGGCCTGGGCCGGCGGAATGGACGCTGGCGGCAGCGTTTCCGGCTGCTGGCCCCTGGCCGCAACCAGCGCAGTGGTGGTCGCCGCGCCAACGGCCAAGATGGCCAGGGCGGTTATCAACGGTATGACGAGTCTTCGCAGGCGCATGTTGTCACCGGTTCTTATACTTTGACGACACAGGGAGACACCAGTGTCAGCGTCACCCATACATTATGTTTGATAATAAGAGATTTGTCCAAGATGTGGATGCTTCTCCAAGGCAATCGCGTTTTAACGTCTGGAACGGAAGGGACATCAAAGAATCCGGTGACATGGTATTACGGCGGTGTGGTTTCCCCTGGGCGGTGCCTTTTCCCGGGTGCGTTTTGTCATTCACCAGGGCCAATAGCACTCACTGGACGGTGATTCCAAGGCTTTTGACCAACCAAGCCGTCCCAACTATGAGGAATTTTACCGATATAAATTAAAACGCGATTGCCCTGGATGCTTCTCGCAGTGAACGTCGATATTCAAATACTTGTAGTGGCGGTTCATGTGGTGTACAAATGTACCGGGTGGCTAGGCACCAATTCTCGGAGGAGCGTGAACACTTTATGAGCTTGCCATTGAAGATGCTACTGGTGTCGTTGGGACTGCTGACAGTCTTGGCGTTGTCGGCCATCGCCTGTGGGGGCGGAGCGCAGGAGTCTGATACTTTCAAGATCGGGGTGATGGAATCGCTCACAGGTCCGGGCGAGACCTACGGCACCGTGGCCAACCAGTCCAAGCAGATGGCAGTGGACGAGATCAATGCCGCCGGGGGCATCAATGGGAAGATGATCGAACTGGTTGTTGAAGACTCCAAGTGCAACGCCCAGGACTCGATTACCGCCTACAACAAGCTGACTGATGTTGATGGCGTGAAGATCATACTCGGCACCTCTTGCAGTGGCGCGATGCTGGGGGCTGCGCCCTTGGCCGAGGAGGATGGGGTGATCCTGTTCTCCGGTCTTGCGACCAACCCGGACATCGCCACCGCTGGGGACTACATCTTCAGGACGGCGATGAGCGATGCCCAGTTGGGGATCGACACCGGCAACGTGATGTGGGCCGACGGTGTGCGCAACCTGGCGACTATCACCGAGTCCACCGACTATGCCGAAGGGGTGCGCCGCACCACCGTTGCCCAGTTCGAGAAACTGGGCGGCAAGGTTGTGGGAGAAGAGCGCTACGCCTCGGATGTTACTGATTTCAGGACCCAGTTGACCAAGCTGATCGAATCGAACCCCGATGGTCTCCACGTCGCGGCCCAGTCGGAATTCACCGGCGGCACGGTGGTCAAGCAGGTCCGCGAGCTTGGTTACCAGGGTCCCATATACTCGGAAATCGTGCCCATTGGGACCACGGCCCTGGAGATCGCAGGCGACGCCGCCACCGGCATGAAGGCCATCACCGCGGAGCTTGATCCGGGCAACAACAAGGCCCAGGAAGTTCTGGCCAACTTCAAGGAGCGATACGACTACGTTACCCTGCCTTGGTACCTTGGTTCAGCCTACGACGACGTTTACATAACTGCTGAGTGTCTTAAGCAGACAGGCGACGACCAGGATGCCGACGGGTTCCGCGATTGCCTGTACGGGATAACCTGGAGCGGGGCCATCGGGAACAACTACAGCTTCGACGCCAACGGCGAAGTAGTGGGCCTGTCCAACGCCGTGGTCGAGGTCCTGCCCCTGGCCGAGAGGACGGAGGATAATCAGGGATACAAGGTGCTCGGCGGCGCGCCGTCGCAATAGCATTAGTGACTGGTTGACAGTGGCCACTGACCGCTCGAGAGACGGGTCCCGGACGCGCGTACCGGCCCCGCACGCCGGAAACGCGGATCCCCAGCGACCGTTCCGGCTTTTCGTCAGGGCATGGGGCAGCGCTCTCAGTGTATGGGTCGACGTCCTCAGATGATGCTTGCCGGAGGACATACCAGGCTCCTTGCCATCGTTCTGACTGCCATTGTGGTGGCCTACATCGGGTGGAAGATCAGCCAGTCGCCCAACCAGGCATTGCAGTTTGCCTTCAATGGGCTGTCCGTGGGTGCGGTGTATGCCCTGCTGGCGATGGGGTTCACCATCGTCTACAGCACGGTCTGGTTCTTCGACCTCTACTACGGCGCGGCGGCGGCCCTCGGGGCCTACGGGGTCTTCTACCTCAGGTCCCAGGAAGTCCTGGGCGGGCAGTACGAAGTCAACACTCCTTTCGTCAACGGGGTGTTCGCCGCTGTGACCGCCGGTGTAGTCGGCTGGGTCTTCTACGTTACCGTCTACAGCCGGTTCCGGTCCCGTGTCAACCCGGTTGCCCTGCGGACTGCCGGGGGCGCTTTGGCCGCGGGGGCGGGTATTTATACTGGCGTGGCCCTCACTTACCCGGTACACCTGCACCTCATCCTCAGCCCCGCCGTCGGCGTGGTCGTGGCCCTTGTCGTGTGGTGGGCGCTGGCCCGTTTAATCTCAGGGGGCTACCGGCGCGCAACCCCACTAACCACTAACCACTGGCCATTGGCCACTGGCCTGGCCCTGGCGGGAATCGGCGCAGCAACACTAGGAGTATATTGCGGCTTTCTGATCGCTGGCGCTCCCGGTTCCAAGCTCTACCTGAGCTGGGCCGTTTCATGCCTGCTGGCGGGGGCCGTAGGGCTGGCCCTCTACCGGGGCCTGTACGTCTACATGCGGCAGCGTGCCAGGTCGCCGTTGATAATGCTGGTGGCGTCCCTGGGGATACTGCTGGCCTTGACCGCTTTCATCACCATCGTGTTCCAGAGCGCGCCCAGGCCGTTGCCGGAACCATTCGGCAACAACCCCTGGACCATCTGGGGAGCCAACATCAAGGGGTTCAACATCTTCACCATCGGCGTGGCCCTGGCCGGATTCCTCGGGTTGCTGCTGATGCTCAGGAAGACCTCTTTCGGGCGGGCGGTACGGGCCATCGGCGACGATGAAGAAGTGTCGAAAGTGGTGGGGATCAACACCACCGTCATCATCGCCGCAGTATTCTTCATTGGAGCGGTCTTCGCCGCATTGGCCGGGCTGCTCAGCGGGCATGACACCGCGATTCAACCCAGAATGGGGCTGTTGCTGTTGTTGAAGGGCTGGATTGCTTCGGTGGTCGGCGGCATCGGCAACCTCTACGGCGCGATTGTCGGCGGCTTTATCCTCGGTATGCTGGAGCAGTTCGGGATCTGGGACCTGGCAGGGGAGTGGAAGGACGTTATATCCTTCGTGGTGTTGATCCTGTTCCTGTCCTTCTGGCCCCTGGGCCTGTTGCCCCGTAAGTGAGACTGGGAAATAGGGATTCGCAGATGAGACCGCCGAGTCTTGGATATATGGTGACCCTCCTGCGCAACCCGCGCGAGATTCTGCGTCTCCGCCGGGGCAACATGCAAACCCGGAGCTTGGAACTTTGGGCAAACCTGTTCGTCCTCTCCTGGGCAGTTGCATTCGTTCTATGGAAGGGCCTGGACTTCTCCGTCTCCATTGGGACGGTGTTCGCCATCTGGGCCATACTGTCCGTCAGCCTCAATATGGTTGTGGGGTACACCGGGCTGCTTTCCGTGGGACACATCGGGTTCTTCGGTATCGGGGCCTACACGGTGGCCATCCTCACCTCGACTACAGACTACCAGTTGCTGCGCACGGAACCGCTCCCGACGTTCGGCTGGCCCTTCTTCGCCGCACTGCCGTTGGGCGTCGCCCTGGCTGGGCTGGCCGCCATACTGGTGGGCGTCGTCTTCAACAGGTTCCGCGACGATATCTACGTGCTGGTCTCCTTCGGGTTCGCCATCATCGCATTCAATGTTTTCCTCAGCTGGCGGGGACTCACAAGGGGCGCATACGGCATCCACGACATAACCAAACCGCAAATCGGCGGTTGGGTGTTCGACGGAGAACTGGAGTTCCTTGCGCTGGCCTTCGTGTTCCTGGCGGTGGTGGTCCTGATTTCCTGGTTCCTGGTGTCATCGTCCTTCGGGCGGGTCTTGACCGCCATCCGCGAGGACGAGCAGGCCGCGGAGGTATTCGGCTACCAGGCGACCCATTACAAGTTGTCCGTATGGGTCATCTCGGCCATGATGGCCGGGTTGGCCGGGGGGCTGTTCGCCAGTTGGACCACCTTCGTAGACCCCAACTCATTCATACTGCTGGAGTCGATTCTGCTGGTGGCCATCGTCATACTGGGTGGCCTGGCGACCATCTGGGGTTCCCTGCTCGGGGCGATGGCCTTCGTGCTGCTGGAGGAGGGGATGAGGTTCCTGCCCTTCCTGCCCACCGAATTCGTAGGCCAGGCCCGGCAGGTGGTCCTGGGTATTCTTCTGGTGGCCCTCATGCTCTTCCGGCCCCAGGGACTGGTGGGGAGATACCGTCTATGACTTCACAAAGCGCCCAGGCACACGATGATTACGCACTGGAGACGGTGGAAATATCCAAGCTATTCGGCGGCGTCAGGGCGGTGGATGAGCTTTCCGTCGCCTTTCCCAGGAAGGGCATGACCAGCGTCGTCGGCCCCAACGGCTCCGGGAAGTCCACCCTGGTCAACCTGTTGAGTGGGGTGCTGCCCCTGGATGGCGGGACGGTGATTATCGACGGGGCCGGCCTCAAGGTGGTGAGGGCGCACGAGACCCCGGACCACGGAATTACCAGGACATTCCAGGAAGTCCGGCTCTTCGACCAGATTTCGGTGTGGGACAACATCATGGTTGTCCTGACCAACCGCAGCGTCTTCCCGGCAATGGTCGAACGGACCAAGTCGCGTCACCGGGAGAAGGCGAGGGAAGTCCTGGAGAACGTGGGGATGTGGGAGAAGCGGGACTCCCTCGCCCAGGACCTCTCCTACGGCCAGCGGAAGCTGCTGGAGATAGGCCGCGCCCTGGCGTTGGAAGTTCAGACCTACCTGTTCGATGAGCCGTTCGCCGGCCTGTTCCCGCAGATGCTGGAGCGCGTCAAGGACATTATGAAGCGGATGCGAGACGCGGGCCGCACCATAATCTTCATCTCCCACAACATGGAAATTGTGCGCGAAATGTCCGACTACATAATCGTCCTTGAGGGAGGGCGTTTGCTGACTGAGGGCGAAGTTGAGGAAGCCCTGAACCGGGAAGAGGTAATCGAGGCGTACCTGGGGGCATAGCCGGTGCCTCGTTGTTGGTGGCGATTCGATAATGAGCACAGAAAACGGACAGGGGGATTCCACGGTGAATATGGCGACTTCCGCCGGAGGCGAAGAGTCGGCACCGGACCCGATGCTGCTGGAACTGGTGGATGTATCCGTGAGGTTCGGGGCGGTTACGGCCCTCGACCATGCCTCCCTCGGGGTCAGCCGGGGCCAGTTGGCGGCGGTTATGGGTCCCAACGGCGCGGGAAAGTCCACAGTGCTCAAAGCCATCATGGGCCTCGCGCCGGTGGTCACCGGGACCGTCTACCTGCGGCAGGAGCCTCTGACCGCGGCAACCCATGAAATCGTCAAGGAGGGAATATCCTTCGTTCCGCAGGGGCGCCGGGTGTTCACCCATCTCACCATATCGGAAAACCTGGAGATGGGTTGCCTATACCTGAATGACCGGGATGAACAGGAACGCCGGCTGGACTCGGTCATGGAGCTGTTCCCGGTCCTGTACGAGAAACGCCGCGACCTCGCCAGCCAGATGTCCGGGGGGCAGCAGCAGATGCTGGCCCTGGGCCGGGGTCTGATGGCCGGGCCGGAGGTTCTGCTTCTCGACGAACCCACCCTTGGCCTCGCGCCGATTGTGGTGAAGGAGGTCTTCCAGAAGGTCGCGGAGATCAACGACCGGCTCAAGACGACCATCTTCGTGGTTGAGCACAACATCAAGGGCGTGCTGGACATCGCCGACCGGGCCTACGTTCTGGACAGGGGTCGCGTGGTACACGCGGGAACGCCGCAGTCGGTCCAGGAGACCGACATCCTCACCGAGGTCTTCCTGGGCCGGGTCAACGCCGGCGAGCCGGAAGACGAAGAGTAATGGGTGCGAAATCGCCACTCACGTTGGTCAGTCAGCCCGACCTGTAACGGGAGTAGCGGCCTCTTCCCAGCATTGATAGAATGCCCTTAATGCGCCCCGGTGTCTGCCGGGCCCCATCATCAGAGCAATGCGGCCTCCCATGATTCCGTGTCTGTAACCCCGCAGAAAGCGTCGGGACTTGCCCTCAACCTATAGCAGGACCGCCGTAATAGCCATCGCCGCCCTGGCCGCTCTGGCGGGGGCCCTGGCATTGTCCGCCGCGTTTCTGCTGGCGCGAGGCAGTGACGACAACGCCCCCATCGAGATAGTCCTCCCCACTACTCCCCCGTCTCCGGAACAACCTCCTTCAACGGGTAACCTCGCCATATCACAAGGCGTCGCCGGGCAACCAATCAAGGTCTACATCACCGGCGCGGTCCAAAGTCCCGGAGTCTACGAACTGCGCCGGGGAGACCGGGTCTTTGACGCGGTTACCGCGGCGGGCGGAGTCGGCCAAGGAGCAGACCTGGAAGCGATCAACCTGGCGGCCCTGGTTAAGGATGAGGGTTACTATCACATGCCAAGGCTGGGGGAGACGCCCCGCCCGGAGGTAGCGGCGGCGGTGGCCGAAGCTAACGCGCCGGCAGAGGATTCCGGAAAGCCGCAAGGCGGGTTGGTGAATCTCAACACTGCCGACGCAGAGCTTCTTGGTTCCCTGCCCGGTATCGGCCCGGCACGGGCCAGGGCAATCATCGACCACCGGGCACACAACGGTCCGTTCAAGTCCGTTGACGGTATCCTGAATGTTCAGGGCATCGGCGAAGGCATCTACGAGAATCTACGCGACCTGGTGACGGTTGACCCGCCTCGTTAGCTCCGGTACAGCCGTCCCGCGCAGGGATGGCAACCGGCACTGGGGACGGGTCCTATCCCCCGCTCCCCAGCCGGCATCGCTGCGCGAAGATGATGGGGAAGAGGGGAAAGGGGGGCGAGACCCCCGTAGCGGGCCGGGAACGCAGGTAGTGGACTACTGGCCCACAGATGACGGGGCGATGTTCTCAGAATGAGACCGGCACTGCTGGCGGCGGCTTGGCTGTCCGGGACTGGGCTGGGGCTGTGGTTCGACGTCCCGACGTTTCCCCCGCTGCTCCTCGTATTCGCCTGTGCTTTGGCATCTATCCTGCTCAGGATTCTCGGGCGGTCCATGCTGCCCGGGCTGCTTGCGGCCGTGCTTCTGCTGGGCCTTCTGCGGGTGGATGTCTTCCACTCCCCGACCGTCCCGCTGAATGAAGGCTCAAGCCGGACCGTGAAGCTCACCGGCAGGATCGTTGACGACCCAACAAGGCTGGACCGGCACATACGCTTCACCCTGGCAGTCCACGCCGTTGAATCCGGCAGTCCACCGATGGCCCTCACCGGCAATCTCTTGGCATACGTTGACCCATTGCAAACAGGTGCGGGCGCCGGGGAAGGTCTATTCCGATATGGAGACACGCTCAGACTTCAAGGAATGCTCGAACCGCCGGAGCCATTCGAGGGCTTCAACTACCCGGCCCACCTCTCCAGCCGGGGCATATCCGGTGTCCTGTGGGTGCGCGGAGTGGAATGGCTGCCGGCTGATAATGCGCTTCCGCTCGGTCGCGTGATGGGAGTGGTATTCGCTGTTCGGGGCAAGTTGTCTGAGGGTCTTGACCATAGTCTCACTCACCCTCACTCCGGGCTGGCCAATGCCCTGCTGCTGGGGCGGAGGGAAGGCATACCTCCGGACGTTGCCGAGAACTTCCGTAACACAGGAGCGGCCCACCTGCTGGCTATATCCGGGCTGCACGTGGGCATTCAGCTTCTGCTGGCGCTGGCCGTGGCGGGATGGGCCCTGGGACGCCGCCGGGGATTGTACCTGCTGGTCCCATTGCTGGCCGTCTGGATGTATGTGCTCCTTAGCGGGATGCCCATATCCGTGATCCGGGCTGCGATCATGGGCACTGTGTACCTGGCAGCGCTGGCATTGGGACGGCCCCGCAGCGCCCTTCCGTCCCTGTCCCTCGCCGCCGCCGTCATGGTCGGGGTCAACCCGGTGGTGTTGGGGCAAATATCGTTCCAGCTCAGTTTCACCGCCATCGCCGGGATAGTGTTGGCGCTTCCGTTCCAAGCCAGGGTCTCCGAAGCGCTGGATGCCCGCTCCCGGAGCGCCGCCCACTGGTCGAGGGTTTTGGGCTGGCAGGCGGCCCGGTGGGCGCTTCCGGGAATCATAGTATCAGCGGCTGCTACGACGGCGACGTGGCCGCTGGTGGCCTACAACTTCGACCACCTGCCCCTGTTCGGGATCGTAACCACGCTGCTGGCGCTGCCCGCACTTCCATTCATCCTGATCGGGTCCTTGGCAACGGCCATTGGGAGCCTGGTGCATCCCATATTGGGTCAGTTCATCGGGTGGTTGGCCTGGCTTCCCATTTCCTACCTGCTGGCGTTGGTGGAAAACATGCCTTCTATCACCGCGCCAGTGTCGTGGGTCGGCGCTCCCCTGGTATGGGTCTGGTACGGGATTCTGGGCGGACTGATGCTCCTGTACGGGAGCAGGCTTGTCCCAATGGGTGGAGGAGGTCCGCCCTCGCCATCCCAGGGTAGTGACAGGCGCGCCGGAGTCGCAGGGTTGCTGGTCCTGCTCGCCGCCCTGATGGCAGGAGGGCTGTTCCTTTGGGCGCAGCTCCTGGCCCGTCCGGAAGTATCAGACCCGGGCAACCTGCACGTCTACTTCTTCGACGTGGGACAGGGAGACAGCGCGTTGATCGTGACCCCCACCGGCAGGCAGGTCCTGATCGATGGCGGGCCGGGCCGCGGCACCGCGGCACGCGCGCTGGCCGGACGCTTGCCCCGGGGGGACCGGAGCCTCGACCTGGTGGTGCTGACCCACCTGGACGATGACCATAGCCGGGGGCTGCTGCGTATCCTGGAACGGTACAGCGTTGGTGGGCTGATGGTCGGCGAGGGAGTGGCAGACGGCCCGGACTTTGCCTCGTGGCAGATTGCGCTGGAACACCACGGCGTCAGAAGAATTGACGCGGCAAGGGGCCTGCGGATGGAGCTGGAGCCTGGCGTGACCTTCGAGGTCCTGAACCCACCCCAATCCCCGAATGGTCAGGGCCAGGTATGGCCTGTCCAAGACCGCAACAACCAGTCCGTGGCGTTGCGGATGGTGCACGGGCGGGCCGCTTTTCTGTTTGCCGCCGACATTGAGGCGGAGGCTGAAGACCTGCTGGCGCGTGGTCCGGCGGTCCTGCAAAGCGCAGTGCTGAAGGTATCGCATCATGGGAGCGGGACTTCGACGATTCAGCCGTTCCTGGACCGGGTAAGCCCGGTGACAGCGATAATTTCCGCCGGTGAAGACAACAGGTTCGGCCACCCGGACCCGGACGTTGTCTCCCGTCTGGAGGCCGCGGTTGGCCCGGAGCGCGTCTACCGCACTGACAGGCACGGGACGGTGGAGGTCGTCAGCGATGGGGAAAGGCTGTGGGTGAAAACGGACCATTCCCCATCCTCAAGGGCTTCGGGGGAGAATACGAAGAAGTAGGAAAGACCCGGCTTGTTACGCCGGGTCTTTCCTACTCCGGTCTGCGAACGCTGTTAGCTGCTCTCGAAGTAAACGTAACGCCACTTGGGGATGGTCATAGGCACCAGGAAGTAGTCCTTCACTTCCGGCTTGATCAACACCTTGCGCTCCCGGCTGTGCCACAGAGGGACCCAGGGAGCGTCGTCGACGATCTTCTGCTCGATGGTGTTGTAAAGCTCGAAGCGCTTGACCTGGTCCGGCTCGACCCGGGCCTGTTCCAACAGGGAGTTGACCTCCGGGTTGTTGTAGACCGTGTGGTTGTTCTCGCTTTCGCCGTGGAACAGTATGTCCAGGAAGTTCTCCGGGTCAGGGTAGTCCGCTCCCCAGCCCACCTGGAACATCTGGTAGCGTTGCTGGTTCAGGTCCTGGAGGAACGTGGCCCATTCGGTGTGCTCGATCTCCACCTCGACCCCCAGGTTCACCTCCCATGCTTTAAGAATCGCCTGGGTGGATGGGCCGACCGTGGCCCCGAAGCTGCCGGGAATGGACAGTATTATAGGAGGGCGGCTGTCCGGATCGGCGTACCTTGATTCAGCCAGCAGTTGCTTCGCCTTTTCCGGGTCGAACTCATACCCTTTCAGGTCCGGGTTGTACCCCGGGAATCGGGGCGGCAGGATGCCATTGGCCGGCTGTATCAACCCCTGCGCCACCACCTCGGCGATTTCTTCCTTGTTGATCGCGTAGTTCATCGCCTGGCGGAACTTCAGATCGTCGAATGGCGCCTGGGTCACGTTCATGCCGTAGTAGGATGTGCTGAAGCTGGAAGGGGCGGTGACCAGCTCTGCGTTGAGAGGTTCCGACGGGTCGGCCAACCGCTCCAGGGTAGCCAGCCCGACGCCGGTGAGATGAATCTCGTCATTCTCGTACATGAGCAGCGCTTCGCCGCCGGCAAGATTCAGTTCCACGGCATCCACGAAAGGCGGTCCCAAGTGGTAATTGTCGTTGCGGCCAAGGACCATCAACTCGCCCACGTCGTATTGGTCCAGTGTGAACGGGCCGGCTGCGTTGGGTTCAAATACCCACTCTTTGGGGTCGGCCTGGACGTTGGCCGGGTCAACCACGAAGCCGGTGGGATAGGTGAGCTTGGCCAGGAAGTAGGCCTTGGGTGCGTCGATGGTCAACTCGAGGGTCGAGTCGTCGACGACGTTGATGCCAGACACCGATTGGGCCTCGCCGCTTAACTTGGCAGACACGCCCACGATATCATTCAGGTACGTCTCCGACACCGGCGACTCGAGGGCCGGGTCGGTGGCCCGCTCCAGGGACCACCGGAAGTCCTCGGCGGTTACCCGGCGGCCATCGTGAAACTTTCCGTCGGGGTGCAGGTTGAAGGTGTACTTCAACCCGTCGAGGCTTACATCCCAGTTCTCGGCCAGGTCGGGCTTGATTTTAATGTCCGGGCTGATGGTCACCAGGCCATTGAATACCTCCTGTACATAGGCCCCGGAAATATTGTCTGTCGCAAGATGCGGGTCCAGCGTCGGCGGGTCATCAAACAGGAGCACCAGCCGCCCTCCCCTGGGATGGTCGGTGGTGATGTCCGGACTCTGGACGGGTTGTGCGTCTGCAGTAGGGGGAACGGTGGCCATGACGCCAGGTGTTTGGGCCCCGGCCATGCCATTGGATTGAGACGTTTCCTGGGAAGAGACTGCCGGCCTATCCGGTTCCTCGGTGGAGGAGCAGGCTCCCAGCGACGCTGTCATCACCAGCGCCAGCAACAAGGCGTACAGTGCGGTCGATGTTTTCTTGATCATTCGTCCTACCCTTCATCCTGCCCTTGTGATACGAGCGGAAATGGTGTCGGGCCAGACAGTTTTCGGACTGTCAAACCCATTCCAGTGATTCGTTCTACTGGGGACGGATCCTACACGCGGCTCTCCAGTTGACGTGACCGTAGAATATCCGCTTCTCAGTGGGGTTGCAACGGAATACGCTGCCGGTACCAACGGGAACGTCTCTCCACACCGCCATGCCGGCCCGGGGGGTGGGCTAGGCGGTTCCGGACGGCGGCGTCCAGGAGCGTCCCAGGTAATATCGCCTCTACTGATAACGGAGGACCCCGTCCGCGTTTGTTCATATGCACACAATCCAATACTCTCTATCTTAATGGCTAATACGGCAGGGAGCATCGGGCTGGATTCGCCGTCATGCGTCTCATTTGTCGGATAATGTCGCGCCATTGATATTGTTTATTCAATCGGTATTGACTTGCCGCCAATTGATAGTTTATATTTCGGCAGATTCACGGCTCGGCCAATCTGCGCTGGATCCTGCGCGTGGCCCCAGGTTGGTAGGTCTGCAACATCAACCCGCATTGTCAGTCCGATTACCAGGGTTTCCCCAGGCGATTCCCAAACTTCGGAAGGACTGCGGGGTCCTGAACTGAGAAGCGGATACCCAGCGACCATGCCGTCCGGGAGCCGTGTATAGGATCCGTTCCTAGAGGAGGAGGTCTAGTTGGCAGAACTGCTTCAAGTAAGAGACCTTAGGACCTACTTCTACACTTTCGAGGGAGTGGTGAAGGCGGTCGACGGGGTTTCGTATGAATTGGAAGAAGGCGAGACTTTGGGATTAGTGGGAGAGAGCGGTTGCGGCAAGAGCGTCAGCGCCCTGTCGGTGATGCGGCTGATCCCCGACCCGCCCGGGAAAATCGTCGACGGGGAGATCCTCTTCGAGGATGACGATATTCTCAAGATCGACATGGACGACATGCGGCAGATCCGCGGCGGGAAGATTTCGATGGTCTTCCAGGAGCCGATGACGTCTCTGAACCCTGTGCTGACCGTCGAAAGGCAATTGACCGAGACGCTGCAACTGCACATGGGCATGAACAAGGAAGAAGCCCGCCGGGAGGGTGTTGACCTCCTCTCGCGGGTGGGCATTCCTGACCCGGAGCGGCGGATCAAGCAGTACCCCCACCAGTTCAGCGGCGGGATGCGCCAGCGTGTGATGATCGCAATGGCCCTGAGTTGCAACCCAAGGCTGATCATCGCCGACGAGCCGACCACAGCGCTTGACGTGACGATTCAAGCCCAGATTCTGGAGCTTATGAAATCGTTGACCAGCGAGTTCGGGGTCGCGCTGATCGTCATTACCCACAACCTGGGTGTGGTGGCCCGCTACGCCGACCGCGTCAACATCATGTACGCGGGTAAGGTCATTGAACGCGGCACCGCCCAGGAAATCTACGCCAACCCCAGGCACCCCTACACCGTAGGACTGCTGAACTCCGTGCCGCGGCTGGACCTGCCCCGGCGGACCAAGCTGGACCCCATCGAGGGCCAGCCGCCTGACCTGGTCAACCTGGCGCCGGGCTGCTCCTTCCGCGACCGGTGCCGTTGGGCGGTGGACAAGTGCGCTACCGAAATACCTCCTCTCATGTCCATCGGCGAGGGCCACTGGTCGGCTTGCTGGCGGATCGAGGAGATGGAGGGCATCGTGGAGGAGTACCGCAGAGAACGTATCGGGGAGGCGGAGGCCGAGGCGGCAAGCGGGGCGTCCGAAGGCTAGACACAACTCCGTCTTTCCCGTGAAAGCGGGACCCACATTCACAGAGAATGCCGCCCCATGCCGGGCGAGGGGGCCGGAATGGCCGTTGAGGATCCGTCCCCCGAGGAGAGCAGTTAGCAATGACCACGACACCAGAAGTCCAGCCACAGGGGACAGGGCCAGCCACGGACGATGATGTTCTTCTTGATGTGAGAAACCTCAAGATGTACTTCCCCGTCAGTTCAGGGTTGGTGTTCCAGAGAACGGTGGCCTACATTAAAGCCGTTGACGGCGTCAGCTTCACGGTGAAACGGGGCGAGACCCTGGGTCTGGTGGGCGAGAGCGGCTGCGGCAAGACCACCACCGGCCGGTGCATCCTGCAGCTTTACAAGCCAACCGACGGGCAGGTGATCTTCGAAGGCCAGGACCTGACCAGCCTCTCCACCCGAATGATGCGGGAGAAGCGGCGGGAGATGCAGGTCATCTTCCAGGACCCTTACAGCTCGCTGAATCCCCGCATGACCGCCGGCAATATCATCGGCGAGCCGCTGATCGTCCACGGTCTGGTGCAGGACAAGAACGAGTACCGGGAACGGGTGGCGGACCTGCTGCAAAACGTGGGGCTGAATCCCTACATGGCCGACCGGTTCCCCCACGAGTTCAGCGGCGGACAGCGCCAGAGAATCGGCGTGGCCCGCGCCCTGTCAGTGGGACCCAAGTTCATCGTCGCCGACGAGCCTGTGTCGGCGCTCGACGTTTCGATTCAGGCGCAGATCGTCAACCTGCTGGAGGAGCTGCAGGAGCAGTTCCAGTTGACGTACCTCTTCATCGCCCACGACCTGTCGGTGGTGCGGCACATCAGCGACCGGGTGGGCGTGATGTACCTTGGCCACATGATGGAGTTGGCGGACCGGAACGAAATCTACGTGAACCCGATCCACCCCTATACCAGGGCCTTGCTGTCAGCGGTGCCGATTCCCGACCCGGTTATCGACGCCCAACGGGAGCGGATTCTGCTCACAGGCGAGGTGCCCAGTCCGCTCAACCCGCCGTCGGGGTGTGTGTTCCATCCCCGTTGCCCGATAACCAACGACGACTGCACGCAGGTCATCCCGGAACTGCGGGAAGTGGAGCCCAACCACTGGGCCGCCTGCATCCGCGCCGACGGCTACGGCGCATTCTAAAGCGCCCTGTATTACTAACATGATGGACGAGGCCCCTGGAAACGCTCCAGGGGCTTTCGTATTGCGGTGTGGACATTCCACGCCCGCCGTCTTAACATTCATCAAGAACGCCCATCCATCAAGAACGCCGCCCCACGCATTGTTCTTACGACTGACCAGGTGGGGGATGGAACGGCCGCTGAGGACCCGTGCCCCGGTGTAGCATCTGGCCTAACTTGCAGCGGTCCAGGCCGCTGCCATTCGCGCATTCATCCCGGAAAGGAGCCCCAATGGTAAACCCCAACCCCGGCCTCAACGCATGGTGGATCAAGGACGATTATTCCAGGGAGGAGATTGACCGGCTCGTCCAGTGGGGACTGGACCACTTCTGGACCCAGAACCATCAGATGGCCGACCTGGTCGCGCCCGGCGGGTACAACATCATGGTCCGGGGCGACGGTTGCCACGTGTACGACATCGAGGGGAACAAGTACATCGACGCAATGGCCGGGCTGTTCCTCAAAAACATCGGCCACAACCGGCCCGAGGTGGCCCAGGCCGTCGCCGAACAGATGACTACCCTGGCCTACACCAACTCCGGCGCATACAGCAGCGTTCCGGGAATCCTGCTCTCCAAGAAACTGGCCGACCTTGCGCCGGGAGACCTGACGCGGACGTTCTTCTGCGGCGGGGGATCGGAGGCAGTGGAGATTGCCCTGAAATTGGCCCGCCAGTACCAGTTCATATCCGGGCATACCCAGAAGACCAAGTTCATCTCCCGCCGGGGCCAGTACCACGGGTCCACTCCCGGGCCGATGAGCGTGGGCACCGGGGGCAGGCGCGGGTCGGGCATATTCGACTCCATGTTGCCCTCGGGCACGTTCCAGGTTGACCCTCCCTACTGCTACCGCTGCCCCTGGGGGTTCCAGGACCGCAACAACCGGGACTGCTGCATGCAGAGTCCCAGGTCTTTGGAGAACATGATCAAGGGCGAAGGGCCGGACACGGTGGCGGCCTTCATCGCCACCCCGGTCCCCAACGGCTCCCAGATTCCGGCGGACGAGTACTGGCCGGAGGTCCGGGAAATCTGCGACCGGTACAACGTCGTCCTCATCGCCGACGAGATTATCTGCGGGTTCGGCAGGCTTGGCACCTGGTTCGGGATGGAAAGGTTCGGCGTCAACCCGGACATTATGACCGTGGCTAAGGCGTTGACTGGCGGCGAACTGCCAGTCGGCGGTGTGATGGCCAGCAAGCAGATCGCCGAGACCTTCGACAACACCGAGGGTCCCAGCGGAGCCTTCCAGCATGGGGTGACCTACGGCGGCCACCCTGCGGTGATGGCCGCGGCATTGAAGAACCTGGAGATCATGGAACAGGAAAACCTGGTCGAGAACTCCGACGCGATGGGCCGATACCTCTACGAGCAAGCGATGGCAGTGCTCCAGGAAAACCATCCGTCGGTGGGGTACGTCGGCGGCGGACTCGGCCTGCTGATGAACATCGAACTGGTGAAGGACCGGAGGACCAAAGAGCCGTATCCCGGCGGTCCCCAGGGAGAGTTCGCCAAGTTCCTGACTGAGAAGATACGCGGCTATGGCCTGGCCACCCGTGCCGGCGAGTCCATCACCCTGTCGCCTCCGCTGACCTTTACCAGGGAGCTGGTGGACGAGACCATCGACATTCTGGACAAGGCCATCGGCGAGGCGGAGCAGGCATTCCCCCCTGACGGCGCTTAGATTAGAATGGCAACGGGCGGCGGTGAAGTGCAAACCGGGTGCAGAAAGCTCGAAGAAGTGACCGTATGACTATTATCCGGGCTCTTGGCGGGATGGTTCGAATGATTATTGTCCGGCCGCTGCCTATCGTATTGGCCGCGGCGCTGATAGTGGCCGCTCTCGGTTGCGGAGCGTTCAGTCTCCCATCGCTCTCAAAGGCCACTCCGACGCCGGAATGGCAGCGTTCCACAGCAGAGATACACGACATACCGGTGACCGGAGAGAACATCGGCGTAGAGGTGGGCAAGCATGTCCCGCCATTCGCCCTGGGCCTGGTGGATGGCTCAATCGTTACTTCCGCAGACCTGTTGGATGCCTCCCAGCCGACATTCCTGTTCTTCTGGGCTACAACTTGAGGAGTATGTACGGCTGAGTTACAGCTGCTCAAGGACATTTATCCTCAATATGCCGATGACGTGGACTTCTACGCCATCGGGATGTTCCCTGGGAACGACGTGGCCCTGTTCGAAGAGTTCGGGAAAAAGCGAGGCTATACCTTCCCGGTAGCCGTGCCAAGGAGCGGGATCCTGGAAGCCCTGAAGGTGACAATCCAATCGACCAAGATAGCCTTCGACGCCAACGGTATAATCACCCACAGGAACGGCATGGGCAAAGGCGATCCGGAAACGTGGCATCAGGTATTCACAGAGTTGTCGTCAGCCAGTTAGTCTCCCCGCCCAGAAAGTCGACCAAAAGGGGTTATTCAGATGCCAAGCAAGACCGAAGACAGGTTCGGAATGGCGTTGACCACCGGCTCCGTCGCCGCCGCGGAGGCAGTGCAGGAGGGGGTTGACCGGCTTCTCTCCCAGAACCACGGCCCGGAGGTGAAGTTCCAGGAGGCGATTGAACTTGATGAAGGGTTCGCCTTTGCCCACGCCTGCCTGGCATATTTCGACATGCAGAAGGCCCGGCCCGACGATGCGAAGAAGGGCATTCAGCACGCCCTGAACCTGAGCGACGGCATTACCAGGAGAGAACGGCAGCAGATTCAGGCCGTCTCCCACTGGATAAACGGTAGGGGCAGGGACTCCATCGCCCTGATCAAGGAACACTTGGGCGAGTTCCCGCGGGACGGGCTGCTGATGCGCCTGGCGCACCGTCTCTATATGCTCGGGTGCAGCGGCGCAGGGGCTCCCAACTTCCCGCCGGAGTATTTGGCCCTGCTCCGGAGCGTTGCGCCCCATTGCATGGACGACTGGGCTTTCCTGGCCGAGTATGCCTTTGCCCATCACGAGACGGGTTACCTGGACGAGGCCTGGGAATACGCCCAGACTTCCCTGGATATGAACCCGGCGAACGCCGTGGCGAGCCACTCGATGACCCATGTCCACTTCGAGCGAGGGGACGCCGTCGCCGGGGAAGACTTCCTTGGCGGCTGGCTCAAGGGTTTCGACTCCCCGGCATCCTCATACGTTCATCTGTCCTGGCACCTGGCCCTCTTCGAGCTGGCTTTGGGGAAGTACCAGGAAACCCTGGACCGTTACGAGAATTTTATCCGCCCTTCAGTGGTCTCCAAGGCCATGTCCACACTGAATGACAGTGCGTCCCTCATGTGGCGGATGCAAATCTACGGCGGGATGCCGCCCGACAAGCCCTGGGACGAAGTAGTGGTGTTGGCCGCCCCCGCAGCGCAGCGGCCCGGAGCGGCGTTCCGGGATGCCCACGCCGCACTGGCGTTCGCGGGCAGCGGGGAGTATGGGCTTATGGAGCAGATGATCGCCCGGTTGCGAAAGTCAGCCGACGAAGGCGACATGTTCGTCAAGGATGTGGTCTTGCCGCTGGCCAGAGGAATCGAGGCATTCGCCAGGGAAGACTACACTGAGTCGGTGAGTCTGCTGGAGCCGGTCTTTCCCCAGTTGGTGCGTATCGGCGGCAGCCACGCCCAGCGGGAGGTGTTCGAGGACACGGTTCTCGAGGCCTTCATCCGCGCCAGACAATGGGACAAGGCCGAGGCAATGTTGAACGAGCGGCTGGGGCGGCGAGACTCGGTGCGCGACACCTTCTGGATGGGCCGGGTGCAGGCATCGCAGGGGCAGGACGCCGAGGCCAATAGCAGCTTCGACGCCGTTGCACGGGAATGGGACTCCAGTGTGGCGAACACTCCCGAACTCGCCAACATGAACAACTTGCAGGCGTCGAGAGCGTAAGCGGGGCCGGACTGAATTGATACAGAAAACACGGACCGACACTAAAGACCACAGGATAGAGCACTACCTGGAAATCGCTAATGAGCTGCGCCCTCGGGTTGAGGCCGCGGCGGACCGTATCGATGCCGACCGGCAGTTACCGGCGGACCTTGCCAGGGAAATGGCCCAAAGGGGCCTGTTCCGGCTCCTGGTGCCCCGGGAGTTGGGAGGCGCTGAACTCGACCATCCTGACTTCCTGCGGATTCTCCGCGTTTTCGCGGCGGTGGACGCCAGCACGGCGTGGTGCATCAACCAGAACAATGTTTTCGCCACCGCTTCCTCCATCATGGACAAGAGGGCTGCCCATGAAGTCTGGGATACACCGGAGGCTGTAGTCACCAATGGCCCGCCATCTTCCTCGGCCAGGGCCGTGCCAGTGGAGGGCGGCTACCGGCTCAGTGGACGCTGGGACTTCAGCAGCGGTATCGATCACGCCACCTGGGTCGCGGCATTGGCCCCGCTTGAGAACCCGGCCCCATCACCGCTTGCCGGCCGGTACGGTCGTGGAGGACCCGGCCCTCAGACGGAAGCGCCAACACCCGGCGCTGCCGGAAATACGGACTCTGCCCGCCTCATGCTCATCCCCCGGCAGGACGTGAGAATGGTGGACACATGGCAGGCCAGCGGGCTGCGGGGCACCGGCAGTTTCAGCTTCGAGGTTGATGACCTGTTTGTCCCGGCCTACAGGACATACGCCCAGACCGACCCGTCCTGGCACGACGGCCCGCTGTACCTGATACCCCGCTCCCTGCTCTTCGCCGCCGGGTTCTCCACGGTCGCTCTGGGAGTTGCCCAGGGCAGCCTGGAGACAACCATTGATCTTGCGGGGCGGAAGACCCCCGGGCGCAGCCGCAACCTGCTCCAAGATATGGCCACCACCCATCGTATGATCGGCCAGGCGGAGGCGATCTGGCATTCGGCGCGGGCGTTTCTCTCGGATAGCGCGTCAGCGGTGTGGGATAGCGCCTGCAAGAATCATTCTCTGGACGACGGGCAACGGATCCGCCTGCGGCTTTCGACAACCCACGCCATCCGTATGTCCGCCGAAGTGGTGGACATCTGTTACAACCTGTGCGGCTCCAGCGCGATATTCGCCTCCAACCCGATACAGCGGCGCTTCCAGGACATCCACGTCATAACCCAGCACGCCCAGGGGCGCATGACCCACTATGAGACCGCAGGACAGTACTTCCTGGGGTTGGAGCCGGAAGGGATGTTCTAATCGACTTCATAGCCCGTTGCGGTCAAAGCCTCATACTATATTTGTTGGCAGAGAAATCAGAATCGCCGCCGCGGCCTGCCGCCGCGCAAATCAGTCACAGTATCACGAACTGATACCAAAGGAGGTCCGTCATGCGTCTGGAAGGAAAGGTTGCTCTCATCAGCGGAGGCGCACGAGGACAAGGCGCGGCTGAGGCCAGGCTGTTCGTGCAGGAGGGCGCGTCGGTGGTCATTGGCGACATTCTTGACGACGAAGGGATGAAGCTGGAGGCGGAGATCCGGGAATTGGGAGGCCGGATAACCTTCGTTCATTTGGACGTGACAGAAGCAGAGCAGTGGGCCAACGCGGTCAACGAGGCCGTCACGCGCTATGGCAAGCTCGACATCCTGGTCAACAACGCGGGCATCGGCAGCACCAACATTGGCGGCGTTCAGGCTCCGCGCATCCATGACGCCCCGGAAGAGGTGTGGGACCAGATCATGGACGTAAATGGCAAGGGCGTGTTCCTGGGCACCCGTGCCGCCCTTCCGGCAATGTTAACCAACGGGAGCGGGTCCATCATAAACATCTCGTCCATAGCCGGAATGGTGGGTCTGGGGCCCGGTTCCGGCGCAGGTTCGGCCTACGCCAGTTCCAAGGGGGCAGTACGACTCCTGACCAAGTCAACCGCCGTGCAGTACGCCACCGACGGCATCCGCTGCAACTCGGTCCACCCCGGTTATATCGACACAGCCATGACGGCCAGGATGATGTCGGAACCGGGCATGAGAGAGATGCGCATATCCGCGACACCCCTGGGCCGCATCGGCACCGTCGATGATATTGCCAACGGCGTGTTGTTCCTGGCGTCCGATGAGTCGTCATTCATGACCGGCAGCGAGTTGGTGATTGACGGCGGGTATACGGCGCAGTAACCTTGGCCAGCCATGCAGGTGCTCCGCTTTTGGGCGCCTGGAGAGGCATCAGGGTCTCGGTCCAGGGTTTCGGTCCAAGGTATAGTCCACGCCGTGAAATCCAAAATGGCATTTGCAGCGTAATGCTATCCAGTGAACGACGCTGGCGGGCTTGTGTTGGCATCCCTATATGTGTAATCTTATGTATAATCTGGACCCACTGATGTTGACATACGGGAAAGGCGCTCGTATGATGCGCGAGTTTTCCCTGAAGACCGGATAGTTGGTTGAGCATGTTTTCCGCTATTGGCCGGGCGATAGTTAACCGGTACGTAGGGACCCTACTCTTGGTGGTCCTGGGCGTTGCCATAGGCGCGCTGGCGTTCCTCTACGTCTGGCCCGGCAAGCCCAAGATCGGCATAATCGACATTCCCTTCACCATCATCACCGACGACTCGGCCTACGTCATCAGCGAGTTCCTTGACTACGCCCGCCGGGACCCTAACATCAAGGCGGTGGTCATCCGGCTCAACACTCCCGGCGGAGGGGCAGCGGCCTCGGAGCAGCTCTACCTCCAGACCCGTAAGCTCCGGGAAAAGAAGCCCGTGGTCGTGGTGATGAACGATATTGTGGCCAGCGGCGGCTACATGATGGGCATGGGCGCTTCCCACATCTATGCCAAGCCCAGTTCCTTCGTCGGCAACGTGGGTGTCATTCTCTTCTTCCCCGGGCTGTTCATCCCCAACCCGCCGCCGGAGCAGATCATGCCCACCGGACCTTCCAAGCTGAACGGCGGGGGACGGCGCTACTTCGTGGGGGTCACCGACCAGCTCAAGCAGGGCTTCGGCCACATCGTCCTCAGCGAGCGAGGCAGCAAGCTGAAGATATCCACCGATGAACTGCTGGAAGGGAAGATCTACACCGGGGTTGAGAGCGCCCGCACTGGAATGGTGGACGAGGTGGGCGGAGATGCCGACGCCTACGATAAGGCAGCGGAGCTGGCAGGCATCTCCAACTACGGCCTGGTGGATGTGAATGCCGAGGTCTTCCGGGCCTTCAACCAGCGGTTTAAGCGGATCATCGAGCCATTGCAGGACGGCGCTCCTGAAGACACAGTCCCACCGGCCATGGCGGGCTGGCTGCGCCAGGCCCAGGACCCAGCGGCAGGGGAGTTCGGGGCGATGCCCCGCATCGACATGATGCGCCGCTATCTGATGCCTTCCGGCATGGGAACGGAGCAGGAACAGGCCCTGCCCGGCTTTCCCCTGAAGGTCAACGGCCCCAATATCTACTACCTCTACGTGGGACCGGACCAGCCTGATTGGGGGTCTGCCCGGTAACATGTGGCGATTGCTGATAGTCCCCGTTCTGGCCGTCCTTGTCTTTGTAGCCGCCTACTTTTACTTCTACACGGGCCGGGGTTACACAGCGCCTCCCAATCCGGAGGTGCCGGTGGAACGGCTTGCCCCCCCGGTGTCCCTGGTGCGTTCTTACGACGACATTCCCCGCATCAGCCAGGGGAAGCTGGTGGTGGACGGGCTGCACGCCAACAACTTCTCCAAGGCCGAGGCCTCGGCGCTCCTGGGCATGGTCCGGGACCGGGGCTACGAGGTGGAGGTGCTGGGTGAATCGGGGCGATTCGGCGGCTTCCTGAGCGCCGAGCCCAGGGAGCGTTACCGGACGCTGGAAGACCAGTTGCGCGGCGCCGACAGTCTGGTGGTGGCCATGCCCGTGGAGCGCTACACTCCCGCAGAGGCCGACCTGGTGGAGGAGTTCGTGCTCAACAAGGGCGGCAGGGTGTTGCTGGTGGGGGACGCTACCCGCAGGCACGAGCTCAACACCCTGGCGGGCCGGTTCGGTCTGGACTACCAGCCCGACTACCTGTTCAACCAGGTAGAGTATGACCTGAATTTCCAGAATATTCTGGTCCGGGACTTCCTCCCCGACGAGGTTACCCGGGGAGTGGGCCAGATAGCCCTCTACTCCGCGGGTTCCATCCGCGGCCCCGGCCCCGGCCTTGCCGCGGCCGACGGCAATACCCGCTCCTCCATGTCCGAAAGTCCCGGCCCCTTCTATCCCCTGGCCAAGGCCGGGGAGGGGCGGGTGCTGGCCGTTGGGGACTTCACCTTCATGATTCCGCCTCGAAACTCGGTCCAGGACAACGGGCGGCTGATGGCCAACATCGCCGACTTCCTGACGGACTCGGAGCGGAGCTATACCCTGTCTGACTTCCCTCACTTCTTCAGGGAAGAGGCGGACATCGTGCCGGCCCGGCCCTCCCTGCTGGACCTGTCGTCGGTCCTGGGCGGCGCATTGTCCGGCTACGGGGTGGAGCCGGTAGTCAGGAGCGCCGCAGACCCGGGCAGGGACGTGGTGTTCCTGGGGTTGTACGATGACGCGGGGCCGGTATCCCAGTACCTGCAGCTTGCCGGGGTCCGGGTGGACGGAAGCGTCCGAACCCCTTTCACCGCGGATATGGACCCGGAGAACACCGGGGTGATTGTGCTGTACCAGGGTGAGGGCCGGAGCGTGCTGTCCGTCCTGGCCGATTCCTCTGAGACCTTGGAGGAACTGGTGTCCCTGCTGGAATCCGGGAGGTTCCGCGACAACCTGGCTGGGGAATCTACAGGAGTGTACCGTTTCGAATGACAAAGATACCGACCGAGGGGCGGACCCTCCACGGCCATACCGGCCGGCACGCGGTTATGAGGCCGGGTTCTCAGTGGGACGGGTCCTACACGGCCATGTCGGCCGGTACGCGGTCATGGGGCCGGGCTGTCAGGACTCGACTCTTCCGTTGGCTCACCCTTGCCCCGGTCCTGCTATTGCCCTTTTTGATGTTGGCTCTGGCTTGCGCCGCGCCCCAGGCGTCCGGTCCCTACGTCCCGCCTGAGCCGACGGCGGCTCCCGACATCGCGGCCACCGTCGCGGCCAGGGATGCTGCCCTGCCCCAGGGCGGACCCGCCCCCACACCAGTGCCGGAAGATGTGGCCCAGGCAGCCAGTGACTTCGCCCGGGCCCATGCCGCCCTGGTCCAGGACTGGGACAGGGTCAGGAAAGACTTGGACTCCTGGCGTCAGGGGCTGGACTCCTGCTCTCCGGCTGCCCTCCAGACCTCCCTCCGGGGATTCTCCGCCGACTTCCGGCAGGTGGCCCTGGCGGCCCAGGATCTGCCCCGGGATCCGGCGGTCCGGGAGATGTCGGCCCGGCTCATCGAGGCTGTGGAGAACGAGGAGGCCGCCCTGAGACGCCTGCGGGACGGCGGAGACGCCAGCCTCGCCATGCCCCAGTCCGATTCCAGTCCGGAGGAGGAATCCAAGGAGAACGGAGAGGAAGAGTCCAACGGAATGGAGAACAACGCTCCTCCGTCTCCGGGGTTCGAGGGCGTTGCCCAGGCTAGGGCTGAGTCCGTGGCCGCCCGCAAGGAAGTGGAGGACCGCCTGATAGACCTGCAAGAACTTACCGGGGAGGCGTCCCGGTCTCGGGTGGAAGCCTTCTCCGAAGCCTTGGATGCGCTCAGTTCGCGGTGGGACAGGTTCCACAGGGACTATGATGCCTTCCAGTCCGCACGGCCCGGTCTGACCCCTGAGGACAGCCTGCAACGGCTGGACCGGCTGGTGGACCAGCACCGGGACCTGGTGCTGGCGCACCGAGACCTGCCCGTGACTCCCGCAACACAGGAAGCGGCGGATATACTGGCCCAGGCGGTGCAGGACGAGGACGCCGCCCTGCGTAGGCTCCGGGGCAGTTTCCAGATACCCGGGGACGGCGACGGGGCAGTCCCATCAACACCGTCTTCCGCTTCCTCCAGCAGCGCAATTGGGTCCACAGGCTCTGAGGATGGAAAAACGGCCGAGGACAACCAGGGTGAGGAGGGCGGCAACGCGATGGAGTCCGCTCCGGAGCCAGGCTCCGAAGCCGGGCCGCCGGAGTCCGCCGGCGTGGGGCCGGGAGACCCCGGTCTCTTCGACGCCTTCGACGAGCAGGTTGTCCTGACCAACAGCCTCCGCTGGAAGTCCGCTCTGGCCCTGGGCCAGGCCGTCTCCGCTTCTTCAGAGGACGACCGGGCCGCCGCGGACGCCTTCGCCTCCGCCTACGGCACCCTGCTGGGCCGGTGGCAGGACTTCCACGCAGGCTACGACCGTTGGCTGGCCAATGAGGGAGGCTGCGACCGCGCCTCAGTCGCCAAAGACCTGGGCGAGTTCACCCTCCGCATGAGGGACATCGCCGCCTCGGCCCGCAGCCTGCCCCAGGCACCGCCATTGCGCCCCCTGGGAGAACTGACCGTCGAGGCCGCTCAGAGGGAAGCGGAAGCCCTGCGCCTGTTCCGGGACTCCTGGACGCCCTTCGACCCTGCCGTTTACCAGGACCTGGACCGGGAGCTCGCCGCCGCCGGCAGTCTACGCCGTCAGGCCCAACTGGGCCTACAGGACCTCCTCCTCCGCTACGCCATCCCCTCTTCTTAAATGCCTTAGGACGAACTTGAAAAGCCCCCTGCACGAAGGGGGCTTTTCTTTGTAAACCGCTTGCCGGCGCCATGACCTGCCGGTCGGAGTGCCGCTCCGGTGGAATTCTCCGGTTAGTGGTAAATCTTCCGGGGGCCGACCGTTTTCATGTAGCCCTCGTAGTTGCGGCGGGTCTCCGGTATCGAGTCGCCGCCGAACTTTTCCATGAAAGCGTCGGCCAGTACCATGGCCACCATTGCCTCGCCTATGACCCCTGCAGGCGGGACCTGGCAGACGTCGGAACGCTCGAAGTGTGCCTGCACCGGCTCTCCGGTGTCCAGGTCCACCGAAGGCAGTGGGTTGCGCAGGGTGGCGATGGGCTTGATGGCAAATCTGGCCACCAGGGGAGTTCCGCTGGTCATCCCGCCTTCCGTCCCACCGGAGCGGTTGGTCGCGCGTTGCCAGGGGTTATTGGGGTTGGTGACCGGCTCGATCACGTCCTGAAACTCCGATCCCCGGCGTCCTACGGCCTCCCAACCCGGCCCAATAGACACGGCCTTGACCGCGTTGATTGACATAAGCGCCTGGGCGATGCGAGCGTCGATCTTCCGGTCCCAGTGAACGTGGGAGCCAAGGCCAATGGGCACGTTCTCGGCCACCACTTCAACGGTGCCGCCGACGGTGTCCCCGGCTTCCTTCGCCGCGTCGATCTCTTCCATCATGAGGGTTGCCGCTTCGGGGTCGGCGCACCGCACCGGCGATTCTTCCACTGCGTCCCAGTCGATGGGTTCGGAGGGATCAGCCCAGACCGGCCCGATGGATATGGCGTGGCTGTGCAATTTGATGCCAAATTCCTCCAGCAGGCGCATGGAAATGGATCCCGCGGCCACCCTGGCGGCGGTCTCCCGGGCGCTGGCCCGCTCCAGCGAGTTGCGCACGTCGCTGAACCCGTACTTCATCGTGCCGGGCAGGTCGGCGTGGCCGGGGCGGATACGGGTAACCCGCTGGTTTCGTCCCTCCTGCGACGGATTTTCCACGTACTCGACTGCCATCGCCTCTTGCCAGTTGGCCCAGTCCTTGTTCTCGATGGTCATGCCGATGGGACTGCCCAGAGTGTGGCCGTGGCGCACGCCGGAAATGATCTTGGCCCAGTCTTGCTCGATGAGCATCCGTCCGCCACGCCCATAACCCCTCTGACGCCGCGCCAACTGTGCCCCGATGTAGTCCTCGCTTATTGGCAGGGCCGCCGGAACACCCTCGACGATTATCACCAGGCCCTGGCCGTGAGACTCCCCAGCCGTAAACCAACGAATCATGGTTTGCTCTCCAAAAGACTATTGGGAGACGGAATTTCGGATACGGTTGCCAGAGTGCTAGCTTGAACGGGCAGCCATCGCCCTGGTCGCCGCTTCCAGCATTACCTCCACCGGAGCGGGTTGCCCGGTCCACATCTCGAAAGAGTCCGCGCCCTGGTACACCAACATGTGAATTCCACCGAGGCGCGACGCTCCCGCAGCAGCCGCCTCGCGCAGCAGGGGCGTTTCCAGCGGATTATATACCAGGTCATTGACCAGTACGGTTGGGGGTATCTGCTCTCGGGAGATGGGTGAACCCTGCTCATCAGGGCCGTGAGACATTCCTATCGTGGTGCAATTGACTATCAGGTCTGCCGGTCCCGCCGCGTCTCCCACTTCGCTACCCGATAGTCCGGCGGCGCCTGCTTCTATGCCGCCGCTCCTGGCCAACTCCGCCAACCTTTGCGCCCGTTCCAGTGTTCGGTTGGCAATGGTCAGGTGTCCCACCTGCTGCCGGACAAGGGCCAACACCACGCCCCGGGCCGCGCCGCCTGCACCCAGCACCAGGACCCTCTTCCCGGCAGGGTCAAACCCGGCTGCCTCCCGCAGCGACCGCAGGAAACCGGAGCCGTCGGTGTTGTGTCCAGTGAGACGCCCGTTCCGGTTGACGATGGTGTTGACCGCCCCGGCGCTGGAGGCCCACTCGTCCACCTCGTCCAGGTGGGGAATCACCGCCTCCTTGTGAGGTACGGTGACGTTGATGCCAAGGACTCCCGGAGAACGCAGCCCATTCACGAACTCGGCCACTTCTTCCGGAGCAACCTGGTGGGCCAGATAGTCGGCGTCGATGTTGAGATGATCCAAGGCCGCCTGCTGGAACACAGGCGAAATCGAGTGGCCTATGGGGTAGCCAATGATGCCGAGGCTGGTATTCATACATCTCCCGACGAGCCTTCACAGTCCGGGGGTGTCTTCCGGGCGCGTTTGACTGTATCCGACCGGGGAATAGCCGCCTATCGGGGGACGGTCTCCGCCGCGCAGTCCCAGAAGATGCCCCAACCGCAGGCGGTCGTCGTTGTCCCTTACCGTAAAGGGCCGGGGAGGTGACACCCTGATTTCATCCAACTCGTCCACAAACTGCTCTACGTCTGCTAGTGCCAACCGGATAGCCCCTTCATTCCGGTTGTTCTGGTAGAAGTTAGTGTGCATGGCATCGGCTCTATCCAAATATATCCCAAACCGCTCTTCCCATCCGAACTCCCTGCCGAGATGCTCTCCAATGTCAAAAACGGTCGAGTGTGAGCGGTGACGCCAGCCCCGTTGCACCGCTATGGCTTTCAGGGCGTGCGCGGCTGCTCCCCAGACCTTTTCCGATGCCTGGAGACGGTTGCCCTTCTGCAACTCGGCCCTGGCGTGTTCCAGGAACTGGCGGGCCATTTGCGCATGGTCATCGGCGCTGGAATCGCCGGGTTCCGGCAGCGATGTCGGCATGGCCGCCTCTCTAGGACTCAAGCTGGGCCAGGATTTCATCCAGCCTTTGCTTGCGCTCTTGGAGGGACTTCAACCGTTCCTGCTCTGTTTCCACCACGTCGGGCCGTGCCTTGGCCAGGAACTCCGGCTTGGAGACCAGCGCCGCCACCCGGTCGAGGTTGCGCTGGCAGTCGGCCAGTTCCTTGCGCAGCCGCTCCGTCTCGGCGGGCAGGTCCACCACGCCTTCCAGGGGCAGTCTGACCACCAGCGGGTTGACCACCAGGGTAATGCCCCTGGGCTGGCCCCCGCCGCCGGTCCCGCCGGAGACGACGCTCAGAGGATCGACTCGGGTCAGACTGCGGATGACCTCCGCCTCCTCTTCGATGGTTGTCTGGAGACCGTTGGCTTCGACCACGGCCTCCAGGTATTGACCGGCGGGTATGCGAAGCTGGGCGCGGGTGTTTCTGACCGCCCTTACCGCGTGCATCACCAGGGAGATCTCCCCCTCGGCCTGGCTGTCGTCCTGGCCTGCATCGGCAACCGGGTAGTGAGAGACCATGATCGAGGGGGCTATGCCCTCCGCGGCCGGCAGACGCCGGACCAGGTTCTGCCAGATTTCCTCCGTGATGAAAGGCATGAAAGGATGGAGCAGGCGCAGGGTCCGCTCCAGCACGTGGGCCAAAGTGGTCAGCGGGGATGGAGAAGCGCCGGAACGTATGCGTATCTTGGCCATCTCGATGTACCAATCGCAGAAGTCGTTCCAGATGAAGTCGTAGAGTTGCTGCTGGGCCTCGCCAAGCTCGAAATTCTCCAGGGACCGGCTCACACTCTCGATGGTGCGGTTGAGACGCCCCACGATCCAGCGGTCCTCCCGGTGCTGCGGCGCGTACCCGGAGGCCCACGGCCCCATGCCGGTCTGTCCCTCGACGCTGGTCATCACGAACCGGGCCGCGTTCCAGACTTTGTTGGCGAAGTTGCGTGCAGACTCCAGCTTGGACTCGGTGAGGCGCAGGTCATTGCCGGGCGCGGTGCCGGTGGTCAGTGCGAACCGGAGGGCGTCGGTGCCATACTGGTCGATGAGGTCCAGCGGGTCCATCGTATTCCCCCTGGTCTTGCTCATCTTGGCCCCCGCGCCGTCCCGGACCATGCCGTGAAGGAACACGGTGCGGAAGGGAACCTTGCCGGTGTTCTCCAGGCCCATCATGATCATGCGGGCCACCCAGAAGAACAGGATGTCGTACCCCGTTTCCATCACCGCGGTGGGGTAGAAGTAGTCCAAGTCTTCAGTATCAGAGGGCCAGCCCAGGGTGGAGTGCGGCCAGAGGCCGGAACTGAACCACGTATCCAGAACGTCCGGGTCCTGGTGTATCTTGCCGGAGCCGCAGCGAGAGCACTGGGACGGGTCCTCCAACGCGGCCGTCTGCTCCACGCAATCGTCGCAATACCAGATGGGAATACGGTGTCCCCACCAGAGTTGGCGGCTGATGCACCAGTCGCGGATGTTCTCCAGCCAGTTGAGGTATACCCGTGTGAAACGCTCGGGAACGATGTTGATCTCGCCGTTGGCTACCGCGGCGTAAGCCCGGCCCGCGATGCTGTCCGGTTCATCGTGGCGGCCCACGTTCACGAACCATTGCAGGCTGATCAGCGGCTCCACCACCGTTGAGCAACGCTGGCACGTGCCGACGGCGTTGGCGTGCTGCTCCACGCGCTCCAGCAGGCCAAGGGACTCCAGCTCGGCGGCCACGTCCTCCCGTGCCTGGAAACGCTCGACACCCTCATACTTGCCCGCCTCGGCGGTCATGTTGCCGTCGAACCCGACCACATTTACCGCTTCAAGCCCGTGCCGCTGCCCGATCTCGAAGTCCAGGAGGTCGTGTCCCGGCGTCACTTTCAACGCGCCGGTGCCGAACTCCGGGGTTATGCTCTCGTCGCCCACTATCGGGATGCTGCGGCCCATTATCGGCAGAACGGCCCGGCGGCCAACCAGGTCTTTGTAGCGTTCGTCTTCAGGGTGTACGGCAACGCCGGTATCCCCCAGCATCGTCTCTGGCCTGGTCGTCGCCACGGTGATGCAGGCGCCGTCCGGACCGTCTTCAAGGGGATAGCGGATATGATAGAGGCGACCGTCCTGCTCCTGGTACTCAACTTCCAGGTCGGACAGGGCGGTGGCGCAGCGCGGGCACCAGTTGATGATCCGCTGGTGCCGGTAGATCAGACCCTTGTTGTAAAGGTTAACGAAGGTGGTCCGCACTGCCGTCGCCGGATTGGGGTCCAGGGTGAAGCGCAGGCGGGACCAGTCGCAGGACGCGCCAAGCCGCTTGTGTTGCTCGTCAATGGTGTTGCCGTAGGTGTCAACCCACTCCCAGACACGCTCTACGAACTTCTCCCTGCCGATCTCGTACCGGTTGGTGCCCTCGCTGGCCAGTAGCCGCTCCACAACCCATTGGGTGGCAATGCCTGCGTGGTCTTTTCCCGGCAGCCAGAGGGTGGGCTGGCCCATCATCCGGTGCCACCGGGCCAGAATGTCCTCCAGCGCGGCGGTGAGGGCATGACCAAGGTGAAGCTCCCCGGTAACGTTGGGAGGGGGCATGATGATCGTGAACGGCTCGGCGTCCGGCGATAACTCGGGCGTGAAGTAGCCTTTGGACAGCCATTCGTCGTAGACCCGGCGCTCTACGTCTGCCGGGCTGTATGCGCTGGGAATCTGGAAGGGGGGCGTGGCGGTCATGGGCGCTCCTTGCGACACTCTGAGGGTTTAACCGCGTAATGGGGGCTGCTACGAATTGCGCCTTTACGAAAATATACCACCGGCCGGTCTGGGAGTCCATGAGCCGGCCCTGGGATACTGGGCACGTGTGATGCGGCGGCGGATAGTCCGGGGCAGCCGGATTGGCGTGGGATTAGCTTGGCTCCCCTTACAGCCCGAAAGCCTGTTTGTAGCTGAGGCTCATCCGGCGGACGGACTGGTTGATGTTCAGGATCAGGACCCGTATCTCCTGGCCCTGGTAAACGCATTCCCTTGGGTTCTCCACCCGCCTCGGGGAGAGCTCCGATATGTGGACCAGGCCCTCTATGCCCTCTGCCAGTCTGACGAACGCGCCGAAGGGGACGATGTTTGTCACCACGCCCTCAACGATCTGCCCGGCTTGGAATCGCTCGTGGACCGTGTCCCAGGGTTCCGGCTGGGTGCGCTTCAGGCTGAGCGTCAATCGTTGCCTCTCTTGGTCAACCCGCAGCACCTCAACCTCAACCGAGTCGCCGACGCTGACGACCTCCGACGGTGACCCTACCATCATCCAGGAAAGCTCGGAGATGGGGATCAACCCGTCCATCACGCCTACGTTTACGAATGCGCCGAAGTCCCGGATAGACGAAACTTTGCCGGAGAGACGCTGCCCTTCTTCCAGGCTGGCAAGCATTTCCGCCTGGGCCTCGGCGCGCCGCTGTTGCCAGATGGCGCGCTCTGTGAAGATCAGGCGGTTGGCGTCCCGGTCAATCTCCAGGATGTTGAACTCTGCATCCTCGCCGAGCCGTCCGGCCGCAGCCGTCTCCCTGTCAACGCCTGGGGTCGGGGCCAACTGGGAGAAAGGGGCGAAGCCCCGAATGCCGTGCCAGTCTACCACCAGCCCGCCCCGGTTGTGTCCCGTGACGCGGCCTGACACGATCTCCCCATCGTCGAGGCATTGCTGAAGCTCCCGCCAACGCTGCTCCTCCAAAGCGCGGTCTACCGATAGCAGAAGCATTCCATCGGGTCCGCGGCCACCCAGGATTGCAACAGTTATACCCTGGCCGGGAACGACTCCCTGCCGTTCTTCCGGGTCGAGAAGCCGCATCTCCTGGGCGGGTACCATGCCCTCCATTTTCTGGCCGACGCTGACTACCAACCCCTCATCATCCCGGCGCACCACCTCGCCTTCCACAACATCACCACGACGGTAGGCCCTTGGGGCCAGGTCTTCCTCGGTTATATCTGACATCTGGGAAAGGGTCCCGGCGTCTACATCCTGCACAGCGGCAATGCTCCTTAGCACACAAACAACGTTGGAGAAATTTCTGGAATTGACCGTGATCTCAGACCCGCAGGCATTGTCCTTGCAGGTCCAGGCATGACGATTGAGGCTGCTGTGATACTGCTTGAGGACATCACACCTCCATCACACTTCAATGAATTCCAACCCGGGGTCCCGGACCTGCTCCAACTGTTGCAGCCGCCGGATACCCTTCCTGGTATCGCTGGCCACCCTGGCAGGGTCCCACATGTCCACCCTGCGCTTGAACAGCCAGTAGGTAAAACGCTTTACGTCAGACAGGGAATACTTCTGGTCCTGTCCTACTCCATACAGGGTGCGGAACTCCTGAATCAGCACGGAGCGTGTATCGCCGTAGAGGTGCGTGAACGCTTCCTCGACCAGGTCCTCGCTGTCTGCGTAGCATCTGGCCAGATGACGTTTGCGCACGTCCTCCTCTACCGCCAACTGCAACGCTTCCTCTACCACGACACCGTACCAGAAATTCAGGTAGGCTGGATACTTGCTTCCTCCCAGAAGTTCCCGGAACTGTTCCGTCCCCAACTCCGCGGGCAGTTGACCGTGGAAAAGCAACCTTTCCCGCTCCTCGGCAGGGATGAGGTGTCCCAGACCCAGAAACTCCAGCCCGATGCACAGTCTCTCGGCCAGAACAAGCCAATCGAAGGCTTCACCTTGCACCAGATAGCGGTACTCCCGGTCCCGGTATACCTCCTCCGGCAGCGTCCACAGCGCCATCGCTTCCAGCAGCGCCTCGTACCAACACGCACCGGAGCGCAGTGCATCCTGCAGGTGCAGCATCGCTTCCGGTTCCCCCTCCGCCAGCGACTTTCCCGGCAGGACGGTTGTATCAGGGTTGCCGTGCATCAGCTGTACGGCTCCCGGCGCGTCGGCTTTCCGTCACATGATGACGATTTCCGGGACTGTGAATCCATAAGTGGCAGCATCTCGGCAATCGGACTGGCCCGAATTCCTCCAGCGGCAACACCGTCTATCCGGGGCCGCTATTCGTTGACCCTGTATCCATCCCTTATTATACTACTATCCCGTCAGGATAGTGCTGAAACACACGCCCACTGCTGGGCCAACGTTGCGCGGTTTTCAGGGATGGGAGGAGCGGATGGACATCACATGGTTGGGCAACGCATGTTTTCGGCTGCGTTCAGACGACATGGTGGTGGTCACTGACCCCTTCCCCGGCGCGGTGGCCGCGCGCCGTGACGCTATTCCAGCCACCGTCGTTACCGTCAGCAGCCGCGATCCCAACCATAGCGACTGGCAGAGCGTCAACGGCGCACCAAGGGTATTCGACTCTCCGGGTGAGTATGAGTACCAGGGGATTGCGGTTCGCGGTGTAATGACTCCACTGCCGCCGGACGCGCCCCAGGAACAGCGCAGCATTGCCTTTGCCATCGAGGTCGGCGGCGTTACCATCTGCCACCTTGGGAATGTCAAAGTCCCGCTCGTCCCTGCCCAGATCGACGAACTCTCCCCAATCGACGTGCTCATCGTTCCCGCCGGACTGGGCGGCAGCATGGGCATTGACCATGTGCGCCAGACCATGCAGGACCTGTCGCCCAGGATTGTCATACCTATGGGACTGAGCCATCCGTCAGAAGAGGCATCCGACGCCCCGGACGTTCCGGCAGACTCCGCCGTTACACAGGCGGACCCGATGGCGTCCTTTGTCCGCCACATGGGGATGGGCAGCGTTGACCCCCAGGCGAGGCTGGTTGTCACTCCGTCCAACCTGCCCGACGACATGCGTGTCGTGGTGCTGACCCCCCAGGCCAGCCGCACCTGACCTCCAGCGCAATGGCCAAAGAAAAGTCCCCTCTTGCACAGGGGGACTTTCAAGCCTCCGAAACTCCCTGGGCGCAACGGGCCGGTGACTCTGCTAGGTTGCCTCTCTACGCCACGCCCGCAGCACTAGCGTCACACCGCTGAGGAACGTCAGCACGCCCATGATCAGCACCCACCGCGGCACTGCGGCCGCTACAGTATCCCCCGTTGCGGGCAGAACGGGGGTCGCGGATGGAGTCGTCAAAGGCGGCCGAAGGGGTGCCGGGACGGAAAACCGGAGGTCCAGACTATGCCGTTCCGTAGCGCCCTGGAATCCCACCTGCCCGTCCGCCTCGATATGCCCGTGTTCGTTGGCCGGGAAGGACCGTACCGGATGCCCCGCCGGCGACTGTCCTGGCTGATGCACCGTTAGCCCGTCGAAAGTCCCATCATGGTTGGTGAGTACGCCCTCGCTCTTATACACCCCGCAATTGTTGATGCAGGCAAACAACGTCGTCCCGCCCGGAGAGGCCACTTTCTGGACCGGGATTGGACCGGCGAAGACATCGGAGCCGTAAGGCAGGGACGGCCCTTCCTGTTCGGGCGTAGCCTGACTCGGCATGGCCCCCAGAGTAGATGCCGCCACTGCGAGAACTGCCAGCATGACCGCGATTCTCGCGAGTTTCCCTTTCACCACCGCACCTCCTGCTCCCCGCACCCAGGGGAGACTCGTACCGGGTATCCCAACTCCTGGCGGCGATGATAATAAACTTCTAAGAAAGATTCAAGATTATTGACATAATATTTCAGGAGAGTTTGGCGGGAATCCCTCCGGTCCCACTTTGGCAAGGGGGCTTTGTCTCAACCTTTCGTAGAAGTCGTGCGCGTGGCCCTGTGCTCTTTTGGTCGAACGGCACGCCTGTCGGGGGTAGCCTCTACACTTCCTTGTTGAGGTTGGTCAGGAACTCTCGGTTGTTGGCTGTCTTGGCCAGGCGTTCAAGGACGCGCTCGGTAGCGCTGGCGGAACCATCGTTGGAGACCAGGCTGACCATGCGGCGGAGCAGCCATATCTGTTTCATTGTCTCCTCGCTGAAGAGCAGCTCTTCGCGGCGGGTGCCACTGCGGAGGATGTCCACTGCCGGGAAGTAGCGCCGCTCTGCCAGGCGCCGGTCCAGGTGCAGTTCCATGTTGCCGGTGCCCTTGAACTCCTCGTAGATCACCTCGTCCATGCGGCTGCCGGTGTCTACCAGGCAGTTGGCGATGATGGTCAGGCTGCCTCCCTCCTCTATGTTCCGGGCCGCGCCGATGAACTTCTTGGGCGGGTAGAGGGCCACCGGGTCGATGCCGCCCGAGAGTGTGCGTCCGCTGGAGGGGACGGCCAGGTTGTAGGCCCGGGTGAGGCGGGTGATGCTGTCGAGCAGTATCACCACGTCGTTGCCGAATTCAACCAACCGCTTGGCCCGCTCCAGGGCCAGTTCCCCGGCGCGGCACTGGTCTTCCACGTTGTCGTCGAAGGTGGATGCGAAGACGTCTCCCTTTACGGCACGGCGCATGTCGGTGACTTCCTCGGGTCTCTCCCCGATGAGGACGACCATCAGCTTGGCCTCGGGGCAGTTGACGGAAACGCCTTGAGCGATGTGCTTCAGCATGGTGGTCTTGCCGGCCTTGGGCGGGGAGACAATGAGGCCCCGCTGCCCCAGGCCGATGGGGGCGAAGAGGTCCACCATGCGGGAGGCAAGGTTGCTGCGTTCCGTTTCCAGGACTATCTGCTTTTCCGGGAAGATGGGCGTGAGCCGCTCGAACTGGGAGCGGTAGCGGGAGTTGATCTGGTCCGTGGGCAGATCGTTGACCTTCTCAACCCGCACCAGGCCGAAGTAGCGTTCCCCTTCCTTGGGCGGGCGCACCTGGCCGTTGACGAAGTCGCCGGTGCGCAACCCGAACCGGCGTATCTGGGACTGGGAGATATAAACGTCCCCCGCAGGCGGGTATGAGGTGATCTGGCGCAGGAAGCCGTAGCCCTCGTCCATCGTCTCCAGAATGCCCGAGGAATGGAGAGATTGCTGGGACGACGCGGTCTGGTACATGCGCTGGAGCAGTTCTTCCCGGCGCATGTTGTCCAGGGCTGTGCCATCGGCCATGCCCATATCGTGGGCCACGACCAGAAGCTCGTCCTTGCTCTTTGCGCCCAGTTCCTTGACGTCTACGATTCGCTGTGTGGTAGTTACCATGATCTCCTCAAGATTTCTGTGCAATCCCCCGTAATCCCCGGTTCCGATGGGGTGGGGAGATTCTGGATTGGAATTGAGTTCGCCTAGCTTCCGCCCGCCTTCTTCCAGTCGGATATGAACCGGTCCAGCCCGGCGTCGGTCAGCGGGTGCTGGACCATCTGCAACATCACCCGGTAGGGTATGGTGGCAATGTGAGCGCCGGCTTGGGCCGCCATGGTGCAGTGGAGGGTGTGGCGGATGCTGGCTGCCAGCACTTGGGTCTCGATGTCGTGCTTCTCGAACAGGTCCACTATTTCAGCCACCAGTTCTATGCCCTCATGGCCTATGTCGTCCAACCGGCCAATGAACGGGCTTACTACTGTAGACCCCGCCTGTGCGCCCAGCAGCGCCTGGTTGATGGAGAAGCACAGGGTTTGGTTGACCTTGATGCCGTCCTTGGACAGGGTGGAGATGGCCTCGAAGCCGTCGATGGTGGAGGGAATCTTGACCCACGGCTCAGGAATCCACTCGGCGATCTCCCGACCCTCGGCGATCATGCCGGCGGAATCGGTGCTGACCACCTCGATGGAAATCGGCCCGTCAACAATGTCGGCGATTTCCTGCACCGCGGTCTTGTAGCTCTCCCGGTCGCCGATGCCCTCGGTTGCGGCCAGGGAAGGATTGGTAGTCACGCCGCTGATGACGCCGAGACGTGCGCCGTCGCGGATTTCCTGAATGTTCGCCGTGTCCAAGAAGAGTCTCACTTGATCACCACCTTATCCATCCCCTCTTCCTCAAGGGAGTGGGAGTCCTCATACTCTGATTCCTATGGAGACGAGAAGTGGTCTAATTACAGAAGTAGTCCAATTACATCCAATTACAACGGTAGCGGGCGCTGTTCCCCCTCCCGGATGGTCTGTTTGGACACATCAATGAACCGGTCGAAGAGGGGATGGGGACGGTTGGGCCGGGAGCGGAACTCCGGGTGAAACTGGACGCCAACCATGAAAGGATGGTCCCGGACCTCCCCCGCCTCTACCAGCTTGCCGTCGGGGGAAAGCCCGCCAAAGATGAGGCCGGAGCCTTCCAGGGATTCGCGGTAGGCGTTATTCAACTCGAATCGGTGGCGGTGACGCTCGTTGACGACGGGTTCACCGGGAACCGGACCATCCATGGTGTCTCCGGCTCCCCACCACACAGAGGACCCGCTGTTTGATGTGTAAGCGTTCATGGTCTGGGTCCCGGCAATGGGCCGGCAGGGATAGCGCCCCAGGCGCATCGTGCCGCCCTTGGCGGTAACGTCCCGCTGCTCGGGCATGATGTCCACCACGGGATAGGGAGTCTCTGGGTCAAGCTCCGAGGAGTTGGCCCCTTCCAGGTTCAGAATGTTCCTGGCCCACTCGATGACCATCACCTGGAGCCCGAGGCAAAGGCCCAGATACGGTACCTGGTGTTCGCGGGCATAGCGGACGGTGTCAACCATTCCCTCGACGCCCCGGGGTCCAAATCCCCCTGGTACCACGATCCCGTTGGCGCTGCCGAGGAACCTGTCCGGCCCGTATTTCTCCACGTCTTCCGAGTGTATCCACTCTATCTCCACCGACAGGCCGTGGTTGAGACCGGCGTGGCGCAACGCTTCCCGGACCGATATGTAGGAGTCAGGATACTCGACGTACTTGCCCACCAGGGCAATGGATACGGTGTCCTGCAGCTCCTTCATCCGCGAGACCATCGCCGCCCAGCCTCCCATGTCGCAGGCAAGGCCCGGCAGTCCCAGGGACTCGGTGATTATGTCCCCAAGGCCCGCCTCCTCAAGGATGATGGGCACCTCGTACACGTTGTCCACCGTGATCAGGGGTATGACCGCGCGTTCCGGCACGTCGCAGAATGAGGATATCTTCTGCCGGATGGAGTCCGGGACGGGATGTTCGCTCCGGCACAGGATAGCATCGGGCTGGATTCCGATGGAACGTAACTCCTTGACACTGTGCTGTGTCGGCTTGGTCTTCAGCTCCTGGGCCGCGGTCAGATAGGGCAGAAGGGTCAGGTGGATGTAGAAGACGTTGTACCGTCCAACGTCATTGCGGATCTGGCGGATGGCTTCCAGGAAGGGCAGTCCCTCTATGTCTCCGACCGTGCCGCCCACCTCGACGACTACCACGTCTACATCCTGCTCGTCGGTGAGGCTGGTGATGCGTTCCTTGATGACGGCAGTAACATGGGGAACGGCTTGAATGGTGCCTCCCAGGAAGTCGCCCCGCCGTTCCTTGGCTATGAGGGTCGAATATACGTCTCCGGCAGTAAGGTTGGAAGAGCGGGTCAGTTCCACGTCGATGAACCGCTCGTAATGGCCCAGGTCCAGGTCGGTCTCGCCGCCGTCATTGGTGACAAAGACCTCGCCGTGCTGGTACGGGGACATGGTGCCGGGATCGACGTTGAGGTATGGATCGAGCTTGACCACCGACACGGAAAGACCGCGGCTCTTCAGGATGCGGCCAATAGAGGCGACGCTGATCCCTTTGCCGATGGAACTGACGACTCCGCCGGTGACGAAGATATACTTAGTGGCCATGTGCCAACGCCAAAATAGACCGTCCGGCAGTGCGTGTGCGCATCGGGAGAAATGCGGGTGCCTGAAAGTGATAAAGAAGGCGGAAAACGGTGTCGTAGCCGACGCTGTGGGGTCAGTTGATTATAAGCATCACAGATTTCGCGTGTCAACCCTGATTCCGGCACGAAAGAATTGCAAAGCTCTGGCCCAGAAGCTCTGGCCCATAGGAAGTGGCCAACGGAATCCTGCTGATGGTGCAGCGGTCCCCGAAACGCCAGGTCAACCGGATCCCTCTCCGCCATCAGATATTCTCCTGGTCCCGTGCCGGAAATTGGCCGCGGTTTCTTCCATTCCGTAACATAAGAGCCGGGTAACCAGGGCCACGATTCCGGCAATCACCAGCGGATCGGCAAGGGTGTGCATCTGGTGCTCGTTCATGTGCAAGATGGGGATGTACCGGGTAATGTGGATGTAGCGGACGAAGAAGTCCGAGTCCAGTATGATCTGGCCTGCAAATAGCCAGAAGATGTTGAGCGGGATAGCCGCCAGGCCCACGAGCGCCCCGGTAATGACCGCGCGGGTCCTGCTGACGTTGACTATGCGGTTTGCGCAGTAAATTCCTGTGGCTATGCCTGCAAGCCAGGACAATATCAGGTAGGTGAAGATGAGAACGCCCAGCCACGCCAGGAGTTCGAAGGTGTTAAAGCCATTCAACTGATACATTACGCTTCGCTACAGGGGGACTCTATCCGTCAAGCTGCGCGGGTGGGGAGCATTTGGGCGGGGGGCGATAAAAAACAAGCGATTGGGCCGGCGGTGCAATCAGATATATAACCCAGGAAAAATGACATGCCCCGGACACTCTCCAGCGTCCGGGGCATGTCCCTTCTGCCTTGCAGACCATTGCAAGTGTTGGAAGGGAGTTACAGCAGGCCGCCCTGGAAGATGGCAGACTGCTTTTGGAAGACCTGGACACGGTGGCGGGCCACCTCGGTGACGAAGACCCGGTTTTCGTCGTCCACGTCAACCGCAACCGGACCCGCGAAGACCTTCTCCCGTTCCTGGAGGCCCTGGGCAATTTCACGGCCTCGCATGATCGTTGGGTCCAACTCCACCCGCTCCCGTCCCCAACTGGAAAGGGTGGCTTCGCCGTTCAGTTTTCCGGCGAAGGTCCCGTCCGGGTGGAACACCTGTAGCCGGTCGTTCTTGAAGTCGGCCACGTAGATGACCCCGTCTTTGTCCACCGCAACGCCCGTGGGACGGTTGAACTCGCCGTCGCCGCTGCCGGAAGTACCGAACTTCATCAGGAACTGGCCTTCAGCGGTGAATTTCTGGATCCGGTCGTTGCGCCAGTCGGCCACGTACACGTCGCCGTTGTGATCAATCTCAATGCCCCAGGGCATGTTGAACTGGCCGTCGCCGTCGCCAAAGGAGCCCCATTTGCGGATGAATTTGCCGTCCCTGGTGAACACCTGGACCCGGGAGTTGCGGCTGTCCACCATGTACAGGTTGTCATCCTTGCCGAAAGCCAGCCCGGATGGGCGGTCGAACTCGCCGTCGCCGCTGCCCGGCTTGCCCCAACTGCCCAGGCAGTTGCCGTCATGGTCGAAGATGGTGATCCGCTGGAGCCATTCGTCGGCCACGTAGACCTTGCCCTCTCTGTCGATGGCAACCGACGTGGGCCACATGAAGCCGCCGTCGGGAGCGGAGGGGACAGCCTCATGGGGATGGAACTTGTGCCCGAAGTCCCGGACAAACTCTTCGTCAACCGAAAACACGGTGACCCGCTTGCAGGGGTAGAAGGCCGGGGTCTCGGTGCCCCGGCTCAGGACGTAAATGAGGTTGTCCGCATCGTGGGTTATGGCCACCGGGTTGAAGAACCCGTTTCCGCTGCGGACTTCCTGCCGTCCGATGGTGTGACTGTATTGGAAAGTTACCGGCGCAATCTCAGTAACCATTGCTCCTCACCAGGATCTATTATTTCGGGGGCACCGGCTCTCGTGGCCGGTATGCGGCAGGGACGCAAACCGTTGCGCCCCTGCTAAAGTATCTAACGGATGAAGTCGAACTGCTCGTAGCTTCCGCCGAGGATTTCCTTGTCGTCCAGGCCCATCCACTTGTCCAGCAGAGTGGCGTAGGTGCTGCGGAAGTCGTTGTTCCACTTCAGGTCGCCCTCGTCCAGCTTGCCCGGATCGAGTGACGGGTACTCGCCATATGTGCCGCCCTTCACCGCATCGCCGATGACGAAGGCTACGCTCCCGGAGCCGTGGTCGGTGCCGGAACCGTTTTCCTGCACCCGGCGGCCGAACTCGGTGAACATGAGGATGACCACTTCCTCATTCTTGTGGTGTTCCTTCAGGTCTTCGTAAAGGTCGCTGACCGCGTCGGTGACCTCACCCCACAGCTTGGGGAAGGCGATGTTCTGGTTGGCGTGGGTGTCGAATGCGCCGGGGTTCAGGCCGGTGTAAAGGACCCTGGTGCCGAACTCCGCGAGATGCACCTGGGAGATGTTCTTGACCCACTGGGCGAAGGGGCTGCCGCCGTACTCGACGCTGGAAGAGTAGGTCAGCGGGGCCGTGTTGAGGATGTCCGCGCCCTTGAGCGCATCCAGGCCGGTCTGGGAGAGGTAATCGTTGGCCGGGCCGGAGCCGATGAGCGGGGAATACATGCGGGCGAATATGTCCAGGGCTTCCAACCGTTGGTCTTCGCCGTCGATTCCGGTCAATACGCCGTAGGTGTCCAGGTCGCCCACCGAGGCCACCGAGACGCCGGGCAGGGCCAGCGCCCTGGGCAGGCCGCGGCCGAAGCTGACGGCGGTCAGGACGTTTTCCTTGTTCGGGTCCAGGTCGCGGATGGCCTTGCCCAGCCAGCCTTCCGTTCCCATCTTGTCCGGCTCGGCGGTGTGCCAGATGTCCATCGAGCGGAAATGGGAGCGGATGGGGTTGGGATAGCCGATTCCCTGGATGACGGCAACCTTGCCCTGGTCATACAGGTCCTTCATCGGCTTCATCGCCGGATGGAACCCGACCTGGTCATTGATGTGCAGCACGTCTTCCGGGGCCACCTTCAATACCGGGCGGTAGTCGGCGTAAAGGGGATCGTTGTAGGGGATGATGGTGTTGACCGCGTCGTAGGCCCCCGACATCTGCAATACCACCAGCACCGGGTCTTTCTTATTGGACGTCATGCCTTTCTCCTTCCGAATTGTGGTTCATGGTCCAGCCGGACATGCCGGCTAGGCGTACAGGTATTCCTTGGTTGACACGATCATTTGCATGGTCTTGGTCACCTGCTCCGGGAAGTCCCTGGAGCTGGTGTCCATGTCGCCATCCTTGCTCGCCTGGTTTGTGAGCATCCGGTGGTTTTCTTCGGACAATTCATAGTGCCCCATGTACCGCAGACAATCTTCCACCAATTGCTCCCCGGTTATCGTGGGGCCGCTGGATGCAAGCCTGGAAACTATATCCCGGATGCCGGGGTGGTCCAGGTTGGCCACGAACTCGGCGGTGAAGTTGATCCGGTGGACCAGCGTGCCGCCGTCGATCCACTCCTGTCCGGTGTGCCAGCCTTCGACCGAGGGTGGATTGAATATCTCCTGCCCCATGTACTTCATCTCGTCGAATATCCACTCGAACCCCGGCTTGGGGGATGTCCAGTCTCCGGCCAGCCGCAGCGTGCCGATGACCGTCTCGATGGGGCTCTTGATCCGGGAGAATCGGGCGTTCTTGAAGGCGTCGGAGTTGAGAAGCACCCGCAGCATGGAACGGATGTTGTAGTTGGACCGGAAGTACTCGTCCTCCAACATCTTGATGGTCTCCGGGTCCGGCGGCGGGGTGTCCATCCACGACGGGACCTGGACATCGTCGGCGACGAAGTACCGGTACAGGTGGCGGGAGAGGAACCGCGCCGTGGCCGGCTGTTTGCAGATGATGTCGATAACGTCTTCGCCGTTGAAGTTGCCGGTCTCGCCCAGGAAGGTCTTCTCGCCCTCGTCGTGGTCGGCAGGGTTATAGACGAATCTCGCCTCGTAGCGGCCGTATGGCTGGCCGGGGATGCCGTTGGCGATGGTCCAGCCGGTGAAGGCCCGGGCGCACTCCTTTACGTCATCCTCGGTGTAGTTGAACTTGCCGTCCATGCCCACGCCCATCGAGAACAGTTCCAGCAACTCGCGGCCGTAGTTCTCGTTGATGGCGTCTTTGTGGCTGAGGCAGTTGTCCAGGTAGTAAATCATGGCCGGGTCCCTGGAGATTTCTACCAGCAGGTCCCGGAAGCTGCCCATCCCGCAGCGGCGGAACATCTCCAGCTCCGCGTAGGACGTTACGTAGCTCTGGGTCTTGCTGTCCGCGGTGCAGAGGATACCGTGCCAGAACAGGGTCATCTTCTCCGACAGGGCGGCCCGCGAATTGATCATCCGCCAGGCGACATACTCGGGAAGGCCCCTGGTGTGGTGGTTCCATTCAATGAAGTAACGCTCGGCCAGGTCCAGTTCCAACCCGTCGGGGTTGTCTTCGGGGTGAAGAAGCTCTTCCACCGTGGCCTCGTAGCCCTTGGCGGCTCGCTCCTCCAGTTCATCGTACCGGGCCCCGAAACCGGCCCTGCGCATCAGGTGGGCCATCAATGCGATGTCATTATCTCCCATACGTTCTCCTCCCAGGTTTGGGCGCGCCAGCGTGTGGCAAAGTTTCCGAATGTTGTGCGTATACTAGCATTCCAAAGGCCATCGGTTCAACCCAAGCTTTGAATGGTCCGGCCAACCGGCGACGGTCGGAGACTCGCGCCCCCAATCAGGCCGGGGAGATTTTAGTTTTCCGGCCATTGGCCATTATAGAGTGAGTTGAACGTGAGGGACATGGCTCCCCAGGCATTCCCTCACTCGCTTCCCCCAAAAGCGGGGACATTAACATGCGTTGCCCGGTCCCTGAGAGGCGAGTTGGGCCTGGCGGGTAAAGGATATGATAGAGTGGCGCATCCGGGCTTGGGAAGGGGCGGGCGTCAGTGGGCAGATTTTTCCAAGGGATCAGGTGGGAGAGCATGGCGGCTGACCGGCGCAAGAGCATAATTTCATCGAGGGACTGCATCGTTGTCGATGGCGCGACCATCGAGTTCGAGGTGCGGAGAAGCGCGCGCCGCAGGAAGACCGTGGAGATAGCCCTGGACGGGGGCAATGTCCGGGTCTTGGCTCCGTCGAATCTGCCGGCGGGCGACGTAAGGCGCATAGTCCGGAGGCGCGCGCCCTGGATTCTCAAGCGGGCCTCAGAGACGCCGGTTATGCCGGATCCGATGCGGTTCGTCAGCGGCGAGACGCTGCCCTACCTGGGCCGCGATGCCAGGATGGTCGTGCAGACCGCTGACGTCCCAGCGCCGGAAGTGCATCTTAGCCGCCGCCGTCTCCTGGGGACGGACCCCCTCCGCCGCTCCCCGGCCGGCATGTCGGCATGGGGCCAGGTTCTCAGTGTGTCCGTTCCCCGCGGCATGGGAGATACGGAACGGGTGGAACAGGTGCGGAACGCCATCGTAGCCTGGTTTAAGGGCCAGGCCGCTGAGATTCTGCCAAAAAAGGTGGACCTGTGGCATCCCCGCCTTGGTATCGATGAACGGCCACGGATTCTGGTCCGCAACCAGCGCAGCCGGTGGGGTAGCTGTTCCTCGAATGGCACTATCCGGTTCAGTTGGCGGTTGATGATGGTGGACCCGTCGCTGATTGAGTACGTTGTCGTGCATGAACTGGCGCATCTGAAGGTGATGGACCACTCGGCAGCTTTCTGGAAGGTTGTGTCAGAGGTGATGCCGGACGCCAAGAACCGCCGCCGGCGGTTGGGAGCGGTGGGCCGGACGTTGCCGCTTTAGGAGCGGCCCTGTCCGGCCATACGTGTGTGGTCGCGCTGTTGGCTTGGGACCTGTTCAGGCGCCTTGAGTGTCCTGTCTTCGCCGTGCGGCGCGCTTCCACCGCATAATGCATACCAAGTTGATTCCCGTTATCATTGCGGCCGCGCCCCACATCGCGGTCCCGATGGTCGGGTTGTACGAGAGGCCGATACCCAACCCCAGGTAGAAGACCGCGATTGCCAGTACGAACAGCAGTACGTGGACAACGACTCTAACGACGGTCTTCATGGAACATCCCCCGGGAACCGGACCCTTGGCGGCCGTGCCAGCCCTTTGCCGCGTCTGGGGTCCGCGTTTTCGGCTATGTCATTCGAGCCGGCAATCAGGCCAGGTGTACGAGTACGACAGGGAGATGAATAGAACACCTCCCCGCAGGGGGGCGCAGGATTTTCAAGTTGGGGTGGGGGTTACTTCTCCCAGGCCACAGGGTTGCGCAGGGTGCCGATGTCGCTGATCTCCACCTCCACCACATCGCCGTCCTTCATGTTCTCGGTTGCGCCGTCGGTGCCCATCCAGAGGACGTCTCCGGGGACCAGGGTCATGTACCGGCTCATCTCGCTGATGTACTCGCGGACGCCGAAGATAGCGCTCTTTACGTCGTATTCGCCAACAACGCGGCCGCTGAGGATGATCCTGACGTGAAGGTCGTCGGGGTCGAGTCCGGTGACGATCCACGGCCCCATAGGCTTGAAGGTGTCTGTGTTCTTGGCCCGCCAGAGGGTGCGGTCGCCCCGCTGCCAGGTACGCTCGCTTACGTCGTTGCCGATGGTGTAACCGAGAACGTAGTCCAGGGCTTCATCCTGGGTGACGTTCCTGCACTCCTTGCCGATCACCACCACCAGTTCGCCCTCGTACTGGACCTGCTCGGTGGCGTCTTTGGGCACGACTATCGGCTCGTCCTGGGCGATCAGGGCGTTGATGGCCCGGTAGCCAACGTCTGCTTTGGCCGGCAGGTTGGGTTCCTCGCCCCGCATGTTGGCTGCCCAGGTCACGTGCTCAGGGTAGTTGATACCCGCGGCGTAGAACGTCGGGGGTATTACGGGCACCAGCAGCTTGGTCGAACCCAGGGGCTGGGTTTTCTCCGTTTTCGAGTGGTCGCCGAAGGGGGTGCCTTCGACCTGCACCACGGTGTCACCTTCGATTATTCCGTAGGCCGGTCCGCTCCCGGTCTCAAACCTGCACCATTTCATATCCGGCACTCCTGGTTCCTGCATTCGAATATCGGTGGACGCCTCAATTCTCACACCAACGATGTGGACGGTCAAGCTAAGGTTGGCCAGCCGGATGCGCACTCAATCGGGGATTGCTGGCTGCCGGCGAAGGAGATTTTTCGATTATCCGGTCAAGACCGGACATTTCCGGTCATTCCTGCTACTGATGGGGTTGGGGAGGAGGAGAAATTTTGATTGGGAACTATCCCCTAACATCACGGGACCCATTTTCACCTTCATCCATCATTTATTTTTGGCCGCAAATAAATATTAAGGAGGAATCATTCCACGCTCCTGCTGGAACATATTGCCTTTGTGGTCTACGAATCCATATATCAGCAATACGTGGGAGCGAATTTCGATGCCCCGGTGTTGGGGCCGGGGCCTCATTTGGCGGTGGCCTAAATTCAGTAGTGGCCTGAATTCAATAGAGAAGAAACAGTCTTCAAAGAAGCGCACCAGAAATTAGGGGTCAATTGGCAGAAGGCGCGGCGACAGCGTATCCTTTCAGGACTAGAAGAGGCAGACAAAGCCATCAGGCCACTGATTGGGAAATCTGTCTCGATGCAGTCCTGAAGTGCGGAGAGCGTTCGCTGCTTGTCTGAAGGAGATCGAGAGCTTAGAGTCCTTATGCCCAGTTCACAGCGAAAACCTTAAACGGGAAACATTGGGTTTGTAGAGAGCAGCCACGGAACCACCCGGAATCTTCGCGCTGTTGCCACTCTTCCGGGGATCAGGAGAACAGTCAGATGCGCATCGCGGTACCCGACCTGGTATCCAATTCCTACTTTCCGGCGGTGGCCGCCGTGGAGCTGGGTTTTTTCCGGGACCAGGAAATGGACATGGAGCTGGACATGGTCTTCCCCATAGGGAGGGCCATGGAAGCTCTGCGGGACGGCAGCGCCGACTTCGTCGCCGGCCCCGCCCATGCCACGCTGTCGGCCTTTCCCGGCTGGCAGGGCGCAAGGCTGCTGGCCGCGCTGTCCCAGCACACCTTCTGGGTGCTGGTGCTGCGTTCCGGCCTGCGGGACAGGCCAGGGGACGTATCGGCGGTCAAGGGCCTGCGCATCGGAGCAGCCCCAGGCCCGGACGCCGCATTGCGAAGGATGCTGGCGGAGGCGGGCATCGACCCGGCAAGGGACAGCGTGGACCTGGCTCCGGTGCCCGGCAGCGGCGAGCCCGGCGTATCATTCGGCGTTCATGCCGCCAAAGCGCTTGAGGACGGAGTGATCGACGGGTTCTGGGCCAACGCCATGGGGGCCGAAGTGGCGGTCCGCAGCGGCCTTGGCGAGGTGGTGCTGGACCCTCGCCAAGGCCTGGGGCCGGTGGCGGCGAGAGACTACACTTTTGCGGCGCTGGTCGCCACCGACCGGCTGATCGATGACTCTCCTGCCGCGGCGGAGGGCGCAGTGCGCGCGGTGGTGGAGGCGCAGCGGGCGCTCCGGACAGACCCGTCGCGGGCCGCTGCGGTGGGACAGCGGCTGTTCCCGCCCGGCGAGGCGGCGCTGATTGAGGACCTGGTCCGCCGGGACGCTCCCTACTACACGGCAGGAATTACTTCGGACTCGGTTGCCGGCCTGAACCAGTTCTGCCGGAGCCTGGGTTCGCTCTCGGACGAGGTGGCCTACGGGCAGGTGGTGGCCACCCAGTTTGCCCCTCTGTGGTCTGAATAGGAGGCGCAGCCCATACCTGAACCGGGGTCAACACCATTACGGAGAGTTCGTGGAGAGTTCAATGAAGGTGGATATCAGGGTGCCCGTCGGCCTGCCCGTCAGGGAGACGGCCAACTTTATCGCCGGATGTGAGGCCGCGGGCTTTTCCGGGGTTGGCGTTCACGACCATCAGCACAGCGGGAGGGACGTCTTCGTCACGCTGGCGCTGGCGGCGGAGCGGTCATCGCGGCTCACCCTCTACCCGGCGACGACCAACCCGGTAACGCGGCATCCCATGGTGCTGGCGTCGCTGGCCCACTCGCTGGAGGAGATCGCGCCGCAGCGGGTGCGTCTTACCGTCGGCCCCGGATACCTGTCCGTGGGCAACATCGGCAGGCCCCGGGCCACGGTGGAGGCCATGCGGCGGGCCATCCTGACCATTCGACGGCTGCTGCGGGGCGAGCGCCTGGAGTTCAACGGCGTGGAGACCCGTCTGCTCAACTTGAGCGACCGGCCGACGCCGGTATTCATGACCGCCGCCGGCCCGCGGATGGTGGAGCTGGCAGGAGAGGTTGCGGACGGCGCATTGCTGATGGTCGGCCTGGACCCCAGGGCGGTGAAAGCGGCCCGTCTGCGCCTGGAAGCCGGAGCCGCGCGAGCCGGGCGCAGCCTCGACGGATTTCAGACGATCTTCATCGCCCCGACCACCGTGTCGGATGACGGCCCGGCCGCCCGGCGCTTTCCGCAGCAGTGGTTCCGTCCCGACCAGCCGTACCTGAAGTACCCCAGCAATTCCAACCTCGTCTGGCTGCGGGAGGCAGGCATCAATCTGGCCGGCGATTTCGTGCCGGAAAACATCAGCGACTCCCAGGCCGAGGCGATCTGCGATGCTTTCGGCCTCTTCGGCACGCCCGGCGAGTGCCTGGCGCGGCTGCGGAGGGCGAAGGCAGAATCGGGGATCGACCATGTCTTCATCTTTCCCACCCACACCCAAGAGGGCGGATACGACATGCCGGGGGCGGACGTCGACGCCTTCCGAGACGTGATAATCCCGGGCCTCGCCGCTCCCTAGCCCCGCCTCTGCGGCGGCAAGGCGCTACACCGGGGCCGCGCCGGAGGGCGCCGGTTGCTTGGCGACAAGCCCTTCATCAGCTCGATGGCCCGGTCGGATTCCGGTCCTGTCGTGTTGCCGTAGAGTTGGGGCATCCCCTCGAACAGTTCCAACTCCACGGGCCCCCGGCTTCCCGGTACGAGGCCTCAAATCTGTGCGGATTAAACAGTGGGATGTTTGAGTCGTTGGTATCCTGGATGATTATCATTGGAGGCAACTCCACCTGCCGGGAAGCGCCGGCCCCTGGGATCACTGCGTCTGCGGGGACTGACGCAGCTTGGCGGTGAACTTCTGCCGCACCTTGGCCACCTTGGGGTTGATCACTATCTGGCAGTACATCATTCCGGGGTTCTTCTGGTAGAAAAGCTGGTGCTCCGGTTCCGCGGGGTAGAAAGCCTCGAATGGCGCCACCTGGGTGACCACCGGCCCGTTCTCCGTCCCGGACGCATCCAGGTCCTCGATAAATTTCACTGCCAGTTCCCTCTGGGACTCGTTGGCGTAAAGGATCACCGAGCGGTAACGCGCGCCGCGGTCCGCGCCCTGGCGATTCAGGGTCGTCGGGTCGTGGGTAGCGAAGAAAATCTCCAGTATGTCCGTGAAGGTGATCTGGCCGGGGTCGAATTCCAGCTTCACCACCTCGGCGTGCCCCGTGCGCTCGCTGCACACTTCGTAGTAGGACGGGTTGACCGTTTGCCCACCGGAATACCCGGACGTGATCGCAGTGATCCCCGCGACTTCTGCGAACACGGCCTCTACGCACCAGAAGCATCCGCCGCCCAGTACGGCGATTTCGCAATTATTGTCTGACACCTCTAATCACTCCAATGGAAGAAGGCTTCTGCCTCCTGCCATGTTTTTCGTCTGTTCCCATTATCGCACGGCGCTGCCCGCATTCGCTCGACGGGCCTTCAATGCGGCAATGGGCAGTCAACCGTCACGCGCGGGCGGGCGCCGCGTCTATATTAATGGGCCGCCACCGTCAGCCGAGCAGCCTGCTGCGCCACTACGCATCTCCCGTGCGCCACCGGAAACATCACGGCGCCACCGGAAATATCACGGCATTGACATAGTGACAGTGCAGGTAGATGCTTAACGCATCCGTGACGGACCGGAGCGCTTCCGGCTTGCCGCGGGCGCTCCGGGAAGACCAGTCCGGAAACCAACAGGTGAGGAGAGGTTGTTGACATGGCAGCATACGCGATCATTGATAACGAGATTACCGACCAGGCCCTGTTCGACGAATACGCCAGGGATATCGTCGCCGTAGTGGAGAGGTGCGGAGGCAAGTACCTGGTGCGCGGCGGCCCCACGGAAATAGTGTCGGGCAACCGGACGCCTCACCGGGTGGTGGTGATAGAGTTCGAAAACCTCGAGCGGGCGCGGGCCTATGCCAGCGACCCCGAATCCAGGCGGCTGGGCGAAATTCGGGA
>DAOUJS010000098.1:0-4791 GCA_034422355.1 Dehalococcoidia bacterium | reverse complement strand
GGCGAAAATGGGCCAGTAGTTGATTTTCAGAATCGCGGCCCAGGCCGCCAGTGTCTCTGCCTGCGGGTTGGCGACCTCGGGGCCGCAGACCAGGTTGAGCGGCTTCACCCCCTGGTGTTTCCCGGCGATGCGCTCGTGGAACACCAGGGCGTTGGCCATGATGGCGCAGGCCATCCGGCGGGTCTGGGGAACGTCGGACATCCCCAGCAGCCGGGCGATCTCGCGGGCGGTGGCCGGGGCCATGTCCTTCAGTTCGTCCAGGATGACCGCCGCCCTTTCGATGCCGTCCTGGAGAGTGTCTACCGCCCGGTCCACTTCCTTCTGGGGAACGGACACCAGCCGGACCAGGTCGGCCAGGTCGGTTACGGAGCCTTCCAGCCATCCCGATTCGGGGAAGCGGCTGCCGTCCTCGTACAGCACGCAGTAGGAGAGACGGGCGTCGGCCACGGCCTGCGCCAAGTCATAGGCGTCCCGCACCGGCGCGGGATAGCGCAGCGCAATCGCCGCCTCGATGCTGCGGGACTCGCCCGCTACGGCCAGGTCCAGCCGGTCGGCGGCGTCCTGTTCCACTTCGGGAGCGGGTTCGTACTCCGCCTCGACAACCACCGGGGAACGGCCCGGCGCGGTTATCAGCACGTCGGCGTGCTGGCCCGGATGGGCCGGGAAGGTCTGGGTGTTCTCCGAGAGCACCCAGCTGCCGGGCATCATGGCGCGGAGCAGATCGCCCAGGGCGTTGTTGGCGTTGGGCTCGGTCTGGTTGGGCATGTCCGCCCCTCCCCCGGTTGGGCTAATCCGCTGGCAGCCCGCCGAAAGCGTCTTCCAGGGTTACGACCGGGAAGATGTCCGCCGTGTTCCACACCGCCAGCCCCAGGTCAACCAGGGCGCTGTCCGCGGCGTGGGCGTCGGGCGCGTCCAGCACCAGGAAGGTCTGGTGGGACGACTTGCCGACCCAGCCTCCCCGGTAGCTGCACCCGTGGCTTTGCAGCACTTCGGTCATGGTGGACGCCATCAGCAGCGCCCGGTCGCGTATCTCCACCGCCACGCCGGGGCACTGTTGGGGGCTGTGACTGAGGGACACCATGTAAAGCATGGCCCGCGCACCTCTATTCAACGTTCCGGGACACTTGCCCCTGATTATATACCAACCGCGACGCTGCCCTGTCTTGCATGGGTGGCGCCTCCGCTTTCAGCCGGTCTGACTCTCCGACATTTGCCCCTTTCCAACCACGGCGCACTGCACTATCATAATCTTCACGGGATGTGGACGGCGTGATGGGCGCAGCGGGGGAATGTACCTTTGACGCGCAACCCGGCCAATGCGACGGAATGGCATGAACAGGTGAAAATGCCCGGGTTTGACCGGAAATGTCCGGGAAAATAAAAAATCTCTGTCCCGGCAGTGCACATGCAGCAAATCCAGGAGAAACGACATGGGAACGGTAAAAGTGACCATAGCCGTCGGAGACCCCCAGGGGCAGGTGTTCGAGGACCTTGAGGTCACAGTGGACACCGGCTCAACCTTCACGGCAGTGCCCATGGGACTGCTGCGAAGGCTGGGAGTACCGGTAATGCGTACGGCCCAGGCCGAATTGGCGGATGGAAGCAACGCTCCGGTGAATATAGGAGAAACTGTCATAAGACTGGAGGGACGGCAGTTCCACACGCCGGTGATATTCGCCGAAGAAGGCGAGCCCAGCCTGCTGGGCGTAGTGTCCCTGGAGGAAGCTTCCCTTGCCGTGGACCCTGTGGCTCAGCGCCTTGTACCGACCAACGTGCTGCGCTACTAACCAGGGAAATGTCCGGTTTTGTCCGCTCAGTCGGCCACGGACTACCATACTTGATCGGAAAACCAAAAATTTTCCCCTTGCCAGTCCCCCACCCAACCCGGTGACAGTACCTGTGATAGACACGCTGATATTTGACTTCGACGGGGTGATAATTGACACCGAGACGCCGGACTTCGCCACCTGGCAGGAGGTCTTCCGGGGCCACGGCGTCGATTTGGAGCGGGACTGGTGGACCCGGTTCATCGGTGGCAGCAGCCGGCGCATGGACGTCTGCGGCCTGCTGGAAGAACTGACGGGCCAGACGTTTGACTGCGACTCCCTGATGCGGGAGAGACGGCGCAGGTACGTGGAGGTCGTCGAGTCCAACCCCCTGCTGCCCGGAGTGGTGGACTACATCCACGAGGCCAAGCGCCTCGGTCTGCGCTTGGCCGTCGCCTCCAGCTCCAACCACGCCTGGGTGGATGGCCACCTGGAAAGCCGGGGATTGCGGCAGCACTTCGATTCGGTCAAGTGCGCCGACGACGTGGCCAGGGTCAAACCCGACCCGGAACTGTACCTGCTCACCGCCGCTGCCTTGGGCACCGTGCCCGCCAACACCCTTGTCCTCGAAGACTCGGCCAACGGTGTGACTGCGGCCAAGGACGCCGGGGCCTTCTGCATCGCCGTCCCCAACCCGATGACGAAAGACCTTCCCCTGGACCGCGCCGACGTGCGCCTCAACGCCCTGTCGGACATGCCCCTCGCGGACTTGCTGGCCAGGGCCAACGGCCCCTGACCAACGATCTTGAAGGGAGACTGCGCCATGTGCGGACGTTATACCCTCACCGCCAACATGGACGAGCTACAGGCTCGGTTCGGGTTCGAGTCTCACGTCGAGGACTACCGGCCCAGCTACAACGTTGCCCCCAGCCAGCAGGTGCTTACCGTGGTCAACGACGGGCAGAGGCGGGCCGGGCTGATGCGCTGGGGCCTCATCCCCTCCTGGGCCACGGCTGATGCGCGGGGCGGTGGGCGGGTTTCAGAAGCTGATGCACGGGCAAATTACCCAAAGATCGGCTACCGGATGATCAACGCCGTAGGCGAGACCGCCGCGACCAAACCGGCCTTCCGGGCCGCGTTCCGCCGTCGGCGCTGTCTTGTGCTGGCCGACGGCTTCTTCGAGTGGCGCAAAGAGGGGAAGGCGCGGCTGCTGCGCGGGACGGCGGGCGGGACTCAGAGAATTCCGACCTACTTTCATCTCAAGTCGGGCCAGCCCTTCGCCTTCGCCGGGCTGTGGGAGACCTGGACATCGCCCGAGGGCGACACTGTCCGGTCCTGTAGCATCGTCACCACCCAGGCCAACGACCTGATTGCCCCGGTCCACCACCGGATGCCCGTCATCCTCTCCCCGGAAACCGAACCCTTGTGGCTCGACCCGCTCACCGAAGAAGCCGAGGTCCTGGAGCCGCTCCTGGCCCCCGCACCCTCCGAGGAGATGGCCTGCTACATAGTGTCCGGCGCAGTCAACTCCGTGAGCAACTCCGGCCCCGAGTGCATCGCACCCGCCCCCGCACCGGAAACCACACCGCGGCTGCTTTAGGCAGGCTCCCCAATCTGGGCATGAAACCCAATGGACGATGTGCGAAGGGCATGAACGCAAACGGCCCCCGGACGATTGGTGTCCAGGATCTGTTTGATTGCCGCCGCGACCATGAGTCCGGCAGAGGTCAGGCGTTGCGCAGCAAACCCTCCATCTTGTCCACGAAATTCGATGCGTCTCGCAGCCGCCGTGAAACGCCTGCCCGGTCCAGTGTGTCCTCGTAAAAATTGCCGTGCAGTGCGCGGGCGGAGTCGAATAGTCTTTCGGTATGGATAGTCCCGGTTTCCCGCGAAAACGCCTCCGCGGCGAAGAGGATGGACCGGTGGCTCCGGTGTTCCACACCCCTTTGATCGGCCACGGCCTTGACCATCTGTGCTGCGGCGCCCCAACCTTTCTCCGAAGCCTGGAGCAGGTCCCCGGCCTCCATCTCCTGGAACGCCCTGGTCAGGTACTCCCGCTTCGTTCTCTGTACGTCTGCGTCTGCTGAACCAGATGGCCTCCCTACCTCAGAGCTCCGCCTCTAATGTATTGGACCCCACCGCGTCGAGGGCCACACTGCTGTCCTGAGATACTGCTCAAAACGAGGTGCTATATATTGGCCTTGGAGCAGAATTGCCAGGGATTCCAGCATTCTTTCAAGTGCAGTACGCCATCAGACCTGCACACAAGACAACAACGGCTACCAAGCCCGTGCAACCGATAGCGGCGAGACGCTGCTTCTTGCGCTCTGCCTCGCGCCGCTGCCGCGTTAGATCCGGCAGGGAAATTAAGACTTGTTCTCCCAACCATCCGCAGTGTCGCAACAAGTAACTTACAGAATCCAAGTTGCTCGGGTTGAAAGATTCCAAATTGTTTGGGTCGAGGGAATCGAGAGTTGTTAGAGTAGAGTCCCATATTTCTACTTGTGCGTCCACCATTTCTTGGAAGATATTATAAACTGGCTGGTATATACCCCTGTCCACATTTCTACCTTGTACAAGCGAGACAGATCCCAACGCGTCGGCCCGCCTTTCCGACGCTTCCTGCCTTAACTCACGTAGATCCCTATTACTGAATCCTGCTTCTGAGAGACCCTGCAACCGGTCATGAAGTGCAACCCATTGGTGGGTAAGGAAAGTCGCCTCGCTAGTGAGGATTTGTTCTTCATTGGCATGGGCCTTCAGTTGCTCCGCTCGTTCCCACGATGCCAGTTGGAAAGCCCTGTCACCAGCTTGGCCAACATCTCGGGCCCAACGTCTCCATTCCCCTCCTCCTCGCATCCAATTCAGCAATCCCAATTCACTGCCTCCGTGGATTACAGCCACTGGTTGACTAAGAGCCTATCCTAAAAACTGGTAGAAACTCACAGGCGAGTTAAGGTGAGCCAAGTCAGGGTTGCCGCTATACTGGTGTAATGAGCAAAACGAAAGACCCCAAGCCGCCACG
>DAOUJS010000097.1:0-7421 GCA_034422355.1 Dehalococcoidia bacterium | reverse complement strand
GGGCCAACCGCCACGATATGAAGCTGGTGCGGCCGACCCTGGACAGTGTGGTGATAGCGCGTCCCGAACCCACTCTGGAGCAACCCCAGGGAATGTGCCTGGACAGGGGTTACGACTTTGACGAGGTGCGCCGCACACTGGAGGAGTTCGGCTTCACCGCCCACATCCGCAGTCGCGGCGAGGAGGCCAAGGCCATCAAGAGGGAGGCTGGGTTCAAGGCCCGGCGCTGGGTGGTGGAACGCTCTCACGGTTGGTTGAACCGTTTCCGGCGCATCCTGTACGCTGGGACAAGCGCCCTCAGAATTACATCGCCTTTCTTCACTTCACTGCGCCCTCATCGCTCTCAGAGCAGCCGGGTTATTAGGATAGGCTCAAAGTGGGAATTGAGTAGGGGCGCATGGTCATGTGCCCCCAACGGAAATTCAGTATGACCCCGGGGCATTTCCCCGTAGCCCTAGACGTCCGGCAATGGCGCCTTATCTCCGGTCCGATGCTGCCACACCCGAAGCCGGGCGGCCATGTCGCGAATTCGGTCCTTTTGGGCCGGGGCGTTAAACAGGTTGGTTTCCTCGTTGGGGTCGGTATTCAGATCGAACAACTCGCACTGGTCGCCGGCACAGAGGTTCAGCTTCCAGCGGTTGGCGATGATTGAACGCCACATGGAGTGGTTCAACCGGTCAACTTCCGGGGTGGCCTGCCCCCGATCGAAATGGCCCGGCCGGATGCCGTTCCATTCCATCACCACGTCGGAGTTATCCAGGGTTTCCCAGCCCTCCAGAACCCCCAGGCGGCTGAGGCCGTGCAAGTGCCCCGGGATGGATTCGCCCAACAGGTCCAGCAGGGTGGGCACCAAGTCAATGTGGCTGAAGCTGCCGCCAATTTCCCGCCGCTCTCTCCCCAGAGATGGCACGGACATGAGCAGGGGGACCCGGGCCGATTCTTCGTAGAAGGAACGCTTTTCCAGCATGGCGTGGTCGCCCAGCAAGTCGCCGTGGTCGCTGGTGAACACGACGATGGTGTTGTCGCCCAGGCCGTTGCGTTCCAGGGCGGCGGTAATCTTGCCTACCATAATGTCGACGAGGCTGACGCAGGCGAAGTAGTGGGCGCGGAGGGCGCGCCAGCCCGCTTCGGTTGTAACGTCTTCCCCCACCGCGGCCCAGCCCGTCATGTAGGCATCACCGCTGGGGTCGCCGCCGTTCATGTACCTGAGATAGTAGTCGGCCTTGACCCGGTGCAGCAGGGCCACGTTCTCCGGCTTCTTCAGGAAGGTTGGTCCCACCGGCAACTCCGCAGGATTATACATGTCCTGCAGCGGCCCGATGTAGGGAGAATGAGGCTCCAGGCAACTGACGTACATGACGAAGGGCCGCTCGCGATTCCGGTCAATAAACTCGGCGGCGCGGTCGCCCAAATAGGGTGCCATCTGGTACTCGGTGGGGAAGGAGGTGCGCAGGTGATGCGTGAATGTCGTGATGTCCCCGGCATCCCGGTCGGGTTTGAAGCCGCTGTCCACCAGATGCTGGTGAAAACTGCTCAGATTGGACAGTGGGCCGCCACGCACGAAGTCGCCTTCGTAGCCGTCTTCGGTGCTGACCCAGGTAGTGAAGCCGTGCTGAGCCCGGTCGCCGTGGCCCAGATGCCACTTGCCGAAGTAGCCGCAGCGATAATCGTTTGAGACCATTTCCGCAATACAGGGCACATCGCCGGCCAACTGGATACCGTTCAGCACCGGCCCGGCGGTATGCGGATACAGGCCGGTCATAATTGAAGCCCGCGCTGGGGTGCATACAGGCTGGGTAACATAGGCGTTGCGGAAGATGAAGCTGCGCAAAGCCAGTTCGTTCAGGTTGGGCGTGTCAATCCAGTGGTTGCCATAGCAGGCCATTGTGTCGTATCGCTGCTGATCGCTGAAGATGAACACCAGGTTGGGCCGGTCAGCCATTTCATTACTCCACTTGACAGGTTTTTCTCACCCAACTAATGAATGCGAATGTTGACAATGAGCATTCTTCTAGAAATTCATTCCTGCACGTTCGAGTATACTCGATACTCAGATGTCCATTACGCAGCGGAAGCCCAGGTTGCCGGTGGAACTGTCCGGCGTGTTGGAGCTGCGGGCGGAAACCCGGTACCGGTTGCAGTAGGACTCATGGCAAAGGTAGGAACCACCGCGCATGCTGCGGGCCGTGCCCGTTGCCGGGCCCCGGGGATTGTCCACCTCACCCGCTTTCGCACAGGTGGCGTCGAACCAGTCGGAGCACCACTCCCAAACATTGCCGGTCATATTGAACAGGCCGAATCCGTTGGCCGGAAATGCCCGGACGGGGCAGGTGCAGTCGTAACCGTCCTCACATACATTTTTTTCAGGAAACGTCCCCTGCCAGATGTTACACCGGTGCTGGCCTCCTGGAGTCAACTCATTGCCCCAGGGAAATGTCTTCTGGGTGAGGCCTCCCCGGGCGGCAAACTCCCATTCCGCCTCGGTGGGCAACCGCTTGCCAGCCCACCGGCAGTAGGCCATGGCATCGTTCCATGAAACGTGGACCACCGGATGGTCCATACGGCGGCGGATGCCTGACCGCGGCCCTTCGGGATGCTGCCAGCCAGCCCCGGCAATGGCCAGCCACCAGGAAGTCTCGGCCGGAGCGCTGATGGCCTTGGCCGCCAGTTCCGGCGTGACGAAACTCCGAAACACAAAGGACCAACCGTACCGCTCGGCGTCGGTGCGGTAGCCCGTGGCGCGGACAAATCGCTGGAATGCCTGGTTGGTCACGGCGCAGGCATCCATCAAAAAAGGCTGTACCGTCACTTCTCTTGCCGGACCTTCGCCGTCGGCCGGATGCCCCTGTCCGGCATCGGAACCCATGATGAACCGGCCGCCCGGGAGGGTTGCCATGCCCCGGGTCCTGCGGCGGTTGGGGCGGGCGACTGCTGGTGGCTCACGATCCATCGCGGCGGGACTCGACGGACGGGAGCCGGCGCAGCAGGGGACCGGGGCTTGCTGGTACATGTTGGGCCCTCAGACCTGAGTCAGCTTGAGAGATGGTGGGGATTGTAGGTAGTGAGAAGTTGTGATGTCAAACCGTGTAGCTGAACTTTCCCGGAGGGCAATTGCGTCTTAACTCCGACGCAAATAGCGCCAAACCTGGAAAAGGTACAGTATGTCAGCCTGAGGTTGCCGGAGGGTCTAAAATCCCGGTCGGGAACCAGGACATGGGGGCCGATACAGGCCTGGCACGCAGGACTTTATCCGCTTCAGGCGGATTCGGCAAGCTCAGCATGGCACTGTCCTAATGCGCGATTGCCCTGCCGGGAAGTGTCCATGAATGAAGTGCAAAAGTCCCCTGGAAGCGCAGGGCTATTGGGATAATGGAGGTTGATATGTCGGAAATTGAAGGTGTGGATGTTGGAGTTAAGTGTCTGAGGTGGACCGGCAATTTGGGACAGGTGGGGAAGTGAGAGTCCCGCTCCTGAACTGAGGGCAGAGGTTGATGTCGTGAAGGGGCAGGAAATGTCGCAAGGACGCAGGAAACACCAGCCCAGCTTTCAAGGCCAAGGTGGCGTTGGAGGCGCCGAAGGACCAGGAAACGGTGGACCTGGTGGCGGTGCTGGACTGGCACAGCCGGTACGTGGTGGCCTGGCGGCTGTCCAACACCCTGAAGCCGGTTTCTGCGCCGAGGCGCTGGAAGAGGCCCTGGGAAAGGGCTGGCCGGAGGTGTTCAAAACCGGCCAGGGCAGCCCAGTTCACCAGCCCGGAGTTCACCCAGGCCCTCCAGGAGCAAGGGGTTAAGATCAGCATGGACGGGAAGGGGCGGTACCATGACAACATCTTCGTGGAGCGGCTATGGCGGACGGTGAAGTATGAGGAGGTGTACCTGAATGCCTGCGCCAGCCTCCTTGTGGCAAAGCGGGACTGGAAGACTACTTTCGGTTCTACTACGAGATCAGGGGTGTTCCACGGGGAGCAGGGTGTCGCCGATGGGGAGTCTTATGGAAGGAGGCGTTCACCAGGAGAGGTGATCGAATCACCGGCAGGATAGCCGGGATTCTCACTTATCCCGGCCCTGATTCTGTCCAAATGCCGGGTTCCACCTCAGACTCCCCTGAAATTCTCAAATCGCCATGGGGCTTGTAAGACCTCCCTTGGGGCTTTCGATTTTCAGGGAATCACCGCATAATTCCCGTACAAGCGGGGATCTATCCCTCGCCGCATCTGCACGCTGCTTTTCCATGAGCGAAAAATATGCCCGTCAACTTCGGAGGAGTTTCGGACATTGCCATGCTCAGGCTCTTAAGCATCAACAACTTCGCAACCATAGAGCAACTCGATATTGAGTTGGCGCCAGGCTTTAGCGCGCTGACCGGGGAGACGGGGGCCGGCAAGTCGATTATCGTGGATGCGCTGAGCCTTCTGCTTGGCGGACGCGCCGATGCCGGCACGGTACGTTCTGGTGCGCGCCAGTCCAGGGTGGAGGGCATCTTCCTGCTCAACCTCGACACTGCTGAGAAGATTAGAGTTGCCCTGAACGAATACGAAATTGACGTTGATGACGAGGAGATGGTTCTCGCTCGTGAAATCAACCTGGACGGCCGCAACACCTGCCGGGTAAACGGGAGAATCGTGCCTCTCCGGCTGTTGAGCACACTGGGCCAACACCTGGCGGACATCCACGGCCAGAACCAGCACTTGTCCCTTCTCCGAGTCCGTGAGCACCTGGATATCCTGGACAGGTATGGTGGGTTATTACAACTCCGCGCGCAGGTGGCAGAGAAGGTCCATCAGTTAACCCAAGTGCGCCAGGAACTGGACCGTCTGCGGAAGGATGGCGGAGAGCGTGCTCGACGGATGGATTTTCTGAGGTATCAAGCGGAAGAGATCAGCGCCGCAAATCTGCGCCCCGGTGAAGATGAAGACCTGGTCCTGGAGAGGGACCGGCTGGCCAACGCAGAGCGAATCATCTCGCTGTCCGACCACGCCTACAGAGCGTTATACGATAGCTTCGACCGTCAAGAGTCGGTCATGGACCTTTTCGGGCAGGTTTCCACCGACCTTTCCCAATTGGAGAGACTGGACCCCTCATTGAGCCAGGATCTTGAGCTGGTAAACGCCCTGATGTCCCAGGTGGAAGAGTTGGCGCGATCACTCCGCAGCTATCGTGATGGTATCGAATACAGCGCGGACCGTCTCCACGAAATCGAGGTCCGGTTGGACCTGATCAACAGTCTGAAGAGGAAGTACGGCAGCACCATCGGAGAAATCCTCGCCTTCGGCGAGACGGCCTCCCAGAATCTGGAAAACCTGGATCATACCGAAGAGAGGATGGAGGGGTTGCTATCCCGGGAAATGGGTCTGGAAAGGGGGGTCGGCATCCTTGCGGAACAGCTCTCCGAAGCCCGTCAACAGGCAGCCAGGCGCTTGGCTGAAGCAATACAAGAAGAGGTCGCCGGGCTGGCTTTGGGGCATGCCCAGGTGATAGTGGATGTCCATCAATCAGAATCAGAGGACGGTGTCCCGGTTGGGACTGTGGGTCCGGTACCGGGCTCAACCCCCGGTTCGCATGGGCAATCTGAGAGGCGGCTCGCGTTCAACGGGACGGGCATAGACTCCGTAGAATTCTTGATCTCGCTGAACCCGGGCGAACCGCCACGGCCCCTGTCCAGGATCGCTTCGGGCGGAGAGACGTCCAGGCTGATGCTCGCCATAAAGACCATCCTATCGGCGGCCGACCAGGTCTCGATGCTCGTGTTCGACGAAGTCGATGCAGGGATAGGTGGCCGGGTCGGAAGCGTCCTGGGTCAGAAACTGTGGGGTCTGTCCAGGAGTCATCAGGTGCTATGCGTAACTCACCTCCCGCAGATAGCGTCCTACGCAGACCGGCACACCAAGGTCACAAAATTGGGTTCGGATGAAAGGACCGTGACATCGGTGGAGGACCTCGATGGCGAGGCCAGGGTGAAAGAACTCAGCCAGATGCTGGGATCAGATAGCGGTGCGACCCGCACCAGCGCCTTGGAGATGCTGCAACAGGCCAGGGGCTGGAAGGAGAGCCGGAGGGTGTCCACGATGGGACACTCCTAAGGATACTCTGAACAAGGCTTATTGTTGGATGAACTGTCTTCGACCGATGGTTAAGGGGGCGAATTCCGCCGTCCCGGCGTTGTGGAACAGCATTCAGCCCTTGGAGTGTCTTCCCGATGGGGGCCGTTGGGCGCTTGGTGCAGCCCCGAACTCCAGTGGAGAATGACGTTGGGGCCACTACCCCCTCAGTTGACCCTCCGCAGTCAACAGGTTGCCCAGCCCAAACAGCAGTGCCAGCCGTTATGTGTTCTTCATCAAACCCCGGTAACGCACCTTGCTGTAGCCGAACAGACCCTTCACCCGCAGGAAGGGATGCCCCACCCACCTTGACCTGGCCCCACCGGCACCTTCGCCTTCTCCGCCAGCGCCTCCTCACTGCCAGGTTCCAGCTTCCGCCGCTTGCCAGGACGCATGGCCACCTGCCACTCCACCTCCAACCCCTGGGTCTCCTCCCTTTTGTGGATCCCTTGGTACCCGGCGTCGCCCCAAACCACCGTCTCGCCCCCGTGCAGCAGATTGTGCGCCTCCGTAATGTCGTGCGCGTTGACCGCCGTCGTGCTCAGGCTGTGGACTATCCCCGTCTCCGAATCCCCTCCGGGTCTCGCTCCTTGTTCCGGTTCTTGGTGGACGGCGGCGCCTCGATGATGGTGGCGTCCACGATGGTCCCCTCCCGTAGCTTCAGTCCCAGGGACTCCAGGTGACCGTTGATCTCTTGCAGTAAGCCCTCTCCCAGGCTGTGCTTCTCCAATAGATGCCGGAAATGCAGGATGGTGGTCTCATCGGGTAAGGAACCGGTCAGCTTCAGTCCCGCGAACCGCCGCACCGGGTCCGACTCGCAGAGCAAGTCCTCCATGCCGGGTTCGCTGAGGTTGTAGAACAACTGCACGCAGTGGATTCGGAGCATGGCCGACAGGGGGTAGGGATGGCGCCCCTGGCCTGCCTTGGGGTAGTGCGGAGCGATGCGGCCTTCCAGTTTCTCCCAGGGAATCAGACCGTCCATGCGTTCCAGGAACAACTCCCGGCGGGTCTTGTGCTTCTTGCCCTGGTGCTCCAGGCCGGAAAAGGCCGGCTGGTCCAGCATAACTCTCACCTTTGACCCAAATTGTGCCTGCCAACCATACTATGCCACAATACACTCAGACTTGTTCAGAGTTCCGTAATACTCTAAAGAAAAGGCATGCGGGTCAGATCGCATCCGGGTCACCATCGGAAACTGACTCTTCTTGCTCTTCTAAACTAAAGCCAAGGTGGGATGTGCATTTGCCGGAAGGCTGGAATTGGGCTGGGAATCTTGTAGGAGCGCCTCGGCCCTTGATTGCAGCACTGTCCGGCAGCGCCGTTT
>DAOUJS010000096.1:0-2656 GCA_034422355.1 Dehalococcoidia bacterium | reverse complement strand
GGCCAGGTAGTGGCGGGCGATGATGCGGGCCAGGATGCGCAGCCCCTCGATGCGGCGGCGCTCCTGGCTCTTGGTGAGTCTCTGTTGCTTGCTCAAAAGCCCTGGCTCTCCTGGACGAATCCGGCGTCAGGCGCCGGTGGCGTTCCGGCACACCCGGGGGTATAATCTCTTTTAGAACGGGCGTGCGGTTCGATTGGAGTGTAACAATAGGGCAAGCACGGGCGCAATTGATTTTCTGTCAGATCGTCGCTTCGGTTGACAAGTGTTCACTCTGAAATGACAATAAACCGACAGGAATCCGACAGGAATGGAACATCGGTATTGCTTGCTGTATTAGCACAGGGTGTGAAGTGATGGAGCAGCACAACGACCAGGAGGAAATCGGGACGCTGCTGCGGCGGCTTCGGGGGCAGACGGGACTCCGGGAGGTGGGTCGTCTCACCGGCATCTCCAACTCCTACCTCTCCCAGATAGAGAGGGGCGACCGCATCCCCGGCCCCAGCGTGTTGAAACGCCTGGCCACCCTCTACGGCGTGGACCTGCAGGACCTGCTGGGCCGGGCCGGGTACCTGGACGACCCGGAGGGGATAGAGGCCAGGGACAACGAGCCGGAGGAGGTGGAGCGGGCCTACCAGTACGTGCTGGCCGACCCGGTCTTCCGAGTGGGCACCCGGCCCTCCGGCCCCCTCTCCCTGGAGGCCAAGCGGTTCATCGTGCAGATGTACGAGAAGTTTACCGGCAAGCGGCTGTTGGAGTGATTTTGACCAAGACCCTTGACGACTTCTGCGACCGGATCATGGCCGACGAGCACCCCATGGCGAGGCTGGAGCCCGAGGAACTGGCGGCCGAGTTCACTGAATACTTTCAGGTGCCCCTCCGTGTCCCATTCGATGACCTTGCCGTGTTGCTGGAATGCGCTGGCGTCGGGGAGGTGTCGGAGAGGCCCCTGGCCGGCGGGCTGCGGGGCGTCCATTACACCAAGCCCGACGGGTCCTACGCCATCCACTACCAGGTGGGCCAGTGGGAGGGCACCAGCAAGATTACGGTGCTCCATGAGGCCTGCGAGATCATTCACGAGCAGGTCTGGGACCGGCACTGCGACCGTCAGCCCACCAGGGGCATTTGCCCCGCAGCGGAGCGGTTCGCGGTGGCGACGCTGATGCCGCCGGAGGTCTTCGCCGCCTACGCCCAGGCCAGCGGGCTGGACGTGGTGGCCCTTCAGAATCTCTTTTGCTGCGCCTACTCCGCCGTGGTCCTTCGAATGTGGGAGGTGATGCTCCGCCAGCCCTTGCTGCTGGCTCTGTACGAGCGGAGGGGCCAGAACGACCCGGCCCGCTGGCCCACGCCGACCAGGCTGGAGGACCTGCGGGTCACGGTAATGAAACGGACGGCGGGTATGGCGACTCCCCGCTCCCCGCTGCTCAACGGTTGGCGGGGAGGAACGCCCCGCAGGGGCCGGGCATTGTCCGCCGGTTCCCTGGCGGAGCGGGCGGCCCGCAGCGGCAGACCGGAGTACGACGAGGCAGACGGGATCGCCGTGATCGCCAGGCCAGTCCTCTGGAATGGCCGTCTCGCCAAGGTGATTGTCGTCGCCGTACCCTGGGAGCACCGTCGGGTGCTGGAGCCCCAGTTGGGCCGGTGCGGGGGCCGTTACCCCGGGCTGTATGCTGGGAACAACGTCAGGCTCAACCAGGGGGCGGCGCCGAAACCGGTCACCGGATGGAGGGTACAGGGAAGTCCGAGCCTTGACCGGGCGGTCCGGATATAAGATGATAGATAGTAAGACAAACTAATAATATAGTAGGCGAAAAAGAGACGATGCCCCCAAGGCGGAAATCCAGGACCATCACCTTCTCCCTGCCCCCGGAGATGTTCGAGCAGGTGCAGCAATTGAAGGACGAGGAGGGCCGCGACATGAGTGAACTGGTGCGCGAGGCCCTCCGCCTGTACATGGAAGACCGGGAACTGCGTCGAGAGGCCCGCCTGGAGCGGCTGCGCTCCCGTTTGGCGGGGCAGGGTGAGACTGAGCAAGGAGAGGATAAGGAATGAGAGAACGAGTTGATCTGATGCCGGCGGCCCTCTACGCCCGGGTGTCCAGCGAGCGGCAGGACGTGGACCTGTCCGTGGCCGCCCAGCTTCGGGCCCTCCGCGACTACGCCGAGCGCAACGGCTACCTGGTGGTCCGCGAGTATGTGGACGAGGCCGAGAGTGGCCGCATCGCCGACCGGCCCCAATTCAGCCGGATGCTGGATGAGGCCGGCAAGCCGGAGTCGCCCTTCAAGGAGATATTGGTCTGGAAATTCTCCCGCTTCACCCGCAAGCGGGAGCACGCCGTGGCCTTCAAGTCCATGCTGCGGCGCCGGGGCATCCGCGTCGTCTCCATCACCGAGCAGGCGGACGACACTCCCACCGGCAAGCTCCTGGAGGCCATCATCGAGAGCGTGGACGAATTTTATAGCGAAAATCTGGCCCAGGAGGTTTCCAGGGGGATGCGGGAAGCCGCATCCAGGGGTTTCTGGATGACCTCCTACGCTCCCTACGGCTACAAGAAGGTCCACGTCCAGGACGGGGCCAAGACCCGCCCCAGGCTGGAACTCAACCCGCCCTCCGACGCCGTGGTGCGCCGCATCTTCGACATGGTCCTTCACGGCAAGAG
>DAOUJS010000095.1:0-6521 GCA_034422355.1 Dehalococcoidia bacterium | reverse complement strand
GAGTTGAAGGCGGCCCTTTGGTTGGCGTGGAGTAGCTGCGGGTTAACAGGGCAAATACCGTAAACTTTGGTGGCAGGCCAACTTCCTCGACCCTAACTGCCGCAGCGTCAACTTAACATGACCTGCTGCCCCAATTTTGTTTTCTGATAGTCTGTTTAACAAAGGTCTGTATCATAGAGAGCCGGCGACCGCACTTATGCCCCTGTCCTGATAAGACCGAGGTCGTTGGTTCGAGTCCATCCAGGCCCACCAGACTTCACGGTAGACAGTACCGGGGAGGCCAAGGCGACCTCCTCGGCGTCCCTTCCCTCTATCGGGCTATCCTCGGGCATGGGGATTGTGTAGCGCAGCAGCGCCCCGCCGGGCTGCACCACGATCTCCTTGACGAAGGACTCGATGAACGCCCTCCGCTCGGTCAGTTCGCTTTCGTTCAGAAACTGGCTCAGGTCCTGGGCGTAGGCCGTGATGGTCTCCACATCATCCAATACCACCCGCCGCTGGGACAACATCACCCTGGCCTCCGCAGCAGTGGCCTCCAACCTCTCCTGCCGCTCCCGGTGGTCCTTGATGCGCGGCTTGAAGTCCTCGATGTCCAGATCGGTGGTCTCCGCCAGGTTGTAGAGCCGGTCCAGCCTGCGCTTTACGTCGGCAAGCTCCGATTCAGCGGTCTCCAGCCGCTGGCGCTGCTCCCGGGCGATGCCGTCCATCTCCTCGTCCACCAGCTTGACCAACTCCCTGATGTTGGACTCGGTGAGCACGTTCTCCCGAATCTTCCCCACCACCATCTCTTCGAAGCGCCGGGCATTGAGTCTGGGACAATCGCAGGCTCCGCTGCCCTGTTTCATCAATGACTGGCAGACGTAGTAGGCGAACTTCCCGCCCTTGGAGTCCTGGCCCGACATGGCCCGGCGGCAGGCACGGCACTTGACCAGCCCGCTGAGCAGGTAGGAGCTGCCCACGCGGCGGGGATGGACCTTCCTGGGAGCGCGGGAGCGCATCTGCTTGTTTACCTTGCGGAACTGGGTCTTGGAGACGATGGCGGGAAATGCCTTCTCCACCCGTATCGGCTCTCCCTTGTCCTTGGCACCTTCACCCCATACCAGGGTGCCGGTGTAAGCCTCGTTTCTGAGGATGATGTGGACGCCATTCTTGGCCCACAACCTGCCGGTAGGATTGGCGATGCCCTCGCCGTTCAGGGTGCGGGTGATGTCCAGGATGCCCCTGCCGGATTCCGCCAGGTTGAAGATGCGCTGGACCACGGGAGACGTGTCCGGGTCGGGTTCCAGGGTGGGGCGCTTCTTGACCCCGTCCTGGACGTAGACCTTCCGGTAGCCGTAGGGGACCCGGCTGGCGACCCAGAATCCCCGGGACGCGGCCTCCCGCATTCCCCGCAACACTTCCGTGGCAAGATTTTCCGAGTAAAATTCGTCCACGGACTCGATGATGGCCTCCATCAGCTTGCCGGTGGGGGAGTCGTCGGCGTGCTCGGTGATCGAAGTCACCCGGATGCCCCGCTTGCGGAGCATGGATTTGAAGGCCACGGCGTGTTCCCGCTTGCGGGTGAATCTCGAAAATTTCCAGACGAGGATCTCGCGGAAAGGTGCTTCCTGTTTGGCGGCCTCGTCCAGCATCTTCCTGAACTGGGGCCGATCGGCGATTCTGCCGCTCTCGGCCTCGTCCACGTACTCCCGGGCCACGGAGTAGCCGTTCTTGTCGGCGTAATCGCGCAGAGCGCGGAGTTGGGCGGAAACGGAGAGGTCCACGTCCTGGCGGTCGCTGGAAACCCGGGCGTAGAGGGCCGCCGGGGTCAAATCGGTATTCTTACTCATTGCTGTTTCCTCCTTGATTCCCTTCCCGTTCAGCGTGACGGGAGCGCAGACGTTCCAGGCGCTGCTCACGGCGCAGTTCCCTGTCTTCCATGTAGAGGCGGAGGGCTTCCCGCACCAGCTCGCTCATGTCGCGGCCCTCTTCCTCCTTCACCCGCTGGACCTCCTCGTACATATCGGGCGGCAACGAAAAGGTGATCGTCCTGGAAATGCGTCGTGGGGGCATGGTTTTTCTTTGAGCCTTGTAATGTATTGAGTTGTCTTACTATCATTATCCTTCACCTCCGGCCCGCTGTCAACGACGCCCGGCCCGTCGGGGCGGCATTCCAGCCGTGTATCTCGGGCCACCCAATGAGAGAATATGGCCCTGGCCGCGTCAGGTTTCCTGGTGCCGTCTCAGGCAGTCGACGATGATGCGGTTCATTTCGGGAAACTGCTCGGCGGCGAATCTGTCGATCCAAGCCTCGATCTTGCGCCGCCAGGTGCCGTCGCCCCAGCCGGGTCCGTAGTCGGCCGATTCGAGGATGTACTCCGGGTCTATGGATCGGGAATGAAATCAGGATTTGTGCAAGTTAGGCACTGCCCATCGCTATCACCGCGCTGAATTCTTCCGCCTTAATCGGAAGAATGTAATTGACTCCACCCCAATCTATACTGGCCAGATCGGGCTCCTGTCGGAGTTCCGGCAGGGTCACGATACGGTCAAGGATGATATCCGCCTGGATTTCCGCCATGTACCATGTCGGGTCATCGGGGTTGCTGCTTCGGTCGTAATTCGGCGATTCAGGGTCCCAGGCAGATGGATCAGGCTCTCGCTCGCTGACAACCCTGGCAGTTCCTACTATGCCTGGAAGGTCCGGGTGGGGAGGTGAGCTGCGATAGTACAGGATGCGGTCACCTATCCTGAAGTCGTCTCGGATACATTTGTTGGAAGTGGTCTGGCGGACTCCGTGCCACCAGCATTTTTCATCTCTTTCTGCCAGCAGGTCCTGAAACGTATACCTGGCTACGTTGGCTTTCAAGAGCCAGTATTGAGCCGTGGGTGGGATAAGGAAGGGGTTCGGGCTGGGCGGTGGTAGAGGATTCTCGAGCTTATCCTTGTGCCCGGAGGACTCGTTGCTGTCGAAGTGAGAAGCATACTGCCTGGCTCGTTCAGCAGTGAGTGCTACTGCTCTCGTATCTTCCCATAGGCAGTTGAACTCCTTAAGCGTCTCTTCTCCCACGCTGTCGGTTGCGGCCGACTCCACCCTGAGGCCGTGCTCCTTGTTTCTCTTCAGGGCATTCTTGGTGAGGTTGTGGGAACCGGTGATGAAGGTTACTTTGTCGTTCGTGTGGGAGATAAAGAGCTTGGAATGAAGAATCGCGAAGCCGTAACCCCTGATGTAGAACTCCCGACACTCAAAGCTCGGGTTCTGCTCTGATTCCGACAGCATTGCCAGCCTCTCTATGGCTTCGGGTCGAGAGCCGCAACTCTTGAGGTCCACCAGCAAGCGGAATTCATGCTGCTTCCCGAGCTCATCGGAAAGATGCTCTTCGATGATGTCGACTCCATATCCGTCCACGTAGGCAACCGCGAAACTCTTGCTACCCTTCAGTTCCAGCAGCGCCTGGATATCAGCTGGCAGTTGTGCTATTTCCAGACTCGTCATCGTTCCCTCCATGGTAACTGTTTCTAGTCTTGTGACGGTTTCGTCCCTTTCAGTTCGATCGCGCGATACGGTCCTGGGGGCCGGGGGAAACCACGCCTGCGCTGGCGAAATACGCAGCCAGGGCGTCGATATCGATCATTCCTCCCGTCCTCTCCGTCCCCTCGGTCAGAACGCTGAAGCCGCTGCCGCCGTCGGCCAGGTAGCTGTTGACGGTCACCCGGTACAGGGCGTCCGGGTCCACCCTCGCCCCGTCAATGGAAATGCCGGACGGGTCGACCCGGTCTCCCGGCGGCTTTGCCGCGTCCCAGGTATATGCGAATCCCTTCGATACCTGGAGTACGTTCCGGGATTCCACATCGGCGCCGCGGAACTGCTGCTCCAGCAGGGCGTCGACCTGGGCCCCGGTGAGCGACATGGTCACCAGGCTGTTCCCGAAGGGCTGCACGGCGAAGGCTTCCGCGTAGGTCAGTTCTCCGTTGGCCTCATCCCCCGAAGACGCGAAGCGCATGTCTGCCCGAATGCCGCCGGAGTTGGTGAAGGCCACCACCGCGCCGCCCGAGTCCGCCCCGCTGGTAGCTGCCAGTTGGGCGTCCGCGATGACGTCGCCCAGGGGCGACTCGCCCGCCTCGTTCTGCTTCCGCCCAATGTCGGCAGTCAATGAGCCAATTACCGCGTTGGCCCTGGGAGCCGCCAGAGCCTGGTACCTGTCGATAAGTTCAGTGAGCGCAGGCTCCGGCGTCACGCCATCCTGCGAGTTGGGGCGGTTCTCGATCTCCACCACCCGCAGATCCCCGGACTGCCGGTCGAGAGTTGCGTCGATGACGGTGAACAGACGCCCCCGGGTATCCGCCATGGTCACCCATAGGCCGTCCACCTGGCAGACAAACTCGTCGTTGGTGTGCCCGGCGACAACGAGGTCCACCGCGCCGTCAAGACGCCGGGCCACATCCGCGACGGGCCCGGAGAGGCCGGCGCCGCAGTCGCTCTTGCCGCCGTCGGACCACCCGCCCTCGTGCAGCAGGACTACGATGGCCTCGATTCCCATTTCCCCCAGTTCCGTCGCCAGCGCGTTGACCGTTTCCGCCTCGTCCAGGAAGGTCAGCCCGGCCACACTGCCGCGGGCCACAATGGCGCCCGTTCCTTCCAGCGTGATGCCGATGAACGCAACCCCTATTCCCTGGAAATCCCGGACTGCGTAGGGCGGAAAGACCGTCTCGCCCGTGGCGTTGTCGATGGCATTGGCGGCAAGGAACTGAAAGTCCGCCCCGCCGAAGGGCGTGCCGTCCAGGTCTCCATCGACGGGGTGGGGCCCGCCCGCCTGCATGCGCCGCAGCTCCGCCGGTCCTTCGTCAAACTCGTGGTTGCCCACGCTGTTGATGTCCAGGCCCATCAGATTCATGGCCTCGATGGTGGGTTCGTCGTGAAACAGCGCCGAAAGCAGCGGCGACGCGCCGATGAGGTCTCCCGCCGAAACGAAAATGGAATTCTCGGCATCGGCTCTCGCCGCCGCAATGTTCGCCGCCAGGTAGTCGGCCCGGCCCACGCCGCCGAAGGAGTCCGACGAGGTGGCGATATGGCCGTGCAAGTCGTTGATGGCCAGGATGCGGAGCTGCACATCGCCACTCTGTTCCCCAGCCGTGGGCAGGGGCGCTGGTCCGGCGGCAGTTGGCGGCGCGGCTGGCCGTTCGTTTTCGGCATCCCCAACCATGGGAACCGGCGCGGAGACCGGGCTTGGCTCCTGAACTGCGGACGCCGCCGTCCCAACCGCAGGAACCGGCGTAGTTTCCCCGGTAGTTCCCTCAGACGAACACCCGGTGATCAACATGGCCGCCGTCAGCAGCAAAAGCACCCGCGGCAGGAGTCTATTGCCTATCTCACCACTCTCCGTCTGACACTGTCTCTGGCCGGCGTTGGAATCGCGACACCCAAACTTTGGGAGTGTATGAGGATTTTACCCGCAAGGCCGTGCCTGTGAAAAATTCCATGGCTTTCTACGGAATGGGGCTTTGCAATCGTCCCGGTCCGTCGGGGCGGCTTTCCCGCCGTTGCATGGACCCGCACCGCTACGTGATCAGCCACCAGGCCACCAGGACGGTGATCGCCAGCAGGGCGACCAGCACGGCGACGGCGATGCCCAGCCGGGCGGCCCAGCGCCTGGCCCCCTGGTGGCCGTCCTGCTCCCGCAGCAACACTTCTTCCAGCTTGCGGTACTCGTCTATGGCGGTGTCCGTCTCCGCCCGGGCCCGGTCCCGCTCCTGTTCCAACCGGTCCGCTTCCTCGGCCAAGTTCCCCACCGTGCGCTCCAGTTGCTCAACCCTAACCCTGGCTTGGCGCAGCAGCTCCCGGTCGCTGGGATAGCGGGGTCCAGGCAGCTTCACGTAGACCCGCCGGCCTTCTCTCCCCACCTCCACCTCGCCCTTGCGGATCATCCGGTCCAGGGTCGATAGCGATACCTCCAGCTCCCGCGCCGCCTCCCCCTTGTCCACCCAGTGGACGTCGTCTTTGACCTTATCTGACATGTAAATCACCTCGTCAACGGCGATGCGTCAGGCGATTGCACCTGGCCCAAAATCGCCCTCACTGTTTTAGCGTGATTTCTCACAGTTCCCAAAATGCAATTTTTGATTGGTCAAGGGGCATTTCAGCCCGCTTCCTACGTGAAATCCGGGACAATGACACATCGCGGCCTCCCGGCCAGCCCCTGAAATCGCCGCCGGAGGACAGTTTGTGCCCCCGGACAACAGAGCGGGTAGAAGATGCCATATCAGCATGATTAACGTGTCTCCTCCCGGCGCATCCGTCGGCGCAGTTTGTCCCACTCGTAGGCTGCCAGTTCCCGCAGGGCCAGGGGCGGACGTGTCCCGTCCCACAGGGGACGCCAGGACCGGCCCAGTATCCCCCTATAGGACAGAAGCTCCCTACTGGACACAAGGATGGGCAGTTTCATGGCGGGCATTCGGGACGCGGTGCTGGCGTAGGTCTCGGCCACCTCCTCGGTGTCCACCACGAACAGCGTGGTCGGGAAGGGCGGCTGGTCATCCCGGGG